>JAFQJH010000027.1 GCA_017415025.1 Clostridia bacterium
ATTCTCCTTTCTTTTTCAATAAGACCTGAACACCCTTATTCTACTAGATTGGAGAATTTTTGTATAACTTTTATTCCCCACCCGCATAGCGGGTGGTTGTCTGTTTCGGTCGTTCCTCCCTCAACTGGCTAAAGCCATAAACCAAAAGCCGTAGCACACGCTACGGCTTAATTTTTTGCAAATCTAAAGTTTTTACAGCCTCCCTTGCCCTAAAGGGAGGGGGACCACGAAGTGGTGGAGGGATTGTTTGATAACAGATGATATTGTAATTTTCGCGGTAGGGCGGGGGCTTGCTCCCGCCGGATTTTATTTATCTTTTCTGATTCTCACAAAATTCACAACTATCAGCACCAATGCGGCAACACCGAGGTAACCGCAAACGGGATAAACAACACCAATCAGCTTATCAAAACCGAAAATACTGCCGATAAAAGCGAGGATGGAAATAACAAAAATAATTATAACCGAAACCTTTCTGCCCACATTATACCGCGCTTTCACAAACTCATCAATTGCGAAAACGCTCGAAACCGACGTCCCGAACATACCGCCGAAAAGAAGTAATGCAAAAATAAAGGTGAAAACGGGGCTGATGCTCTGTGCCGCCGCAAGCATCGGTAGCTGTGCGGTAACCGAATCGGGATTCATCGCCATAGTCAGCATTATTCCCAATGCTATGAGCAGAAGCAAGGCTCCTCCGCCGATAATTCCCGCGTAAAGTGTGCGTTTGGTTTTCACCTCTTTGCCTATGGGCGTCAGTATGCCGATTGAAGCGAAAAGATTATACGAAACAAAAACAACCGCCGATATGAGCCAATTCTGCAACAGCGGATTTTCGTTTGTGCTCACGCTGAAATCAATGCTCGAAAAGCCTTTTTTTACACCCGAAACCGCAAAAATTACCGCTGACATAATCACAAGCAACGGAACTGTAACTGAAAAAGCCGTCACCATACCGCTCATTCCGAAAACTGCCACAAGCCCCACAAGCACGGCAAAAACAGCCGAGCCGACAAGCGGATTTATTCCGAAAACCTGTTCAAGCATTGCGCCGACACCGGCGGTCATAATCACGAACACACCGAAGAGGAAAAACACCTCGAGCAGTACGAAAATAAAGCGCAATGCCTTGATATCCTTTTTTATAACGACCTTGTCCATATCGCTGATGCCCGTAAGCTGTACGTATCGTGTCAGCACAATCCCAAACGCGGAAAGAAGCACCGCGGCAACCGCCATTCCGACAAGTCCGATTTTTCCGAACGAGCCGAAGAATTGCCACAGCTCCTGACCCGAAACGTATCCTGCGCCGAGAAAGCACCCCGCAAAGGTGAACATCAGCCTTATTGAGTTTATTTTTTTCATTTTTTCACTTCCGAAAGAAATTGATATAAACAGTTTTTAATTCATTTGTATCTTTGAAAATGACACTTGTTTTGTCCCGAATGTTAATTCATTTCGTCGGGGACTGCGCCTCGACGTCCCTTTAAATCAGTACAAAATTTAATTTGTCGGGGTGTAGATGTAGCACAAACTATCTCAGTGTGTGTAGGGATGGGCCTCCCGGACCATCCGTGGATTCTGTTTTTTTTCAGGACGGTCGAGGACGCCCGTCCCTACGCGATCAACTGTAATTCTTGCCTTGCCCTCCTTGCCTAAAGGAGGGTGGCGCGGCGTAGCCGTGACGGGAGGATTTTATAAAAAGCGGCGCAGCCCCTTAATGTTTGCAACGCAAACACATCATTCGCGAAGCGAACATCATTCATCATATCCGCATTGCGGATATATCATTGCAAAGTCAAAGACTTTGCACGACAAACCCCAATTTCCCGGACTATTTAAAAATCAGTCCAAAGAACCGAGATTGATAATAACATCTACAAACTTAATTACAAAACCCCTGTTCAATACAGAATTGAACAAGGGTTTGGATAATTAGTGGTTTTTACTGTCTACTTTTACTTGACATGTTCATTGAATTCCGGTGGTTTGTCTTGTTTATGCCGTTCCTTTTTCAAGTGCTCTTTCGAGCCAGATTGTGCCGATGTCCATCGCGTTGTAAAGACCCTTTTTCTCGCTCTTCTTAACAATGCGGTCACGCGGTCTGCAATCGGGGTCAGTATTGAGAAGCTGAATGAGAACTCTGTCAGCAATCTCCATATCGTTAAAAGTCTTTGTGCTTGTAATCTGGAGCATAATCACGTACGGGTCATTCATATTGCCGTAGTAGATTGTGTTGCCGCAGCGTACAAGAGGCTTGCCTCGATATTCAAGGAACTTGTTAGCGTTTTTCTTTGCCATTGTATAATACCTCTCTTAATCCTTAAGATAGTTCTTGACCAGGGACTGCAACAACTCGTCTCTGTCGATTCGTCTGATAAGACTTCTTGCGTTGTTGTGCGTTGTGATATAAGTCGGGTCTTCGGAAAGAATATAGCCGACGATCTGACTGATAGGGTTGTAGCCCTTTTCTTTCAGAGCGTTATACACAGTATTCAGCGTGGCTTTCATTTCACGCTCGTGGTCTTCCTTGATTGTGAACTGAATGGTTTTATCTGTCATTGTGAACACCTCCGATATATTAATCCCTATTATATACTATCTTTAACAGGATAACAAGTGGAAAATTTAAAGTAAATGTAAAATTTTTAGTTTCTGAGCGTAATTCCGAGCTCCTTGAGTGCATCGATTGCACGGTTAACGGCGGAATCAGCCTCTTCGTCGTTGAGAGTATGATCCTTTGCGCGGAGCTTGAGGTTGAAGGCAACGCTCTTCATACCCTCGGGAATCTGTGAGCCCTCGTAGATATCAAAGAGAGTGATGTCCTCAAGAATTGCGCCGACAGCCTTCTTGATTGCCTTTTCAAGTGTAAGAACGGTGAGTGCCTTTTCGCAAACGAAAGCAAGGTCGCGTGTTGATGCGGGGAACTTCGGAAGCGGAGTGTACGTCTTGTTAGCGTTGCGGAATTCAGCGATGACCTCCATACTTACGCTTGCAACGTAAACTCTTGTGCCGAAGCCGTAGCTTTCGTTGACAATCGGGTGAATTTCACCGAGAACTGCAAGCTCCTTGTCACCGACAGTGAGCTTTGCACAGCGTCCGGGGTGGAAGGTCGGGTTGTCATTCACGGGAACAACGTCGTAGTCGGTAAGACCAACCTTTTCAAGAAGCTCCTCAACAGTACCCTTAAGGGTATAGAAGTCGGCGTTCTTGCCGTACATACCGATAACAGCAGACTGCTTCTCAACGGGAAGCTCCTCTGTACCGCGGCTGATGTATTCCGTTGAGATCTCGTAGAGATATGCCTCAAGGTTGCGGTTGTTGTAGTTTCTTGCAAGCACCTCAAGCATTGAGGGGATTGAAGTTGTACGCATAACGCTTGTCTCTTCGCCGAGCGGATTTGAAATTACAACAAGCTTGCGGAGCTCGCTGTCCTCAGGAATGCGGATTTTGTCAAGTGTCTTCGGGCTTACGAAGGAATATGTGCAGATTTCGGTAAGACCGCAGGAAAGAAGTGTTGAGTCAACAAGCTTTGTAAGCACCTGTGCAGGTGTAAGCTTTGCCTTTGCTTCACCGCGGAGAGGGCTGTTGGGGATGTTAGCATAGCCATAGAAGCGTGCAATTTCCTCTGCAACGTCAGCCTTGTGCTCAATATCGTTTCTGAAATAAGGAACGTAGATTTTGCCGTCCTTAACCTCAAAGTCGATAGCCTCGAGCATCTTCTTCTGCTCGTCTGCGGAAACGTCAATGCCGATAAATTCATTAACCCAATCGGGCTCAAAATCAAGAACAGTCTGTTCTTTAGTAACCTTATTACAGTCAACAACACCGTTTACGACATCACCTGCATCAAGAAGCTGGATAAGCTCGAGTGCTCTGTTAAGGCAGGTGTCGCAGGAGTGCGGATTGAGCTCCTTCTCGTATCTTGAAGAAGCCTCGGTTCTCATACCGAGAGCCTTTGCCGTTCTTCTTACGGATGCGCCGTTGAAGCAAGCAGACTCAAAAACGATAGTTGTTGTGTCGTCCATAATACCGCTGTATTCACCGCCCATAACACCTGCAACGGCAACGGGCTTGTTAGCATCGGCGATGACGAGCATTTCTTCCGTGAGTGCTCTTTCCTCGCCGTCAAGAGTTGTGATTGTTTCGCCTGCCTTTGCGTTTCTGACGATAACCTGATTACCGTCGAGGTAGCGAAGGTCAAAAGCGTGCATCGGCTGACCGTATTCGAGCATAACGTAGTTTGTGATGTCAACGATATTGTTAATTGCACGAACACCGCTTGCGCGGAGTCTCTCTCTCATCCAGAGGGGAGAGGGCTTGACTCTTACGTTTTCAACAACTGCACCGACATAACGGTAGCACTTTGACGGCTCGTCAATCTGCACCTTGAGCATATCGTTTACGTCGCCGTGACCTTCCTTAACAACAGGCTCGTTTACCTTAAGCTCTGTCTTGAAGGTAGCTGCAGCCTCTCTTGCAAGACCGATAACTGAAAGACAGTCGGGACGGTTTGATGTGATTTCAAATTCCGTAACTGTATCGTTAAGACCGATTGCCTCGCGGATATCCATACCGACTTCCTTTTTGCAATCGTCGCCGAGAACGAAAATGCCGTCCTCAATAGCGTAGGGGAAGTCGTGAACTGTAAGTCCGAGCTCTGCAACGGAGCACATCATACCGTGGCTTGCAACACCGCGGAGCTTGCCCTTTTCAATCTTGTGACCGCCTGCAACAACAGACTTGTGAAGAGCGGCGGGAACGTAGTCGCCGACCTTGAGATTCTGTGCGCTTGTAACGATCTGAATGTTCTCTTCCTTGCCTACGTCAAGCTGACAGACCCAGAGTGTATCAGCATCGGGATGATGCTCGATTGCTTCGATGTGACCTACAACAATATTCTTAAGCTCTGCGCCCTCGACCTCGAAGCCCTCAACCTTGGAGCCCGAAAGAGTCATTTCATCGGCGAATTCTTTGTCAGTAGCATTAAAGTCAACGTAATCCTTGACCCATTTCTTTGATAAAATCATCTTTAAAGCACCTCCTTAAAACTGGCTGAGAAATCTTACGTCATTTTCATATAAAAGACGCATATCATCAATGTTGAATCTGAACATAACAAGTCTTTCAAGACCCATACCGAAAGCAAAACCGCTGTAAACCTCGGGGTCGATACCGCCCGTCTTGAGTACCTTCGGGTGTACCATACCGCCGCCGAGGATTTCAATCCAGCCCTCGCCCTTACACATCGGGCATCCCTTGCCGCCGCAGCGGAAGCAGGAAACGTCGATTTCGCATGAAGGCTCTGTGAACGGGAAGTGGTGAGGACGGAGTCTGATTTTAGTGTTCTCACCGTAAAGCTGTTTAGCAAATGTTTCAAGACAACCCTTGAGGTCGCCCATTGTGATGCCCTTGTCAACTACAAGACCCTCGATCTGGTGGAAGAGGGGAGAGTGGGTTGCGTCAACTGCATCCGAACGGAAAACACGGCCGGGTGCGATGATGCGGATGGGCGGCTGCTCCTTTTCCATAACACGGATCTGCATCGGAGATGTCTGTGTACGAAGAAGCATATTTTCTGTGATGTAGAAAGTGTCCTGCGTATCTCTTGCAGGATGATCCTTCGGAATGTTGAGTGCTTCAAAGTTGTAGTAATCCCACTCAACCTCGGGTCCTGTTGCAATGTTGAAGCCCATACCGAAGAAGATATCCTTAACCTCGTCAAGAACGATTGAAAGCGGATGCTTGTGACCGATTCTGTTCGGAGTGCCGGGGATTGTAACGTCAAGAGTCTCTTTTGCAAGAGCCTTTTCCATTTCGATTTTCTTAACCTTTTCTGTTGCATCAGCGATAAGAGCCTCAATTTCGCTTCTTACCTCGTTAGCAAGCTGACCCATAACGGGTCTTTCTTCAGGGGAAAGCTTACCCATCTGCTTGAGGATAGCAGTAAGCTCACCTTTTTTACCGAGGAACTTAACACGGATAGCGTCAAGCTCGGCACGGTCCTGAGCGCCGGCAACCATTTCGACTGCCTGAGCCTTGATGTTTTCAAGCTGCTGTTTCATTGTTTTCACCTTTCTTGTATTTTAATCACATTATTAAACTTGGGACTCAAGTAATCACCGATTAAATTGAGTTGCGATTATCAGCGTGATAGTTTTTTGCCGGAAGTGTCAAAAAACGCAGGCAATACTTTGTGTATTAACGAGTATTTTTGGCGCTTATGGCGGAAAAATAGCCGCTGAGGATCGTGACAGAAATTTAATCGGGGGTTACAAATAAAAAAGACTCCGTCCCACAGAAGGGACGAAGTCGAAAACTCCGCGGTACCACCCTTATTTTTGCCTGAGCAAACACTCTTGCACCCTTTAACGGAGGTGACCCGTCACAGCCTACTGCTTTCAACTGTGCTGCTCCAAAGTGAACTTCCGCAACCTTACGCATAAATGACCTTTCAGCAAATGGTCATTCTCTCTGAATGTATCGGGATGCGTACTCTCTTTTTCATCGCATTAACTCCTGCTATTCTATCATATACAATT
The DNA here is from genome assembly GCA_017415025.1 of Clostridia bacterium. Classification (GTDB taxonomy): domain Bacteria; phylum Bacillota; class Clostridia; order Oscillospirales; family Acutalibacteraceae; genus CAG-488. The sequence continues at coordinate 6,543 of JAFQJH010000027.1, forward strand.
AAATAATGCAAGAGTTTTTGTTGTAATTTTTTACGGTTTCTTTATCGAAAAGTTAAGTCCGAGTGCACAAACTGCAAGCACGAGAAGCATAATGAACGGTGTCGTGTAGCCTCCGCTTGAAGAAAGCAGACTGTTTGAGAAATTTGCAATAAAAGCCGCTGCGATAAGATTAAAATTCGTAAGGCTGTAATTTGTTGAAAAATACTTCTGACCGTAGAAGGAAGCAGTAAAAGCCGATGTCATCGTCGGGCACGAGCCGTAGGAAAGACCTGTAAGGCAAAGACCGATGATGCACACGGGAAGGGAATGCATTACGACAGCAATAAGTGTAATTCCTGCCGCAACGATTGTCAGGATGTTTGCCGAAATCATTGTCGTGCGTCTGCCGAGTGCATCATAAACGGCACCCGTAAGGATTCTGCCGAGACCGTTGCATACGGAAAGCACACCGACGAGCGTTGTCGCAAGTGCGGGCGCGGCATCAACGGAAATTACAAGGTCTCTTGCAAAGCTGATAACCGAATTGCCGACAGCCGTGATGAAAGCCATACATACGAATGCGCGCCAGAAGGTAAAGCTTTTAAGCATCTGAGCAGTTGAAAAATCTCTTACCTCAAAAGCTTCCTTACCGACAGACTTTTTCTTTGCGGGGGAGGGGAAGGTAACGTCAGCCGTCGGCAGACGAAGGATAATTCCGGCAACAATCAGCACAGCCGCAATAACTGCACCGAGCAATATGTAAGTTTTACTCCAACCGAAGTCAGGATTTTCAAAAAGCACGCTTATAGTGTTTCCGAGGAGCAGAGTGCTTACACCGAAGCCCATCATCAGACAGCCTGAACAGAATCCCTTTTTATCGGGAAACCACGAGCACACGGTTGAAACCACAACGTTGTAAGAAATACCGATGCCCGTACCTGCAAGAATCGCATAAGTCAGGTAGATAAGATACGGCATATTACTGCCGAGCATACCCGTCCAAACAAAGCCGATGCCCACAAGCACACCTGCGATAATGAGTGTTACCTTCGGGCCGATTTTCTTGCAGATAAGACTGCCGAAAAACGCACCCAGGCAGAAAAAGCACATCGTCAGCGTAAAGTTGAAGGCAAGGACGGAATCATTCCAACCGAAAGATTCTTTGAAAGGTATTTTTAGAATTGACCACGCATACAGAACGCCCGAAAAAAGCATCGCAAAAACGCCTGTTGCGAGGTAAAACCACCTTTTGTTTAAATTTTTAGCAGTTGTCATAAGGCAACCCCTCCTGATAAAATCCGTTGTAGTATATCACGAAAAAAGAAATAAGTAAAGCATAATACAGATAATAATTGACAAATCCTCCTGCTTGTTATATAATCTTTGAGTTGAAATTTATTTAGAAATGGTGATAATATGTCAGGACATTCAAAATGGAGTACCATTAAGCGCAAAAAGGAAAAAACAGACGGCGCAAGAGCAAAAATCTTCACAAAAATCGGTCGTGAAATTGCTGTTGCTGTTAAGAACGGCGGCCCCGACCCGTCAGTTAATACAAAGCTCAAGGACGTAATCGCAAAGGCAAAGTCAAACAACGTGCCTAACGATAACATCGAGCGTATCATCAAGAAGGCAGCAGGCGAAGGTAACGCAGACAACTACGAAGAGATTATGTACGAAGGCTACGGCCCGTCAGGTATCGCAGTTATCGTTGAAGCTCTTACGGATAACCGTAACCGTACAGCAGGCGATGTCCGTCACTACTTTGACAAGTACGGCGGAAATATGGGTCAGAGCGGATGCGTTTCGTTTATGTTCACACGTTGCGGTGTAATTATGATTGAGGCAGAGGACGTTGACGAAGAGAAGCTTATGGAGGATGCACTCGAGTCAGGCGCAACAGACTTCATTACAGACGAAGAGGGCGTATTCGAAATCCGCACAGAGCCGAACGACCTCGGCGCTGTCCGTGACGAGCTCGAAGCAAAGGGCTACTCATTCCTTCAGGCAGAGGTTGAGTATGTACCCTCAACTTATACCAAGCTTACAAGCGAAGACGACATCACAAATATGACCAAGATGCTCGATATGTTCGAGGACAACGACGACGTCCAGAACGTATGGCACAACTGGGAAATGGAAGACTAAAAAATCGACGGCAGGGAAGTTATCCTTGCCGTTTTTGCTTTGTTGACAGTGAAAATATACTGTGATATAATTCAAATGATTAGTAGATATGTAGCAAGTTAAGCTAATATATAGAACGTACCAATATATTTTATTCAAAGAAAAAGGAAGTGTATTTATGCCGTTGATACCTCTTGATTGTCCGTCTTGCGGAGCAAATTTGACTGTCGACAGCAACAAAGATGCTGCTATTTGTGAATATTGTGGTAAGCCATATGTTGTGAAAGATGCCATTGTGCATAACTATATAAATAATGTTACAAATATAACTGCTGATACTGTGAATGTATACTCACAGAAAGATTTTGAAATTAGGGGAGGCGTTCTTGAAAAATATAATGGAGAGTCTGTTGATGTTATTATACCTGACAATGTCAAGGATATTGGTGGGGAGGCTTTTAAAGGACTATCTATTGAATCCGTTAAAATGCCTAGTAGTGTAACGAGTATTGGTTCTTCTGCGTTTGCATATTGTAGATACTTGAAAAATATAGAATTTTCTAGTGGTTTAAAAAAGATATATGGCGAAGCTTTTATTGGTTGTGTCAGTTTGAAAACTTTAAGAATACCTAATGGAGTAACGACAATCCAATATCAAGCTTTTGCGGATTGCTCAGACTTGGAATTTGTTACAATCCCAGTTAGTTTACAAAGTATTGGTCAAGGGACTTTCAATAATTGTATAAAGCTTAAAGATATTACTATCCCAGAAGGTGTAGTTTGTATTGAACAAAGTGCGTTTTTTAATTGCCGAAGCCTTACAAGTGTGACTTTCCCGAGAAGTTTGAAACGTATTGAAGAAAGTGCATTTATGGGTTGCGATAATTTGACAAAAATAGCTAGATCCGGAGGTACGATTGAAATCGGTTCAAATGCGTTTTATCCTTGTTCCAAACAAATAACACTAGTTACTTCGGAGGGCTCTTTTGAGGTATATCAACACGAATTGGGAAGACCTATAGAAGAAATCAAAAAGGAATATTTTATGAAGGAAAATAAGTGCACTTCATGTGGCGGTGACTTTACAGGTTTGATTATGAAAAAATGTTCAAAGTGTGGAAAATCTAAAGATTATTGATTAGGGAATGCACGAAAACATAGATGTGTGCTAACCCTTCAAAAACAGAACATTTAACAAAAAACCGTAGCAAGATTTATATCCTGCTACGGTTTTTGCTGTATTTACTTATTTCAGGCTCCTTTGGAAAGGAGCTGTCCGAAGGACTGAGGATTGATAATATAAAATCTTATATCATCGAAAACAACGTCCTGAACATCGAAACAATCACCGAAAAAACAGGAAGTCTGAACTCTGTTGTATTGTCCTCAACCTCAAAGGTGTCAATTATTTCATCGCTGTCCGTGCGGTAGGTTGTGCCGATAATCGCGTCATCGGTAAACTCAAAAGCGGTGTATGTCGGCACTCTCACGTCAAAGGCGGAGACGATAAACGAAGCGGTCTCCTCGGGAAGCGGGTCGTAGTTACTGCCCGAAGCAGATGAGGATTGCACGTAAACCGTGCCCTCGCCGTCACTCGCTTTTCCGCCGAACATAACCTCGGTGCGTGAATACAAATGGTCGTGACCGCTTAAAACAAGGTCAATGTCATATCGGTCATAAAGTGATGAGAAAAGGAATCTTTCATCAGAAAAATCATCATCGCTTAAAGATGCGGAATAAGGATTGTGGTGCATCGTAACAACGCGCCACTTTGCATCGGGATAAGCCTTTGTTGCCTTGCGCAGAACCCTTGCCGTGTCTCCGAGTGAAGTGTTGTTCGAATTGATTGTGATGAAAAGAGCATCGCCGTAAGAGTAGTAATAGCCTGTGCCCGCATCGCTTGCAAAAAGCTCAAAAACCTCGTTCGGATTGTTGAATATGTCGCCGTAAAGCGTCGAATCGTCATCGTGGTTACCGATTGTATTAGCAACGGGCAGGGAACGGAGCTTTTCGGGGGAAAGGTAAGCCTTCATCTGTGTAATGCTGTCGGGAGACTGGAATTGGTCGCCGCCCGAAATCGCAAAAGCCGCATCGGGATATTGCTTGAGCATCTTTTCAACAGTGTAATTCCAACCGCAGGTGTCACGGATAAGCACCTCGGTGAGCGTTTCGTCACCCGAACGACCTATCTGCGCATCGGAAACAAAAAGCACGGTAAATTCATCGTCAGGCTGAACGGTGAAAGCCGCCGCCTCACTCCATACACCGTTTTCGGTGTATGAATAATAATATGTTTTGCCCTCTTCAAGTCCCGTAACGGTCACCTTGTTTGAATTGTAGCTGTCAATCGCATCTGTTACTTTAACTTCAACTTCTTTTGCGCCTGTCATATCGGTATTTTCAGAAATCTTAAATGCAACGTCTGTATCATTCTCTGCCGAAAGCCACGCAAAGCGCATCTCACCGATCTCACCGCCGGGGGTGATTGAAATAACAGTTTCGTCCGCCTGAATTTTCTCCCATTCAGGTGCAAAAGCGGCAAGCGTGCCTTCGTCATAGACATAGCCCGATTCCGCAAAAGCAGTAATGCCTGTTATAATTGATATAACGAGAATTATTGAAATTACTCTGAAAGCTTTTTTCATAAAGAAAACCTCCTGATAAACTTACATAACTATTTTAATATAATTTTTAAAATCTTGTCAATAAATCAAGAGCAAATTTCCTGTCTTTTCTCCATCTTTTTCCAGCAGATAAAGCCGTACATATCGTTGACAAAAAATACCGCAAAGCACATAACCATCGGCAGGTAAGAAAAATCCTCAATTGCCGCGAGCACCCAAAGCACAATCAGTACAAGGTCGTTGCAGGCGTAGCCGAGCGCAAAATACGGACTGCGGAAGGCTGTCAGAGTTGCGGCAATATAGCTTGTTAGCACAGAAACGGTACTCGGCAGAAGGTTTGCGGTGTTAAAAGCTTTGAGAATATAATAAAATGCAACGGTAACGGCAACGGACGAAATAACAATAAAAGCGATTTTCTTTTTGTTAAGCCTGCTAACTTCAACCTCGGCACTTTTCTTGTAAGGATGCCTTATCCAAGAAACGAGCGACACGACAGCCATCGGCAAGGTCATCCCGATGTAGGTCAGCATCTCGCCGTAATAGCTGAAGCGAAAGGAAATTATACCGTAAACCGTGCTGAAAATAATCATCAGAATCTGCCCGAATGCAAAGCCTCTTGCGAGGAAAATAAGCGATGTAACTCCGATGAGCGATGCGATGAACGACAGCACGTCACCGCCCTTTGAAAGGAAAAAGGAAACCGTAATTACCGCAACGGACACCGCCCAGAGGCATATCTCGAATTTTGTCAGACTTTTTAATGCTTTTAGAATATTCATAAAACCACTCCAAAAAAATAACACCCGCCTTGCATTTCTTCAAAGACCTAACGAAATGCAAACGGATGCAAAGCATCACACTACCCGGTGGCAGTTAATTTTTGTTTTTTATATTATACCAAAAAATATTGGTTTTTGCAATAGTTTTGCGGTATTGATTTTCACAACGACAGTTGATATAATTAATGTATCAAACAAAAGGAGAGGTACTGTGGATTTAATAAGAAAAGTATTCAAAGAAACTCCTTCAGGATGGGCTACAAATCCGATTGAGAGAAAGAGCTATTATGCATTTTTCCTCGGTCAGAATGCGATTTATGCGCTCGTCACTTCGTATCTTACTACATATTTTATGTTAATCGGTGTTGACCTTACCAAAGCAACGGGAATAATGCTTGCCATTAAAATCTGGGATGCTGTCAATGACTGCCTCTTTGGTGTCATCTTTGATATGGTCAAGTTTAAAAGCGGAAAGAAATATCTTCCGTGGCTTCGTATGTCGCTTGTGCTCATAACCGTTACCACCGTGCTGATGTTTGCCGCACCGTTCAGGTCGAGCAGTACTACGAAGCTTGTCTGGTTCGCGATCAGCTATCTTATATGGGATTCTGTTTATACCTTGTGCGATGTGCCCATTTACGGTATTATCACGTCTATGACAAAGAATATCGCAGAGCGTAATGCAATGATGAGCTACAAGAGCATCTGGGGCGGCGCGGGAAGCACGGTTACAACGGTCGTCGTAACGGTTCTCATCTCCGAAAAGGTAGGCAGTAATTATACCGTTGTTGCTCTCGTTGTTGCAATTATTGCATTTATAACTATGCTTCCGTCCTGCCTGAAGCTCGAGGAACGCTACACTCCGCCGCAGGAGGATGAAAGCTTTACCGTAAGAGGTATGTTCTCTTATCTTTTTAAAAATAAATATCTCCTCATCTTCTACATCGGCTTTTTCTTCTATTCGAGCGTGAATATCGCAGGAGCTCTTAATCTTTGGGTATCGTTCTACCTCTTCAACAATACATTGTTTTCACTTGTTGTCGGCGCACTCGGCGTTGCACCGTCAATTATCCTTTCACTTCTCACACCGAAGATTCTTACAAAAATCGACAAAATGAAGCTCTTTAAGCTCAGCACACTTCTTACAATTATTTTAAGTGTGATTATGTGGCTTGTCGGCTATAAGAGCATCGCGGCATTTGCAATTCTTTCCACTCTGCGCTCAATTCCGCAGGCAATTTTCGGCGTTGTCCTGTTTATGTTCACTCCCGACTGTGCCGAATACGGCAGATACAAAACAGGCATTGATGCAAAGGGCATCACCTTCGCAATCCAGACCTTTATGTGTAAGCTTACGGGTGCGATTTCGGGCTCGGTCAGCCTGCTGTGGATGGGACTTGAGTATACGGGCTGGATTACCGTTGAGGCTGAAAACTTCGAGCAGCTTCAGGAGCTCAACGTTCAGCAGTCACCCCACGCACTTAATGTTCTGTGGTTCGTTTATGTAATGGTTCCCGCAATCGGTTATCTGTGCTCGTACCTTGTGTGGATGCTCTATAAGCTCAACGACAAGGATGTGCAGATTATGGCTGACTGCAACGCAGGCAAGATTACAAGAGAAGAAGCTGAAAATCAGCTTTCAAGAAAATATTAAAGGGATAAAAACGATGCAACTTACAAAATATATTGACCCGACAATAGGAAATGTCGGTGACGAGGATTCTGATTATTCTCACGGCGGAGGAAAAACACATCCGGGTGCGTGTCTGCCCGGCGGATGTGTTCAGCTTTGCGCAGATACCGTAACGGGCGGCGATAACGGTACGGGCTACAACTACTGTCAGAATACGATTGAAGGCTTCAGCTTTAACCGTATGAGCGGCATCGGCTGGTACGGCGACCTCGGCAATCTTCAGGTAATGCCCGTAACGGGAGAAACTGACCTCCGCAGCGGAACGAACGAATTTTTTCCGCTCAAAAAAGGAAAAGAGGGCTGGAAATCAGGCTTTACTCACGAAAAGGAAAAGGTAACTGCAGGCTGTTACAGCGTGTTTCTCGACAGATATTCAGTTTTTGCAAGGGCAACGGTAACTCCTCATTGCGGTGTGCTTGAATTTACATATCCCGATACCGATGAAAAAAAGCTTATTTTTAATTTTTCACGCCGAATCGGCGGTAAAGCTGACAATGTCAAGGTGAAAATCATTGATGCAACTCATCTCGAGGGTGTGCTTGAGTTTTCTCCCAAGGGCGGCGGCTTCGGTCACGGTCACGGTAAAATTGAGTATAAGCTCCATTTTTGCTGTGAGCTTTCCGTTCCTTACAAAAAAGCAGAATTTTTCTCGGAAGAAGAATTTATTGAATTTGAAAACGAAAAAGAGTGCGAGGATTTAGGACTTATTCTGACATTCGATACTGACGAAAAGGTAACCCTCAAAACCGCAATTTCTTATGTTGATCCTGACGGAGCGAGGAAAAATTTTGCGGAGGTAAGCGGCAAAGCCTTTGATGAAATCTATGCTCAGGCGGTTGAAGCTTGGGAAAAGGCACTTTCCTGCGTGGCTATTGATACCGACAACGAAACAGATAAAATACTCTTCTATACCTGTCTTTACCATACTCTGCTTGACCCGAGAATATGTGCCGATGTTGACCGCAGATATACGGCGGCAGACGGAACAATCAAAAAGGATACGGATTATATCCAACGAACTGTTTTCAGCGGTTGGGATGTTTTTCGCAGTGAATTTCCGCTCCTTACTCTTATTGACCCTGAAACGGTGAATGATGAGATTAACTCGCTTTTAAGCATTGCCCTTGCTAAAAACGAATCTTTTCCGCGCTGGGAGCTCCTCGGCATTGCTTCTAACTGTATGGTAGGTGACCCTGCTATTAATATCATTGCCGATGCTTACATAAAGGGAATCCGCAATTATGATATTGAAAAGGTATATGAAATCGCAAAAGCAGGCTCTGTCGGAGCGAAGGAGCTTTTCGGCAAGCCCTTCAAATGTCTGCGTGAGGATTGCGAATTCTTTAATGAAAAAGGCTTCAAACCCGAGCATTTGAGTGTAACTCTTGAGGAGCTTTTGAGCAATTTCACTCTTGCTGTGCTTGCAAAGGCTCTTGGTAAGGATGAAGATGCAGAATTTTTCTATAATGTTGCAAAAAAATATCCCGTCAATTATAATCCCGAAACGGGCTTTATGGGACCGAGATACAGGGACGGCAGATTTATGCCTCTTGACGAGTTTGAATATGATACGGACGGCTGTGTGGAAAGCAATATCTACCAGCAGTCGTGGTTTGTGCCTTATGATATTGCCGGTCTTGCGGAGCTTTTCGGCAGAGAGCGTTTTATTGATTTGCTCGAAAAGTTTTTTGAAAAAGCAGATTTTTCTGCACTCTGGAATGATGACTATAACCATTCAAACGAGCCGTGCCATAATCTTACACACTATTTCAACTGTCTCGGTATGCCCGAGCGTACACAGTATTGGACACGCCGTGTTCAAAAGGAAGCCTACCGTTTGGGAGCTTTCGGCTTCTGCGGTAACGAGGATGTCGGTCAGCTTTCCGCGTGGTATGTGCTGTCCGCTATGGGCCTTGCACAGGTTTGTTCGAGCGTGCCCGTTTACGAAATTAACTCACCGCTGTTTAAATCATACGAGTTTAAGCTCAATGAAAAATATCACACCTGCAGGGTATCCGATACCTTCAGCGTGAAATGCGACAAAGACCCGCTTGAATATCCATATATTAAAGAAATCTATCTTAACGGTGAAAAGCTTGAGGGTACAAGCATCACTTATGATGAAATTACGGCAGGCGGCAAGCTTGAATTTATTATGAAAAAGTAGTGCTAAAAAAACAGACTTGTGTTTCGTTTCACAAGTCTGTAAATTTTATCTGATATCAGGCTCTATATCCTCGTTAGAATAATCCTCTATAATCTTGCCGTCGCTGATTCTGATAACTCTGTGAGCCTTTGACGCAATCTTATCATCGTGGGTGATGAGGATAACCGTCCTGCCCTCTGACCACAGCTCGTTGATAATGCGCATAACCTCTTTACCCGAAGCTGAGTCGAGGTTACCTGTCGGCTCGTCGGCAAGAATAACGGGTGGCTTTGCCGCAACGGCACGCGCGATTGCAACTCTCTGCTGCTGACCGCCCGACATTTCGTTCGGCAGGTGATTCATTCTTTTCTCAAGACCTACACGCGTGAGTGCTTCCGTGGAAAGTCTGTCTCTTTCCTCCTGCTTCATACCGCGGTAAATCAGCGGAAGCTCAACGTTGCCCTTTGCCGTAAGGCTGGGGATGAGGTTGAAGCCCTGGAAAATAAATCCGATTTCCTGATTGCGGATGGCGCTCAGCTCATCGTCATCCATATCGTTAATGTCCGTACCGTCAAGGATGTACGTTCCGCTGGTAACAACGTCAAGCAGACCGAGCATATTCATCAGCGTTGATTTGCCCGAGCCCGACTGACCGACAATCGCAACAAATTCGCCCCTGTCAATGCAAAGGTCAACGCCGTCGAGTGCGCGGACCTCGTTTTCACCGGGGTTATAGATTTTATAAGCATCTTTAAGTTCAATAAGATGTGACATAACCGAATCACTCCAAATCTTCAGGAGGTAATTTTAACATAAAAATTCCAATAAATCAATTACCATTATTTTAAACTACCCATATTAATATTCTGTGAACAAAAAGGAAAAAATTGTTGTTAATTTCAAACAAATTCAGGTTTACATATTTGTGCTCTATTTACTTCTATTTTGTTGACAAAAGTCGATAATGTGATAAAATAAATATATACATTTCAAAATATGGCGTAGTGTTCCCAAAGTGTAACATTATGTAGTGTGGAGAGTTTTTATGAAATTACTTGAAGAGCGAATTTTAAAGGACGGCAAGGTTTTTCCCGGTAATGTCCTCAAGGTTGACCGTTTTCTCAATCATCAGGTTGATGTCAAGCTTCTTAACGAAATCGGTAAGGAGTTTTACCGCCTTTTTAAGGACGAGCAGGTCAATAAGATTTTTACAATTGAGGCTTCGGGTATAGGAATAGCCTGTATCGTTGCGCAGTACTTTGACGTTCCCGTTGTTTTTGCAAAGAAAACTCTCGGCAAAAACATTTCATCGGACGTTTATTCAACTCCGATAACCTCGTTCACTCACGGCAGAACTTACGATGTCATCGTCTCGCAGGAGTTCCTCAACGAGGATGACCGTATTCTCATCATTGACGATTTCCTTGCACAGGGCTGTGCTCTGCAGGGGCTTATCAGCCTTATCAATTCCGCAGGTGCGCATATTGTCGGCGCAGGCATCGTTATTGAAAAAGCATTTCAGCAGGGTGGCGAGCTCATCCGCTCGCAGGGTATCCGCGTCGAGTCTCTTGCAAGAGTCGAGTCTATGACAGACGACGGAAAAATTACCTTCTGCGAATAATTTATTTCAGGTAGCAATTTTTTAGCTATAAATTTAAATTAAAACGGAGGAAAAACATTATGAAAAAGATTATTGCACTGCTTCTTGCTGCAGTAATGGTTTTCGCACTTGCAGCTTGCGGCGGCAACGGCGATGACGAGAAGACCAAGGGCATGAGCGAATCACCGATCGCAGAGGTTGCTCTCAATGTTGATTACGAAGTTCCCGCTGACTTCAAAATCGGCTTCATCTGTCTTCACGATGAAAACTCAACCTATGACCTTAACTTCCTCAACGCAGTTGATAAGATTAAGGAAGCTCTCAAGCTTACTGACGAGCAGGTTATCGTAAGAGTAAACATTCCCGAAGGTAATGAATGCTACGTTGCAGCTAAGGACCTCGTATCAGAGGGCTGTAAGATTGTTTTCGCTAACTCATTCGGCCACGAGAACTTTATGATTCAGGCTGCAAAGGAGTTCCCGAACGTTCAGTTCTGCCATGCAACAGGTACAAAGGCTCACACAGAGGGTCTTGACAACTACCACAACGCTTTCGCATCAATCTACGAGGGTCGTTTCCTTGCAGGTGTTGCAGCAGGTCTCAAGCTCAACGAAATGATCGAAGCAGGTCAGTTCACTGCTGAAGAAGCAAAGATGGGCTATGTAGGTGCTTTCACTTATGCTGAAGTTATCTCAGGCTATACATCATTCTACCTCGGCGCAAAGAGCGTATGCCCGACAGTTACAATGGACGTTCAGTTCACAGGCTCATGGTATGATGCAACAGAAGAGAAGAATGCTGCTGAAGCTCTCATCGCACGTAATTGTAAGCTTATCAGCCAGCACGCTGACTCAATGGGTGCTCCCGGTGCTTGCGAGGCTAAGGGTATTCCCAACGTTTCATATAACGGTTCAACTTATGAGTCCTGCTACGAGACATTCATCATCTCTTCTGCAATCAACTGGGCTCCGTACTACAACTACATCATCGGCCAGGTTGTTAAGGGCGAGAAGATTGACGCTGACTGGTGCGGCGGTATCGCTGAAGGTTCAGTAGTTCTCACAGGCATCAATCAGGATGTTGCTGCTGAAGGCACATTCGAGAAGATTCAGGCTCTTGTAGAGGATATCAAGGCAGGCAAGCTCAACATCTTTGATACAGCAAACTTCACAGTTGGCGGCAAGGCTGTTGAAAATTACAAGGCTGACGTTGATACAGACGATGCTTTCCAGCCCGATACAGAGGTTGTTGCTGACGGCTTCTTCCACGAGTCAGAGTACCGTTCAGCTCCTTACTTCGATCTCAGAATCGACGGCATCACTCTTCTTAACGAGAAGTTCTGATTCCTGCCGTAAACGGTTAAACAGTTAAATTGAATAAGCGGGACAGCTTTGTCCCGCTTACTCTTGTTTTAACGTTGAAAAAACAACCTTTACGAAGGTTGCTTTTTCAGCGTTAAAAAGCAAAGGAGGAGTACATTTTGGCAGAAACTGCAGCTATTGAGCTTAAGAATATAAGCAAATATTTTGGCGGTAAGGCAGCTAACAAAAATGTCAACCTGTCAATTAATACAGGTGAAATTCTGTCAATTCTCGGCGAAAACGGAAGCGGCAAAACCACGCTTATGAATATGATTGCCGGCATCTATTTCCCCGATGAGGGACAGATTTTTATTGACGGCAAGGAGGTTGTCATCCGCTCTCCGAGAGATGCATTCAAATACAAAATAGGTATGATACATCAGCATTTCAAGCTTGTTGATGTTTTTTCCGCCACGGAAAATATAATTCTCGGCATTGAAAACAAGGAAAAATTCGACCTTAAAGCAGCGGCAAACAGGGTTAAAGAAATCAGTGAGCGCTATGGCTTTGATGTTGACCCGATGAAGAAAATTCACGAGATGTCAGTTTCAGAAAAGCAGACGGTAGAAATTATCAAGGTGCTTTACAGAGGTGCGGATATTCTTATCCTTGACGAGCCGACGGCTGTTCTCACTCCGCAGGAGACACAAAAGCTGTTCAGCGTTCTTCGTAAAATGAAGGATGACGGCAAGTCAATTATTATCATTACTCACAAGCTTCACGAGGTTCTTTCACTGTCTGATAGGGTTGCTGTTTTGCGTAAGGGCGAATATGTCGGTACAGTCAGAACGGCTGAGGCTGACGAGGCAATTCTTACGGAAATGATGGTAGGCAAGAAGGTTAGCCTTAACATCGAAAGAAGTGAGCCGAAAAACTGCGAGGAAAGACTCATAATCAAAAACCTTAATTGCGTTGACCGTGAGGGTGTCAAAATTCTCAACAACGTTTCATTCACCGCTCATTCGGGAGAAATTCTCGGTATTGCAGGTATTGCAGGCTCGGGTCAGCGTGAGCTTCTCGAAGCGATTGCAGGACTTCAGAAGGTGAACGAGGGCGAAATTCTTTACAACAATCCCAAGACGGGAGAGTGCGATAACCTTCGCGATAAAACACCTATGCAGATTCGCGACCTCGGCGTTCGTCTTTCATTCGTTCCCGAGGACAGACTCGGTATGGGACTTGTAGGTAATATGGATATCATTGACAATATGATGCTTCGTTCCTACCGTAAAGGACATTCAATGTTCCTTGAAAGAAAAGGTCCGAGAGACCTTGCAGAAAAGATTATCAAGGATCTCGAGGTTGTTACTCCCGACGCTAAAACTCCCGTCAGAAGACTTTCGGGCGGTAATATACAAAAAATTCTTGTCGGCCGTGAGATTGCGGCAGCACCCACGGTGCTTATGGCAGCTTACCCCGTAAGAGGTCTTGATATCGGCGCATCCTACACAATCTACAATCTTCTCAACAAGCAGAAGGAAAAGGGCGTTGCTGTTATTTTCGTCGGTGAGGATCTCGACGTGCTTATTGAGCTTTGTGACAGAATTATCGTCATCGGCTCGGGCAGTATCACGGGCACGGTTGATGCCAGAACGGCAACAAAGGAAGAGATCGGTCTTCTTATGACAAAGAGTACCGCACACGGAGGTGAAGCATAATGAAAAAATTGAATTTCCATATTGTTAAGCGTGAGCCTATGGTGTGGTATAAGAGCGTTCTAGTACGTGCGGCGGCAATTGTTGCTGCGCTTCTTGTATCGGCTGTGGTAATCACCTTATTAACGGGTAAAAATCCCTTGCAGATTTATGCTTCAATGATTTCAGGTGCGTTCGGCTCATCACTCCGTATCTGGAGTCTTTTGCAGAATATAGCAATTCTTCTCTGCATTTCGCTTGCGGTTACACCGGCATTCAAAATGAAATTCTGGAACTGCGGTGCAGAGGGTCAGGTGCTTATCAGCGGTCTTGCCACCACGGCGGTTATGATGTTCCTCGGTGACAGCCTGCCTTATCCCGTGCTCCTTCTTGTAATGCTTGCCGCTTCGGTGCTTGCAGGCGTTGTGTGGGCGGTTATTCCTGCCTTCTTCAAGGCAATGTGGAATACCAACGAAACGCTGTTCACTCTTATGATGAACTACGTGGCAATTCAGTTTGTTGCCTTCTTCCTCAAGTATTTTGTTAAAAGCGGTTCAGGTGTTCTTGCACCTATGCCCGAGCACGGACTTCCCGTGCTTGCAGGACAGTCGTATTTGCTCAACATCATAATTGTTGCGGTACTCACCCTGATTGTTTATATCTACCTTAAAAAGACAAAGCACGGCTATGAGATTTCCGTTGTAGGTGAGAGTGAAAATACTGCAAAGTATATCGGCATCAACGTGCGCAAGGTTGTTGTCCGTACTCTCGTTGTTTCGGGTGCTCTTTGCGGTATTGCAGGTCTTCTTCTTGTCGGCGGAACAAACCATACAATCAGCACAACGACCGTTGACGGCAGAGGCTTTACTGCGATTATGGTTTCCTGGCTCGGTAAGTTCAATCCTGTTTATATGGTGCTTACCTCCTTCCTTATCGTTTTCCTTCAGAGAGGTGCAGGTCAGGTTTCAACGGATTTCCGCCTCCCGAGTGCTATTTCAGATATCGTAACGGGTATTATTCTGTTCTTTATCATCGGTTGTGAATTTTTCCTTCAGTATAAAATTCTTTCAGCAAAAAACAGAAAGGAGAATGATTAATGTTAGCCTTTCTTGTCAGCTCAATCAGACTCGGTATGGCGTTCCTTTTCGGCTCAACAGGTGAGACGATTACGGAAAAGTCAGGCCACCTCAATCTCGGTATTCCCGGTGTTATGTGCGTGGGTGCATCCTGCGGATGCTTTGCCGAGTACCTTTACCTTTCGGCTGCAGGCCCCGATGCAAACTATTTTCTTGCCGTGTTTATTCCCATTATAGCAACAATGCTCGGCGGTGCGGTTATGGGACTCATTTTCAGCTTCCTCACCGTTACTTTGAGAGCTAATCAGAATGTAACGGGTCTCGCACTTACAACCTTCGGTGTCGGTGTATCGGACTATATGATTGCGGAAACAGGTGCAGTTTACAGTAAGGGCAGCCGTTTCTTCACGTCGTCCTTTCCTTTTGCAGAGGACCTCGGTTGGTTCGGCGAACTCTTCTTATCTCACGGTATTCTTATCTATCTTGCAATCATCATTGCTCTTGTCTCTTCCTTCGTGCTTACAAAAACTAGGGTCGGACTCAACCTCAGATCAGTAGGTGAAAATCCTGCAACTGCTGACGCCGCAGGTATCAATGTTTCACGTTACAGATATGCGGCAACCTGCATCGGCTGTGCCATAGCAGGTCTCGGCGGACTTTCGTTTATTATGGACTACCTTAACGGTAACTGGGAATACTGTATTGATGCTATCGGCTGGCTTGCGATTGCACTTGTAATTTTCACCGTATGGAAGCCGAGCATTGCGATTATCGGCTCGATTATTTTCGGTGCTCTTTACATTGCAAGCAGCTACATCACAGGTGTAAGCTTTGCAAGTAAAGAAATTTTCAAGATGCTGCCTTACGTTGTTACGATAGTTGTTCTTGTGTTTACAAGCATACGTAATAAGCGTGACAACCAGCCTCCGCAGAGTCTCGGTCTCTCATATTTCCGCGAGGAAAGATAAAAAAATCAAAAGGAGTAGCTTCGGCTGCTCCTTTTTGTTGATTTATCCGTCGGATATGGTATAATAATACAAAAATATATAAGCAGGGGAAGACTATGCTTCGTAAAATAATTAAGAAAATCTCCCGAACCCGATTGATTGCAATCGGCTTTTTCGCGGTAATCTTCATCGGGTCAATCCTCCTGATGCTGCCCTTCGCAACAAAGGACGGGCAGACAACATCATACATTGATGCACTTTTCACCGCAACGAGCGCAACCTGTGTAACGGGACTTGTCCCGTTTGATACCTTTACCCATTGGACACTCTTCGGTCAGCTCGTCATACTTTTTATGATTCAGCTCGGCGGTATCGGATTTATGACCGTTATCACAATGGCAACGCTGTTTATGCGCCATAAAATCGGCTTGCAGAACCGTATGCTGATTATGGAATCGGCAGGAACAATCTCACTTTCGGGTATAGGTGAGCTTGTCCGACGGATTGTTTTCGGTACGGCAGTTTTTGAAACGCTCGGTGCGCTTATACTTGCAACCCGATTTATTCCGAAATTCGGTTTGCTTCAGGGTATTTACTTTTCAATCTTCCATTCGATTTCAGCCTTCTGTAACGCAGGCTTTGATCTTATGGGAACGCTTGAGCCGGGCTCGTCAATGATACTTTTTAACGGCGATGCAGTTGTAATGCTGACACTGACAATGCTTATTCTGACAGGCGGTATCGGCTTTTTTGTATGGAACGATATCCTCGTTTGTAAGGCAAGGTTCAAGAAATATCAGATGCATACAAAGCTCGTGCTTACCGCAACTGCAATTATTACCGTAGCTTCAACCGCTATGTTCTTCATTTTTGAATATGACGGTGCGTTTGAGGGAATGAACTTTTTTGATATGGTGATAAACTCGCTGTTCCAGTCCGTCACGCCCCGAACGGCAGGCTTTTCGGGTATTGATATGACAACACTCTCCGAGCCGGGAAGCATCCTGACAATGGTGCTTATGTTCATCGGCGGCAGTCCGGGCTCAACAGCAGGCGGTGTCAAGACAACAACAGTTGCCGTAATTCTTATTTCAACGCTCGCTTATCTTCAGGAGGATAACAACGTTACAATCTTCAAAAAACGCATTGAAGAAAAAATGGTACGCCGTGCTTGCTCAATCGCGTTCATTTATTTTTCAATGATTTTCATCTGCTCTATGGTAATCAGCTTTGCTGAACCCGTGCAGATGAAAGAGGTGCTTTTCGAGGTCATATCCGCGGTTGCGACCGTCGGACTTTCGATGAATCTTACCGCAACGCTTTCCTTCGCGTCAAAGGCAATTTTAATCGTGCTTATGTACGCGGGCAGACTCGGCGCACTGACCTTTATTATGATGCTTTCAAAGCGCGATACAACCGCAATATTAAAACGCCCCGTGGGCAAAATTATGATAGGATGATGTTAATATGAAATCAATTCTTGTAATCGGTATGGGCAGACTCGGCAGACACCTTGCGTCAACAATGATAGACCTCGGCAATGAGGTTATGGTTATCGACAAGGATCCCGAGGTTATTGAAAGTCTTTCACCCGTGCACGGCGATGCCAACATCGGCGACTGCACAAACGAAAATGTAATCAAGGCGCTTGGTGTCGATAATTTTGACATCTGCTTTGTCACGATTGACTCCGACTTCCAGTCGTCACTCGTTGTTACTTCGCTTCTCAAAACCTACGGTGCAAACCTTGTTGTTTCAACAGCAAAGCGCGATATTCAGGCGGATTTGCTCAAGAAAATCGGCGCTGATGAGGTTGTTTATCCCGAGCGCGAAATTGCCGAAAAGCTTGCTGTCAGATATAATTCAAGCAATATTTTCGATTTTATCAAGCTCACTCCCGAATATGCAATTTACGAAATTCCCGCACCCGCTGTCTGGACGGGAAAAACAATCTCAAATCTTGGTGTCCGCCAGCATTATAAGGTCAATATAATCGCAATCAAGCAGGGCAATACACTCAATACGATGCCGGGTCCCGATTATACCTTTAAGGCTGATGACCACGTGATCGTTATCGGCAAAGCAGGGGACGTATTCAAGCTTTCGTCCGAGAAATAAAGGAGTATTTTTATGATAGTTAAAGAACGCCTTGAGGCTTTAAAAATTCCGTCACCGCTCGAAATCACGGGCGAGCGTGCAACAACCGCCGAGGAGTGGGAGAAAATCAGACCTCTTGTCAGAGAGATGATGTACAAATGCGAATACGGCTATATCCCCGAAAAGCCCGAAAGTATATCATTTAAGGTTGTTGAAACCGACGACCGCTTCTGTGCAGGTAAGGGTATAAGAGAGGATATTGAAATCACTTCTCACATAAACGGTGAGGATTTCACCTTCCCGATAACCTATGTCTATCCCGCAAACGGCAAGAAAAATAAAGCGTTTGTATGCATTAACTTCCGTCCCGATGTGCCCGACAAGTATATCCCGACAGAGGAAATTATTGATAACGGCTTCGCAATTGCTTCGTTCTGCTATCAGAACGTCACGACCGACGACGGCGATTTTACAAACGGACTTGCAGGTGTGATTTATAAGAATAAGGAGCGCACCCTTTATTCACCCGGTAAAATCGCAATGTGGGCGTGGGCGGCGATGCGCGTTATGGATTTTCTCGAAACGAGAGAAGAGGTTGACCTTGATTGCGTGACCGTCTGCGGTCATTCAAGACTCGGCAAGACGGCGCTTTTAACAGGCATTTCCGATGAACGCTTTGCCTGTGTCCATTCCAATTGCGCAGGCTGCAGCGGAGATTCACTTAACCGCGGTAAAAAGGAAGGGACGGAAAAAATCGGAGATATAATCCGCAATTTTGAATTCTGGTTCTGTGAAAACTACAAAAATTATATCGGTAAGGATGAAGAAACCGAATTTGAACAGCATTTTATGCACGCGTTAATTGCACCCCGTCCCGTACATATTGCATCTGCCGAGCTTGATAAGTGGGCTGGCCCCGAAGCACAGTTCCTTTGCTGTGCCGCCGCTTCCGAGGTCTACGAGCTTTACGGCAAAAAAGGCTTTGTTTATGAAGAGGAAGACTATCTCAACTGCGGCAAAATGCTCCACGACGGCAATATCGGACTTTACTTCCGCCACGGCAGACATTATTTTGCCCGCGACGATTGGCACGGACTTATCGATTTTATCAATAAAAAATGGTGATGTTATGAAAAAGATAGGCAGAGAGGTGCTGTTTTTAGCAACAAATGATAATATTCCCCGTAACGGCGAAGGCTCCTTTATCCGACTTAATGACGGCAGAATAATGTTCGGCTATACCGAATTTTACGGCAACGATTGGGAGGATGATGCAACCGCCAACATCTGCGCGGTTTATTCTTCCGATGAGGGTGAAACCTGGACAAAGCCCGAAATTCTTTTCAAAAAGCCCGAGGACGCGTGGAATATTATGAGCTTTTCCTTCCTTCGTATGGGCAACGGCGATATCGGCGCATTCTATATCGTCAAAAATGCCGACCGCACGGATAAAATTGTCCTCACTCGCTCATCGGATGAGGGCAAAAACTGGACAGAGCCGATAAACTGCCTTGATTGTCTTGAGGAAGCGGACTATTATGTAATAAATAACGACCGCGTATACCGCCTTAAAAACGGCAGAATTATTCTTGCAACCGCAAGACATACGGTAATAAACGCACCGCGTGACTTTATGCCGGGTGTAATCTGTTTCTTTATTTCCGATGATGACGGCTTTACGTGGAAGAAAACAGAAACACAATTGCAGTGCCCTTTTCCGTCAAACCCCGACGGATACGAAGAGCCCGGACTTTACGAATTGCCTGACGGCAGACTGTGGTGTTATATCCGAACAAGCCTCGGTTTTCAGTTCGAATGTTTTTCAGAAGATAAGGGTATAACGTGGACAACCCCCGAACCTAATCTCTTTTTTTCGTCAGCCTGCTCACCGATGCACGTCAGGGATTGCGGTGACTTAACGGCAGCGATTTTCAATCCCGTACCCGAGCATCTTCTGCGTGACGATTCCGAGCCGTGGGGCAGAACTCCTTTTGTTATGGCGTTCAGCACGGACAGAGGAGCGAGCTTCAAAAAAGAAAATGTATTTTATATCGAGGATGACCTGACGAACGGATATTGCTATCCCGCGATAATCGAGTGTGCCGACGGCTTCCTCGTTGCCTACTACCACTCTAACGGCACCGACGTCTGCCTCAACAGTACACGGATAACCAAAGTAACCTACGACGAAATCCTGACATTATTATCCTGAACAAATTTTAATTTGTCGAGCTCTTTGTTTTTGATGTAAACTTAATTTGAGCGTAAGCGCCCCTGAAAGGGGAGCTGGCGCGGCGTAGCCGTGACTGAGGGGTTCGTTGCGAAGAAATGAGGAAAACAAGATAAATCAAAGAACTTTTTTGTCGCTTACGCTCCACCCATCCGCCCTGTCGGGCACCTTCCCTTTCAGAGAAGGTTGCTTGTCTTTAGATTGTTTCAAATTTGAAAAGACCCCCACAAACCCCAATTTGTCGGTATGTTTTAAAGTCAGATTCAGCTTGGATAGAGCTGGCTCCCTTGTGTAAAGGGAGCTGGATTTTGCGAAGCAAAAGACTGAGGGATTGTTGAAAAACAATCCTCCCGTCACGGCTTGCACCGTGCCACCCTCCTTTACTCAAGGAGGGCTAGGAAACAGCAAATATTTAAACATCCCCACAAACTTACAATTTTCCCCAAAAGGTGATTCTTTGAAAAAAACAATCAAAACAATTGTAGAAAAGCAAATGAATACCAAGGTAAAATACGTCCGAGAATGCGGAAAAGGCGCAAGCGGCAGTGTATACCGTGTAAGGATTTCGAGCGAGCCGTATATTCTTGCCGTCAAGCACAGTAAATTCTATGACAATATGATCAAAGAAAAGGCTATGCTTGACTTTCTTTCTGCACGTGTCTCCTATAAAGTTCCGAAAACATATTTTCTTTATGAGGAAAACGGCACTGCGTTTCTCGCAATGGATTTTATTAAAGGAATAAGCGGAAAGAGCAAGCTTATAAAATTTATTCCGAACAGAAACCGTCTTAAAAACAGTATAATTGATGCTTTGATGAATGCACAGAGTGTGCAGAACGACAAATTCGGCAAGTATGATAATCCTGTTTATGACACGTGGCATTACTACTACCGCAATTATTTTGAAGAAATCTACGGCTTCACAAAATCAAAATACGTTAAAAACGAAATTGAAGCTGAAATAATGCAGGCTGTCGAAATTATTGATAATAATTTTGATAAAATATTCCTTAACACGTCAGGAAAAGCCTGTCTGTGCCACGGCGATTTCTGGATGCCGAACCTGATAATTGATTTTTGGAAATCAGAGCTTGCAGGAGCGGTCGATCCGTTTGATATGCTGTGGGCTGAGCCTGAATATGAATTGTTCTGTCTGACTCTCGGCTTCGGCGAAACGCTCGGACTTTATGAGGAGTACAAAAAGCGCAACCAAACGTCAGTATACTGCGATTTGAAGGTTGAAATATATGCACTTTGCAACGAACTGAATTGGTACATACTCCTTGGTGAAATGGGACACGACTATCTTTTGTTCCGAGCTAAAAGACTTATTGAAAAGGCAGAAAGGATAGGTGTTAATATTGAAAATCAAAGTAATGATTGCTGATGATTATGATTCCGTAGCAAAGCTATGGACAAATTCAAACGGAGTAGGAGTAAATCCTGACGATTCAAAAGAGAATATTTCAAAGTATCTTCAAAGAAACCCGAACACAAGCTTTGTTGCTGTTGAAAATGGCGAAATCGTCGGAGCTATTTTAGCGGGTCACGACGGTTACAGAGGCTTCATTCATCATACCGCCGTTTCATCCTTACACAGAGGAAAGGGAATCGGAACAAAATTAGTAAATGCTGCTGTTAATGCAATCAGAAACGAAGGTATAAATAAGGTTGTATTAGTTGCGTTTAAAACAAATACACTCGGCAATAGCTTTTGGGAGAAACAGGGCTTTAAAGTAAGAGAAGATTTATATTACAGGGATTTGAGAATTAATAGGTGAAACGATATGGATTTTACATCAAAAACACCCATAAACAAAGGTTGGTCGGGCGACAAGAAGTACTGTGTCACTACCGCTGACGGAGCCAAATACCTTTTGCGCGTCACACCCTTTGAAAAAAGTGCAAACCGAGAGAATATGTATCTTATGCAAAAAGAGGTTGAGAAGCTCGGTGTTCCTATGTGCAAGCCCGTTGATTTCGGCAAGTGTGACGAGGGCGTTTATACATTACAGACCTGGATTGACGGCAAGGACGCAGAGGAAGTTGTACCTTATCTTGCAGACTCCGAGCAGTATGCACTTGGTCTTGAAGCAGGCAGAATTTTAAAAATAATTCATTCAATTCCCGCACCCGATGACCAACCCGATTGGGAAGAACGTTTTAACAAGAAAATGGATAGGAAAATACAGATGTATAACGACTGTCCGATAAAATTTGACGGTGCTGAACATATCATTGATTACATAGAAGCCAACCGACATTTACTTAAAAACAGACCGCAATCTTATCAGCACGGAGATTATCATATAGGTAATATGATGCTTGAAAACGGCAGAATCGTTATTATAGACTTTGACCGATACGATTTCGGCGACCCGTGGGAAGAGTTCAACCGTATTGTGTGGTGCGCTCAATCAGCTCCGCTTTTTGCTTCGGGTATTGTCAACGGCTATTTTGATGATAATGTGCCTCTTGATTTTTGGAAGCTTCTTGCTCTTTACATCAGCAGTAATATGCTTTCGTCAATCCCTTGGGCAATCCCGTTCGGTGAAGGTGAAGTTCAGACAATGCTGAGGCAGGCAAAGGATGTTCTCGAATGGTATGACAATATGAAAAATTCCGTGCCGAAGTGGTATATACAAACCATAAACCAATATGCTGAAACCTATTCCGACCCTCCCGAAAGGGTACGCATTGCAGGCAGGGGAATCGTCGTGCGCGACGGAAAAATCCTGCTGTCGCACGAGCTGAATACGGGCGTATATATGACACCCGGCGGAGGGCTGGAAGAGGGCGAAACGCTTGAAGAATGTTGCATCCGGGAGCTTCTTGAGGAGACGGGATATGAGGTAAAACCCATACGCCGTTTTCTTACAATCAACGAATACAGCTTCGAGACAAAATATGTCAGCAATTATTTTATCTGCGAGGTAACAGGCGAGGGGAGTCAGACCCTGACCGATATCGAGGTCGAACACGGAATTGTCCCCGAGTGGGTGAAAATTGAGGATGCCCTGGCGATTTTCGGCGCATTTGATACCAAAACCCCCGACGTCCGCAGTCTTTATATAAGAGAATTGACAACGATAAATAAATATCTGAAAATAACAAAACGACCGTAGTAAAAAACGGTCGTTTTATTCATACTTTATTCATATTTACACCTTATAATATGCTATTATAGAAAAACATTCAGAGGAGAGGTTGATATGAAAAAAACTCTTTGCCTGATTCTCACACTTGTGATTACCTTAACCTGTTTATGTCTGCCTTTGTCAGGAATAACCGCATCGGCAGCAGACTTCGAAACCGAAAACGGTGTTCAGGTTGAAATGGCTCCTTTTCTTTATAAATCGACTCTTTATCAAATGGAATTCCCGAGCCGACACTCTTACGAAATCAAGGAGAAGAGTAATGTCGGTGATTATGCAATTTCCCGTGAGCTCAATGACCTTTCTTATACCTTCGTTTTTCCTGCAGGAACAACGAAGATTGACTGTATGCTCTCTCTTGACGGCGAAACTGAGTGGCGCGGCTTTAACGTTAATTCAACGGATAATCCGTCCTATTGGGTAAAGGATGAGGCGGGCAATATTGATTACAGTCAGCCCCTGACCTTCAGACGTAACGAAATAACCGCAGAGCGCGATGAATACGGTGTTTTATACAGGGATTATCTGCTGGATAAGGAGGTTGAGGGCTTCAGAGATTACGACAAAATCTATTGGCGGCTCCGATATATCTGCAACGGAGAGGCATTCACGGAATACTTTGACATAAAGCTCTATGATTATGACAAAGCGGAAAAACACAGCATCAAAACGGTCAATTTCAATGTAGCAGGGCTTCCTTTCGGCATTTTACAGGGTGAAAACGTCCGTGCAAATCAAAGGGAAGCGGGCAGATATCTTTCCGAAAACGGATTTGATATCGTTGCTGTTCAGGAGGATTTCGGCTTTCACAAGCAGCTTATCAAAAATCTGAACGGCTTCAATTATATAACAAATCATACGGGCGGCATCCCGGGCGGCGACGGACTTAATATTTTTACAAAAAATATGCCCGTCTATAACGAAACGCGTGTGAGTTGGAATGTAGAGAGCGGTATTCTTTCCGACGGCTCCGATGCCCTTACACCGAAAGGCTTTACATATACGGTTATAGATGTCGGCAACGGCATTTACGTGGATTTTTATAATCTGCACGCGGATGCTTACGGCGGCGAGGGCTCAATCAAAGCGAGAACGAGCCAGTACAAGCAGCTTGCCGAGTTTATCAAAGCACGCTCTGCCGAGAATGACAGACCTGTCATTGTTACGGGCGACTTCAACAACTATATGCATACCCACGAGGACGACGGCGCACTCTATAAAACGCTTTATCTCGATTGCGGCCTCAAGGATGCGTGGATAGAATACCACAATAACGGCGACTACTTTAACCTGCACAAGTGGCATATCTCGGGACTTCCCGCGTGGGGTAATTGGGACTCTGTCGAAAGATTTATGTATAAGTCGGGCGGCGGTGTTGATATCGTTGTCAGCGATTTCCGCTTTGTCGAGGTTTGTAACGATAAAGGAAAAGCAATATCCGACCACTCTGCGGCAGAATGTGATTTTACGTTTATCAAAACAGAGGACTTTGCAGAAAACACTCAGGAGCTTGAGATTGTTAAAAACAGCCGAAGCAATTTTATGAATCTCATCAAATGGATTTTCAAGGATTTGATAGCAGTTTTATCTGATCTCAAAAATCTCCCCGAGCTGATAAAGGAGTTATTCATAACACAATAACTGAAAAAGTAACCCCGACAGATTTCGCAAGAAATCCGTCGGGGTTTGGTTTGTCAGTGACAAAACAAAATCACCGCGCCTATTATAAGTAGACGCGGCAATTGATAAATTATTGTGAACGGTCTGCATACACTTATTGTATGTAGACTTATTGTGTTCTATTGGCTAAAATATATGTAGTAATATGTCGAGGTGTAGCCAATGGATATTATAAAAGTTTTTGGAACTAATGTGCGCAAGTACCGCACACAAAAGAAAGTGTCTCAAGAAAAGTTTGCCGAGCTTTGCGGATTGCACAGAACATATATCAGTGATATTGAATGTTTTCGCCGGAGCATTTCTCTTGATAACATTCAGAAAATTGCTGATGCTCTTGATATTGACACCTATAAATTGTTTGTGGAGGAAAAATAAATGCTGTATATTCACGAAAACAACATTAATGGAAAGATCAACCAAACAAGAGACAGTTCGGGCAGAAGAGTTAACGGCTATAAAAATCTAAGGGTCGAACTTGAAACTTTTAAGGCACAATATTATTTGCCTTTTCGTGACAGAATAGAGTCTTTGATTTTTGATGAAGATCACATTGAATCTTTTGAAACAGCTGCTCAAGAATTTAATACATACTATCAAAACTTGGTCGATTTTTCTGATCGACATGGAGTGAGATCTCAATCAAAATTCGAGTCGACTTTTCTTGAGGAAATTAGTTCCTATTTATTTAAAAATCTTCCACAGATTCAAAACGAAACTTTTGGTATTTTCAATAAGGGTATTTATGCCGGATTAAAAATTGATAGCAATAACCATATAGCGGTTATTAAGAAAGACGTAGATTTTTGTATTGGAAAGAAAGCAAATATTACTATTGATAACCAACCGTCAACTGAACTGATTTTGCCTGTTGTTGCAGTTGAAGTAAAAACTTATCTTGATGCGACGATGTTCGGGGAAATAAAATCTTCGAGCAAATCTATAAGAAGTGCATCGCCAAATTCTAGGACGTATGTCCTAATGGGATATCGAGATTTAGCAGATGAACATATAATTGCAGCAAGACAAGATTCGGCATTGACAGAAATGTTTGCTCTGCGCCAAGGCTTTAACTCTCCGATTCTTTCCACAGTTTTGTTGGAATACTGGAAAGAAATTAAAAATGCTGTTGAATCTGTATCGGTTGACGATTTAGTTCCTTCGACAGGCCGTTTATTAAATCCTTAAGTAAAAGCATCGTGGATTATGCGAAATAATCCACGATGCTTTTTGCTATTGCTTTTGCGAGTAACGGCGGGACAGCATTCCCGATTTGCTGATATTGCGAAAGATTCTTTTCCCAAGACATTGTTGTGCGTTTGCCACAGAAAATATAAGTATCTGGGAAGGATTGAAGTCTTGCACCTTCTCTAGCAGTATAGTTCCTATTCAAATACGGGTGTACAAAATTGCTTTGAAAACTTGCGGGAATAGTTGGGGATGGTTTATCGGGATAGGGGCGCATATTATTTTGCGAATATACTTTTCCACTGATTTTATCAGCTTCTCCACGCTTCCTTTGCTGATATTCTTCGGCAACGTCAGCTACAGATTGACCATATTTTATCTGTGCGAAACGTTCAACTAATCTTGCGGTATGGCGCATAGCAACGTGATTATGAATAACAGTACTGTTTTGTCTTGCCCACTCTTGATATTTAGTGAATGGACGCATTGAGTATTCCATAGTGTCCGAACCTTCCCCAGCAGCAATTTGGGGCAAATCCATTATTGCATCCGTTATAGTGCGTTGCTCATTTCCAAAAAGGAATCCTTTTGGTTCAATTCTGTCTTTGTCATATGGAATGTCATTTCTCAAGCCAATAAAGAAAACTCTTAAACGGCTTTGAGGAACACCAAATTCAGCGGCGTTTAAAGTGAAGGTTTCTAGAGTATATCCTGCTGAATTAAATTCAGCTTTTATCAAATCTTTTACATTGTCACCGCTTTTGGTTTTCATAGAAAGAATGCCAGTAACATTCTCCATTACAAAAAAACGAGGTTTAAAATGCTTGACAAATCTAACAAACTCCATAAACAAACTGTTGCGAGGGTCGTTTTTATCTCTGTTTCCGCTCAAGGAAAAGCCTTGGCATGGCGGCCCCCCTATAATGCCATCTATAGATTTAATGCCATCGGGTAAGATTGAGGATAAATCCAAAATTTGAGTAATGTCTTCTGTGATTACTTTTGTTGTTGGGTGATTCTTTTTATATGTTTCGGATGCCCAATCATCTTTTTCAATTGCAACGGGAATATTAAACCCTGCCATTTCAAAGCCGAGACTTAATCCTCCACAACCTGCAAATAAATCAATTATATTCATTGTAGTTCCCCTTAATCAAGATTGCTTCTAATATCAAAATCAATGCTATTTTTTTGACAAAATTGGTCTATGAGTTTCATGGTTTTGTAAGTTGGTTTTGCCTTACCGGTTTCCCATCTGTTAACGGTGGTGAAGGCAACACCTAACTCTTTTGCAAACGCTTCTTGACTTAAAAAACAATCCTGTCGAATTTTTTTGATTGCTTCAGAAAATGTCATAACAGTACACCTCGCAACATTATAGCGTTATTATAGCACGATCATAGCGAAAATGCAATAGTAAAGTTGTTCGTTGACGGCAAAAGTGTTCGTTAACGGCAGAACTGTTCGTTGACGGGAGCAAATATTCATTGGCGGGGAGAGGGTGAAAATGCCGATTTTAGGTATTTTTCGGTAATGCGGTAACCTTATATCTCCGCCATAATTTTAGTACAAAGCTTCATTTTTACAGCGTCTTATACAAATAAAAGCGCTGATAGCAGGCGAAAAAGCACAAAAAATTAAGGCTGATTCGTTTTGAATCAACCTTAATGAGTATTGGTCGAGGCGACAGGACTTGAACCTGCGGCATCCTGCTCCCAAATGATAGGAAAGCCCTACTTTATAGACATTTCCGGTTATTTCTAACCCTTTCTGCTCAAAAGCACATCCTCTTTGATGCTTTTATCTCCTTTATATCCGTGTGTTCCGGTCACAGAAGTGGGATAAACTGTGGTCAAAAAACAACCTCGCAGTGTTGGGATTTTCAGACGATGCAAGGGTGTTTTTATTTACAGCCATTCTCTATATCAAAATTTGATCCGCAGTAGACAAAGAATAAGTTCCAGTTGAAACAGAGGTTGCACATAAACAGCAAGAAAGGGTAGGGTAACAATGCGAAAAAAGTGTAGAAATACGCAAAATGCCCGGAAGCGCATATTGACTTATAATATTGGCTATGATATAATAGTTTCCGAAAAAAGTGAGTAAATACGCAAAATTTCCGAAAGAGGTTTGGCTATGATTGAAAGAAAAAAGTATCTTGAAAGACTCATCGCTAAGAAAGAAAACGGCTTGGTAAAGGTTATTACCGGTATTAGAAGATGTGGAAAATCGTACTTGTTGTTCAACATTTATAAAGACTATCTTAAGTCCATCGGCATAGAAGATGAGTGTATCATCTGCCTTGCACTCGATGATGACGAGAATATCAAGTACCGTAACCCTCTTGAACTTGGCAAGTATATCCGCAGCTTAACTGTAGATGAAAGCAAAACGTATTATGTGTTTCTCGATGAGATTCAAAAGGTTGTTACCATTCAAAACCCCTATGTGGAAGGTGTCGAGGATAAGATCGGCTTTGTGGACGTTGTGCTTGGTCTTATGAAGCACGATAACATTGACGTATATGTAACCGGAAGCAACTCAAAAATGTTATCCTCTGATATTCTTACTGAATTCCGCGGGCGCGGTGACGAGATCCGTGTGAATCCTCTTTCTTTTGAAGAGTTCTATCATGCGTACAAAGGCGATAAGCGTGATGCTTGGCAAGAGTATTATACCTACGGCGGACTGCCTCTTGTAATAAAGAAAAAAGGACACGAGGAAAAAGCAAAGTATCTGGAATCTTTGTTTGGTAAGATTTATATCGGGGATATCATAGATCGAAACAGGATATTACACGATAAATCCGTTCTTGACGACCTTTTGAATATCATTTCTTCTTCGGTAGGATCACTTACTAACGCAAGCAAGATATCCAAAACATTTAAAAGCGAAAGACAAGTAAGCATAAGCGATGAAACCGTCAGCAGATATCTGGACTTCTTCATTGATGCATTTATGATATATAAAGCCGAACGGTATGATGTTAAAGGCAGAAAATATATTGGATCTCCGCTTAAATATTATTTCAGCGACGTAGGCCTGCGCAACGCGAGACTTAATTTCCGTCAGCAAGAAGAGAATCATATTATGGAAAACATCATTTATAACGAGCTTTGTAATCGCGAGTTTAGTGTAGACGTCGGCGTGGTTGAGTACTGTTATAAAGATGAAAATAAAAAGAGCAAACGCTCACAGTTGGAAATAGACTTTGTGGCTAACAAAGGTAGTAGAAAGTATTATATCCAGTCTGCACTTACCGTGAGCGAAGAAGAAAAACGTCAGCAGGAAGTCAGATCTCTCAACCGTGTCGGCGATTCCTTTAAGAAGATAGTTGTAGTTAAAGACAATATTATTCCGTGGCACGATGACAACGGTATTCTCTATATCGGTATTGAACAATTTCTTCTTGATGAAACCGCTATGGATATGTAACGAAGCCGTGTTAAAGCGTAAAACAAAAAAGTGGGTGGAGTTTACGAATGATTTATTATGCCACAAAAGAAACGTTACAACGCTATAAGCTGAAGACTCCGGAACAATTTGAATCAGAGATGGCGCCGTTCGTTCGCGCAGTCGTAAGTCGGGAACGTGGAAATAGATTGTTTGAATGGGGCTGTAAGCTATTTTACTTCGATAGAAGAAAATGCTTGCAAATTATGCACTTTGAAACGAAACTGGTCATTTTTCTGGTGGATTTGAAAGTAAAGGATCTTGAATGTGTGGGGGATGCGGTTGCGCATTACCTACTGGATCTGTATGCCGGGGATTCGAGTATGGAGCAAGCATTAAAGAACTACTTTGCTACCGCTCCCCTGGTGTGCTTTGACCGGATAACGGATAAAAGCATTATTGCCAGCTTGAACGGAGTACAGTCGCGTTGGGCATGGGATGGGTACCGTTTTTATGATTATATTAAGGACGGCGTTTTACATACCAGACAAATCAACCGGGACGTCAATGAAATGCCTCAAATGAGAAAGACAAACGGCAAAGAGGAGTGGATAGTTCCTAATGAGCTGTTTGCACAAACCATCAAGAAACATTTTGGGGAATTATAAGGGACTTAATTAAACAATGGGTTGAATGTATTTTGTGGTTGTTCAAGTTAAGCAATGAAGTGGACTAACTGTGGTCAAGTGCCAAAATGGTGATAGGTTCGAATAAAGTTCAAATGCCGAAATATCGCATAAAGTAAGGGTTTTTCCTGGATTTGAACCTGTCAAAATACGACGTTTTTCGACACTGTCCCAAAGAAATCCGGAGTACCTGTTTCCGCTTATTTCCGGTCGTTTCCGCCCCTTTCCGCTCGAAAACAGATGCTTTCCGGCACTCTTATCTCCACTGTTTCCGTGTACTCCGAGCGTGTCTGTGGGATAAACTGTGGTCAAAAAATACTCCCCGAATACGGTATCTGCCGTACTCAGGGAGTTTTTTTCGTCTGTATGGTAACTCTTGTTCCGCCAAAAGTCAAGGCCTTTCGGAACTATTTTCGATAACCGTTTTTCTGGCACATTTCGTTTATGGACTCAGCAAAAATAGAACGGGAATGCTTGTCGGGATTATCATTTGTGTTTTTCTTGTAAAGGTAGTAATCGAGTAGTTCGCCCCATAAATCTTCTTTTTTCAGCCAGTCAATTTTCTTCTCTAAGCCAACAAATCCTTTGCCTTGGTATTCCCACGAATAATAATTGTTGTCTTTGTTGAACCGAATGTACTGTTGCCTGCCGTCTTTACAATTATAAACTATTGCAAAATCGCAACTATGAATAATGCGACAGGTGAAAGTATTTACTTTCTTGACAGTAAGTACTCGAGTTGAATCCTCGCAGGTTTTATAACCATAACGTGGTGCCACGCGGTTGATGGCATTTCGGATTTTTTCTCTTATTTCTTTCGGCTCGAAATTTTCTTCGTCATCATTCACCTCAATGTTGATATCAAAGTCAAAACCGATATTTGACTTCGTGTCGTAAGTAATCATATTGCGACTTGAACTGCCAACCGTTGTGAAGCTGAAGGTAAAATGATCTCTCACAAGGTCTTGAACTTCATAAAGGATTTGATACAATTCTTCCTTTATCGGCTTTGCTTCGTTTCTTGTTACGTACCTAAAATCGTGCATTTGTTTAACTCCTAAAAATGTTCTCCCTAACCGACCATCTAACCTTCGTTAAATCGTTACAGTATACTACGAAATTTTCATTTGTCAAGTGATCTTTTTATAATTATATCAAAAATGAATTTGGATCTCAAGGCGAAACAAATTTTGCACCGCAGTAGACAAAGAAAAAGGGGATTGAGAATTTCTACATAAAATCGAAATCACATCCGATACTATTGACAGAGAATGTGGGCTATGCTATAATTGATTGAGTTCAATTAAATTGATATAAATCAAGGAGGCGTAATATGAACGCATACGATTTTAAGGTTAAGAAAACGGACGGCAGCGAAGTATCTCTTGATGAGTACAAGGGAAAGGTGTTGCTGATCGTCAACACTGCAACGGGATGCGGATTCACGCCGCAGTATAAGGAGCTCCAGGAACTGTATGAGGAGTTTTCGGCGCAGGGATTTGAAATTCTTGATTTTCCCTGCAATCAGTTTGGTGAGCAAGCACCCGGAAGCGATGAGGAGATCCACACCTTCTGCACGGGCCGCTTTGGCATCACGTTCCCTCAATTTGCAAAGGTGGACGTAAACGGCGAGAACGCCATTGCGCTTTATAAGTGGTTGACCGAGAACACTACTTTTAACGGTTTCGGCAAATCTCCCATGGCACTTATGATGTCTGGAATAGCAAAAAAGATGGACAAGGATTATAAGAACAACGGCAACGTAAAATGGAATTTTACAAAGTTCCTCATCAACCGTAACGGCGAGATTGTTGCTCGCTTTGAACCTACCGATATGAAGAAACTGAAAGAAACGATAAAGGAGTGCCTGTAACATGAAGATAGCAGTTCGTTACTATACCCGTTCGGGAAATACAAAGAAGTTAGCAGAGGTAGTTGCCGAGGCGGTCGCAGTCGAGGCAAAGGACGTGTCCGTACCGCTTGAAGACAAGGCAGACGTTCTGTTCCTTGGTTGCTCCTATTACGCATTCGACATTGATCCGGCGGTAAAGGATTTTATCGTCAGCAATAAAGATAACATTGGCAAGATCGTCTGCTTCGGCACGTCTGCGATGATGAAATCTATGAAAAAGCCTGTGAGAAAGGTTGCAGATACCGTAGGTGTTGCCGTTGCAGAGGAAGAATTCCATTGCCGTGGCGAGTTTGCGAAGATCCATAAAGGCAGACCGAACGAAGCGGATCTGGCACGTGCTGCGGAGTTTGCAAGAGGTATTCTATGAGTAATTCGAAATACGACGTACTAAAGCTTGAAAATCAGCTTTGCTTTCCGCTGTACGCCGCCGCACGAGAGGTGGTCAAACAATACCGCCCGTACCTTGATGCCATCGACCTTACCTATACGCAGTACATCACCATGATGGTTATGTGGGAGGAGAAGGAGATCACCGTCAAGGCGCTCGGCGAAAAACTCTTTCTCGATTCGGGAACGATGACTCCCGTGCTCAAAAGCCTTGAAACCAAGGGCTACGTTACCCGTAAAAGAAGCACGACGGACGAGCGCTCTGTGAGCGTTTTCCTTACCGACAGCGGCGAGGCTCTAAAAGAAAAAGCGGTGGACATTCCCGCAAAGGTTGCCGGTTGCGTAGGCCTCACTGCTGAGGAAGGTTTGCAGCTATATAAAATTCTTTATAAGATACTTTCGAAAGAAGGCGAAGAATGAACAAGATTACAGAACTGATAAACAAAAGAAGAAGCGTTCGCACCTATGACGGCAGAGCGCTTGATGAAAATATAAAGGAACAACTCCTGTCGTATGCGAATGCAATTCAAAACCCTTTCAACATTCCGGTTCAGTTCAAGTTCCTCGACGCTAAGAAAGACGGTCTGACCTGTCCTGTTGTAAGCGGTACAGAGCTGTATGTCGGCGGAAAAATTGAAAACGTACCGCAAGCAAGCGTTGCCTTTGGATATTCCTATGAGGAATTTGTTCTGTATGCGCAGTTGCTGGGCCTTGGCACCGTCTGGCTTGGCGGTACGATGAATCGCTCCGCTTTTGAACAGGCAATGGATCTTGGCGAAAACGAGATGATGCCCTGCGCCACACCCATCGGCTATACGGCAAAGAAAATGTCCATCAGGGAAACTATGATGCGAAAGGCGATCAAAGCGGATGAGCGACTGCCATTTGAGGAACTGTTCTTTGACGGCTCGTTTGATACGCCGCTGACAAAAGAAAAGGCAGGCGAATTTGCCGAACCTCTGGAAATGGTAAGACTTGCCCCTTCGGCAGTCAATAAACAGCCTTGGCGCGTTGTTGTTGCGGATCATACTGCTCACTTTTATCTCAAGCGCAGTAAAGGCTTCGGTCACGAAGGAAAGCTCGATATGCAGATGATCGATATGGGCATAGTGCTCTGCCATTTTGCACTTACCGCAAAAGAAAACGATCTGAACGTTAACTTCGTGCAGGAAGATCCAAAGTTAATATCGGATGACGGTGTTGAATATATTGCATCTTACAAGAGAAAATAAGAGGATAAAATTGCCGATGAAGAAACAAATAATTCTTCATCGGCTTTTCTCATTTCCAAATGCGCGAACATATCGGCACATATATCAGTGATTGCACCACTGTAGACAAAGAAAAAGGGATTGAGAAAAGGCATGAAAAATGGTA
>JAFQJH010000001.1 GCA_017415025.1 Clostridia bacterium
GGCTCCCTTGTGTAAAGGGAGCTGGATTTTGCGAAGCAAAAGACTGAGGGATTGTTAAAAAACAATCCTCCCGTCACGGCTTACGCCGTGCCACCCTCCTTTACTCAAGGAGGGCTAGAAAACAGCAAACATTAAAGCCTCCCGCAAACTCCCATTTTACCGAACAAATCAAAATTTATTTCGTAGGGCACGGCGCTTGCGACGTGCCGAAGATTCAGCCAAAAACGACGGCGTGTTGTAAACGCCACGCCCTACGCATTTTAATAAGATAGTGTCAGTAGGGGAGCATAGTATGCTCCCGAAAAATTACATCAAAATCTGCGGGCAGATGATATCTGCCCCTACCGCCTCAAATGAAACTCGCACGGTAGGTCGGGAGCTTGCTGCCGCTGAAACACATCAGAAAATAAGGTACGTCGAGGGCGCCGTACCCTACGGATTACAGCATAAATTAAAAATCGTACTATATAAAAAAGCGGCGCAGCCCATTAACTTTTGCGAAGCAAAAATTTCATATCGACAAAGTCGATATTTCATCTGTGTGAGCAGATTTCATTCGACCGAAAGGTCGGATTTCATTGCAAGGTCGGAGACTTTGCGCTGGCGCAGCCCCACAGCTTTTGCCGAAGGCAAATATTTCGCTTTGCGTAAGCAAAATTTCGCACACCGTAAGGTGTATTTAGCATCTGCGACAGCAGATATTTAGCTGCAGAGGATTTCTTCTGCCCCATAAACTCCCAATTTTTTTCGCAGACCTATTGTTTACTATAAACGCAGATTTTGTTGAACAAGCCTTCTTTTGTGCATTGTGCTTTATTGTCATTTGCAAGTTTGTGTATATTGCCGAAAAGCAAAAATAAAGAAAAAATAATTCAATTTTTTTTACACATTTATACACCTTTTTATACTATTTTTGTGTTTTATACAGTTGACTTTTACCACAAGTTTTACTATAATTTAAGTGTCTATATATGTGCAGTAGTGCACATTTTGATGATTCTTTCTTAGGAGGAAAAAAATATGGCTAAATGCAAACGTATCCTTTGCGCTATCCTGTCCGTTGCGATGATGCTTACCATCGTTCCTATGGGCACAATCGGCGCATCCGCTGCAGATGTTGCTTTTGACACGGCCGCTGTTGACAACGGTGACGGCAAAATTGTCGTTCCTAACGTTACTCTCGATTCAACAAAGGTTATCCGTGTTGCGGCTGATGCAAGCGGTAATGTTTTCACAAACGGTACAACAATCGTTCCGGCAACACCGTCAGGCTTGCCGAAGATCAACGGTAATTTCACAGCACAGTACTACGTTGATGAAACTCCCGTAAGTCCTCAGGTTGTTTTCACAACTGACGTTGCGCTTGCTTCAGCACCGTCAATCTCTTGTGAGAATAGCACAGGTGTTACCTTCTCAGCTCCTGTTCAGTCAGGTAACACATATACCTGGACTATCACGGGCGGTACAGGTGTTACTGTCGGTGAACTCAAGTTTGTTGTTGACTATTCAACATCTTACACAGACTCACTCACAGGCAAGACAGTAGAAAGATTCTACAAGGCTTATACAACAAGCTACGTTGAGAATATGGCACATCCCGCTTCCTTCTCAATGTACCGTACACGTTGGAATGCGGATGTCGCTCACGATGATCCCAGATGTTCTTATATCCTTCGAGTTCTCGGTGCAAGCACTTACGGCGGATTTGCTGCTTATGATGATTCTACAGATGATAAAGTAAACCATGGTTATTATGACTTTATCAATAATACATGGGTCGGCATGGGCTCAACAAATCAGGCTATGGGCTACGGTACGATGATCTATCAGGTTTCTGAGGACAGCGATGAGGGTAACGTTATGATCAACGCTAACAGCGACGCATGGAGACCTCAGTCCACAACCTACATCGACCGCGGTCTTGGTAAGTCTCTTACTCAGGTTAATCTTCGTATGTCTCAGTTTGATCGTCAGGGTAGCAGAGACGGCTATACATATTTTGCACGTTACGGCCGTATGAAGCTTCTTGCAGGTAATGTTTATGCACATTCAGATGCTATCGACCACAATGCTTCACGTGTTGAGATCGGTCTTTCACTTGACCTTGTAAGCGATGTTCAGATTGCAAACCATGGTTATACAAACGTTCAGTTTACAGGTTCAACCTACGGTGATTCGGCTACTCTTAACGAAGCTACAGGTAACTACGTTTCACTGTATACCTTGGTTTACTGCGGCGGTAGTCATTACTCAAAGTACGACCAGGTTTCAAATGCTGATATTACAATGAACATCAATATTGAAAGCTATGACAAGTCAGAGCTTCGCGGTTACATAACAGAGCTCCTTACTGCTAATGACCCGACAACAAAGCTTGCCGCTTCATCAGAAAACGGTATCAACCCGCAGTCATGGTTCTATTCAGATGGTTGGGATGCTTATAAGGCTGCTTTCCAGAAGGCACAGGGTATCCTCAACAAGCCCAACACTACACAGAACGAAATCAATGCTGCTCTCAGCGAGCTTGATACGGCTGAAGCAGGCCTTAAGGTTGCAACTGCTGATTACAGCGTAGTTGAAATCGCAAAGGCAGAAGCAGCAAAGCTTAACGCTCTTGATTACACAGAGGAATCCTGGGCAAGAGTTACTGCAGCTCTTGATGCTGCAGAAGCTGCTGAAGGCTATAGCGTATTCTATCAGCCCGCAGTTGATAAGCTCGCTATGGATATCGATGCAGCAATGGCACAGCTCGAGTACGGCGAGGCAAGCTGGGATCTCGTTAACGAGGCAATTGCAGTTTACGAACAGCTTGATCCTACAAAGTATACATCGGATTCATGGGCGGTTCTCCGTAATGCTGTAAATGCAGCAGAGGAAGCAAAGCTCAGAGATCCTGCATACACAGTTCAGGAGCAGGCAGAGGTTAATGAATTTGCACAGGCTATTTCCGATGCTATCGGTAACCTTAAGGATGCTCTTGCAGATTACACATCTGTTAGAGAGCAGGAATTAAGATATAAGGAAATCGTTATTCCTGAGATGGAGCAGATCGAGGCTGAACTCGAGGCAGCAGGCATCAGTCTTGCTGACTACGGTCTTGACAGTGTTTATACAACAGCATCCTGGAGAAGAATGCAGGCAGCTCTTAACTACGATAAGGAGCTCACATGGCCGTATCAGGAAGACGTTTATGACTTTGCTGATCAGCTCAGAAGAGCTATCGACGAGCGTCAGCTTGCAGATGCTTACTATGACGACGTTTACGCTTTACTTGAGGAAGCAGAGTCATACGATCCCGCTTGGTACACACCGGATTCTTATGCAAAGCTTGAAGAAGCAATGGAAGCAGTTGTAGAAGGCAAGAAGATCAACGAGCAGTTGACAGTTAATGCTTATGCAGAGGCACTCGATGCTGCTATCAGAGGTCTTAAGGAAGCAGATGCTGATTACACAGAGGTTATCAATGCTGAAGACAGAATGAATAACCTTGATACATCACTCTACACTCCCGAATCATACGAGAAGGTTCTTGAGGCTTATGAAGCAATCAACTGGAATCTTATGGCAAAGGATCAGGATAAGGTAGATGCTTTCGCAGAAGCTCTTAACACAGCAATCGACGAGCTTGATTACGTCGGCGCTGATTATACAGACGTCATTGCGGCTGAAAACAGATGGAAGGCAATTACAGATACTTCAATGTATACAAATGCAAGTATCGCTGAAGTTGTAAATGCAATCAATGCTGTTGACTATTCAAAGACAATTCTTGAGCAGGACGAAGTTGATGCAATGGCTGACGCAATCAACTATGCTATTGACCACCTTGTTCTCAAGGGTGCAGATTATACAGAGCTCAAGGCAGCTCTTTCCGCAGCAAAGACAGAGCTTAACAAGCACAACTCATTCCTTGCTGCTAACGGTGTAGGCTACTACACAGATGAAACAATCGCAGATCTTATCGAAGCTATCGAAGCTGTTCCCGTTGATGCAAGCGGCGCAGTTCTCGAGGATAAGAACTACAACCAGCAGTCAGAGGTTGACGCACTTACAGAAGCTCTTGTAAATGCAAAGACAGCTCTTAAGACTAACGGCGCAAATTACGCTGAACTTGATGCAATTCTTCTCACAGTTCCCTCTGATGAGGACCTTGAGAATCTCTATACTGTAGATACTGCATCAGCTCTTATGCTCGCAGTTATCAATGCAAACGCAGTTGACCGTGACCTTACGGTTGACGATCAGGCAACAATTGACGCTCTTGTAGCAGAGGTTGATACAGCTATCAAGAATCTTAAGTTCAAGGATGCTGACTACACAACAGTTGAAAACGCAAAGCTTGCAGCAGAGGCAAAGCTTGCAGAGGGTATCTGGACAGCAGCTTCAGCACAGGCTGTAAGAGATGCAATCAACGCTGTTGAATACGGCAAGGATATCAACGAGCAGGCAGCTGTTTATGCAATGGCAGACGCTATCAACAATGCAGCAGCTAACCTCGTTCCCGAGTACGCTAGCTATGATAAGGTAGATGCAGCTAAGGCTGAAGTTGAAAAAATTAACACAGCAATCGTTACTCCCGAGTCATACAAGAGAGTTACAGATGCTGTTGATGCAGTTGTTTACGGTCTCTACGCTAAGGATCAGGCAACAGTAGACGGCTATGCACAGGCTATCACAGATGCTATTGCAGCTCTTGAGTTCGTATATGCTGATTGGTCAGAGGTTGATGCTCTTATTACAGAAATCAACAACCTCAATCCGGCAGACTATGCAAACTACGACGAGATTTATTGGTTGCATATCTACAATTACGTTGAAACAACTATTCCTGCAGAAAAGGCAAAGTATGTTTACGTTGATACACAGGCTCAGGTAGACGCTGTTTACGATCAGCTTCTTGCATACAAGAATATGCTCGAGCCCGTAGCAATCACATCAATCGAAGTTACAAAGGCTCCGACTAAGGTTGAATATGTAATTGGCGATGCATTTGATGCAACAGGTCTTACAATCAAGGCTAACTACAACAACGGCACATCTGCTACACTCACAGAAGGCTTCACACTCAGCGAAGTTGATATGTCAACAGCAGGTGAGAAGACAGTAACAGTAACTTACGAAGGCAAGACAGCAACATTCACTATTACAGTAGCTGAAAATCAGGCAGTAGCTTACTTCAATATCATCGGCGGCGCATCAGTCAAGACACAGGGCGGCGTAAACTACATCGTAGGTCTTCAGACCAGCCTTACAAAGGCAAAGTTCCAGAGCACATACATTGAGTATGAGAATGTAACCTTGACATACAAAATGACAACATCACGTTATATGGGTACAGGCTCAACAGTAACAGCAACATCAACACTCACAGGTGAAGTTATCGGTGAGTATGTAATCGTAATCTACGGTGACGTAGACGGAAGTGCAACAATCAATGCACGTGACGGTTCTAGAATCGCAGCATCAATCGCAGGTACAACATCACTTTCACAGGCTGAAAAGCTTGCAGCTAACGTAGAGGGTGCAAGAGTACAGATTAATGCTAAAGATAAGGCTGTTATCCAGGCTGTTGTTGCAGGTACAATGGTTATTGACCAGGCGACAGGCAAGGGTGTTGAAGTCTAACACATTCTGAACAACAATTTAAGCGGTATGGCAATCAGCCATACCGCTTTCTCTATATCTATGCAAAAAAGAGCAGTAAAAGCTTTTGCTTTTACTGCCCGATTTATTTATAAACTTATGCCTGAACCTTATGGAAAACCTTCTTGCCCTTCTTGACAATAATTGCAGTTGCCTTAAGGTCATCCTGAGTGAATGAAAGTGCGACATCCGTAACCTTGTTGTCGTCAACGGAAACACCGCCCTGCTGAACAAGACGTCTGCCTTCTCCGCGTGACTTTGTGATACCTGTCTTAACAAGAACCTCGAGAATGTCAATCTTACCGTCAGCGAAATCCTCGTCAGCAAGAGTTGTTGTCGGCATATTTGCGCTGTCTGTTCCGCCGCCGAAGAGAGCCTTTGAAGCCTCGCGAGCCTTCTCTGCCTCTTCCTCACCGTGAACAAGCTTTGTAAGCTCGTAAGCGAGAATGTCCTTTGCCTCGTTGAGCTGACTGCCTTCCCAATCGTTCATAGCATCAATTTCCTCAAGCGGAAGGAAGGTGAGCATTCTGATGCACTTGAGAACGTCCTGATCGCCCACGTTTCTCCAATACTGATAGAATTCGTACGGAGATGTCTTTTCGGGGTCAAGCCAAACAGCGCCCGAAGCTGTCTTACCCATCTTCTTACCCTCGGAGTTCATAAGGAGGGTAATCGTCATTGCGTAAGCATCCTTGCCGAGCTTTTTACGGATAAGCTCAGTACCGCCGAGCATATTTGACCACTGGTCATCGCCGCCGAACTGCATATTACAGCCGTATTCCTTGAAAAGGTGGTAGAAGTCGTAGCTCTGCATAATCATATAGTTGAACTCAAGGAAGCTGAGTCCCTTTTCCATTCTCTGCTTGTAGCATTCCGCACGGAGCATATTGTTGACAGAGAAGCACGTACCGACCTCGCGGAGCACCTCAACGTAGTTAAGGTCAAGAAGCCAATCGGCATTGTTGACCATCATAGCTTTGCCTTCACCAAACTCGATAAAACGGCTCATCTGCTTTTTAAAGCAAGCGATGTTATGGTCGATATCTTCCTTCGTAAGCATTTTACGAAGATCGGAACGGCCCGAAGGGTCGCCGATCATACCTGTACCGCCGCCGAGCAAAGCAATCGGACGGTTGCCTGCCATCTGGAGTCTCTTCATAAGGCAGAGTGCCATAAAGTGACCGACGTGAAGGCTGTCAGCGGTGGGGTCAAAGCCGATGTAGAAAACAGCCTTACCGTTGTTGATAAGCTCCTTGATTTCGTCTTCGTCCGTAACCTGAGCGATAAGACCTCTGGCTACGAGCTCGTCATAAATTTTCATTGTGTGTCTATCCTTTCTGATTTACGTTTTGTGACAGAAAATAAAAATACCCCTGTCATCTGACAGAGGACGAATTACCGTGTTACCACCTCTATTTATCATATCCTCACGGATATGACCTCAGCGGGTACATAGGTAAATAGCATAAATTCGAATTTATGCTGTTTACCTGAATACCCTTACGCTTTAACGCGCGCACACGGTACAGCCTACTTAAAATTTGTTCGGTGCACAACTCGGGGAGGTATTTCACACGGCACTCACGTTTTCTCACACCAACCGAAAACTCTCTTTGCTTCGCAACCGAACTACTTTTTCCCGTCACAGTTATTGAAGTGATTATATCTTGAAAAAAACATTTTGTCAAGTAAAGAGTTGACGAAAAACGAAAAATAGGTTAGAATAGACCGAGCAAATTACGGGCGGTGAATCCTATGAGAATGAGACGAAAGAAAAACCTTGAATCAAGGCTTGAAGAATGCAGCGATATTCTTTTTGAAATACGTTCAGACGATAAAAATTTCAGCACTGCGATAGAAAACAAAAACTATTTCAATTATGCCGAGCTTTTCGGCAACAGCAATCCCGTACATATGGAAATCGGTTGCGGTAAGGGTCAGTTTGTATGCGAAATTGCGAAGCGTAACCCCGATATCAATTATATCGCGGTTGAAAAGAGTGCAAACGTAATTGTTCAGGCGTGCGAAAAGGCGATTGAAGCGGGACTTAAAAATGTTTACTTTATAAAGGGCGGGGCAGAATACCTGCCGTGCTTTATTCCCGACGGAACAATCGAAAGGCTGTATCTTAATTTTTCCTGTCCGTTCCCGAAGAAGAAATATGCAAACCACAGATTAACCAACAAAGCTTTTTTGAAGCTTTATGAAATGATGCTTGCACCTGCGGCTGAAATTCATCAGAAAACGGATAATATGCATTTCTTCGAATATTCAATCGGCGAGCTGTCAGATTACGGCTTTACAATCAAAAACGTATCTCTCGACTTGCATAATTCTGATTTTGAGGGAAACATCGTAACGGAATACGAAAAGCGCTTTTCTGACCTCGGTCAACCGATATACAGACTTGAAGCATATCTTAAATAAATTTAAAGTCGGCAAGGCTCAACGCTTTGCCGACTTTTTTGTATGTAATCTCATATTTCAGGCGCGATGTAATTTTTTGCTGTAAGAGCCTGCTCAATTTCGTCGAGTATCCTTTCTGATTCCGCTCGGACGGTGTGATAATGATAACCGCCGGTTATGTTCATAAGCTCGGTGGACTTGCCGCTTCTGACACCTTCGATAAACTGCTTGATATGAAGGCTTGAAAAAATGTTGAGCGGTGCTGTCATCTTGCCGTAAACCTTGTGCCAGACAAACACGTCAACCACCGTTCCGCCGAGACTGACAATAGTGTTTAATTCATCCTCGGTTTC
Source organism: Clostridia bacterium (assembly GCA_017415025.1). Lineage (GTDB taxonomy): Bacteria > Bacillota > Clostridia > Oscillospirales > Acutalibacteraceae > CAG-488. Next base: position 8,403 of record JAFQJH010000001.1, read on the forward strand.
TTCGGTTGTATGGTACACCTTGAATACACGTTCCTTCAGAGGTGATTTCTGAAGGATATATCCGTTATGAGTGGAGAGGATATCGTATCCTGAGCCCTTGAGAACGGTCATATCCTGAACAATAATCTGTCTTGATACTCCGAATTCTTCGGAGAGCTTGCCGCCCGATATTGCTTCGTTTGACGATAAAAGCAAATTAACAATCGCCTTTCTTCTGTCAGCCGCTTTCATTGGTTCACCCCATTACACAGCGTGCAAATTTTTAAGCGAGAGATCCAGGATCGGGGAGGAGTGCGTGAGAGCTCCGCTTGATATATAGTTTACACCAATACGGGTAAGCTTTGCAACATTTTCTTTTGTAACGTTTCCGCTGCATTCAGTTTCAGCCTTACCGTCACAAAGCTCAACCGCCTTTTTCATATCTTCAATGCTCATATTGTCGAGCATAATGATATCAGCACCGGCTTCAAGTGCCTCCTTGAGCATCTCAAGGTTTTCAACTTCAATTTCAATTTTGCGTACAAACGGTGCATATTCCTTTGCCATTGCAACCGCCTCTTTCACACCGCCTGCCGCACCGATGTGGTTGTCCTTGAGCAGAATACCGTCGCTGAGGTTGAAACGGTGATTATATCCGCCGCCGACCTTAACCGCATACTTTTCAAAGATGCGCATACCGGGTGTGGTTTTTCTTGTATCAAGGAGCTTTGTGCCTGTACCCTCCAGCATATCTGCGACAGTGCGTGTGTACGTCGCAATGCCGCTCATACGCTGCAGATAATTAAGCGCTGTGCGTTCGCCTGAAAGAAGAACACGGATATCGCCTCGGACAGTGCCGAGCTTTTGTCCGTTTTTAACCCTGTCACCGTCATTTACTGAAAATTCAATCTTTGTGTCTGCATCAAGAAGCTCGAAAACTCTTTTGAAAACCTCGAGACCTGCGATAATGCCGTCTTCCTTGCAAATCAGATCAACCTCGCCGAGCTGATAATGAGGCATAACCGAATTTGTGGAAACATCTTCGCTTGTTATATCCTCCTTGAGTGCATTTAAAATAAGGTCATCGGCATTTATTTTCATAGTGATATTATTCATTTCTGCTTTTCTCCTTTTCTATTGCATCTAAAACGGATTGCCTGTATTTTTCTTCGTATCCTTCATACTGACGGTAATCTACGGCAAGCTCACCGTAATTTTCGTTTTTTGTGTAATTATCCGCTATATGGCCGGCTGCTCTCTTGGCAAAAACAAGACTTTCGAGCAACGAATTACTCGCCAATCTGTTGCGGCCGTGAACACCGTTACAAGCGGTTTCTCCTACGGCGTACAACCGTTCCATAGAGGTTTTGCTGTATCTGTCAACGTCAATTCCGCCCATAAAATAGTGCTGTGACGGCACAACGGGTATAGGCTCCTTGGTAACGTCGTAGCCTTCTTCAAGACAGTGCTTATATATGTTGGGAAAATGAGCTTTTATTTCGTCCTCAGGTATGGGAGCCATAGATAGTCGGACGTATTCACTGCCTTCCTTTTTCATTTCTTCAAAAATTGCCTTTGTTACAACGTCACGGGGGAGCAGCTCGTTGACGAATCTTTCTCCCTTGGAATTGAGAAGTATTGCGCCTTCGCCTCTGACAGACTCGGAAATCAAAAATTCACGTCCGTGCTTGTTGGTATAAAGCGTGGTAGGATGAATCTGAATGTAATCAATATGCTGTAGTCTGATACCGTATTTTAGTGCGAGAGCAAGAGCGTCGCCCGTCAGGTGGCGGTAATTTGTGGAATGCTTGAACAAGCCTCCGATACCGCCCGTTGCAAGCACCGTATAATCTGCCGTAATGCTGATGTATTCACCGCTTTTGTCGTGGCCGATAATGCCGTAGCAATGGTTGTTGCGGCAAACCAGATCCACCATTGTGAAGTTCTCTATAAGTGTTATGTTTGCTCTGCTTCTTGCTGCTTCAAGAAGGTGTGAGGTAATCTCCTTGCCCGTTTCATCCTCGTGAAAAAGAATTCTCGGCTTGGAGTGTGCGCCCTCCCGCGTATATGAAAATGCCTCTCCGTCTTTTTCAAAACGAACACCCAGGGAGACAAGGTCGCCTATTATTTCTTGAGAAGAGCGAATCATAATTTCAACCGAATCGGGATTGTTTTCGTAATGTCCCGCTTTCATAGTGTCATCAAAAAAGGAGTCATAATCCTCTTCACTGCGAAGAACGCAGATGCCGCCCTGTGCGAGGAATGAATCACTTTTCGGGGCTTCGTTTTTTGTAACTACCGTTATTTTTTTATCCTTCGGCAGGTTAAGCGCGCAGTAAAGTCCCGCAACGCCGCAGCCGACTATTATAATATCTGTATTCATCTTATTTTGCAAGCTCCAACATTTTTTCAAGCGGTACAAGAGCACCTGTACGAACCGTATCCTCAACAATAACCTCTCTGTCTTCTTTTTGCAGAACTGACAGAACGGACTCAAGCGTGTTGAGCTTCATATCTGCACAGCACGGATGAGGCTTGGGGTAGTAAAAAAGCTTATCCGGATTATCTGATATCAGCTTATAATTAACGCCGTCCTCGGTGCATATAATGAAGCTTTCCACATCGCTGTTTTTGGTATATGCGATTATATCCGCAGTACTGCCTATATAATCTGACAGCTCAAGAACCTCTGCCTCACATTCGGGATGTGACAGAACCTTTGCATCGGGATGATTATCCATTTCTGTGCGGAGCTGATCCGCGGTGATTTTTGCGTGAATGGGACAGCAGCCGTCGTTGATGATTATATTCTTTTCGGAAACGTGCTCGGCAACAAATCTGCCGAGGTTTTTGTCGGGAATAAAAAATATGTTCTTATTCGGAAGGTTCTTTACAATATTCACCGCATTTGATGAGGTGACGCAAACGTCGCTCTGGCATTTGAGCGCCGCGGTTGAATTGATATAGCATACAACGGCAAGGTCGTCATATTTCTTGCGCATTTCATCAATGATACCGTCAGTGACCATGTGAGCCATAGGACAGTCGGCAGTGATGTCGGGCATAAGCACCTTTTTTTCGGGATTGAGAATTTTGGCACTCTCTCCCATAAAATAAACACCGCAAAAAACAATGATATCAGCGTTGCTTTTCTTTGCGATTTTTGCAAGATAAAAGGAATCTCCAACGTAGTCGGCTATTTCCTGAACCTCGGCAGGAGCATAATAATGAGCAAGAATTACAGCGTTTTTTTCTTTTTTCAGTTGTTCAATCTGATTTTTCATATACATTTTCCTTATTGTGACAACAAATTGATTGTATAAATTTTAACACCCATATTTACATCTGTCAACTTATCTGTAAACCTTTGCTTGTAGATTATTAATAACACGAAACCGATTTTTTTGTGAAACTTATATAATTGAAATAAAAAAGGAAGCAGCCGACTTTAAAAGTCAGGCTGCTTCACTATCGTCATCCTTTAAAGTGTGCTTTCGAGAATCTCCAACTTACCCTCAACGGTGAACTCGCCGCTTGAGGCGGGAATGAAAATACTTTCACCCTTTACGAAGGTCAGCTCTGTGCCGTTACAGCTTACCTTACCTTCACCCTCAAGGCAGAGGAGCGAAACAAAGCTCTCATCATCTGCTGTTGCAACGTACTTGCCGTCAACGTCGAGCTTATACATTGCAAAAAGGTCACATTTTGTAAGCTCTGCACGTGTTGCATTTTCAAAGGCTTCGGTCTTTCTGTCCGTTGCATCCGAAAGGGCAGGGGGGCAAAGCTTTGTAACGTCTGCCGCCTTATCAACGTGGAGCTCACGGGGCTTGCCGTCATTACCGAGTCTGCCGTAGTCGTAAATTCTGTATGTGGTGTTGGAGTTCTGCTGAACCTCGGCAAGAAGAATACCCTTGCAGATTGCGTGCATCGTGCCCGATTCGATAAAGAAAAGATCACCCTTCTTAACCTTAATCTTGTTGCAGATGTCCATCATCGCATCGCTTTTTGCGGCTTCCTTGAACTCCTCAACACTTACTTCGCGGTTAAAGCCGAGAATAAGCTCTGCATCGGGGTCACAGTCGAGGATGTACCAGGCCTCTGTCTTGCCGTATTCGCCCTCAACTCGCATTGCGTATTCATCGTCGGGATGCACCTGAATCGAAAGATTCTGCTTTGCATCAATGAACTTGATAAGAAGCGGGAAAAATTCATAGTTTTCGCCCTTTTTACCGCAGATTGACTTATCCTCAAGATAAATCTCCTGCAAGGTCTTTCCCTCATATTTGCCGTTGAGAACGGTTGACGGTCCTGCGGGATGGCAGGAGAGCACCCAAGCCTCTGCGGCAGGGTTTTTATCGGTTTTAATGCCGTATTCTTCAATCAGTCTTGTACCGCCCCAGATGTTGTCCGCAACCGAGGGGTTAAGCTTTACCATTTCCATAAATATACCTTCTTTACTAAAAAACTACCCTAATATAATACATTAAAAAGACTGAATTGTAAAGCAAAAAAAGAGTTGACAAAACGAACAAATGTTCGCTATAATATTAGTGTGATGCTACGGAGGTGGTAAGGAGAATAAAAATGATAACCTACGATTTAATGCTGGAAAAGCAGTATTTGCTCGGTGCGGACAGGTTTAAGGTTGCGGCAAACGCTAACGAGACCTTATGTCTGCACTTTCATTTTGACCGCCATTGGCGGTGCTTCGATTCAAAGGCGGCGGTTTTCAGAAATGCGGAAAACCGTTATTTTATTATCGAAATCATCAATGACCGTGCAAAAATTCCTTGGGAAATGCTGACACGTGTCGGCGAATTTGATGTATCCGTCCTCGGCTACGAGAAAAACAAGATTATAACCTCCGACAAGGTGGTTGTTACTGTCAGCGAGAGCCTTCTTCCCGAGGATTACCGCACACTCGGTCCGTCCGAGGAGCTTTTTGGAAGATTCCGTCAGGAATGTACCGCGCAGGCTTATGAAAATTTCAGGGAAGAAATTGAAGAGCTCAAACAAATCAATATAGCTGACCGTCTTGAATACGGCGAAAAGCTGGCTGAAGCCGAACGCGAAAAGGAAGAAGCACTCAATGCGAAGGATGACGAAATAAAGCTTATCGAAAACGCCCATTCTGCCGTTGTGAAGGAATACAAAAACACCGTTGCCGAGCTCGAAAGCCTAATCGAAGAATACCGTGAAAAGGCGGAAAATTGGGATCTCGTTGACCGCGCAATTCAGGGTAAAACCCTTGGCAACAGTGCGCTGTGGCACGGCGGAAAAGAGGAGTATTCTCTTCCGATGCTCAACACCTCGTCAATCAAAAGCTTTGCCGCTCGCCATTTTGACAGCAATATCAGAGAAATCGGACTTGACCTTACGTCTGTTACCTCATTCAACGAGATTTTTTTGAACAAGTCTTCAATCCGCCGTCTTGTCCTCAAAAATACGCAGAATATACAGACCTACGACAATCTTGTATGCGGCTGCACATCTATCCGTTATCTTGACCTCGGTGACCTGTCGGGCTGCTCTTGTCTTACCTCGCTTGCGACCGATGCCGTGATGCTCGAAACGGTAAAATTCAGGAATATGTGCTGTGTTGCATTGATGGAGGATGCCTTTTATAACTGCAGTGCACTAAAGGAGATTGACGGCGTTTTTGATATGCGCACGATTAATGATGCAACCTACGCCTTCGATTATACCCCGAGCCTTGAAACCGTGCGTTTTGTGGAGGGCACGATTGCACAGCCGATTGCCTTTGCGCAGAGTGTATCGCTCACAAAGGAAAGTCTTATGAGTATTGCAAACGGACTTTCCGCCGGGCATCCTCAGACGGTAACTCTGTCAAGATATGCTGTTGAAAATGCCTTCCCGTCAGAGGACGAAAGGACTGCGTTTCTTGCTCTGATTGAAAACGAAAAGGGCTGGGAGCTGGAATTGCAATAAATAATCATATTTGTCCCGTTACTCTCATATAAATGCCATAGAAGATTTGAAAAGAGAGGTTTTGCTATGAGCATTGAACTTACAACCAGAAGTATAGGACGTGAAGTGACTTATTTTAATAACTTTGTCGAGCAGAGTGTGGATTGCGACATCACTCTGCCCGATTACTGCCCCGATATTATGCGTATTCTCAAATGCACGCTTTATAATTCCGTTGTCAATTCAAAAATAATCGGCGACAGGGCGACAGCCGACGGTAACGTGAAAATCCGCATTGTTTATGCTGACGACAAAAACAGGATTTTCTGCTACGACCACGATTTTCCGTTTTCAAGATATGCCGAACTCAATAAAACCTACGACAATGCCACGGTGGTCTGCAGGGCAAAGACGGAATATGCCAACTGCAGAGCGGTCAGCAAGCGAAGAATTGATGTTCACGCTGTTGTCAGCCTTCATTTCAGAGTGGCGGCAACGGATACACAAGGCATTATCAGCGATGCCTGCGGTGACGGAATTCAGCTCAGGAAAAAGGGCATTGAGATTGATGACGTTACCGCTGTGGTAACGAAGTGCTTTGAGCTTTCACAGGTTGAAAACGTCGGCGAAAACAATGCGGGCATCGGCAAGGTGATTGATGTCAGCGCATCTCCCGTTTTGACGGAAACACGAATTATCAAGGGTAAAATCCTTCTTAAGGGCGAGCTTTGTATGCGTGTAATCTACAACGCTGACGACAAGGAAAACGAGACCTGCTGTCTTAATTGCAATCTTCCGTTTAACGAAATCGCGGAGGCTAATGTTACGGACGGCTGCAGAGTGGATGTTTCACTCATCGTCAATAATGCGAATGCCGAGCCGAAAACGGACAACGACGGCGATTACCGCTATATGAATCTCGGCGGTGAGGTTTGCGCAAAAATCACGGCATATTCACCGCAGAGCATCAAGGTTGTTTCTGATGCATACTCAACGGACGTTGAGATTGAAACAGCTTATCAGCAAATGGAGTTTTCAAAGTTTATCCATTACTGCAACGATACCGTGATGTGCAAGCAGACTCTTGATGTTTCTGCCGTCGGCGGACAGAAGCTTTATTCCTGCGTTGCCGGAAAGCCCGATTGTATCTGCACCTTTGAGGATGATAAAATGTATCTTAAGGGTAAGCTTCCTGTCAGTCTCATTATGCTTGATGCGGACGGTGCACCCGTTTTCTGTGAAAGGGAGGCAGATTTTGAATATAACCGCACTATTGACGGCACGGGCAGACTTTCCTGCACTCCGCAGCTTGAAATCGGCGGCTGCTCCTGCAACCTTTCGTCGGACGGTAAAGCGGATTTCAGAGCGGAAATCTGTCTTAATATGAACGTTTTCAGCACCGTCAGCGAAAAAGTGCTCGTTTCCTTGTCTGTGCCCGAGGGCAGTGCAAAAAAGAACAAAAAGGCATCACTCATCCTCTGCTTTACCTCGGGTAATGAAAGCCTGTGGGATATCGCAAGACGCTACGACACAACGGTCGAGGATATTATGCATGAGAATGAATTGAGCACGGATTATGTGGAAAATAAAACAATGTTGATGATTCCTGTCAAATAAGTGTTGCAAAATATTTCTTTTAATGGTAGAATAAGCACAGCGGTTATTCCGTAATCACATTTTGAGGAGAATAAAAATATGGGATTAAAAAACATTGACAAAGCAGCCGAAAATAAAGGCTCACTTATCGTAACTATCTGGCAGTTCGTAAAGTTTATTGTTGTAAGCTTGCTTGCTATGATCGTTCAGATCGCATTAACAAACCTTATCCCTCTCATTCCTGCAGTTCAGGAATTGTATGCAACTGAATTTAATTTTTTAGTATTGGAATATCCTGTTGCTACAAACGAACTTGGTGCAGTTATACAGGGTGGTCTTGGATATTGTATAACAGTAAATGTTGCAAACATCGTTGCACAGATCGTTGCTTTCTTTGTTAATAAAGAAAAGACCTTTAATTCAGGCGCAAACGTAGCAGTTACTCTTCCGATTTATATTGCATTTACAATTGCTCTTATCCTTTTCACAGCATGGCTTAATCCGACTCTTTACGGTGTGTTCTGTGGCTTTGGTTGGTCAGAGGCTCTTGCAAGTAATGCAGCTATGATGGTATGTTCGGCACTTCAGTTCTTCCTCTACTTCCCGGTAGATAAGATTCTCTTCCACAAGAAGAAGGAAGAAAAATAATACTTGATATAGGGTGACGGTATTAATCCGAACCTGCCCGAAAGCGAGCCTTTTCAGCGCTTTTTGGCGTTTCGGCTTTGAAAGGCGTCAGCCTGTCGGCATCCTCAACATCCAAAAATCATCTGAAAAATCTCAGCTTTCGGGTCGAAGATTTTTTATCGAGAGGATTTTTGGCAATTCAAGGCAAAAACACAGCCAATCCTTGCGGATTGGCGAGTATTTTAACAAAGAAGTGGCGGAAATCATCCGATAAAAAACACGGTTCGGATTATTACCGCCACCCTATAAAACAGGCAGAAGCTTTGATGCTCCTGCCTGTTTTTTTATAGAAAAATAATTCACACAAAATCAGGTGTGGATAAATACCTTCCGCCGCCGTCGGGGAAAATGACGACGATATTTTTATCCTTCATTTCCTCGCGCTGTGCAATTCGTGTTGCCGCGCAAAGTGCCGCACCTGCCGAAATTCCGACGAAAACGCCTTCGCTTTTTGCAACATCCTTCGCAAAAGCGTAAGCATCTTCGTCACTTACGGTAATAATCTCATCAATAACATCGCGGTCGAGAATCTCGGGTACGAAATTTGCGCCGATTCCCTGAAGCTTATGCGCACCTGCCTTGCCCTCGGTCAGAAGGGGAGACGATGCGGGCTCAACTCCGATGATTTTAATGTCGGGATTTTTTTCTTTGAGGAATCTTCCGTTACCGCTGATTGTTCCGCCCGTGCCGATACCTGCGACAAAAACGTCAACTCTGCCGTCGAGCGCATCCCATATCTCGGGCGCGGTCGTTTTGATGTGCGCCGTCGGATTTGCGGGGTTGACAAACTGACCTGCGATAATGCTGTTCGAGTTTTCTTTCTTGATTTCCTCGGCCTTTTCGATACAGCCTGCCATACCCTTCGCGCCCTCTGTCAGGATAAGCTCTGCTCCGTAAGCGGACATCAGCTTCTTGCGCTCCTCACTCATCGTATCGGGCATAATAATAACCGTGTGGTAACCCTTCGCCGCGGCGATTGCCGCAAGACCGATTCCCGTATTACCGCTCGTGGGCTCAATTATAACCGAGCCTTCCTTCAGCGTGCCGTCAGCCTCGGCGGCTTCAATCATTTCGAGCGCAACGCGGTCCTTGATACTGCCTGCAGGGTTAAAATACTCGAGCTTTGCAAAAATATCGGCATTAAGACCGTACTTTTCCTTGATTATATTCAGCTTTAAAAGAGGGGTATTTCCGATAAGCTCGCAAACACTGTTATATATTTTCATATTATTCCTTCTTTTAACAAAATTTAATAAAATTGTAACACCTTGCCCCGATTTGTCAAGTATAATGTGCTTGTATTACATAACTATTATTTTAAAGGAAGTCATAGATATGAACTCTTTTTTAGAAAAAATCCGAATGTTTATGTACGGCAGAAACGGCGTTGATAAGCTCTCGTTCGCAACGCTGTTTGCGTACCTGCTCATCAACGGAATAAAGATGTTTTTCTACCGTATGCCCGCAATTTATTATACAATGTGGGCGGTTGCGCTTGCCTTTCTGGCGGTTACGGTTTTCCGTGTTCTTTCAAAAAATCTTGATAAACGGCGCAGTGAGGCGGCTCGCTTTGAGCAGTTTCTTATAAGCATCAATTTTAACGGAATGATGTTTAAGTTAAGAAAAAAATTCAACCGCCTTTCAATGAGGATTTCACAGTTTTCGACCCACCGTTTCCGCACCTGCCCCCAGTGCAAGGAGCATCTGCGCCTTAGCAAAAAGCGCGGAAAACGCAAAATAACCTGCCCTAAATGCGGCAGAAAATTCACAACGTTTATTCCGTTTTAAGGGGGATTTTATATGAGAAAGTGCTTGAGATGTGAAGCTGAAATGGTTGAGAACCTTTCAATGATGGCTTATGATGGTGGATTCGGTCTTGATGTCCGCGAGAAAGGCTTGTTCAAAGGCTCGCTCGGAAAAATCCGATGTGCCGTCTGTCCCGAGTGCGGATACACCGAAACCTATATCGAAGATACACAAAAGCTCAAAGACTTGACGAAAAAGAGATAAAAAATTTTAATTTGTCGGGATGTTTTGTTTTTGCTGTTGACAACTTTGAGCAGTTTCCCCTGAAAGGGGAAATGTCGCATAGCGACAAAGGGGTGTTGCGAAGCAACGAGAAAAACAAGATAAATCAAAGAACTTTTTGGTCGCTGACGCTCCACCCATCCGCCCTGTCGGGCACCTTCCCTTTCAGAGAAGGCTACTTGTCTTTAGCTTGTTTCAAAATTGAAGAGACATCGACAAACTCCCAATTTGTTAAACAAAACCTTCAAGGAGAAAATAGAAATGAAAAAGATGTTATACCTTGCACCTGTTTTTGTAATTATTCTTATGCTTTCATCCTGTTCAGCCAAAACTCCGAAAATCGAAGATTACGAATGGAAAATGCGCACGATGATGAGCGATGATGCTGACGGCTATGTCCTTGCGGTCGGCGAACCCGACAGCGTGTACCCCGAGGCGAAGGTCGTTGATATGACCCTGAAGGCAAAAAACGGCAAGCTGACCGTTACGTCCTCGGCTGTGGATACGGTATACAACGGTACGTACACGGCAATGCGAACAACACCCGACGGCACGGATTACGAAATGATAATCGACGGCGAGAAGGTCTATGCAACCGTGGCACCGACGGAATATTACGACGGCTCACAGACTCCGACCCTCGTAATGACGATTGATGACTTTGCTGTGTATTTTGAGCCCACCGGGGAGTAATTTTGATTTATTGAAAGAAAAGAGGTGAGACCTATGCTTGGCTACATCAGGGCGTACAAGCCTGAAATGACGTTTAAAAATTACGAAATATACAAGGGTGTGTACTGTACGCTTTGTAAATCACTCGGCAAGCGTTACGGTCTGCCTGCACGTTTTATTCTTTCTTATGACTTCACTTTTTTCGCAATGGTACGAATGGCTCTGCGCGAGGGCTGTCCGCAGTTTACTGCTTCGAGATGCTCGTTCAATCCTGCAAAAAAATGTCTTGACTGCAACCGCGATAACGAGGACATTGCCTATACGGCTGACGTTTCAATCCTTATGATGTATCACAAGCTGTGTGATAATATCGCGGACAGCAAGTTTTTTAAAAGAGCCTTATGTAAAATCCTTCTGCCTTATGCAAAGCACCTCTACAAAAAAGCCTGCGCGCGCACGGGTGATGTATATAAGGTGCTTGAAACGCAGATGTCCCGTCAGCAGACACTTGAGAAAAACAACGCCTCGCTTGACGAAGCCGCTGACCCGAGTGCCGTAATGCTTTCGGAGCTTCTGGGGTATAATATCGAATGTAACGATTTGCCGTCTCTCAGAAAATTCGGATATATGGTCGGCAGGTGGGTGTATATTACCGATGCCGCCCACGATTGTGAGGATGATATCAAGGACGGCAGCTTCAATCCGCTGAAAAAACGTTTTTCTTCGCCCGATTTCAAAATTTACTGCGAGGAAATGATGAATCTTACTATCGGAGAGGCAATTCTTTGCTATAAAAGATTGAAAATTTACAGATTTGATGATATATTAACTAATGTACTTTACGACGGTGTTTACAGCGTAACGCAAAAGGTACTTAAGGAGGGTAATGAGCTTGAAAAATCCTTATGAGGTTCTGGGTCTTGATTCCAATGCAAAAATGGATGACGTTAAAAGAGCGTACCGCGAGCTTGCCAAGCAGTATAACGAGGACTACAAAAAAATGGATGAGCTCAATGCGGCTTATGATGCAATAGTTATGGGCTTCGGCAACAACAGCCGACAGAACAGCTATTCAAATACAAATTCACAGTATTCCTATGCTTCAAATCCGTCCGACGGTGTTTCGGAATTCGGCGATATCCGCGCAAAGCTTAACAGCGGACGTATTGACGATGCCGAGATGCTTCTTGACGGAATACCGCATCAGCGCAGAAATGCGGAATGGTTTTATATAAAGGGTACAATTCAGCACCGCCGCGGCTGGCTTGAAAGTGCGGCAGAAAGCTTTGAAAAAGCATATAACCTTGAACCCGACAACAAGGAGTATCAGGCGGCATTCAAACAGCTTCACAAGGAGAAAAAAGGCACGTTCCGTCAGGAAAGACAGCAGAGCGATAACGGTGGATGCGGCGACCCGTGTAATATCTGTACGGGACTTTGCTGTGCCGACTGCTGCTGTGAATGTATGGGCGGCGACCTTATCCGTTGCTGTTAAGCTATGAATAACACTGTTAAAACTGCCCTCGGAGGAATGTGCATTGCTCTTTCAACGGCAATTATGCTCGTTTCGTCCGTTCTTCCTTATTTTACCTATGCAATACCGGGTATTGCCGCTCTTCTTGTCCTTTTTATGCAGGTTGAGTGCAATCCTAAGTGGGCGCTGGGCGTTTATGTCGGAACGTCAATAATCAGCGCGCTTGTCGTACCTTATAAAGAAGCGGTGGGAATATACATTGCCGTGCTCGGCTACTATCCGCTTATCAAACCTTTTTTCGATAAACCTAAAAACAAATACGTTTCATTACTTATCAAAGCCGTGTTTTTTACGGTCGTTATCGTTGCAGCCTATTGGGTGATGATGTTCGTTTTCGGCATTTCGACAGAGCTTTTAGAGGAGAGCGAAAAGTTTTTCGTTCCGATTCTTGTCGTGCTCGGACTTGCGGCTTTCTTGCTTTACGACAGAGCGATGACAATGCTTGAAATCACATATTACCGCAAATGGCAGCGCACGGTCAGAAAATTATTCAGAAGAAGATAATTATATACAGTTCATTTTGAGGGGTTACTATGTCAAAGGATATCAAAAATTATGCAAGAACCAAGCGGGCTTGCTATTTTACAAATATTGCAAATGCATCGGCATTCAGCCTTCCGCCGCTTCTCTTCGTCACGTTCCGTGAGATGTACGGCATTTCGTACACACTGCTCGGAACGCTGGTGCTTATCAATTTCTGCACACAGCTTACAATCGACCTTATTTTTTCGTTTTTTACCAAATACTTCAACATACGCCTGTCGGTCAAGGCGATGCCCTTGCTGACCTCGGCGGGCTTACTTACATACGCGCTTGTACCGACATTTTTCCCGCAGTATGCTTATGTCGGCTTAGTGCTGGGTACGGTGCTTTTCTCCGTTGCGGCGGGACTTTGTGAGGTGCTTGTCAGCCCTATTGTTGCGGCACTTCCGTCCGAAAACCCCGAGCGTGATATGAGCAAGCTCCATTCGCTATATGCCTACGGTGTTGTAACTGTTGTTTGTGTCAGTACGGCGTTTTTAAAGCTTTTCGGCAATCACAACTGGATGTATCTGACTCTTTTCTGGGCGGCTCTTCCGATTGTGGCATTCATTCTTTTCAGCATTTCACCGTTGCCTGAGCTTAATCTTTCTTCTTCCTCGGCAAAAGAAAAGGGGAAGAAGCATACGGGAATCCTTATACTCTGTGTGTTATGTATTTTCTTCGGCAGTGCGGCTGAAAACACAATGACAAACTGGATATCGAGCTATATGGAAAATGCATTGCAGATTCCAAAGATATGGGGCGATATTTTGGGAATGGCAGTGTTCGGAATACTCCTCGGTCTTACGAGAACGGCGTATGCAAAGTACGGCAAAAACATTTCGCTCGTGCTTACCGTAAGTATGATCGGTGCATTCATTTGCTACATCTGTGCAGGTCTTGTTCCCAATGCGGTTGTCGCAATGCTTGCGTGTATCCTTACGGGTATTTTCACATCAATGCTCTGGCCGGGAACACTCATTTTGATGGAAGAAAAAATTATGAATCCGGGTGTTGCGGCGTACGCACTTATGGCGGCAGGCGGCGATTTCGGCGCATCCGTAGCACCGCAGCTTGTCGGTGTTGTTGTGGATACCGTTTCCGTAAGCAAATGGGCGCCTGACCTTGCGGCTGAGTTTGCGATTTCTCCCGAGCAGCTCGGAATGAAGATTGCGATGCTTGTAGCGTCAATCTTCCCGTTTATCGGAATATTCATACTTGTTTACATAAGAAAAAATTTCAGAAAAGCAAAAAGTTGAGAGACCGAAAATCTCTCAACTTTTTTTATGTTGTTTAATGAAATGAAGAATGTCATTATAATCAGCCTGACCGCTTGCGGTCATAAGACCGAGGGAGGTAAGCTCCTGCTGAGTATACTCAAGAATAATTCCGTTGAGCTTCAATGTAATCAGCATAACAAAGACACCTATACGCTTGTTACCGTCCACAAAAGCGTGATTGTTTATTAATGCAAACATCAGCCTTGTAGCTTTTTCTTCGACGGTGGGATATACCTCTTCGTCACCAAAACTGCCCTGCGCGCTGAAAACTGCCGATTCGAGCAAGCCCCTGTCACGAAGACCGTCAATGCCTCCTGTTTTTTTGATAAGCTTGGAATGGAGACCTGTTATTTCATCAACTGTCAGAATAATCATTTTGCAAGTTCCGTAAATGTTTCCATATTTTCCTCAAGGATTTCGTCGGCAACTGCTTCAATTCGCTGATTGCGAAGCTGTATTGCCGCCGCAATACTGTCGTATTCTGAAAAATCAACAACAACATATTTAGGCTTATTGTTTTTCAGAATAACCGCCATTCCGCCTTCATCAACCATTCTTACAACCTTTGAAAAATTCTGATTTGCATCAGTCATCGGTACTAAAATATCTGTGTTGACCATCATAATTATCACCTCTGACATTATTATATACGAAAAATAGGATGAAATCAACCTATTTTTAAAAATTAAAGCTGTTGCAACGAAAAACGAAGCAACAGCTATTTTTAAAACTCAAAATCCACAACGCATCTGTCAGTAATAACAGAGTGGACAAACTCCTTGACCTTGAGGTGCTCGGGATGCACCTGATATCCGTCAAGTGCTTCCTTATCCTTAAAAACAGAATACAAAGCAAGGTTGTAGCCGTTGGGATTGAAGTTAAATCCGACCTCTGCGCTGTAAAGTCCGTCTATCTTTCCGACAAGGGAGGTCAGGCGTTTTTTCATCTCTGCCATATTTTTCTCTTTATCTTCATCATTTCTGACGTTCCAGAATACAATATGCTTAACCATAATTTCCTCCAAGAATATTTTTAAATAATTATAGCAAAATATAAGCGTATGTCAAGTGTGCGTATGCTTATGATTTGAATCGGAAGTGATTATTTGAGAACAAGCGGAATACTGTTACCCGTCAGTGCGTTGCCGTCAGATTACGGAATAGGCACGCTCGGCGAGGGTGCTTATAAATTTATAGATTTCCTGTCCGATGCATCACAGCATTATTGGCAGATTTTACCTCTCGGTCACACGGGTTTCGGCGACAGTCCGTACCAATGCTTTTCTGCGTTTGCAGGCAATCCTTATTATATTGACCCGATGCTGCTTTTTCAGTCGGGCTATATCGGTAAAAACGACCTGCCCGAAGAGGAAAATATAGGAAAAATTGATTACGGCGCACTTTATAAAACAAGGGTGAAGCTTATAAAAAAAGCGGCGGAAAGGGCGGACGTCAATTCTGCGGAATATTCCTCATTCGAAAGGCAGAATCAGTTCTGGCTTGAGGATTATGCGCTGTTTATGTCGGTTAAGGAAAGCGAAAAAATGAAGCCGCTCAAAGCGTGGGAGGAAAAACTTCGCCTGCCCGATGCGGACACCGTTGACCGACTCAAAACAAAGTACAGAAGCGAAATAAGGCTGTGGAAGAATATTCAGTTTCTTTTTCACCTTCAATGGAGCAACCTTAAACGCTATGCCAATGCGAGAAACATTGAAATTATCGGCGATGTGCCGATTTATATTTCTGCCGATTCAGGTGAGATGTGGCTTCATAACGAGCTTTTTGTGACGGATGATGACGGCAATCCTGCTCTGTTTTCGGGATGTCCGCCCGATAAGTTTTCACCTATGGGACAGCTCTGGGGTAATCCGATTTATGACTGGACCTTCCACCGTAAGGACAACTATTCCTGGTGGATTTCACGCCTTCGGCACAATGCAACACTTTACGATGTTATAAGAATTGACCACTTTCGCGGAATTGAGGATTATTATGCTGTCGATTCGACCGCCTCAAATGCCGTGCTCGGTGAATGGTACAAGGGCCCGTCACGCGAGTTTATAGATGCGGTCAAGCGTAATATTCCTGCTCTTCGTGTGATAGCAGAGGATCTCGGCGACATAAACGACAGGGTACGCGATCTGCTTTGTTACAGTGATTTTCCGGGGATGAAAATTCTTCAGTTTGCCTTTGACGGTGCGTGCAACAGCGAATATCTTCCCCACAACTTTACCCGTCACAGCGTTGCTTACACGGGCACGCACGACAACCCTACGATGAAGCAATGGACACTTATCACGGACGATGAATCTCTGAGCTTTGCCAAAAAATATCTTAACGTGAATAAAACGGATGCTTTGGTCAAAGATTGTATCAGAGCGTTGTTTATGAGTGTCAGCGATACTGTAATTATCCCGATGCAGGATTGGCTTTCGCTCGGCAGCGAGGCGCGGATGAACGTGCCGTCAATTGCATTCGGCAACTGGACGTGGAGACTTCGGGGCGATGAGCTTACCGAGGAGCTTTCGCGTGAAATCGCTGATATGACAAGGCTTTATTTCAGAAGTAATAAGGAGGAAATCCAATGAAAAGAATTACGGCAATTTTAATCAGTGTCGCGGTGGTATTGACACTTGCGGCGTGCGGAAAGACCGACAATAAGCCCGATACAAACGCACCGCAGGCGGGCACGGTTTATTTCCTTAATTTCAAGCCCGAGGTTGCGGATATTTATAAGGAAATAGCGGCAAAATATAAACAGGAAAAGGGTGTCGACGTCAAGGTTGTCACGGCGGCAAGCAATACCTACGAAACAACCCTCAAATCCGAAATTGCAAAAGCGGATGCGCCTACAATTTTCCAGATTAACGGCCCTGTCGGATACAGAGCGTGGAAAAATTACTGTGAGGATTTGTCCGACACCAAGCTTTATTCATACCTTACCGACAAGGATCTCGCGGTTAAGGACGACAACGGTGTTTACGGCATTCCTTACGTTGTCGAGGGCTACGGAATTATTTATAACAATGCGATTATGCAAAAGTATTTTGCATTAAGGGATAAGGCGGTCAGTATCTCAAAGGCGACGGATATCAAAGACTTTGAAACGCTCAAAGCCGTTGTCGAGGATATGACGAAGCACAAAAAGGAGCTCGGCATCGACGGCGTTTTTGCTTCAACCTCAATGGGAAGCGGCGAACAGTGGCGCTGGACAAACCACCTTGCGAGCGTGCCTGTTTATTACGAGATGAAGGAAGACTCCGACGATTCGACAATCGTTTCAACTCTTGATGAGGAAGAAATTGATTTTTCGAATTCAAAGCAATTCCGTAACATCTTCGACCTTTATCTCAATAATTCCGTAACCGCAAAGGGTCTGCTTTCGGGCAAGACGGTTGATAATGCAATGGCTGAATTTGCGCTCGGCAAGGCGGCTATGGTGCAGAACGGTAACTGGGCTTGGGAGCAGATTGCAAACGTCGGCGGCAATGCTGTCAAGGCGGAGGACGTTAAGTATCTCCCGATTTACACCGGTGTTGAGGGCGAAGAAAAGCAGGGACTGTGCATCGGCACGGAAAATTATCTCGCTATCAATAAAAATGCCTCCGCTGAGGACAAAAAGGCATCAATCGAATTTCTGGAATGGCTTTTCTCGAGCGAGACGGGTAAGGATTACGTTGTGAATAAGCTTAAATTCATTTCACCGTTCAACACCTTCAAGGATGATGAAATGCCCGAGGACCCGCTTGCAAAAGAAATTCTGAGCTGGATGAAAAAAGATGTGAACAATCTCGAATGGACGTTCAACTCATTCCCGGGACAGCAGTTCAAGGATGATTTCGGCAACGCACTTCTCGAATACGTTCAGGGCTCAAAGGATTGGTCACACGTTGAAAAAACCTTCCGCACAAGCTGGAAGAACGAAAGATAATTTGCTTAATTATGGAGGATAAAATGGCACTGAAAAAATATTTTCCCGTTTTTGTTCTGCCCACTCTGGCAGCGTTTACAATAGCATTTGCAGTGCCGTTTATCCTCGGTCTGTTTTTATCCTTCACCGAATTTACGACCGTTATTGATGCGCAGTGGGTGGGCGTCTCGAATTATATCCGCGCTTTTTCAAATGCAGATTTTCTCAATGCCCTGTGGTTTACCGTGCGTTTTACCGTCGTTTCCGTAATTACCGTCAATGTGATTGCTTTTGCGCTCGCAACGCTTCTGACAAAGGGACTCAAGGGAACGAACATTTTCAGAACGACATTCTTTATGCCGAATCTTATCGGCGGTATCGTCCTCGGCTATATATGGCAGCTCATCATTAACGGTGTTCTGCGCTTCTTTGACGTAACAATTACTTATGACCCGAAATACGGCTTCTGGGGACTTGTAATCCTTATGAATTGGCAGCTTATCGGCTATATGATGATAATTTACATCGCGGGTATACAGAATATTCCGACCGACCTGCAGGATGCATCAAAGGTTGACGGTGCAAACCGATGGCAGACCCTGCGTAATGTTACAATTCCGCTTGTAATGCCGTCAATCACAATCTGTCTTTTTCTCACGATTACAAATTCGTTCAAGCTCTTTGACCAGAACCTTGCCCTGACGGCAGGTGCACCGTCAAAGCAGACGGCGATGCTTGCACTTGATATATACAATACCTTCTACGGCAGAATCGGCTGGGAGGGTGTCGGACAGGCGAAGGCTGTTATCTTCTTTGTGATTGTTGCTGTCATTTCGTTTATTCAGCTTGCTCTGACGCGCAGAAGGGAGATTGAGCAATGAGCACAAAAGAGAAAAATATGCTCGGCAGAACTCTGATTTATATCGTGCTGACGGTAATCGGAATTGCCTTTCTTTCACCGGTTTTCATTGTTCTGATCAATTCATTCAAGGGAAAGTTTTTTATCAGCGAAGAGCCGTTTTCTCTGCCCGATAAGGATACCTTTGCAGGTCTTGAAAACTATGTCAGCGGACTTGAAAAAACGGGATTTTTCTCCGCCTTCGGCTGGTCACTTTTTATAACCGTATTTTCCGTACTGGCTATCGTGCTTTTCACCTCAATGACAGCGTGGTACATTGTCCGGGTGAAAAACAAATTTACAAAAGCACTTTATTACGTTTTCGTCTTTTCAATGATAGTGCCTTTCCAGATGGTGATGTTCACAATGACGAAAACTGCGGGTGAGCTGGGACTCGACACCCCGTGGGGTATCGTCCTCATCTATCTCGGCTTCGGCGCGGGACTTGCGGTGTTTATGTTCTGCGGATTTCTCAAAAGCGTACCGCTTGAAATCGAAGAGGCGGCGATGATTGACGGCTGTAACCCCGTGCAGACATTTTTTATGGTCGTCTTTCCTGTCCTTAAGCCGACGGCAATCACCGTTGCCATACTCAATGCTATGTGGATATGGAACGACTATCTTCTGCCGTATCTGCTCATCGGAAGTGAATATAAAACAATTCCCGTTGCCGTCCAATATCTGCGCGGCGGCTACGGCTCGGTGGATATGGGAGCTTTGATGGCGATGCTTGTGCTGTCAATTATTCCGATTATCATTTTCTATCTTTTCTGTCAGAAATATATTATCAAGGGCATTGTTGCAGGAGCCGTGAAAGGATAAGCTATGGCAAGTATCTCTCTGAAAAATATCTATAAAATCTTCGAGGACGGCACAACGGCGGTCAACGATTTTTCTCTTGAAATTGCCGACAAGGAGTTTATTATTCTCGTCGGTCCGTCGGGATGCGGAAAATCAACAACTCTGCGTATGATTGCAGGTCTTGAAAGCATTTCAAAAGGCGAGATGAAAATAGGGGACAGGACGGTCAATTCCGTTGCACCCAAGGACAGGGATATCGCAATGGTCTTTCAATCCTACGCTCTTTATCCGCATATGAGCGTTTACAGGAATATGGCTTTCGGACTTGAACTCAGGAAAGTTCCGAAGGACGAAATAGACAAGCGTGTGCGCGAGGCGGCAAAGATACTTGATATCGAGCACCTTCTAAAAAGAAAACCGCGCGCACTTTCGGGCGGACAGCGTCAGCGTGTTGCACTCGGCAGAGCGATGGTTCGCTCACCGTCGGTTTTTCTTCTTGATGAGCCTCTTTCTAACCTCGATGCCAAGCTGCGCACAACGATGCGTACCGAGATTAAAAAGCTTCATAAGCGACTCGGCACAACCTTTATCTACGTTACCCACGACCAGACGGAAGCGATGACGATGGGCGACAGAATCGTTGTTATGAAGGACGGTGTCATTCAGCAGGTTGATACACCGCAGAAGCTTTACGATAAGCCGTACAATATGTTTGTTGCAGGCTTCATCGGCTCACCGCAGATGAATTTTCTTGATGCCGTTGTCAGCATACGTGATTCGCAGATTTATCTCATTCTTGCGGATAACGAGATAAACGTCACGTCTGTTTTCAAAGACGAAAAGCGGATTTATAATTATGACGGCAAGCATGTCAAGCTCGGCATCCGTCCCGAGGATATAACGAATGATGCTGAATATGTTAAGAAAAATGCGGATAAGGTAATTACCGCAAGCCTCGAGGTTAACGAAATGATGGGCAGTGAAACCTATCTCTATCTCGATTATTCGGGCGAAAAAATCGTCGCCCGTGTCAATGCGCCCGCAACCGAAGGCGAGGTAAATCTCCTCGCAATCAGAACAGACAAAATCCACCTCTTCGACCCCAAAACCACGATAAATATTTTGTTTTGACAGAATAATTCTAATTTGTCTGGGTGTCCTATCAAAATATAAATGTTCATCCGAGTAGGGATGGGCCTCCCGGACCATCCGTGGATTCTGCTTTTTTCAGGACGGTCGAGGACGCCCGTCCCTACGCGGCTTATTGCAAATATCCCGATAAACTCCCAATTTGTCGGGATATTTTTCTTTTGCTGTTGCTAACTTTGAGCTGTCGCCCCTGAAAGGGGAGATGTCACGAAGTGACAGAGGGGTTCGTTGCGAAGCAACGAGAAAAACAAGATAAATCAAAGAGCTTTTTGGTCGCTGACGCTCCACCCATCCGCCCTGTCGGGCACCTTCCCTTTCAGAGAAGGTTACTTGTCTTTAGATTGATTTAAAAATCAAAAGACTTCGACAAACTCCAATTTATCGAGCAAACAGAAATTCATTTCGTAGGGCACGGCGCTTGCGACGTGCCGAAGATTCAGCAAAAACGACGGCGTGTCTCAAGAGCCACGCCCTACGCATTTTAATAAGATAGTGTCAGTAGGGGAACATAGTATGCTCCCGAAAAATTACATCAAAATCCGCGGGCAGATGATATCTGCCCCTACCGCCTCAAATGAAACTCGCGCGGTAGGGCGGTGGCTTGCTGCCGCCGTTTATAATCGCGGCGCAGCCCCACAGCTTTTGCCGAAGGCAAATATTTCGCTTTGCGTAAGCAAAATTTCGCACACCGTAAGGTGTATTTAGCATCTGCGACAGCAGATATTTAGCTGCAGAGGATTTCCTCTGCCCCATAAACTCCAATTTATCCAACAATCAAATATAAAAAAGGAAGCAGAGCTCTCTGCTTCCTTTTCGTTTATTTATAATACACCTCTGCGTCTTCTTGATTTATACAGCCTCGATATCCGGGGATAATCGGGATTTTTAAGATAAAGTGCAGAGCGCATCCGCTCAAAGGCATTATCCGCTTCGGGGTATATCAGCTTATTGCTTCCGATTTCCTCACGGATAAATGCATTATCATTTCTTTTTGTCCTGACAGATATCGGCTTCTGACGTGCTTCTTCAATTTCTTTTAAGTATATTTCATCGTTTTCTTCAAGCAGAAGATTGGCAATTTCTTTTAAAATCATTTTATCTTTTCCCATATATTCACCTCAAATAAAAAAGTGTGAGCAACCGTAGCTACCCACACCGAAAAACGCAAACTCCGATTGCTGCTACACAAACTAGATTAGAATTAGCGCATTTCTGCCTACACTCACCTTAGTAGAGTTTGCGGTTTTACCGCCTACAAAATGAGTGTATGAATAAGATTGTAAGATTATCCGTGGAAAAATACGCGAATCCTGTCAATTTTAACTATTAAGTTTGTGTAGCATATTCAGTATATCACAGAAAATTATTTATATCAATATTTTTTTGAAGCAAAAGACTTTGTTGTATAAATTCTTTGCCTTGATATTGACTTTATTTTCCCATAGTGTTAAAATCTATGCGGTAAAAATAAGTAATAATAAAAGACAAGGAGACGTTAAAATGAGTATTCTTGATTTAGATGTAATCAAAGGCTTTGTCCGCGTATGTGACGACGGTTATTCAGAGGGCTGGCACGAAAGAAACGGCGGTAACCTCTCATACCGTATGACAGCAGAAGAGGTAGAGGCTTGCAAGCCGTATTTCACTTACGAGAGACCGTGGGTAAATATGGGTGTTCAGGCAGATAACCTCAAGAACGAGTATTTTATGGTAACAGGTACAGGTAAGTTCTTCCGCAACACAATTCTTGATCCTGCAGCTAATATCTGTATTGTTGAAATCAACGATGCAGGCGACAGCTACCGTATCGTATGGGGTCTTGTCAACGGCGGCGGTCCGACAAGCGAATTCCCGACTCACTTTATGAACCACAGCGTGCGTGTTGCCGCAACTGACGGCAAGTGCCGCGTTATCTATCACGCACATCCCGTAAATATCATTGCTCTTACCTTCGTTCTTCCTCTCACTTCAGAGGCTTTCTCAAAGGTTCTCTGGCAGAGTATGACAGAGTGTCCGATCATCTTCCCGAACGGTGTCGGTGTTGTTGAATGGATGATTCCCGGCGGTGCTGAAATCGCACACAGAACCTGCGAGCTTCTCAAGACATACGATGCAGTTGTATGGGCTCACCACGGTCTTTTCGTATCAGGTGATACCTTTGACAATGCTTACGGTCTTATGCACACAATCGAAAAGTCAGCCGAGATTTACTGCAGAATTCTCTCTCTTGGTATGCCTATCCGTCAGACGATTGACGACAAGGGACTTGTTGATGTTGCTGCCGCTTACGGCCAGAAGCTCAATGCCGATCTCTTGAAATAATTTAGACAAAATAGGTAAATTGTCTATTTACTTTCGTCATACTGCAATATATAATATCTGCAATATTGTTAAATGCGATGAAGATATTAAGTCTTTTCTGGATTTTTACAGAGAGCCGACGGTCGGTGCAAGTCGGTAAATGAAAGAACAGACAGTCTCGTATCTGAGCAGGGTTCCCTAACCGTTTTATACTGCATAAGGAGCCACGGCAAGCACCGTTACCAGAGCTTAGGATTTGAAAGAATCCGAAGAGTGGCCGTTTTTCGGCAATCCGGGTGGTACCACGGTAAATTTGTTTATCGTCCCTGAAGCACAAGTGTGTTTCAGGGATTTTCTAATTCTATCAACTTTTTAGGAGAATATTTATGAGAAAGATTCGTGTATCAGATATTACATTAAGAGAGTGTGCTAATTCTTCCGAGCACTCCTTGAGCTTTAAAGAAAAAATTGAAATAGCAAAGCTGATGGATAAGCTCCATTATGACAGCATCGAAATGCCTGAAATCAAAAATGTTTCTACCGATGTTCTCTTGATTAAGACTATCGCATCCCTTATGAAGTATACTCAGGTTGTCGTCCCTGTCGGCTTTACCGCAGAGGGAGTTGAAACTGCGTGGAACAGCGTGAAGGGTGCGGAAAAGCCTGCTCTCAAGGTCAGTGTTCCTGTTTCTGCTGTGCAGATGGAATACAAGTGCGGCAAAAAGCCTCCCGTTGTTAAGGATATGGCTGCATCTCTTGTTGCGGAATGTAAAAAGTATACCGATAATATCGAGTTTACTGCAGAGGATGCAATGCGTGCGGAAAAGGATTTCCTTTATTCTGTCATCGCTTCTGCAATCGAAGCAGGTGCAACATCTGTTTGTGTCTGTGACTCCGAGGGCACAATGATGCCGTCAGAGCTTGCAGATTTTGTTAAGGATTTGTACGCGAACGTTCCTGCACTTGAGGGTGTTGTTCTTTCCGTTCAGATCAGCGACAATATGAATATGGCTGTCGCAAGTGCATTTGCCGCTGTCGGCGCAGGCGCAGGCGAAATCAAGACCGTTGCTGACGGCTTTGCTTTCCCGACAATCGAAAGCGTTATGAAGGTTTTGAAGCTCAGGGGAGACTCAATGGATGTTCAGAGCAAAATCCGCACAACTGAGCTTAACCGTGTTATCGGTCAGATGCAGAGAATGATCAGCACGACGAAGAGTGAAAATTCACCCTTCGAAAACGGTGTCAACGAGACTGCTGAGGCACTCACACTCGATAAGAACGATGATATTTCAACCGTTATCAAGGCGATCCGCAAAATCGGATATGACCTTTCCGAGGAGGATAACTCAAAGGTATACGATGCTTTCAAGCGCGTTGCCGCAAAGAAGGATTATGTCGGCACAAAGGAGCTCGAAGCGATCATCGCTTCAACAGCTCTTCAGGTACCGTCAACATATACAATCGAAAGCTACGTTATCAACAGCGGTAACGTAATCACCGCAACCGCAAACATCAAGCTCGTCAAGGACGGCGAAGCTGTCAGCGGTGTAAGCGTAGGTGACGGCCCGATTGATGCCGCATTCCTTGCAATTGAGCACATTGTCGGCCACCACTATGAGCTTGACGATTTCCAGATCAAGTCTGTTACTGAGGGCCGCGAGGCTATGGGCTCGGCACTCGTAAAGCTCCGTTCTGCGAGCGGAAAGCTCTATTCGGGTACAGGCATTTCAACCGACGTTATCGGTGCAAGCATCCGCGCTTACGTCAGCGCACTCAATAAGATTGCTTACGAGGAGGAATAAAGGTGAATTTAGCTTTTTCTACAAAATTCCACAAGGCTAACGGTCTCGGCGAATTTATAAATATTGCCGATGAGCTTCGCTATGACGGAATTGAAATTCACGATATAAAGGCAGAAGCCTTCTCGGGCAAAAGCTCTCCCTTTAACCCCGATATGGCGTCTGTAACGAAGCGTACTCTTATCAATGCAAAAAAATCAATCGTCTGCATCAATGTCGGCTGTAACGTAGCTGATAAGGAAAATGCCGACGAAAATATGCAGAAAATCGAAACTGCTGTTTCGGTTGCAAACAATATAAACGTTACTTATATCAAGGTTTTTGCAGAAAGTGCGGACGAAAATGCCTTTGATTTTGTAACAGACTTTATGTCAAAGGTAATTGCACTTTGTGAGAAGAAAAACGTCGTTGTCCTCGTTGAAACAAGCGGTATCTTTGCCGATACAAACAAGCTTTGCGACCTTCTCAACTTCTTTGCGAGCGACTATATTGGTGCTGATTGGAATATGTACGAAACCTTTTTCCACTCAAAAGAGGATGCGGAAACAACTATCAAAAATCTCGGCGCTTACGTAAAGCTCGTTCATATGACCGATGCTGTTGCCTACGGTGAGCACACACTCATCGGTGAGGGCAAGCTTCCCGTTGAGGATATGGTCAACGCTCTTCGCTCAATCAATTTTGCAGGCTTTGTCTGTGTTGAATGGGACCCCGAGTGGCTCAGCGAGATTGACGACCTTGAAATTATCCTTACCCACTATGAAAGCTTCGTTGAAGCAATGGGCAGTACAAAGAGCGGCAAAAAATATTTCTACAACAAGACACGCACGGGCAAGTTTGTATGGGAAAAGGAAGAGCTTATTGAAAAGACCTTTTCCCAGGTGCTTGACACAATGGTTGAGAATTTCCCCGACCAGCTTGCGTTCAAATATACAACACTTGATTACACAAGAACATATTCCGAATTCCGCGACGATGTTGATAACTTCGCACGTGCGCTTATAGCAATGGGCGTTAAGGCAGGAACTCACGTTGCCGTATGGGCAACCAACGTTCCGCAGTGGTATATCGCATTCTGGGCGGCAACAAAAATCGGCGCGGTTCTCGTAACGGTCAACACCGCGTATAAAATCCACGAGGCGGAGTACCTCTTCCGTCAGTCTGATACACACACCCTCATTATGGTGCAGGGTTACAGAGACTCTCACTATGACGAAATCGTTGCAGAGCTTTGTCCTGAGCTTAAAAATACAAAATCGGGCGAGCAGCTTCACGCAAAGCGTCTGCCCTTCCTTCGTAACGTCATTACCGTCGGCTATGAGCAGGAGGGATGTATGACCTGGAATGAGGCACTCGAAAAGGCTTCGCAGGTACCCGTTGAGGAGGTTTACCGTATGGCATCGCTTGTCAAAAAGGACGATGTCTGCAATATGCAGTATACCTCGGGTACAACAGGCTTCCCGAAGGGTGTTATGCTCACTCACTATAACGTTGTCAATAACGGTAAGTGCATCGGCGACAGAATGGATCTTTCAACGGCTGACCGTATGATGATTCAGGTTCCGATGTTCCATTGCTTCGGAATGGTGCTTGCTATGACTGCTACTATGACCCACGGCGGAACAATTCTTCCCTTGCCGTATTTCTCACCGAAGCCGTCTCTTGCTTGTATCAATAATGAGCGCATTACTGCCTTCCACGGCGTTCCGACAATGTTTATCGCAATGCTGCAGCATCCTGATTTCGAAAAGACGGATTTCTCTTATATGAGAACGGGCATTATGGCAGGCTCACCCTGTCCTATCGCAAAGATGCGTGAGGTTGTCGAAAAAATGAATATGAAGGAAATCACAATCGTTTACGGTCAGACGGAGGCTTCACCCGGCTGCACGATGTCAAGCACGGAGGATCCGCTTGAGCTTCGTGTTGCAACGGTAGGTAAGGCACTGCCGAAAATCGAATGTAAGGTTGTTGATCCCGAAACAGGACTTGAGTGTCCGCCCGATGTCAACGGTGAATTCGTTGCAAGAGGCTATAATATAATGAAGGGCTATTATAAGATGCCCAAGGCAACTGCGGAGGCTATCGACAAGGACGGCTGGCTTCATACGGGCGACCTTGCCTGCAAGACTGTTGACGGTTATTACAAAATAACGGGCAGACTTAAGGATATGATCATCCGCGGCGGCGAGAACATCTATCCCAAGGAGATTGAGGAGTTTATCTACACTCACGAAAAGGTCAAGGACGTTCAGGTTATCGGTGTTCCCGATGAAGGACTCGGCGAGGAGATTATGGCTTGCATCATCCTTCACGAGGGTGAGGAGATGACAGAGGGCGAGATGAGACAGTACGTGCTCGACCACATGGCAAAGCACAAGGTGCCCAAGTACATCGACTTTGTCAAGGAATTCCCGATGAATGCCGCAGGCAAAATTCTTAAGTATAAAATGCGCGAAATGGCAATCGAAAAGTACGGTCTGCAGAAGGCTAATGCGGTTGTAACGGCATAACAAATGAATATTACGTTTTGTAATGCAAATATTACAAAATGTACCTTGCAAAACAGACCTGTTAAGATTATAATATTCGCAATCAAGAAAAAGGCTGTGACGAAGACGGTTGCGTCTGCGGAACTTCAAGAGAGTCGGCGGCTGGTGTGAGCCGACAGTTACCGTGGCGGTTATGACCTATCACTTCCGAGCCGAAGAGATGAAAGCCTTGTGCAAATAGTTTCTTCCGTACAACTACGTTAGTGTTGAGGAATTGTCAGATTCCTGTGAGTGGCACAAGGCGATAGCGGAGTGCAATTTGAGTGGTACCGCGGATTATTCTTTCCGTCTCAAAGTTTTTAAAAGACTTTGAGACGGTTTTGTTTTTTCTCAAAGTCACAAAAAAGGAGGTATTTTTATGGAAAACAACACAAACGGCAAGCTTTACGAGGTGGCACAGCGAATTAAGGAAATGCGCGATATCTGCGGCTACAGCGTGGAGGAAATGGCAGAAAAAGCAGAAGTGTCTGTTGAGCAGTACCTTGTCTATGAGGCAGGCGAAGTTGACCTTCCGTTTACATTTATTCATAAGTGTGCCCTTGCCTTTGATATCGGTCTTACAGACCTTCTTGAGGGACACAGCGCAAAGCTGACCTCCTATACGGTAACACGTAAGGGAAAGGGACAGACAACCGCGAGTGAAAACGGTATTGAAATCAAAAATCTTGCTCCGAAATTCAGAAAAAGACTTTCGGACCCTTATATGGTTCGTTACGAATATTCGGCAGAGCTTGAAAATAAGCCTATCCATACAACAACCCACGCAGGTCAGGAGTTTGACCTTGTTATCAGCGGTAAGCTGAAGGTTAAAATCGGCAACCACGAGGAAGTGCTTGAAGAGGGCGACAGCATCTATTACAACTCTTCAACACCTCACGGTATGATTGCTATCGACGGCAGAGACTGCGTATTCCTTGCAATGATTATGGCAAGTGACGAGCCTGTTGAAAAGATTGTTCACGACAGAGCTGTCAAGGGCACAAAGACCTCCGGCAGTCTCGTCTGCGAAAAGTTCATCGAAGCAACAGAGGATGAAAACGGCAGACTTGTCAAGATTGACTTCAATAACGAGGATAACTTTAACTTTGCGTTTGATATCGTTGATAATATCGGCAGAAAATCTCCCGATAAGCGCGCAATGGTTCACCTTGATAAAAACAAGACGGAGCGTATCTTTACATATAAGGATATCAAGGAGCATTCAAGCCAGGCGGCAAACTACTTTAAGTCACTCGGCATCAAGAAGGGTGATACGGTAATGCTCGTTCTCAAACGTCACTATCAGTTCTGGTTTGCAATCCTTGGTCTCCATAAGATTGGTGCAATCGTAATTCCCGCAACAAATCTCCTTGTTCAGCACGACTTTGAATACCGCTTTAAGGCTGCTAACGTTTCAACAATCATCTGTACTGCAGACGGCGACACCGCACATCAGGCAGAGCTTGCAGATGCAGTTGTCGGCTCACTTAAGAATAAAATCATTGTAGGCGGAACAAGAGACGGCTGGCATAACTTTGATGAAGAATACTGCCTGTTCAGCCGCCGTTACAGAAGGGAAGAGGATGCTCCCTGCGGCAATGACCCGATGCTTATGTTCTTCACATCAGGCACAACAGGTTATCCGAAAATTGCAACTCACAGCTTCAAATATCCCCTCGGTCATTACATCACTGCAAAGTATTGGCATTGTGTAAGCAAGGACGGTCTCCACTTCACAATCTCCGAAACAGGCTGGGGTAAGGCACTCTGGGGCAAGCTCTACGGTCAGTGGCTCTGCGAGGGCGCAGTCTTCACCTACGACTTTGACCGCTTTGATGCGGCAGATATCCTTCCGATGTTTGCGAAGTATCAGATTACCACGTTCTGCGCACCGCCTACGATGTACAGAATGTTAATCAAGGAAGATATCAGCAAGTACGATTTGTCTTCAATCAAGCACGCAACGGTTGCGGGCGAGGCACTCAATCCCGAGGTGTTCAAGCAGTTCTACAACGCAACGGGACTCACACTTATGGAAGGCTTCGGTCAGACGGAAACAACTCTTTCTATCGCAAACCTTGTCGGTACAAATCCGAAGCCCGGCTCAATGGGTAAGCCCGTACCGCTCTACGACGTTCAGATTATGCGCCCCGACGGAACACCTGCCGAGCTCGGTGAAACGGGCGAAATCTGTATCAAAACATCAGATAAGGTGCCCTGCGGACTCTTCCTCGGCTATTATCTCAACGATGAAAAGACAAGAGACGTCTGGTATGACGGCTATTACCATACAGGTGATACCGCTTGGGCAGATGAGGACGGATACTTCTGGTATGTCGGCAGAATCGACGACGTTATCAAGTCATCGGGCTACCGTATCGGACCGTTCGAAATCGAAAACGTTATTATGGAGCTTCCCTATGTTCTTGAATGCGGTGTTTCTGCTGCTCCCGACGAGATAAGAGGTCAGGTCGTTAAGGCAAGCATTGTCCTCACTCCGGGCACGGAGCCGACAGACGAGCTCAAGAAGGAAATCCAGACCTACGTCAAGAAGCATACAGCACCGTATAAGTACCCGAGAATAGTTGAGTTCAGAAAAGAGCTTCCGAAGACTATCAGCGGTAAGATAATCAGAAATCAGTTATAAGGTGTTTTTATGGAATACAAAAGAATAACTCTTTTTGCAGGCCATTACGGCAGCGGAAAAACAAATATTGCTCTCAATTATGCTTTGAATATGAAGCGTGACGGCAAATCCGTCGTGATTGCGGACCTTGATATCGTCAATCCGTATTTCCGTACCAAAGACTCCGAGCGTGAGCTCAATGAAGCGGGAATAAAGCTTATTTCCTCTTCATTTGCAAGCTCGAACATTGACCTGCCTGCACTTCCGCAGGAAATATATTCCATTGTGGATGATAAATCGGACTATGCCGTTATGGATATCGGCGGTGACGACAGAGGTGCTTATGCCCTTGGCCGCTACGCCGACAGTATAGTCAGAGAAAATAACTACGAGATGTTTATGGTAATCAATATGTACCGTCCCTTGACGCGAGATGTTGAGAGCACTCTCGAGGTTATGCAAGAAATTGAAACAGCGTGCTCAATGAAGTTTACGGCTGTCGTGAACAATTCGAACATCGGCGAGGAAACAACGGCGCAGGATGTTCTTGATTCAATGAGCTATGCGGATAAGGTTGCCAAAGCCTCAGGTTTGCCTCTGAGGTTGACAACTGTGGATAAAAAACTGTATAATGAGCTGCACGAGAAGATAGAAAATCTTATGCCCCTCACACTACAAGATAAGATATGGAGGTAAAGTTATGGCAAAAGTAACATTCAAAACAGACCTTTGTAAGGGCTGCAGCCTTTGCGTAGGCGCTTGCCCGAAGGGTATTGTTAAACTGTCAGAAACAAAGCTTAATGCAAAGGGCCATCACCCCGCAGAGGTAACTGACCCCGAAAAATGCATCGGATGCGCATTCTGTGCTACAATGTGTCCCGATTGCGTAATTACTGTTGAGAGGTGAGTAAAATGTCAGAAAAAGTACTTATGAAAGGCAACGAGGCTATTGCCGAGGCTGCAATTCTTGCAGGTTGCCACCATTATTTCGGTTATCCGATTACACCGCAGACAGAGGTTGCGGCTTATATGGCAAAGCGTATGCCTAAAATCGGCGGCACTTTCCTTCAGGCTGAAAGTGAAGTTTCTGCAATCAATATGGTAATCGGTGTTGCATCAACAGGTAAGAGAGTTATGACCTCTTCATCAAGCCCGGGAGTTTCCCTTAAGGCAGAGGGTATTTCATACCTTGCTGGCTGTGACCTTCCCGCAGTTGTTGTCAACGTTCAGCGCGGCGGCCCGGGTCTCGGCGGCATCCAGCCCTCACAGTCCGACTATTTCCAGTCTGTAAAGGGCGGCGGACACGGTGACTATCATAATATCGTTCTTGCTCCTGCTTCAGTTCAGGAAATGGCAAGCCTTACCTTCAAGGCATTCGACCTTGCTGACAAGTACAGTATGGTTTCAATGATTCTTGCTGACGGTACTATGGGTCAGATGATGGAGCCTGTTTCACTTGATGCAGGCGAGGTCAATACTTATGAAAAGCCGTGGGCACTCACAGGCACAAACTGTGAAAGAAAGCACAATATCGTAAATTCACTCTACCTCAAGCCCGAAGCACTTGATCAGAAGAATTTTGAGAGATACGAGAAATATAAGACAATCGAAGAGAACGAAGTAATGTACGAGGAGTACCTTATGGACGATGCAGAAATCTGCGTTGTTTCCTTCGGCATCACAGCCCGTGTTGCAAAGAACGCAATCAACGAGGCACGCGCAAAGGGTGTTAAGGTCGGTATGATCCGTCCCATCACACTCTGGCCGTTCCCGAAGAAGGTTCTCAACGAGGCTGCAGACAAGTGCAAGGCATTCATTTCAGTTGAAATGAGTATGGGTCAGATGATCGAGGATATCGAGCTTGCAATCCGTTGCAAGAAGCCCGTATATCTCTGCAACCGCGTCGGCGGTATGATTCCGACACCCGAAGAGGTACTTGCAAAAATTGATGAAGTAAACGAGAACGGAGGTGCGTTCTGATGTCAGTAGTATTTGAAAAACCGAAGTCACTCACAGATGCAGTGCTTCACTATTGTCCCGGCTGTACTCACGGTATTATTCACCGTCTTGTAGCCGAGGTTATCGACGAGCTCGGCATCGAGGGCAAGACAATCGGTGTTGCTCCCGTTGGCTGTGCAGTTATGGCTTATGACTATTTCACCTGCGACTTTGTTCAGGCAGCGCACGGACGTGCTCCTGCAGTTGCAACAGGTGTTAAGAGAAGTGACCCGTCAAAAATCGTATTTACATACCAGGGCGACGGTGACCTTGCAGCTATCGGTACTGCAGAAACAGTACATTCTGCCGCAAGAAGAGAGAACATCACAGTTATTTTCGTAAACAATGCAATCTACGGTATGACAGGCGGTCAGATGGCTCCGACAACTCTTCCGGGTCAGGTAACGCAGACATCACCCTACGGCCGTGATGTTGAGACTGTCGGCTATCCCGTAAAGGTTTGTGAGCTTCTTTCAAACGTTGACGGCGCGGCTTATGTCGAGCGTGTTGCAGTAAATAACGTCAAGAATGTCAAGAATGCAAAGAAGGCAATCAAAAAGGCATTCCAGAACCAGATTGAGGGCAAGGGCTTCTCTCTTATCGAGGTTGTTTCAACCTGTCCTACAAACTGGGGTATGACACCCGAAAAGGCACTCGAGTGGGTTGACGAGAAGATGATTCCGTACTATCCTCTCGGCGTTTATAAAGACATCTATGCAGAGGAGGAAGCAAAATGAGCAAGTCTTGTAAATTACTCTTTGCAGGCTTCGGCGGACAGGGTATTCTCTTCGCCGGAAAGTTCCTTGCATACAAAGGTCTTATCGAGGATAAGCAGGTAAGCTGGCTCCCGTCCTACGGTCCCGAGATGCGCGGCGGTACTGCAAACTGCTCCGTTATCATCAGCGACGAGCCTATCGGTTCACCCATTGTTGATGCACCTGACGTGCTTATAGCAATGAATCTTCCCTCACTTGAAAAGTATGAGAATGCTGTTGTAAGCGGCGGTAAAATCTTCATCGACTCAACTCTTATCGACAAGAAGGTTGAAAGAACAGACGTTGATGTTTATTACATCCCCGCAACACAGATGGCTTATGACAACAACATCAAGACTCTTGCAAATATGATTATCACAGGTAAGGTTCTTAAGGAAGTTGAGGACTTCTCTCTTGATAACATTGATGCCGCACTCAAGAAGGTTGTTTCTGCACGTAAGATTGAGCTTCTCGGCGTAAACGAAACTGCAATCAAGTCAGGCTACGATTACGAAGGCTAAGCTATGAAAATCAGTTGTATACAGCTTGATATGAAATTCTGCGACGTGCAGTCTAACTTTGCACTCGCCGAAAAGCTTATACACCAAACCGTTAAAAAAGAAAATTCGGATGTAGTCGTACTCCCGGAAACGTGGAGTACAGGCTACTATCCGAAGGATAACCTTATGTCTTTTTGTGAAGCCGACGGAGCTCGGAGCAAAAAGACTTTTTCACTTCTTGCGAAGAAGCTGAATGTAAATATAGTTGCAGGAAGTGTCCCGACCTTAAAAAACGGTAAGGTGTATAACACGGCTTATGTCTTTAACCGTGAGGGTGAGGCTGTGGGCGAATACGATAAAACCCACCTTTTTACACCTATGGATGAGCATAAGCTTTTTGAATGCGGAAAGAGTACGGAAGTTTTTTCTCTCGACGGGCATAAATGCGGAATAATTATCTGCTATGACCTCCGCTTTCCCGAGCTTGTCCGCACCCTTGCGCTTGAAGGTATTGAGATACTTTTTGCAGTTTCTCAATGGCCCGAAAAGAGAATAGAGCATCTTAAGGTTCTTTCACAGGCAAGAGCAATAGAAAATCAGATGTTCGTTGCCGTATGCAATTCCTGCGGTGAGGCTGACGGAACACGCTTCGGCGGCAATTCAAGGTTAATCGACCCGTGGGGCAATGTCCTTGCATCGGCAGACGAAAAAGAGGAGATAATCACGGCGGATTGTGACCTTGAAATCATAAAAGAGATCCGCGCTTCGATAAATGTCTTTAACGACAGAAAACCCGAATTATATAAGCTCTGATACCGCATACCTTGTGTGCGGTATTTTTTTGCGCCCTTCTGAATATTCATAAATAAAAACAATAAAGGGGTATTTTATGGCGTTTCAGCAATTCGGAGTTGATCTTTCAAGGTATCAGAAAGGTATCAGCTTTGACAGATTGGTGTCGGAGGGCGTACAGTTTGTTATTTTAAGAGGTGCGTACCACCTGACGAAGGATACGGAGTTTGAGACCTTCTATTCGCAGGCAAAGGCAAGAAATCTGCCTGTCGGAGTCTATCTTTACACGATCGCAACAACAACACAGGGGGCGAGGGAAGAGGCTAATTTCCTCATAAATAACGTTCTTCGCGGCAAGCAGTTTGAACTGCCGATTTACATTGATATTGAAGACGAACGCTATTATTCGCGTCCTAAAAGCTCTAACAGTGCTGTTGTAAAGGCTTTTTGCGACACGCTTGAAGCGAACAATTATTTTGCGGGAGTCTATGCTTCAACCTACTTTTTTGCAACCTATCTCGACGATTCACAGCTCAAATCCTATACCCATTGGGTGGCACAGTGGTCGAGGGAGCTTACCTATCCCGATAAAAACGTTGTCGGGATGTGGCAGTTCGGCGGTGGAATAAATCAGATAAGAAGCAATATGCTTGCGGGTCAGGTGGTTGACCAGGACTATATGTACCGCGATTTCCCAACCATAATCAAGTCCTACGGTCTCAACGGCTTTGAACGTGCAGGTGCGCCCGTCATAAATCCCGTAACACCGCCTGCGGTATCTGTAGGAACACTGAAAAAAGGTGACGAAAACGCAGGTGTTTATCTGCTCAAGCAAAACATTCTTCTGTTAAGAAAAGCAGGAGTGATAGCGCAGGGTGTTGACGATAACAATATTTTCGGCGAGGGTACGGAAACAGCGGTAAAGCAGATTCAGCGCGCGGCGAATATAGCGGAAGACGGTGTTGTCGGTGCATTAACAATCCGTGCTATCCGAACTCTCCTTGACCGCTTCGTGCCGTAAAAACAGATATTTTTCTTGCCTTTTTATTTTCTTTGCATTAAAATAAAAAAGGTGATTGATATGAATATGAATTTCTTTGTCAACACGAGAGTTATAACAGGTGTTGACTGTGTTAAAAACAATGCCGAAAAACTCGGCTCATTCGGCGACAGATGCCTTATCGTAACGGGTGCGGCATCGGCTGAAAAATGCGGTGCGCTTTCCGATGTGATTTCTGCACTCAATTCGACGGTTGTTCAGTATGAAATCTACAACAAGATTCAGCAGAATCCGACCTCGGTATCCTGCTTTGAAGCGGGCAGACTTGCCTGTGAAATCGGTGCGGATTTCATTATCGGTATCGGCGGCGGTTCTCCGCTCGACGCTTCAAAGGCGATTGCCGTTGTTGCCGCAAATCCCGACATTTCCGAGGATATGCTCTACTCAATGCAGTGGAAAAATCAGCCGCTTCCCATTGTTGCCGTCGGCACGACCGCAGGCACGGGCAGTGAGGTTACGAGCGTTGCCGTTATTACCAATTCAAAGGGACTTAAAAAGAGCTTCCGTAACGACCTTACCTATCCCGTGCTGTCTTTCGGCGACCCGAAATATACTATGAGCCTTTCCGATTCCTTTACACGTTCCACAGCGGTTGATGCACTTGCTCATTGCGTTGAAAGCTTTTTTAACCGCTCAGCGAACGATATTTCAAAGATTTTTGCCGTTGCAGGTGTGAAAAAGCTGTTTAAGGTTTTTGATAAAATCATCTCCGACGGTACGGAAAACCTTACCCTTGATGACAGAGAACAGCTTTATAACGCATCTCTCCTCGGCGGCTATGCAATTGCAGTTACGGGTACGGCGTTCCCTCACGCGCTCGGCTACTTCCTGACGGAAGATTACGGAGTTGCCCACGGTACCGCCTGTGCTGTTTTTCTTAACGAGTTTATCGAATATAATTCGTCCGTAATGCCGGAACTTACGGCAGAATTCTTTGACGAAATCCGAATGGATAAGGAAACATTTAAGAATGTTGTTTCGTCCGTTATGCCCGAAATTAACGTTAAGCTCACTGACGAGAGCATAGCGGAACTCTCACCGCGCTGGGAGAATAATGCAGGTCTCAGACGCAATTGGGGAGATGCGGATACGGATTTTGTCAATGCCCTTTTACGGAAATTATTTTAATTGCTTCTATTGAAATGGTAAAAAAAGTATAGTATAATCTGTGTATAAAATTTTGGAGGTCGATGTAATGTTAGTATTTATCAGAACAGTTTTATCTCTTGTTCTTACCGCGCTTATCGGTATTTCAGGCTTGTTCGGTATGACAGGTGACAAGGCAACGGGACACGACGATTATAAGGAATACAAGAATGTTATTCTTATGATTGGTGACGGTATGGGATTCAACACTCTTGAGGCTACAAAGAAGCTCAGAAATGTTGATCTTGCTATGGAAACAATGCCAGTTCTTTCACAGTCTGAGACAAGAAGCCTTACGAACAAGGTTACAGACAGTGCAGCAGGCGGTACAGCTCTTGCTTGCGGCGTAAGAACATATAACGGTGCTATCGGTGTATATGCATTCAACCCGTTTGCAAACCGCTGGCAGTATCCTGTATCTCTTTCAGAGTACGCTATTGAGCAGGGTAAGCTCGCAGGTGTTGTTACAACCGACGAAACAAGCGGTGCTACACCCGCATCATTTTCTGCTCACGCAATCGCACGCGGTGAGGAAAAGAATATTTCAAACGACCAGATGACATCTGACCTTACACTTGTATGGGGCTGTGCTTCTGAAAGCGTTACACCTGAAAAGTGCGCAGAAAACGGTTTTGAATACTTAACAACAAGAGCACAGATGAACGCTCTTGAGGAGGGCTCACGTTCATTTGCACAGTTCGATTGGGCAGATATTGCTGATGTCAAGAGCGAGAAGGATACACCGTACCTTGCCGAAATGACAGCAAAGGCAATTGACCTTCTTGATGACGATGAGGACGGCTTCTTCCTTATGGTTGAGGGCGCTCATATCGACAAGTTCTCACATTCAAACGATTTCAACGGCTCAACAGCACATACAGTCGAGTTTGATAAGGCTATTGAGGTTGCTCTTGAATATGCTGCTCAGGACGGTGAAACACTCGTTGTTGTTACTGCTGACCACGAGACAGGCGGTATCACTCTTAATGAGTCAACAGGTGAGTATTACTACACATCAGGCAGCCACACGGGTGTAAATGTTCCCGTATTCGTTTCTGCAACAGATGCAGGCTTCGTATCAGGCGAGGCTTACAAGAACTGTGAGGTTTCAACTCAGCTTGCAAGAGTTATGGGTGCAGACGAGAAGGACTTCCCGAGAATCAAAATCTAAAACACATCAAAGGGGCTGATTTTCAGCCCTTTTGTTTTTGGAGGAAATATGAAATATACAACCCTGCTTTTTGACCTTGATGACACCTTGCTCGATTTCGGCAAGGCAGAGGACAATGCAATTACACTTCTTCTTGAAAAATACAATCTGCCTGCAAGCGAAGAAAACAAGCGGCTCTATTCGGAGATAAATAAATCAAAATGGACTGCGCTTGAAAAAGGTGAAATTACACGTAAAGAGCTTTTTGCAACAAGGTTTCCCGACTTTTTTGCCGCTCTCGGCGTTGAGGCGGACGGCGCAAAAGCGAACGAGGAATATATATCCTTCCTCGGCAAGGGGCATTTTCTGCTTGACGGCGCGCTCGAAGCCTGCCGTCAGCTTTCGGAAAGATATTCGATGTATATCATCACCAACGGAGCAAAAAAGGCGCAGGAGGGCAGACTCAAGGATTCTCCCTTGATGCAGTATTTTAAAGGTGTTTTTATCTCTGAAGAAATCGGCTTTGATAAGCCGAAAAAGGAATATTTCGATTACGTTTTTGCTCACATTCCCGAAAAGGACAAGTCGAAAATTCTGGTTATCGGCGATTCGCTCAATTCTGATATTGCAGGCGCGGTGAATTACGGGATCGATTCGTGCTGGGTGAACAGGGGCGAGCCGAAAGACACGGATGCTACCTATACTGTCAAAAAAGTTACCGATTTATTGTTGATTTTATAGAATTTGTTTTTCTGTATTGATTTTATTTTTATTTTTTGGTAAAATTAATCTACTAATGACTATGGAGGTCAGAAAAATGAAGATTACAAAGAAAATTCTCGCAGTAATCCTTTGTGTTGTAATGGCATTTTCCGTTATGACAGCGGCTTTCACCGTTTCTGCAAAGGAAGAAGTTACTCCCGTTGTTTTTGTACCGGGTATCGGTCAGTCGCAGACTTATAAGTATGACGACGAAGGCAACGTTGTTGCAGATTGGAATCTTCTCCACATCAACACAGATTTTGCAAGCTTTTCAGTCTTTGATTGGATTCACCTTGTTAAGTTTGTTGTGGAGTTCGTTCAGTCAATCTGTGTTCAGAAGGACGTTGTTGCTCCCTCAAGCATTCAGCACGTTCTCGAAATTTTCTTCGCAGACCATCTCAGCGATGAAAACGGAAATCCTATCAATAACGTTGTAACTCCGCTTCATACATATCCCGTATCAGAGTATGACGAGGAAGCAAGAGGCATCTTCGATGACAGAATCCCTTGCCAGTTCCTTATTGATGAAATCGGCGAAGAGAATGTTTATTGCTATAACTATCCCGTTTTCTCAAACGCTGATGAAAATGCTGTGGGCCTCAACGATTTCATCGAAAACGTTGTTCTCAAGCAGACAGGCGCAAAGAAGGTTATCCTTGTTCCTATGAGTATGGGCGCAAGTGTTGTCAATAACTATCTCAATCAGTATCCCGATGCAGGCAGAGTTGCAAAGGTTATCAGCATCGTCGGCGCTTGGGACGGCAGTGACGTTTTCGGCGACCTTATGCTTGCTGACTTTGATGACAATGCTCCCGCAATGGTTTACACAAATCTCCTCGGCGAGCTCGGCTTTGTTGATCCTTATGTAGGCTCAATCATCAACATCGCCGCAAGAATTCTCCCGAAGCAGGAGCTTCGTAACATCCTCGACGATATCGTTGACGGTCTTGTCAAGACTCTTTTCCTTTCAAACACATCATTCCTTTCACTCTGTCCGTCAGGCAGATATGATGAGTTTGCAGAGAAGTACCTTCAGGGCGACGATATGGCAGAGGTAAGAGAGCAGACAGCAAGATATGCAGAGGCTCAGAAGAACCTTAAGGAAAGACTCGAGTATCAGGAGTCAAAGTACGGCACAGAGTTCTATTTCATCAGCGGATACAACCTCGCTTTCGGTGATGAGGACTACGGCTTCTTCAAGTTCTTCGAGACTTATGATACAACAAACTCTGACGAAATCATTCAGATTTCATCAACGGCACCGGGTACATCTTTCGTTCCTGCAGGTCAGTCCTTTGATGCTGATTATATCGCAGACTCTGCACATAACGTTTCACCCGACGGCTCAATCGACGCTTCAACCTGCTATTTCGAGGATACTTCCTGGTACTTCGAGGGTCAGAAGCACGAGCTTACAGACAATAACACAGCTTTGAGCCTTGCTTTTGAAATCGCTCTTGATAACATCCACTCTGTTGAAGATTGCAAGGATACTTATCCCCAGTTCAACGAGTCAAGATTTGTAAGACGTCTCACAAGAGACTACCTTCCCGATGCAGAGACAATCGACCGTTCAACTCTTGAGGCTGCTGATGCTGCAAGACTTGATAAGGCTGTTGCAGATGCAGAGGCTATGATGGCTCGTACAATCAATGACCGTGATGCAGACGATGAAATCATCTTCGCACTCAAGGATCTCCTCATCGAGCTCAATGTTAAGTACAATATCTGGGAAGACAGATATCAGCCCGAGCAGGCAGACCCGACAATGGATGCAGTTGAAAAGGTACTCGGCATTGTTTCCGATGTTCTTGTTCTCATCTTCGGCAAGAAGGGCTTTGCAGATTTCTGGAGCTTCCTTCCGCTGTAATTTTGTATAAATAGTCCAAAGAGCACCTGTTTTGCAGGTGCTCTTTTTACGTACAAAAAGCCCCGTTCGGATTGACATTTTTCCTCTTTTGTGATAGAATTTCAAGAGTACGATCCTTGTTGTCTGACAAGGTGAAAGGAGCAACTTATGGACTTCATTCTCAAAGGCGGACAAGTTTATACCGACGGCGAAATCAAGAAGCAGGATATTCTTGTCTCTGACGGTATTATTGTTTCCGTCTCCGAGTGCCTTTGTTCAGAAAATGCGCAGATTATTGACTGCGAAAATAAATATATTTTTCCCGGACTTGCAGATGTTCACGTGCATTTGCGAGAGCCGGGTTTTTCTTATAAAGAGACTATCGCAACGGGTACAAAGGCTTGTGCGCACGGCGGCTACACTCTTGTCTGCTCAATGCCGAATCTTAAGCCGACACCCGACAGCTATGAAAACCTTAAAATTCAGCTTGATGCAATCGAAAGGGATGCCGTTATTTCCGTAAAGCCCTACGGTACAATAACCGTCGGCGAGGCGGGTGAGGAGCTTTCCGATATGGAGGCTATGGCACCTTACGTTGCAGGCTTTTCCGATGACGGCAGGGGAGTGCAGAATGAAGATATGATGCGCTCTGCTATGCTTAAGGCAAAGTCTCTCGGCAAGATGATTGTCGCTCACTGCGAGGATAATGCTCTGCTTCACGGCGGATATATTCACGACGGCGAGTATGCGAAACAGCACGGTCATAAGGGTATCTGCTCCGAGAGTGAATACGGCCCGATTGCACGAGACTTAAAGCTTGTTAAAGAGACGGAGTGTGCATACCACGTCTGCCACATTTCAACAAAGGAAAGCGTTGCAATTATCCGCGAGGCGAAGGCAAGGGGTATCGACGTCACCTGCGAAACCGCACCGCATTACCTTGTTCTGTCGGATAAGGATTTGCAGGAGGATGCGCGCTTTAAGATGAATCCGCCCCTCCGCGGTGAGGATGACAAAAACGCACTCATCGAGGGTATACTCGACGGTACGATAGATATGATTGCCACCGACCACGCACCCCATTCCGAGGAGGAAAAGTCGAAGGGACTCAAGGACAGCTTAATGGGTGTTGTCGGTATCGAAACCGCCTTTGCGGTTATGTATACAAATTTTGTCCGTAACGGCAGAATGTCACTTGAAAAGCTCATTGAAATTATGAGTATAAACCCTTGCAAGCGCTTCGGCTTCGATAATTCGATAAAGCAGGGTGCAAAAGCAAATCTTACGGTCTTTGACCTCAACTCGAAATACACGGTCAACCCCGAAAGCTTCCTTTCAAAGGGCAGAAGCACACCGTTCAGGGGTGCAGAGCTTTACGGCGAATGTTTACTGACCGTAGCAGACGGCGAGATAGCATATCAAGGAGAATAATATGAAACAGGAATTTTTAACCATTACCGAAAATAAGAAAATCGCAAAAGACGTTTATCTTATGGTGCTTGAGGGCGACACCTCCGCAATAACTGCTTCGGGTCAGTTCGTCAACATCAAGCTCGATGGCTTTTATTTAAGACGTCCGATTTCCGTCTGTGATTATGACGATACAACACTCACAATAATTTACAAGGTTGTCGGAGATGGAACAGAAGCTATGGCAAAGCTTCCCTGCGGAGAAAAGCTCGACGTTCTCCTCGGTCTCGGCAACGGCTACAATCTCGGAAAAAGCGGCGACACTCCGCTTCTCATCGGAGGCGGTGTAGGCGTACCCCCGATGTATAATCTTTGCAAAAAGCTTATCGCTGAAGGCAAAAAAGTAACGGTCATCCTCGGTTTTAACACGAAGGAAGAAATCTTCTTTGAGGATGAGTTCAAGGCTCTCGGCGCTTCAGTTCATATAACAACCGTTGACGGAAGCTACGGTACAAAGGGCTTCGTTACGGATGTTATGAAAAATCTTACCTACTCCTATTTCTTCACCTGCGGCCCGATGCCGATGTTCAAGGCAATCGAGGCAACCGCAGTAACAAGCGGTCAGTACAGCTTTGAGGAAAGAATGGGATGCGGCTTCGGTGCTTGTATGGGCTGCTCGTGCAAGACAAAGTACGGCAACAAGCGAATCTGCAAGGACGGTCCCGTACTCGAAAGGGAGGAAATTATATGGTAAACACAAAGGTTGAGCTTTGCAATATAACACTTGACAATCCCGTGATTCCCGCCAGCGGAACCTTCGGCTTCGGCTATGAGTTTGCAGAGCTTTATGATATCAACTGCCTCGGAACGTTCTCGTTCAAGGGCACAACAAAGGATGCACGCTTCGGCAATCCAACACCGAGAATCGCTGAATGTGACAGAGGTATGATAAATGCTGTCGGACTTCAGAATCCGGGTGTTGAAGCTGTTATCGCAAACGAGCTTCCGAAGCTCAAGGAATGCTTCAACAAGCCCGTTATGGCAAATGTCAGCGGCTTCTCCGTTGAGGATTATGTCTACACCTGCGAAAAGCTCGATAAAGAGGAGCAGGTCGGCTGGCTCGAGGTCAATGTTTCCTGCCCTAACGTTCACGGCGGCGGAATGGCATTCGGCACATCGGCCGAGGCGGCGGCAGAGGTTACAAGGGCTGTCAAGGCTGTTACAACAAAGCCTGTTATCATCAAGCTTTCTCCGAATGTTACGGATATCGTATCAATCGCCAAGGCTTGTGAGGCGGCTGGCGCAGACGGCATCAGTATGATCAATACAATGCTCGGTATGAAGATTGATTTGAAAACAAAGAAGCCCGTAATCGCAAACAAAATGGGCGGCTTCTCGGGCCCTGCAATCAAGCCTGTTGCGGTCAGAATGATTTATCAGGTCTACGAGGCGGTCAATATTCCGATTGTCGGAATGGGCGGTGTTTCCTCGGCAGAGGACGTTATCGAGCTTATGCTTGCGGGTGCAACCGCAGTTGAGGTCGGCGCGGCAAATCTCATCGACCCGTTTGCGGCAAGGGACATTGTAAACGACCTTCCGAGAGTAATGGAAAAGTACAGAATAAATAATTTAAGTGAAATAATAGGAGGAGCACACTAATGGGTAAGGACGTAATTGTAGCCTGCGACTTTTCGTCAAAGGCAGATGTAATGAGCTTTCTTGATAAGTTCAACGGCGAGGGCAGAAAGCCCTTTGTAAAAATCGGTATGGAGCTTTTTTATGCAGAAGGTCCGCAGATTGTAAAAGAAATCAAAGAGAGAGGTCATAAGATTTTCCTTGACCTCAAGCTCCACGATATCCCTAACACGGTTAAAAAATCAATGGCTGTTCTTTCAGGTCTTGATGTTGATATGACAAACCTCCACGCGGGCGGAACAATCGCAATGATGGAGGCGGCACTCGAGGGTCTTACACGTCCCGACGGCACAAGACCGATGCTTATCGCTGTTACACAGCTCACCTCAACAAGTGAGGAAAGAATGAAGAACGACCTTCTTATAAATGAGCCTATCGACAAGGTTGTTATGCATTATGCACATAACGCAAAGCTTGCAGGACTTGACGGCGTTGTCTGCTCTCCGCTTGAGGCAGGCAAGGTGCACGAAACCTGCGGTGACAGCTTTGTAACGGTTACACCGGGCGTACGCTTTGCAGACGGCGATATCGGCGACCAGGTACGTGTTATGACACCCGCCGAGGCAAAGAAAATCGGCTCTGACTACATCGTAGTCGGCAGACCTATAACAGCGGCAGAGGATCCCGTTGCGGCATATAACAGATGTGTTAATGAATTTGTAGATTAAGATAAAGGAGATTAAAACTATGGAGAAGCTTATTGCAAAAGACTTACTTAAAATCAAGGCGGTTTTCTTCCGTCCCGAAGAGCCGTTCACCTGGGCAAGCGGAATCAAGAGCCCTGTTTACTGTGACAACAGACTCACTCTTACAGCACCCGACGTAAGAACAGACGTTGAAAACGGTCTTGCTAAACTTATCAAAGAAAAGTATCCCGAGGCAGAGGTTCTTATGGGTACATCAACTGCAGGTATTGCTCACGCGGCTATCACTGCACATATCCTCGATATGCCTATGGGCTATGTCCGCTCAGGCAACAAGGACCACGGCAGACAGAATCAGATTGAAGGCAAGCTTCTTCCCGGTCAGAAGGTTGTTGTTGTTGAGGATCTTATCTCAACGGGCGGCAGCGTTATCGAGGTTGTAAACGTTCTTCGCGAAGCAGGTGCAGAGGTTCTCGGCATTGTTTCAATCTTCACCTACGGTATGAAGAAGGGACTTGTCCGCCTTGAGGAAGCAAACGTTACGAACTATTCACTCACAAACTTTGACGTAATCGCAGAGGTTGCGGCTGAAGAAGGCTATATCGCAACCGAGGATATTCAGAGACTTATCGCATTCAGAAACAACCCGTCCGACGAAAGCTGGATCGGAGGAGCAAAATAATGAGAAGTGTTATCGATAT
The DNA here is from genome assembly GCA_017415025.1 of Clostridia bacterium. Taxonomy (GTDB): domain Bacteria; phylum Bacillota; class Clostridia; order Oscillospirales; family Acutalibacteraceae; genus CAG-488. The sequence goes on from JAFQJH010000001.1 coordinate 53,105, forward strand.
TCTTGACCTTTCGGTTGCCGAGCTTGACGAATTGGTTGCTTGTGCAAACGATATTATCGAAAACCCCGAAAAATATGCTCACAAGTGTGCAGGAAAAAAGCTTGCAACACTCTTCTTTGAGCCGTCAACAAGAACCCGCCTTAGCTTTGAAGCCGCTATGTACGAGCTCGGCGGTAACGTGCTGAGTATGTCCGACGCAAAGTCAAGCTCTGCCGCAAAGGGCGAGAGCGTGGCTGATACTGCAAAGACAATTTCCTGCTATGCAGATATTATCGCAATGCGCCACCCGAAGGAGGGTGCACCGCTCGTAGCTTCAATGAATGCGAGCGTACCCGTTATCAACGCAGGTGACGGTGGACACAACCATCCGACACAGACTCTTGCCGACCTTCTTACAATCAGCCGTGAAAAGGGCAGGTTTGATAACATCACTGTCGGCTTCTGCGGCGACCTTAAATTCGGCAGAACCGTTCATTCGCTCATCAGTGCTCTTTCAAGATACAAGAACGTCAAATTCGTTCTTATCTCTCCCGAAGAGCTCAAGCTCCCGAGCTATGTCAAGAAGGATATCATCCAGAAGAACAATCTCGAATACGTGCAGACAACTGACCTTGAGTCGGTAATGCCCGAGCTCGATATTCTCTATATGACACGCGTTCAGCGCGAGCGCTTCTTCAACGAGGAGGATTATCTCCGTCTTAAGGACAGCTACATCCTCACTCCCGAAAAGCTCGAAACGGCAAAACCCGACCTCGCAATTATGCATCCGCTGCCCAGAGTAAACGAAATCAGCGTAGCGGTTGACGACGACCCCAGAGCCTGCTATTTCAAGCAGGTGCTTAATGGCAAGTATATGAGAATGGCTTTGATACTCAAACTTCTGGAGGTAAAATAAATGAATATAGATTCAATCAAAAACGGTATCGTTATCGACCATATTATGGCCGGTAAGGGTATGCAGATTTATAATCTTCTTAACCTTGACGAGCTTGATTGCTCTGTTGCAATCATCAAGAACGTCAGCAGTAACAAGATGGGTAAAAAGGATATCATCAAGGTTGATGCGGATATCGAGGTTGACGTTGAGCTCCTCGGCTATGTTGACCCGGGCGTAACCGTTGATATCATCAGAGACAGCAAGCTTGTTGAAAAAAGAAAGGTGTCCTTACCCGAAAAACTCACAAACGTAATCAAATGCAAAAACCCCCGATGCATCACCTCGGTTGAGCAGGAATTACCGCATATTTTCAAAAAGACAGATAACGGCGAAAAAGCGGTTTACAGATGCATTTACTGCGAAACAAAAGCAGAATAAATTGTATAAATTTGATAGACAACAGCGAAAACAGGGGACAAAGTTTTACACTTGACTACATTGACCTTTACGGCGGCTTTTGGTATAATAAAAGCACACGAATATTGAGCCTTCTGTGACTGACGGAAGTGTGGATAACCACAAGGGAGCAGAAGGATTTTCAGAGCCGACCGTCTGGGCAGTCCTGTTTACAAAATAGGACTGCCCTTTAATATTTTCAGGAGGACTTTTTATGAAAAAAATCGGTATTATTATGGGTAGCGACAGCGATTTGCCCGTAGTTGAAAAGGCAATGACAACTCTCGATGAGTTCGGCGTTCCTTATGAGGTTCACGTATTTTCAGCTCACAGAACACCCGTTGAGGCAAAGGAATTTTCAGCAGGCGCCCGCGCAAACGGCTTCGGCGCAATCATCGCGGCGGCAGGTAAGGCGGCTCACCTCGCAGGTGCAATCGCGGCGAACACAACTCTGCCCGTAATCGGTATTCCTGTCAAGTCATCAACTCTTGACGGCCTTGATGCTCTTCTTTCAACCGTTCAGATGCCCGCAGGCATTCCCGTTGCAACGGTTGCAATCGACGGTGCGGCAAATGCGGCACTCCTCGCAATCCAGATTCTCTCCGTAAGTGATGATGAGGTTGCGGCAAAGCTTGACGCACAGAGAAAATCAGCATCAGAAAATGTTCTCAAAAAGAACGCAGACATCGAAAAGAGATTCAATAAATAATCACAGGCAATTTCTTCCGTACCGCAAAAATCCTTGCGGACGGATTCGGCACAGTATTTAGGAGGTAAAAATATGGGAGGATTTTTTGGTGCAGCCTGCAAGGGCGACGCGGTTTATGACGTATTCTTCGGTACGGACTACCACTCACATCTCGGTACACGTCGCGGCGGTATGGCTGCTTATGATAAAGAAATCGGCTTACAGCGCGATATTCATAACATCGAAAATTCACCGTTCAGAACAAAGTTTGAAAACGTTTTTGAAGAAATGAAGGGTAATTCGGCAATCGGCTGTATCAGCGATTCCGACCCTCAGCCGCTCCTTGTCCGTTCAAATCTCGGCACCTATGCAATCTGCATTGTCGGAGTAATCAATAACGCTGATGAGCTTATCAAGCAGTATCTCGATTTCAGCGGCGGACAGTTCAACGCAATGACAGGCGGCAGGGTAAACTCAACCGAGCTTGTAGCGGCGCTCATCAATCAGAAGAGTGATTTCGTTGCGGGTATTCACTTTGCACAGCAGGTAATCGAGGGCACGGCTTCAATACTCATTCTCAAGAATGACGGTGCAATCATTGCCGCCCGGGATAAGCTTGGCAGAATCCCCGTGCTTGTCGGCAAAAACGATAACGGCTACTGCGTTTCGTTCGAATCCTTTGCTTATCAGAAGCTTGGCTATGAGGATGAAAAGGAATTGGGACCGGGCGAAATTGTAGAGTTCACCTGCGATTCGCTCAAACAGCTTGCCGCACCGGGTAAGAAAAAGCGTGTCTGTGCTTTCCTCTGGTCATATTACGGCTACTCTCCCTCAAATTACGAGGGTGTGAACGTTGAGATTATGCGCTACCGTAACGGTGAGATTCTTGCCGAGTACGATATGAAGGTCGGCAATGCGAAGGACGTTGATTACGTCAGCGGTGTTCCCGATTCAGGTACACCTCATGCAATCGGCTATGCGAACAAGAGCCGTATCCCGTTTTCAAGACCATTCATCAAATATACTCCCACCTGGCCGAGAAGCTTTATGTCTTCAAAGCAGAGCGACAGAAACAAGGTCGCAAAAATGAAGCAGGTTCCCGTACACGAGCTTATCCGCGATAAGAACCTCCTCTTTGTTGACGATTCAATCGTCCGCGGAACACAGCTTCGCGAAACAGTAGAGTTCCTCTACTCGAACGGTGCAAAGGCAGTTCATATGCGTTCCGCCTGTCCGCCGATTATGTACGGCTGTAAGTACCTCAATTTCTCACGTAATACCAGCGACCTCGACCTTATCACAAGAAGCACCATTATGGAGCTTGAAGGTGAGGAAGGCTTTAAATATCTCGAAGAATACAGCGATTCTTCAACTGAACGCGGCAAAAAGCTTCGTCAGACAATCTGCGAAAAATTCCACTTCGCATCACTCGAATTTCAGTCACTCGAAGGTCTCATCAAGGCAATCGGACTTGACGAATGCGACCTTTGCACATATTGTTGGAACGGAAAGGAATAAGAATTATGCATACTAACTCTAAATCAGACAGCTACGCAGCAGCGGGCGTAGATATTACTGCAGGTTATAAGGCAGTTGAGCTTATGAAGGCTCACATCGCAAGAACAATGACAAACTCAGTTGCATCTGACATCGGCGGTTTCGGCGGACTTTTTGAGCTTGACCTTACAGGTATCTCAAAGCCCGTACTCGTCAGCGGTACGGACGGTGTCGGCACAAAGCTCAAGATTGCTTTCCTTATGGACAAGCACGATACAGTCGGTATCGACTGCGTTGCAATGTGCGTCAACGACGTTATCTGCTGCGGTGCAAAGCCGTTGTTCTTCCTTGACTACATCGCTTGCGGCAAGAACATCCCCGAGCGAATTGCAGATATCGTTGCAGGTGTTGCAGAGGGATGTGTTCAGTCAGGCTCGGCACTCATCGGCGGCGAAACAGCAGAAATGCCCGGCTTCTATCCCGTTGACGAATACGATATGGCAGGCTTCTCTGTCGGCGTTGTTGATAAGGACAAGATTGTCAACAACAAGACAGTAAAAGAGGGCGACATCATCATCGCTCTTCCGTCATCAGGTGTTCACTCAAACGGCTTCTCACTTGTAAGAAAGGTTTTCGATATCGAGAACGCTGACCTCAAAACTCCTCTTGAGGAGCTTGGCGGCAAGTCACTCGGCGAAGCACTCCTTACTCCCACAAAGATTTATGTAAAGCCGATGACAGCACTCTTTGAAGAGGTAACAGTCAAGTCTGTTTCTCATATCACAGGCGGCGGCTTTTATGAGAATATTCCCAGAAGCCTTCCCGACGGTTACGGTGCAAAGATTGATAAGGCTTCAATCCGCATCCTTCCGATTTTCGACCTTATCGCAAAGACAGGCAACATCCCCGAGCGTGATATGTTCAATACCTACAATATGGGTGTCGGTATGAGCGTAGTTGTTGCTAAGGAGGACGCTGACAAGGCACTCGAAATCCTCAAAGCAAACGGCGAGGACGCTTACGTAATCGGCGAAATCATCGCAGGTGACGAGAAGATTATCATCGAATAAGAGGGGAAAGGCTATGAATACTGCTCCCACCAAAATCGCTGTCCTTGTTTCAGGCGGCGGAACAAATCTTCAGGCGCTTATTGACGCGCAGAATGCGGGAATTATCAAAAGCGGTAAAATTGAGCTTGTAATTTCCAATAAGGAGGGCGCTTACGCCCTTACCCGTGCCGAAAACGCAGGTATAAAAACTGCGGTTATTAACAACAAGGCTTACGCAACAAGAGAGGATTTTGAGGCTGAGGTCAAATCGGTTCTTAAAGAAAACGGCATCGAGCTTATCATCCTTGCAGGCTTTATGTGTATCCTTACAGAAGGCTTTACCTCCTGCTATCCGAAGCGAATCATCAACGTTCATCCGTCGCTGATTCCTTCCTTCTGCGGAGAGGGCTTCTACGGACTTCACGTGCACGAGGCGGCACTTTCCTACGGCGTAAAGGTAACGGGCGCAACGGTGCATTTTGTCAATGAAATTCCCGACGGCGGTCAGATTATTCTCCAGAGGGCAGTTTATATCGAGCCGCAGGACACTCCCGAAACTCTGCAGAAGCGCGTAATGGAGCAAGCAGAGTGGCACATCCTGCCTGAAGCGGCAGAACTCGTATCAAAAGAAATTAAGGAAAAAGGTGACGAATATGAACATATACAAGGTTAATGATATCGGCGAGCTTATCAAGGACAACTCCTATGTCGGCAGAGGTATCGTAATCGGTAAAACTCCCGACAGCAAGAAGGCAGTTGCCGCATATTTCATTATGGGCAGAAGCGAAAACAGCCGCAACCGCGTTTTCACGGAGAAGGACGGCGCAGTTTTCACAGAGCCGTTTGATGCTTCAAAGGTTGAGGATCCTTCACTTATCATCTATGCCGCAATCAGAAAGCACGAGAACAAGCTCATCGTTACAAACGGTGACCAGACAGATACAATCTACAACTTCCTTAAGGAAGGCAGGTGCTTCAACGGCGCTCTCAAGACAAGAGAGTTTGAGCCCGATGCACCGAACTTCACACCGAGAATCAGCGGTATGCTCAAGTTCGCTGACGGCGACTTCACCTATGAAATGAGCATCCTCAAGAGCCTTGACGAGGTTGGTTCAGATTGCGCAAGATACCTCTTTATGTATCCCTCAAAGGCAGGTCTCGGCCACTTTATCCACACTTATGTATGTGACGGCAACCCGATTCCGACATTCCAGGGCGAGCCCGAAAGAGTCGAAACAATGGACGATATCGACGCTTTCACCGAGAAGCTCTGGGCAAACCTTAACGAAGACAATAAGATTTCTCTTTATGTTCGTTACATCGACCTCGAAACAGGTGCAGAAGAGAACCGTCTTATCAATAAGAATAAATAAGGAGAAATCATTATGAAAGAATTTGAACTTAAATACGGTTGTAACCCCAATCAGAAGCCTGCAAAGATTTTTATGTCTGATGACAGCGAGCTTCCTATCGAGATTCTCGCAGGCAGACCGGGCTTCATCAATTTCCTTGATGCATTCAATTCATGGCAGCTTGTAAAGGAGCTCAAAGAGGCACTCGGAATGCCCGCAGCAGCATCCTTCAAGCACGTCAGCCCCACTTGTGCAGCAGTCGGCACTCCGCTTCCCGAAAAGCTCAAGAAGGCTTGCTTCGTTGATGATATCGAAGGTCTCGACGAGTCTCCGCTTGCTTGTGCTTACGCAAGAGCAAGAGGTACAGACCGTATGTCATCCTTCGGCGACTGGATCGCACTTTCAGATGTCTGCGATAAGACAACTGCTACAATCATCAAGCGTGAGGTTTCCGACGGTGTCATCGCTCCGGGCTATACGGACGAGGCACTTGAAATTCTCAAGACAAAGAGAAACGGCAACTATAATATCGTAAAGATTGACCCCGATTACGTTCCCCAGCCCATCGAGCGTAAGCAGGTTTTCGGTATTACATTCGAGCAGGGCAGAAACGACTACAAGATCGACGAGTCACAGCTTGAAAATATCGTAACTGCTAACAAGGAATTCCCCGAAGAGGCAAAGCGCGACCTTATCATCGCTCTTATCACTCTTAAGTATACACAGTCCAACTCAGTCTGCTATGCAAAGGACGGTCAGGCTATCGGCGTAGGCGCAGGTCAGCAGTCAAGAATTCACTGCACACGTCTTGCAGGTCAGAAGGCTGATACATGGCATCTTCGTCAGAGCGACAAGGTTCTGGGACTTCCGTTCAGAGATGACGTTTCAAGACCTAACCGCGATAACGTTATCGACGGCTACATCAACAAGAACGAAGAGGATGTATGCGCAGACGGCAATTGGCAGAAGTACTTTACACGTCAGCCCGAGCCGTTCACAGATGAGGAGCAGGCAGCATACCTTGCAACAATCACAGGTGTTTCAGTCGGTTCCGACGCATTCTTCCCGTTCAGCGACAACATCGAGCGTGCAAAGAAGAGCGGCGTTTCCTATATCGCAGAGCCGGGCGGCTCAATCCGTGATGATATCGTTATCGAGTGCTGTGACAAGTACGGCATCGTAATGGCATTCACAGGAATGAGACTTTTCCACCACTAATAAAATAAAAATCAGAGGTTTAAAATGAACTTTTTTGAAGAACTTATAAATTTTGACCCCGAGGTTGCGGGTGCTTGCGGCGAAGAGCTCGAGCGTCAGCGCCACAACATCGAGCTTATCGCATCAGAAAATATCGTTTCAAAGGCGGTGCTTCTTGCCGCAGGCGGTGTTCTCACCAACAAATACGCAGAGGGCTATCCGACAAAGAGATATTACGGCGGATGCTACTGTGTCGATAAGGTCGAAGAAATTGCGCGTGAAAGAGCAAAAAAGATTTTCGGTGCAGAGCACGCCAACGTTCAGCCGCACAGCGGTGCAAACGCAAACCTTGCTGTTTTCTTTGCTCTTGTCAAGCCGGGCGATACCGTTATGGGTATGAACCTTTCCGAGGGCGGACACCTTTCACACGGTTCACCTGCAAATATTTCGGGTAAGTATTACAATATCGTTCCCTACGGTGTTGACAGTGAAACAGAGGTTATCGACTACGAAAATATGCGTCAGATTGCACTCGAATGCAAGCCGAAGATGATTGTTGTCGGCGCGAGCGCATATTCAAGAGTAATTGATTATAAAAAGTGCCGCGAAATCTGTGATGAGGTCGGCGCATATCTTATGGTTGATATGGCTCATATCGCAGGTCTTGTAGCGGCAGGACTTCATCCCAATCCCGTACCGTATTCAGACGTTGTAACAACTACAACTCATAAGACATTGAGAGGCCCGAGAGGCGGTCTTATCCTCTGTAAGGAAGAGCTTGCAAAGGCAATCGACAAGGCTGTTTTCCCCGGCACACAGGGCGGCCCGCTTATGCATATCATTGCCGCAAAGGCTGTTGCCTTCGGCGAGGCTATGACGGACGAGTTCAAGGCTTATCAGCAGCAGGTTGTCAAAAATGCTTCCGTTCTCTGCGAAGCACTCAAAAAAGAGGGCTTCCGCATTGTATCAAACGGTACAGATAACCACCTTATGCTTGTTGACCTTCGTAATTTTGATATTACGGGTAAGGAAATGGAGCACCGCCTTGACGAGGTGCACATCACGGTCAACAAGAACACCGTTCCCAACGAGACACAGAGTCCGTTTGTAACCAGCGGTCTTCGTATCGGTACGCCTGCAGTAACGTCACGAGGCTTCAAGGAGGCTGAAATGCTCAAAATTGCAGAGTGGGTTAAGCTTGTTGCAACAGATTTTGAAGGCAGTAAGGAGCGCGTTACAAAGGAAGTAACCGAGCTTTGCGCCAAGTTCCCGATTTATTGATTTAAATACCCTCTATAAGGAGATTTTATAATGAAAGTAATGGTTGTCGGTTCAGGCGGACGCGAGCACGCCATAATCAAAAAGCTTAAGCTGAGCAACGAGATTGACGAAATCTTCGCACTTCCGGGTAACGGCGGTATGGCAGAGGATGCAACCCTCGTCAATGTCGGCGCAAAGGATATCGAAGGTCTTGTTAAGTTTGCGACAGAGAATTCAATCGACTTTGCCGTTGTTGCACCCGATGATCCTCTCGTTCTCGGCGCGGTTGATGCGCTCAACGAGGCAGGCATCGAATGCTTCGGCCCGAAGGCGAATGCCGCAATTATCGAAGGCAGTAAGGTTTTCTCAAAGAACCTTATGAAAAAATACAACATCCCCACCGCACAGTACGAGGTGTTCAGCGATATGGAGACTGCTCTTGATTATATCAAGACAGCTCCGATTCCTACGGTTATCAAGGCTGACGGTCTTGCACTCGGCAAGGGTGTTATCATTGCACAGACCCGCGAGGAGGCAGAGGACGCAATCCGCTCAATGATGCAGGATAAGGTTTTCGGCGACAGCGGCAGCAACGTTGTTGTTGAAGAATTCCTCACAGGACCCGAGGTTTCCGTGCTTGCATTCACTGACGGTAACGTCGTAAAGCCGATGATTTCCTCAATGGACCACAAGCGTGCATTTGATAACGACGAAGGTCTTAACACCGGCGGTATGGGTACGGTTGCTCCCAACCCGTATTATACTTCTGCAGTAGCCGAGGAGTGTATGGAAAAGATTTTCCTTCCGACAATCCGTGCTATGAAGGCAGAGGGCAGAGAGTTCCGCGGCTGTCTTTACTTCGGACTTATGATAACTCCGAACGGCCCGAAGGTTATCGAATATAACTGCCGCTTCGGCGACCCCGAAACACAGGTTGTTCTGCCGTTGCTTGAAAGTGACTTATTCACGGTTATGAAGGCAACTGCGAGGGGAGAGCTTGACAAGACAGAGGTTAAGTTTTCCGATAAATCCGCTTGCTGTGTCATCCTTGCTTCAAAGGGATATCCTGTCAAGTACGAGAGCGGCTTTGAGCTTACTCTTCCCGAAACTGACGCTGACAGCGAGATTTTTGTTGCAGGCGCAAAGCTTGACGGCGGAAAGCTCCTGAGCGCAGGCGGTCGTGTTCTCGGCGTAACAGCTATTGCCGACGACCTTAAAACAGCAGTTGAAAACGCTTATACACTTACCGATAAGGTAGGCTTTGAAAACGGCTTCTGCCGCCGTGATATCGGTCAGAGAGCCCTGAAAGCGGAGGTAAAATAAATGGTATATCGTATATATGTAGAAAAGAAAAAGGGTCTCGATAACGAAGCAAAATCACTTCGTTACGACATCCGCCACATTCTTCAGATAAAATCACTTGAAGAAGTCCGCGTAATTAACCGTTACGACGTTGAAAACATCGACGAAGACCTCTTCAATTATTCAAAGAAAACAGTATTCTCCGAGCCTCAGCTCGATATCATCTATGATGCTCTTCCCGAGGATGATGCAACGGTTTTTGCAGTTGAGTATCTTCCCGGTCAGTTCGACCAGCGTGCAGACTCAGCCGCACAGTGTATTCAGATTATCTCAAAGGGCGAGCGTCCGACAGTACGTGCCGCAAAGGTTTATCTTCTCTACGGCAACGTTTCTGCTGACGAGCTCGAGCAGATTAAAAAGTACGTAATCAATCCCGTTGAATCCCGTGAGGCTTCACTTGCAACGGTTGATACTCTTAAGGTTGACTACGAAATTCCCACAACAGTTGAAACTCTTGACGGCTTTAACGACCTTGATGCAGAGGGTCTTGCAGCATTCGTCAAGAACTACGGTCTTGCTATGGATAATGACGATATCGCATTCTGTCAGTCATATTTCAAGTCAGAAAACCGTAACCCCACAATTACAGAAATCCGTATGATCGATACATATTGGTCTGACCACTGCCGTCATACAACCTTCCTTACTACTATTGATAAGGTAACGTTTGAGGACGAGCTTCTTCAGGCTGCTTATGACGATTATCTTAAAACACGTGAATTCCTCGGCAGAACAAAGCCGCAGAATCTTATGGATATCGGCACACTTGCCGCAAAGTATCTCAAGAAAATCGGCAAGCTTGACAAGCTCGACGAGTCCGAGGAAATCAACGCTTGTACAGTTAAAATCGAGATTGAGGTTGACGGCGTAAAAGAGCCGTGGCTCCTTCTCTTCAAGAACGAAACTCACAATCATCCCACAGAAATCGAGCCCTTCGGCGGTGCCGCAACCTGTATCGGCGGTGCTATCCGTGACCCGCTTTCAGGACGTTCCTATGTTTATGCCGCAATGCGCGTAACAGGTGCGGCTGATCCCTTAAAGCCTGTCAAGGAAACAATGGAGGGCAAGCTCCCGCAGAGAAAGATTGTCACAACTGCGGCGGCAGGTTATTCATCCTACGGTAACCAGATCGGTCTTGCAACAGGTATGGTTGACGAGCTTTATCACGACGGCTATGCCGCAAAGCGTATGGAAATCGGTGCAGTTGTAGCTGCAGCTCCGCAGGAAAACGTTCGTCGTGAGCGTCCCGAGGACGGCGACATCGTTATTCTTCTCGGCGGCAGAACAGGCCGTGACGGTTGCGGCGGTGCAACAGGCTCATCAAAGTCACATACACTCGATTCTCTCGAATCCTGCGGTGCAGAGGTTCAGAAGGGTAATGCTCCCGAGGAAAGAAAGCTCCAGCGTATCTTCCGTAACGGCGATGCCTGCCGTATGATCAAGCGTTGTAACGACTTCGGTGCAGGCGGCGTTTCCGTTGCTATCGGTGAGCTTGCAGACGGTCTTGAAATCGACCTTAATGCAGTTCCCAAGAAGTACGACGGTCTTGACGGAACAGAGCTTGCAATCAGTGAGTCACAGGAGAGAATGGCTGTTGTAATCGAAAAGGAAAATGTTGACGCATTCCTTAAGATTGCACACGAAGAAAACCTCGAAGCAACAGTTGTTGCAACAGTTAAGGCTGAACCGAGACTCAGAATGTTCTGGAACGGCAACACAATCGTTGACATCAGCCGTGAGTTCCTCAACTCAAACGGTGCAGAAAAGCACATCACAATCGAAGCCGCAGGTGTTGAGGATTATGACAAGACAGTTGACGGCACATTCACAAACGAATTCAAGGCTCTTGCGGATGACCTCAATGTCTGCTCAAAGAGAGGTCTTTCAGAGCGCTTCGACTCAACAATCGGCGCAGGCACCGTTCTTATGCCCTTCGGCGGTAAGAATCAGCTCACTCCGATTCAGGCAATGGTACACAAGGTTTCCGTTGAAAAGAAGCATACAAACGACTGCTCTGTTATGACATGGGGCTACAACCCGTTCATCACAGAGAAGAGTCCCTACCACGGCGCATACCTTGCAGTTGTTGAATCAGTTGCAAAGCTTGTTGCCGCAGGTGCAAAGTATGAGGATGTTTACCTTACGTTCCAGGAATACTTTGAAAGACCTAATAAGGATGCAAAGCGTTGGGGCAAGCCGCTTTCAGCTCTCCTCGGTGCATTTGAGGCACAGAAGAATCTCGGCGTTGCCGCTATCGGCGGTAAGGACTCAATGAGCGGTACCTTTGAAAAGCTCGATGTTCCTCCGACCCTTGTTTCCTTTGCAGTAACCACCGAAAAGGTTGATAACATCATCACAAACGAATTTAAAAAGGCAGGCAGCAGGGTAGTGCTTGTAAAGCCTGAATATGACGAAAATAAACTCCCGAAGACAGATTCACTTCTTGCTCTCTTCGAAACAGTTATCGGTCTTATGAGAGACGATAAGGTGCTTTCAGCTTACACTCCGACCTACGGCGGTGTTGCAGAGGCTGTTATGAAGATGTCCTTCGGTAACGGCTTCGGCTTCGAGTTCAATAAGGCACTTTCACTTGACGATATCTTCGGCTATTGCTACGGCTCATTCCTTCTCGAGCTTGCAGACGATACCGAAATCGGCACATTTGTAGGTACTGTTACCGCAGAAAAAGCATTCGTCTACGGCGAAGAAAAGCTCTGCGCTGACGAAATCCTCAAGGTTTATGAAGATAAGCTCGAAAGCGTATTCAGCTGTAACATTCCTGCTGATAATAAGGAAATCGAAACCTTCTCCTATGAGGTAACTGAGCGCAAGGCACCCGCAATCAAGGTTGCCGAGCCGAAGGTTCTCATCCCCGTATTCCCGGGTACAAACTGCGAATTTGATACAGCAAAGGTTATGCGCGATGCAGGTGCAGATGCCGAAATCATCGTTATTAACAACCTTTCTGCTGACGGAATCGCAAGAAGCGTTGATAACTTTGCAGAGAAAATCAAGTCTGCACAGATGATTTTCATCCCCGGCGGCTTCTCAGGCGGTGACGAGCCCGACGGTTCAGGTAAGTTTATCACAGCATTCTTCCGCAATGCCGCTATCAAGGACGGTGTTACAGACCTTCTTGAAAACCGTGACGGTCTTATGTGCGGTATCTGTAACGGCTTCCAGGCTCTTATCAAGCTCGGTCTTGTGCCTTACGGTAAGATTATTGACACTGACGAAAACTGTCCGACTCTTACCTTCAACACAATCGCACGCCACCAGTCAAGAATGGTAAGAACACGTATTGCCTCCAACAAGTCCCCGTGGCTTGCAGGAACAAAGGTCGGCGACATCTATAATGTGCCCATTTCACACGGTGAGGGTCGCTTCCTTGCAAGCGAAGAGCTTATCAAGGAACTTGCCGCTAACGGACAGATTGCTACACAGTACGTTGACCTTAACGGCAATGTAACGGATGACGTTCACTTCAATCCGAACAACTCAATGTCCGCTATCGAGGGTATCACATCACCCGACGGACGTGTATTCGGTAAGATGGCTCACTCCGAGCGTATCGGCTACGGTCTTTACAAGAACGTTTACGGCGAATATGATATGCAGATGTTCTCTTCTGCTGTTAAATATTTTAAATAAGAGGAGCGAAATAAAATGGGATACTTAACCGATATTGAAATCGCACAGCAATGCGAAATGAAACCCATTACCGAAATTGCAAAAACTGCAGGCGTCGATGAAAAATACATCGAGCAGTACGGCAGATATAAGGCAAAGGTTGACTACGCTCTCCTCAATGAAAGCGACAGAAAAGAGGGTAAGCTTATCCTCGTTACCGCTATCACTCCCACACCCGCAGGTGAGGGTAAAACAACTACAACAATCGGTCTTGCCGACGGTCTTAAGAGAATCGGCAAGAACGTAATGGTTGCTCTGCGTGAGCCGTCACTCGGTCCCGTTTTCGGTGTCAAGGGCGGTGCCGCAGGCGGCGGTTACGCACAGGTTGTTCCTATGGAGGATATCAACCTTCATTTCACGGGTGACTTCCACGCAATCGGCGCGGCAAACAACCTTCTTGCAGCTATGCTTGATAACCACATTCATCAGGGCAATGCGCTCGGTATAGATACCCGCCGTATCACATGGAAGCGTTGCGTTGATATGAACGACAGACAGCTTCGTAATGTTGTTGACGGTCTCGGCGGCAAGGTCAACGGTGTCCCGCGTGAGGACGGCTTTGACATCACTGTTGCATCCGAGATTATGGCAGTATTCTGCCTTGCAACATCAATCACAGACCTTAAGGAAAGACTCTCACGTATCATCGTCGGCTATTCTTATGACGGCAAGCCCGTAACAGCAGGCGACCTTAAGGCAGTCGGCGCAATGACAGCACTCCTCAAGGATGCTATCAAGCCGAATCTTGTTCAGACTCTTGAGGGTACACCCGCATTCGTTCACGGCGGCCCGTTCGCAAATATCGCACACGGCTGTAACTCCGTTATCGCAACAAGAATGGCAATGCGTCTTGGCGACTATGCTGTTACAGAGGCAGGCTTCGGTGCTGACCTCGGTGCGGAAAAGTTCCTTGATATCAAGTGCCGTTATGCAGGTCTCAAGCCCTCGGCTGTTGTAATGGTTGCAACCGTACGCGCTCTCAAGATGCACGGCGGTCTTGCAAAAACAGAGCTTGGCACGGAAAATCTCGAAGCACTCGAAAAGGGTGTTCCTAACCTTCTTCGTCACGTTTCAAATATCACAAACGTTTATAAGCTTCCCTGCGTTGTTGCTGTCAACCGTTTCCCGACAGACACAGACAAGGAAATCGAGTTCATTATCGATAAGTGTAAGGACCTCGGTGTAAACGTTGTGCTTTCAAACGTCTGGGCAGAAGGCGGTAAGGGCGGCGAGGACCTCGCACGTGAGGTTGTCGCACTCTGCGAAAAGGAAAATGACTTCTCATTCTCTTACGAGCTTGAAGGCTCAATTGAGGATAAAATCGAAGCAATCGTCAAGCGCGTTTACGGCGGTAACGGCATCAGCATCCTTCCTGCCGCAAAGAAGCAGATTGAAACTCTCAAGGAGCTCGGCTTCGAAAATCTTCCCATCTGTGTTGCAAAAACACAGTACAGCTTCTCTGATGACCCGACAAAGCTCGGTGCACCCGAGAATTTCACGGTAACAATCAAAAACGTCAAGGTATCCGCCGGTGCAGGCTTCATCGTTGTTCTCACAGGCGATATTATGACTATGCCCGGACTCCCGAGAGTACCGGCAGCCGAGAAAATCGACGTTGACGAAAACGGCGTTATTTCAGGCTTATTCTAAAAATAACAGGAGTACGGACTGTCCGTACTCCTGCTAAATATTTTTTAAAGCAAAGAAAAAGGTGATTCAAATGGCAATGTGGCAACAGGAAATCGAAACTATGCCGCGTGAAGAGCTCGAAAAGCTTCAGTCCGAGCGTCTCGTGTGGCAGGTAAACAGAATGTATGAGCGCGTTGAGCTTTTCAGAAAAAGAATGGACGAGCTCGGACTTAAACCCTCGGATATTCACGGAATCGAAGATTTACATAAGCTTCCGTTTTCATATAAGCAGGATTTAAGAGACTACTATCCGTACGGACTTTTCGCAGAGCCGATGGAAAACATCGTCCGTGTTCACGCTTCAAGCGGAACTACAGGTAAAAAGATAGTTGTAGGCTATACACAAAATGACCTTGATGCGTGGGATAACTGTGTTGCAAGAATGATGTATGCAATCGGACTTGATAACAGCGATTTTGTTCAGGTTTCTTACGGTTACGGTCTTTTCACGGGCGGTCTCGGCGCACACGGCGGTGCAACAAAAATCGGCGCAACCGTTATTCCGACATCCTCGGGTAACACAGCAAATCAGATTCAGACAATGGTTGACTTCGGCTCAACCTGCCTTTGCTGTACTCCGTCTTACGCAATGTATCTCGGAGAGGCTATTGAAGAAGCAGGTCAGACAGACCAGCTCAGCCTCAAGGCAGGTATCTTCGGCGCAGAGCCGTGGACAGAGGAGATGCGCCACGCTATTGAAGAAAAGCTCCGCATAAAGGCTTATGATATCTACGGTCTTTCAGAGATTATGGGACCGGGTGTATCTTACGAATGTGAGCATCAGTGCGGTATGCACGTCTGCGAGGATATGTTCATCCCCGAAATCATCGACCCCGACACGGGCGAGGTTCTTCCCAAGGGCAGCACAGGCGAGCTTGTATTCACAACAATCACTAAGGAAGGCTTCCCGCTCATCCGTTACAGAACAAGAGACATCTGTTCTCTTAATTATGAGCAGTGTGCTTGCGGCAGAACTCATGTTAGAATGAACAAGCCCACGGGCAGAAGTGACGATATGCTCATCATCCGCGGTGTCAACGTATTCCCGTCACAGGTTGAGGAGGTTCTTCTCAAGGTTGGCAGCGGTATCACCCCGAACTATCAGATTATCGTTGACCGTGTCAACAATAACGACACCTTTGAGGTCAACGTCGAAATGGATGAAACAATGTTCACCGACGACGTCAAGTCAATCGAAAAGCTTGAAAAGACGATCACAAACGAGCTCCGCTCAATGCTCGGTATCGGCGCAAAGGTACGTCTCGTAAACCCGAAGTCAATCACACGAAGCGAAGGCAAAGCAAAGCGTGTTATTGACAAGAGAAAGATTTAAGGAGGACAACACAATGTATGTAAAGCAGCTTTCAGTTTTTGTTGAAAATAAATTCGGCAGAATGGCAGAGATTTTAAATGCACTTGCAGAAAAGTCAATCGACATTTCAGCTCTTTCACTTGCAGACACATCAGAGTTCGGAATCCTTCGTCTTATTGTCGATAAGCCCGAGCTCGCAGTTGAAGTTCTTAAAGCAGAGGGAGTTATCGTTAAACTCAACGACATTCTTGCAATTGCCGTTGACGATACACCGGGCGGACTTTCAAAGGCTCTTAACGTGCTTACCGAAGCAAATGTTGTAATCGAGTATATGTATGCATTCATCGGTAAGGCTGACGGCAAGGCAATGACAGTTATCCGCGTTGATGACGAGCCCAAAGCAATCGAAGCCCTCAAAAACGGCGGCGTAGCCCTCCTTACGACAGAAGACATTTCAGCAAGATAAGCTAAACAACTAAAGCCGTAGCACACGCTACGGCTTTTAATATTGACAGCATATTTTTTTAGTGATAAACTTGATTTGAGAAGGATGTGATAAAATGCTTGAGGGATTGAACAAGATTTTAACCTATTCTGAGACACAGGGTAAAAACCATATTTACCGCGACGGTTTTGTTTTTACAGCAGTAACTGAACCTGCAAATATATATGACGGAATTGTTATCAGGTTTCCCGAGACAGCAAAAGCATATTCACCGCAGTATGGTTTTTCGAATAAATCGTTGAAAGAACATATAGATTTTATTAATGATAATAATTTGGAAAAAGCTGTGATAATTGCTGATTCAATTGATTTTATCACTCAATGTCCCTGCTTAAAATGTTTAAGAATTTTTCCGTCCGATTGTGCCGAAAACAACTTTGATTATTCGCCACTTTACAATATGCCAAATATAGAATATCTCGAATGCAGAACGATGTATGATTTAAAGGAGGATAAGTCCGCAACGGTGGATTATTCACAAATAACGGGGTTAAAGCATCTTACAGTGTGTGGTGAAGGGCATCGTAATATTAAATCTGTTAAAGCGTTGGAAACATTGAGTATTCATAGCTGTAAATCTTTAAAGAGTCTTGACAACATCTGCGGCACGGAAAGTCTTGAAAAATTAGATATTATCCAATGCGGCTTACAGTCGCTATCCGGTATCGAAAATATGCACTGTGTTCAGAAGTTGCGTTTAGCTTATAACAGAAGCTTGCAGGATATTAACGGTTTGGAAAAGGTACGTGCCGCATTAAAAAGCTTGATAGTGCAAAATTGTTCTAAAATTTCTGATTTCAGTGTTTTAGAAAAACTTGAAAATCTTGAACATCTCGAATTGTACGGTAATAATGAGTTAAAAGATTTAAGCTTTCTTAATAATCTGAAAAATTTAAAATTCTTTGTATTTTCAATGAATGTTCTTGACGGAGATTTAACCCCGTGTCTTAATGTTGAGTATGCACGTTCCGAAAAGAACAGAAAGCATTATAATTTAAAAGATAAGGATTTACCCAAAAAACTTCAACTATGATAAAACAATCATAACCACCCGTCAAACGGGTGGTTTGCACAAGGGCTATAAGCCCTGATACTAGCCCGCGTCTCAAGGCGCGGGCTTTCACTTCGTTCAAGCCTTATTGCTTTTGCCGCTTTGGCAGACCTCTAAAGAGGTTACCTA
>JAFQJH010000018.1 GCA_017415025.1 Clostridia bacterium
GAATTACAGTTGAGCGCGTAGGGACGGGCGTCCTCGACCGTCCTGAAAACAGCAGAATCCACGGATGGTCCGGGAGGCCCATCCCTACACACACTGAGATAGTTTGTGCTACATCTACATCCCGACAAATTAAAATTTGTTTATCTTCTGCGGATTTGATTATAGCACAAAGACGGGAATTTTCCAAGCATCGTTCACTTGATTTTGTCAAGCAGCACTTGATTTGCTTTAAAATGCTTGTTTTTCCTTTAAAATCGCGGAGAAAAAACTTTATTTTGTAAAAAATGACAAAAAGCAAATTTGTTTTTCTACATCAGCAGAAATTTATATAATTGAAAAGATTGCAGGATTGTGATAGAATGTTTTCATGCAAAAAATTCTTTTCAGGAGGTCTGAAATGGGACAGAAAACCGAAACTAAAAAATATGTTCCTAAAAAGGAAACGCAGGCGTATGCAATAGCCGCTTTGGGTCAGGGACTTGTTTACAGCTGTATGTCAAGCTACATAACAGACTACTATATGAACGTCCTCACGCTCAACGCATTCTTTGTTATTATGCTTATGCTTCTTGCACGTGTCTGGGACGCAATCAACGACCCGATGATGGGTATGATTATGGACAGACATACAACAAAGTGGGGCAGAATGAAGCCTTATCCGCTGGCAACGGCTCTGCCCATTGCAGCACTCACCATTCTTATGTTTGTCAATCCCGGCTTTAACACGGACAACAAGTCAATCTGGCTTTATGTTTTTGTTACGGTTGTTTACGTTGCCTGGGGTATGATTTATACCGCCAGTGACGTTCCGTTCTGGAGTATGCCGAACGTTATGACACCGAACCCCAAGGAAAGAGGCAATCTTATCTCTTACGCAAAGACTGTCGGCGGTATCGGTTCAGCGGTTACGGTAGCACTTCCTATTATTGTCGGTTACTTCGTAGCTGATATGGATATTGAAAGAGCGAATATCGTAAAATATGCCGTTATGGCTATCTCAATGGCTGTTATCGGTATGCCGCTTTTCACACTTGCAACCTTTAAAACAAAGGAAAGAATCCAGATTCCCAACGCACAGAAAAAGGCTCCCGGTGAGCCGTCAACGCTCAAGAGAATCTTCTCCTGCAAGCCGCTTATGCTCGTTGTTCTTTCGGGTATGCTTTCTTTCGGACGTTATATGCTCCAGGCTGCAGCTCCTCACGTTGCACGTTATTCGGGCTTCTACCTCGGCTCGTCCGCTCCGCAGACTGTTGAGGAAATTAACAAGAACATTTCAAACGTTGCTCTTGTTATTCAGATTTGTGCCGCTGTCGGTATGTTCGGTGCAATGCTTTTCCTTCCCAAGCTTTACAAGAAGTTTGAATATAAGCAGATTATGATCGTTTCCTGCATCGGCGGTTTCCTTTCAAGCTGCTGTACACTCATCATCGGATGGACAACAAAAAATCTCCTTATCTGTATTCCGTTTATGCTCATTTCCGCAATTCCGCTCGGCGTTATCAACAACGTTTCGTTTGCGATGGTTTGCGACTGTCTTGACTTTATGGAATGGAAAACAGGCTTCCGCGACACGGGTCTCGGCTCGGCCTGCCAGTCATTTGTTAATAAAATCGGTAACGCTTTCGCAACCGTTATGATTATCGTTATGTATATCATTGTTAACATTGACGTAGCACAGCTTAACGTCGGCAGCGGTGATGCAGTTGTTCAGGCTATCAACAACCTTTCATCGACACAAAATTTTGCAATGTTCTCGCTTGTTACCATTGTTCCCGGTATCAGCCTTCTGCTTTGTGCAATTCCCCTCTTCTTCTATGACCTTACGGGTAAAAAGAAGGAAAAGGTTTTTGCAGAGCTTGCAGAAAAGCGTAAGGAACGCGGAATCAGTATTGACGATTAATTCAAAAAAATTACTCCCTGAATCTTCACGGATTCAGGGAGATTTTTTTACTTTCTTAAAACCTCGGCTCGTTGAAAACGCAACTTTAGGTTTCTGTCCTTACATTTTTTAGTCTGAAAATCAAGATCGAGAAAATATCTGTCATCATTAAATTCCAAAGAATCTGAAATCCACCAGCCTTTTCTCAAATCGTTTAAATCAAAATTTTCTGAAAGTATCTTAAAGTTATAGAATCGGATTTCTGTTATATCCTGCTCGTACATAGCACCTTTGCCGTCAATCTGCAAAATCATACAGTTTTTATCAAAAAACTTGTTATCATTCTTAACATCAAAAGCTTCTTTTACGGTAACCTCAAGTATGTGTGCATCGTGTAAGCCGTGTATCCAGAACCATTCAGGATAGTTATTTACATCTATTCTCATTTTTTCTCCTTAAGTAAAAGCATTTAGATCAAATGTAAATTCAACGTCTTCACCTTTGATAAGCTTAACTATGAGATTGAAAAATGCTTTTATGAAGTTGGTAATCGCTGTCAGGAAGTTGTCATCCTTCTTATTTAAATCTTCTTCGCTGACCTCCAGCGGAGCAAGGCTTGCGTTATCGACATTGACCATATACTGCGGATATTTCTCGCTGTCAACCGTCATATCATAGCGCATAATTTCAACTGACGGCTTCTCAACGGGTGCGAAATAGTTATGGTGCAAATCCTTGACAAACCACGTTGTTTCGGGGAACATACAGGTTGATGCATCAATGATTCTGTCAGGAGATATGTACTTCAAATTCTCTTCAGAAACACTTGCAAGATATTCATCCGAAAAGACCTCGCCGTAATCTGCGGCTGTTGCACCGAAGGACTGTCTGAAAACAGATGTATCGGCATCACTTTGCACCGTTGCACCCTCATAAAGCGGAAATTCGGGGAAATTGTATTTTACAAAGATATAGAAGTTGATACCCGCTTCCTTCATTTCGCGCATTGTGTCGATTGCATTGACCTGAACGTTATAATAGTAGTCGTCCGCCTTCTCAATAAAGCCTGCATACTCTGCTCTGACCTCATCGGTGTTGAAGATGTAGTCCCTCGCCTGCTCATAAAGCTCGGGTGTAACCATAGCCCAATAGGAGAGCCAGCCGCCGAAGGTGTTGCGGATTAACAACGGGAACAAATCATCCTTGAACAATCCTACAAAGCTTGTTAAGGCATCGCCCGTGACACCGAGCATTCTGGCTTGCTTCAATATTTCAACAAGTGCAGTGACAAGTCCCGCGCAGGTTTCATCGCCGATTGCATTTCTTTCATCAATATAAAACTCAAGGAAATTTCCGAATGCTTCGTTTTCGATAGTTACCTGACCCGAGAACAACGCGCTCATAAAGTCAACACCCATAATTGATGAAGAATAGTAGGAAATATCGGAAATATAAGTCTTTGCGTGCTCCTTATACAGCTCAAGATAAGCCGCAATAACGTTTGCACCGTAGCATCTGCCGATAAGCTGAACCTTATCCTTGCCCGTTTTTGCAAGAACGTCATCAATATGAGCCTTGAGCTCGTGGGCGGTTTTTATCGGAGATTCGCGCCAATCATACCAGAATCGGCAATCCCAGACACCGAAATCCGAGGTTTTACCCTCAAGGTGATCTGTTTGGGTATAAAAGCGCGTATAACTTCCGTTGGTAACCTCGCCGTTTTTATCAAGAATCAGGTCTTTAAATATCGGAGACCATGATGCATTGAACTCTTCGGCATAAGAGGTGTAATCACCCGTTACCATACCCTTTGCCAGATCTTCAAGGCAAGGGCCAAGGGTTTCCTTGATTATTGCGCCGAGATCGGCACTCAAGGGATAAACCTTTTCTCCCTGTGCGTTATAAATATCATTCTTATGCGCACCGATAACGTAAACGGTAGGATATTCCTCAGGCTCTGTCGCAAAAGAGGGCGCAACGCAAGCCAAGGTCAGCACAAGACAGAGAAAAACTGACAATATTTTTTTCATTAAAAACACCACCAACCGTTAATACTTCAATTATAACAGAAATAAATTTAAAATCAATAGAATAAAACAGCTTGTATAACTTAATACACAAGCTGTTTACATCTTATTTCAAAAACTGCCAATCCGTGCGAGGCGGATTGATAAAACCGACTTTATCAAAATCCCTCGGATTGTGACGGACGATATAATCTATATAAGAATCAATTATTTCTGCCGTGAAAATATAACCCGACGGGTTCATATGACCGTAAAGAAAGAATTTTTCGCGGAAGCATTCATCGTATACAGGTCCGTATTTATAAAGATCAATAACATAAGCATTATCAAAATACTCTGCCAGAGCATAAAGCTGTCTGATGACCTCTGCGGTTAATCGGTCTTTATTTCGTTCCGGATCGTTGGGAAAGGTTACAAAAAAGAATTTCGCATCGGGACTTATTTCCTTATAACGTGCGACAATTGCCGCATAATAGCCGATAAATGTCTCGGCGTTTTCGCGGTAGTCGGATTTTATGTCATCGACAGAGCCGATTTCCATACCCACATTGTAAACATCGTTGACACCCAAAGCGATAACATAAGCCTGCGCGGCCTTTTCTTTATCCCAGAAGCCTTTTTCCTCGGCAAAGGATTCGATGTATTCCCTCGCTGTCATTCCGCCGCGTGAAAAATTGTATGCGGTTAAGCCGTTTTTACGTGCAATATACTGTCCCCAGGAATACTCGTAAAAATCGTGATAACCCTTGTTACCGTTTTCGTCACGGCTTTCGAACTCACCCGAAGAAAGGCTGTCTCCGACAAAGGCAATCTTCCTGAAAACAGAAGTATGGCTGTAGCCGCTGACGAGAGAGTCAAGCGGTTTTTCATTTTTACTGTATAGCTTTTCGTTCCAGTTCATAAGGTTACTCCTTATTTCGGTTCAGCATTTTTATGCGGTACGTTTTCAGCAACTGCGGCGATAAGCTCAGCGGCAGGAAGCACCTCTACGCCGTCATCAAGCTGACTGACAAAATATGCAAGGTCATCTGGACCGACAGTCCACGGATGGACGTTTATTACGGAATAACCGTTGATTGAATTGATATCCGCGGTATAGCTGTTGACGATATCCGCCTGCTCCTTGAGCCATTCGTTTGTTACCTGAGAAGCATCACCTGAAGGATGCCAAAGCGAGAAGCGGACAGATATAAACGGCTTATCATCAGCAAAATAAACCTTACCGTGACCGCCTGCGTAATAGTCATTGTCAAGCTGTAAAATTCCGCCGTCGATATTGTCGTATTTTGCAAAATTCTTTAACCTGTTGGCATAAATCCAATCCTCGTAAGCATTTGCGGGCGGATCATTGAGAAGCGTTACAATACGAAGTCCGGAATCAAGCATCACAGCCGCGGTAACATCCGCAAAGTCGCTGACCTCCTTTGCCGACATAAACGGAATTCGTGCGTATCCTGCGCCCGACGGTCCCGTGATAAAGGTATCTCCGTTATTGGCGTTCTGTGCCTTTTTGATTGCAGTTGAGGAAAGCTCCTTCATCTGCGGTGCAAAGGTCCACGTTATCGGAGTATCAATATCGTAGCTCTGCCAGGTATGAAATTCTCTGAATCCGTTTGAAATCCACTGTGCATTATCACCGTCGCTGTAAACGATTGCGGCATAGTGCTTATTCGGATCAAGCTCGGGAGCTTCTGCCTTCTGAGCCATAGGTGCGGTTTCGACACGGTTACAGGTCAGCACACTGGCGTTAAAGCTGTGATCAGACGGAATAACATAATGACCGAAGCGTGCGGCACACTGAGTATATTTAACCTCAAACTTACACCAGCCGAGAATCATTGAGGCAGGCTCAAGATCCTTGAACAGTCGGTCGCGGAAGGTACGCGCCATATAGTCGTCATCCTCAACGTAGGTTATGAAAATTCTCTGCTGAACAGCCAGGTCGCGCAGACCCGAAGCCATTGCATAAAGATGAACAAGCGAGTCCTTACGGAATTCGTCCTTATGCTTTGAATAAAACTCGCGCTGTTGCGCAAAACCGAGTTTATCATCGGTGAGATCCTCTTTTTTCTCAAGACCTGCCGCCTTCACCTTTTCTTCAACTGACTGCGGAACAGCAAGCCAACCGTAAACGGTAGCATAGTTAAAAGCCATATTTATCTGTTCATGCGTCTCCGAATCGGTATAAAGGACATAGCCGTTATCCTTAATATGAGAAAAATAACGCGGAATCAGGTTTTCCAGAGTCCAGTTTTTTCCGTTTTCGTCTGTATAAAGAATAGTACAGCCTGCGGCTTCAAGGTCCTTGAGTTCAGCTTCTGCTTCATAGCCGCCGAAGTTAATGAAAATTGATGCCTCTTCCCTGCCGACAAGTCCCTGAAGAGACTGAATAGCAGAGCGTTCATCCTTAGAAACACCTCTGACAACGACGATTTCGTCTGCCAGCGGCTTCTGCTCGAAGGTGTCTGCAAGCTTTAAAAGCTCATCCTCGCTCAACGGCTCGCGGATGGTTCCCGGTAAAAACGAGCTTATACCGTTTGTAATAAACATAATTATTGATAAAAATAATGCGATTACAGTTTTTATAAAGGTCATATTAACTCCTCCTTATTGTTAATATAGCACAATTTACAAACTAATACAATATTTAGACTTAAATCTGATTCCTTAAATGTATTTTCTTGTTGAAAACACGAAGACACTGTGTTACAATATATCAAATAATATTTGATATAAGAAGTTTCGGTTCGAAAGGCCTATCGCCGAGTAGATTGAAAGGGAAATCAGGTCAGAATCCTGAGCAACTGCCATTACTGTATCTGATGCACGTTTTCGGGCATCACAAGTCAGAACACCTGCCGTTACTTTTCGGATTGAGCACAGCTTGGGTGTGAAGGGTGCAACCGATTTATCGCTGTACGGTAGCCTTGGGTATTTTTTCGAGGTTTTTGAAGCCGTGCCGCGTCAGTCTGTTATACTCTTTTAACCTTATCGGTTGAAAGGGTATTTTTATTTTGTAATCAGGGATCAGTCCCGCGTGATTGGATGTGAAAAAATGCGCGACAGCTTTTCGGATTATCATCCGTTTATCAATTTTCTGTTTTTCGTATCAGTTATAGGCTTTTCTCTTGCTCTGACGCATCCGTTGGCTCAGTTCATTTCTCTCATTTGTGCAATAATTTACGCTGTGAGCATAAACGGTAAAAAAAGCCTGCAGTTCCTTCTGAAATTCTGTTTGCCCACTGTGCTTCTTACCGCTCTTATCAATCCCGTATTCAACCATAAGGGTGCGACCGTACTGCTTTCTTTCAGCAACGGCAATCCCCTCACGTTAGAAAGCATTTTATACGGACTTTCCGCAGGAGCGATGCTTATGACAACGCTTATGTGGTTTTCGTCCTTCAACCGTGTAATGACAACGGATAAATTCATTTTTCTTTTCGGCAAAGCAATCCCTTCACTCTCGCTCGTGTTCAGTATGACACTGCGCTTTGTGCCGAATTTCAAATCACAGCTTGCAAGCGTGACCGAGGCGCAAAAAAGTATCGGACGGGATATTTCAAGCGGAAGCTTCGTTAGCAGAATTAAAACAGCCGCCGTAATTTTTTCAGTTATGGTCACGTGGGCACTCGAAAACGCTATTGAAACGGCTGACAGTATGAAAAGCCGCGGCTACGGACTGAAAAACAGAACCTTTTTTGCGATTTACCGTTTTGATAAACGCGACAAATATGCTCTCATTCTGCTTTGCGGCTGCTGTTCACTTATTATCACAGGTTTGTTTATCTCCGCCTTCGATTTCAGATACTTTCCAGATATTCATTCTGCAGAGCTAAATATAACCACACTACCCTTCTATTTCGTTTATTTTATACTTTGCATTATACCCGTCATCCTGAACCTCAAGGAGAACATCAAATGGAAAACTTCAGTTTCAAAAATGTAAGCTTTGCTTACCCCTTACAAGAGAATAAGGCGCTCCGTGAGATTTCCTTTGAGGTTTCGCAAGGTGAATTTCTGATTCTTTGCGGTCCTTCGGGATGCGGAAAATCGACTCTGCTCCGACATTTTAAAACCTGCCTTACGCCTCACGGTACTTCATCGGGCGAAATTCTGTTTAACGGCAAGCCGCTCAACGAAACCGAAGAGCGAACTCAAGCGCAGGAAATCGGATTTGTTATGCAGTCTCCCGATAATCAGATTGTCACGGACAAGGTATGGCACGAGCTGGCGTTCGGGCTTGAAAGTCTCGGATACGACACACCTACAATCCGCCGACGTGTTGCAGAAACAGCGGCTTTTTTCGGAATTGAAGATTGGTTTTATAAAAACGTCAACGAGCTTTCCGGCGGTCAGAAGCAACTTTTAAGTCTGGCATCCGTAATAGCAATGAACCCGAAAATCCTTGTACTTGACGAGCCGACAGCACAGCTCGACCCGATTGCCGCCACGGATTTCATAGCCTTACTCGGCAGAATTAACCGTGAGCTGGGAATAACCGTAATCCTCAGCGAGCACCGTCTTGAAGAAGCATTTCCCTTTGCTACAAGAGTTATCGTAATGGAAAAAGGAGAAATCGCCTGTGATGACACTCCCGAAAAAGTAGGACTTCGCCTGCGCGAAAAGGAAAGCGGAATGTTCCTCGCGATGCCGACAGCAATGAGAGTCTGGGCAGGAGTGGAAACGCAGCTCGGTTGTCCCCTGACCGTGCGCGAAGGCAGCGATTTTCTGACCGAAAGAAATCGCGAAAAGGCGCTTCTACCGCTTGCGGATGAACCGATACACCCACACACTGATGAAATCGCACTGGAATGTAAAGAGCTTTGGTTCAGATACGAAAAAAATCTGCCCGACGTGGTAAAGGGATTTTCACTCACGCTTCACAAGGGTGAATTTTATGCAATTCTCGGCGGTAACGGGGCAGGAAAAACGACCGCTTTGAAAGTCATTTCGGGATTGCGTAACGCATACCGCGGAACAGTTAAGACAAACGGAAAAGTCGGTATGCTTCCGCAAAATCCGCAGACACTTTTTGTAAAAAAGACAGTGCGCGAGGATTTGTACGAGGCTTTATGCGAAGCAAAACTATCTGACGATGAAAAGGATACGCAGGTATCGCGGGTTGCGGCTCTGTGCAGGCTGGGAAGCTTGCTTGAGCGACATCCGTATGACATTTCGGGCGGTGAACAGCAACGCGCCGCACTTGCAAAGGTCTTACTTACAGCACCCGATATTCTGCTTATGGACGAGCCGACCAAGGGCTTTGATGCCGAATTCAAGGCTGAATTTGCCGCGATTATTGACAAGCTCACAAGACAGGGAATTACCGTGCTTACGGTCAGCCACGATGTAGCTTTTTGTGCCGAATATGCGCACAGATGCGGTTTATTTTTCGACGGAAGCATTGTTGCACAAGACACTCCGCGCAAATTTTTCTCCGGCAACTGCTTTTATACCACACCTGCCAACCGTATGGCACGTCACCTTATCGAACAAGCCGTTACGGTTGACGATATTATCGCCCGTTGCGGGGGTAACGTCCATAAAAAACACGAAACATCCGATGAATTCCCGATATTACCAAAGCCCGATAATAAAGCAACTGCTTCAAAGCCGAAAGCAATCAAGCCGTGGAGAAAGCTTCTTGCCGCCGTTTCCGGTCTTACCGCGCTCGGTACAATTCTGTTCTCGGCAGGGCTTATTGACTTATCTGCTGTTTTTGAGGCCGCGGGCATCAGTGCAGGTAACAACGGCGCTCTGACTTATATAGTTCTGTTTACGGCATTGGCAGTGTTTGCGCTTGCTGTCGGTCGGCAAAGTGATCAACCGCCCCGAACGCAACAGAAAACCGAAAAGAAAAAGGCGGACAAGCGCATAACAGCGGTAACTGTTGCGGTATTGCTTCTTATTCCGCTGACGATATTGGCAGGAGTGTTTTTGCTCGACAACCGTTATTATAACGTTATTGCATTGCTTGTACTTTTCGAATGTATGCTGCCGTTTTTTCTTGTTTTCGAGGGCAGACGACCAAAAGCAAGAGAGCTTGTTCTGATAGCTGTGCTCTGTGCAATCGGTGTTGCGGGCAGAGGTATGTTTTTTATGCTTCCGCAGGTAAAGCCCGTACTTGCACTGACAATTATTGCAGGTGTTGCCTTCGGTGGCGAAACGGGATTTCTCGTTGGTGCAATCACGATGCTTGCATCAAATATGCTGTTTTCACAAGGTCCTTGGACACCGTGGCAGATGTTTGCGACGGGAATAATAGGATTTTTGGCAGGAGTTCTTTTTAAAAACGGCAGATTAAACCGAAGCCGAGCTTCACTTGCGGTTTTCGGAGCATTTTCAGCACTTATCATTTACGGAATAATTATGAACACCTCATCAGCCTTTATGTTTTCTTCACAGAGCATAACGCTCAAAACGCTGGCGGCATATTACGCGGTCGGTTTTCCGATGGATATTGTTCACGCCGTCGGAACAGCAATCTTTATTCTGCTCGCAGCTGAGCCGATGCTCGAAAAACTTGAGCGGATTAAGATTAAATACGGGCTTATTAATTAAAAAATACTGTAAATGGCAAAGCACTCCGCACCAACCTGTCTCAGGATACGGTGCAGGGTGCTTTTTGACTTCCATTTTGTTAGAAAAATGTTAGAAAGATATGTTTTAATATTATTCATAAAAAAAGTAAAAACCTTGAAACGTTGTTGTTTCAAGGTTTTTGTTGGTACGAGTGTTCATAAGGGATTGCACATTATATTTACTTTTATTCTCGGTTATGTTATACTTAATTCAAAGTGAGGTGTTCTATATGACATTAGACGAAATTTATGAATCATTTATTTGGGATGCATCATACACTGATGAAGAATATGAATCCAAGATTGCTGTTGGTATAAACGAAGCCAAAAAATATAAATACATTTATCCCTTTATTCAACCGATAATTCCCGAGAAATCAAAATGCATATGGGAACCATGTGCAAAAGTTATAGCATTAAAATCAGATGAAGAACTAAAACCGTATTTGTACTTATTGTTTGAATGGTTACAAGATTTGAACTGGCCTGGTGCATATGTTATTTTTGACAGATTATTAAAAATGCCTTACACATTATTAGAAAGTGAATTGACTTATTGTAAAAGAAGAGCCGAAAAAGAAAACGATGAGTTGTGGTTGATGGCTCTTGAAGATTTCAGCAAACAAATAAATTTGTAATAAAAAACATAACCCACTTTGATATCTTTGCAGTAAAGCTGAAAGTGTCATAGT
Source organism: Clostridia bacterium (assembly GCA_017415025.1). Classification (GTDB taxonomy): domain Bacteria; phylum Bacillota; class Clostridia; order Oscillospirales; family Acutalibacteraceae; genus CAG-488. The sequence continues at coordinate 11,180 of JAFQJH010000018.1, forward strand.
GGGTTATATGCTTTGGTATAAAAATAAAAAAATTGAGTATTCACAGGTCAAATCCCTTATGAATACTCAATATGGTTGCGGAGGCCGGATTTGAACCAACGACCTTCGGGTTATGAGCCCGACGAGCTACCGAACTGCTCCACTCCGCGATATTTTGTTGCGCTCTCTCTTGAGTGCTTGATTATTATATACTGTCTTTTCTGTTTTGTCAAGCGTTTTCTTAAAATATTTTATGCTTTTTTATTTTTATTTATTACATTTTTTTAATGACATTTTTTTCTTTTTGTGTTAAGATATGGGAAAAGGCAAATTTGTTTATAAAGGATGATGTCTTATGAAAAATATTTTTGACCCCGCTTTCAGAAAAATCAAGCCGACTGAGGGTAAGGATTATACAATTCCGCAGATTGACCTGAGCGTTAAGCCCGAGGGTCTCGACCCGAAGTTTGATTACCTTTACGACCTTGTTGCTGTTGACAAATCAAAGCCCTATCAGGCTCATCCTGACAGCGTGCTTCTGAAAAACGGTAACATCCTCTGTATGTACCCTGCCGGTCACGGTAAGGGTGCCGTTATGACTAAAATCAGCACCGACGGTGGACGATCCTGGACAGGTGATCTTAAAAACAAGCCTGCAAGCTGGGAGAAGTCACGCGAAACCCCGACAGTTTACCGTCTCCAGTTCACTGACGGTAAAACCGCTGATAAAATCGTTATGATTTCGGGTAATCCGAAGTGGCCGAACGAGCCTACCTGCGGCGGATTCAACTATTCTCTCTCATCTGACGAGGGCGAAACCTGGACGGAGTTTGACCTTGTTTTTGACAAGAAGAGCGACTGCCCGATGATTCCCGTTGTTGCGCTCGCAAGCCTTACACAGCTTAAGGAAAACGGCAAGTTTGTTGATAAATGGATGGGATTTTTCCATAACTCGAACTTCAACAACTTCAAGACTATTCTCACATTTGACGAAAAAGGCAATCCGCATTGGAGCAAGCCCGAAAAATATTTCTCGGCTCACCGCGACTACGAGGCAAGCTCAAATATGTGCGAGGTTGAGGTTATCCGCTCGGATTTCGGAAAGGGCGATGAGCTCTGCCTGATTTCCCGAAGCAACACGAAGAAAATCAATTCACTCATCTCCTTCTCACAGGACGAGGGCAAAACATGGAGCAGACCCGTTGAAGCACCCGCGGCACTCAACGGTGAACGTCACAAGGCTGACTACACACACGACGGAAGACTTTTCATCACCTTCCGTTCGATTGAAAGAGGTCCGCGCGCAATCAAAACCGCAACACAAAAGTGGAGCAGTGAGGGCTGGGTTGCCTGGGTCGGCACTTATGACGACCTTAAGAACGGCAGAGAGGGTCAGTACAGAATCAAGCTTGCCCACACTTATCTTAAAAACCAGACCGAGCCGCAGTATTCGGCAAACGCCGACACGGGCTATTGCGGTAACGTTGTTCTCGAAGACGGCACGGTTGTTACATCTACCTACGGTATTTTCGATAACACGGATATTGTCTATTCTGAGAGAGACAAGCAGAAGCAGGGACGCACGTTCATTGCATCAAAGAGAATCCGTATTGAGGACACGGACGAGCTTGTTAAGTTAGTTAAATAATGAAACAACAACAAAAATCAGGCAGGGCTTCGGGTGAAGTCCTGCCTGTAAGTTTTTTTACTTTTCGATAGGATTGAGCGGGGCGGTATGCCAGATGTCGCGTGCGTATTCGTTGATTGCACGGTCACAGGCAAAGCGTCCTGCTCCAGCAATATTTATGAGTGACATTCTGTTCCACGCTTCTCTGTCCTTATAAAGCTCCTCCGCCTTGAGCTGTGCTGTCTTATAATCGGCAAAATCAGCAAGCACCATATACGGGTCGTGGTTGACAATCGTTCCGCTGATTTCAGGGAAGGTTTTGCCTGCGATACCGTTGTTGATAAAATCAATAACACGTCGAAGATCAGCATTGTTCTGATAATAATTTCTCGGGTTATAGCCGATTCGCTTGAGGTCGTTGACCTCGGGTGTACTCATACCGAAGATAATGATGTTATCCTCGCCTACTGCCTCGTGGATTTCGACGTTTGCGCCGTCCATTGTACCGAGGGTAACTGCACCGTTAATCATAAGCTTCATATTACCCGTACCGCTGGCCTCCGTGCCTGAAAGAGAAATCTGCTCACTGATGTCGGCAGCAGGCATAAGCGCCTCTGCCATTGAGACATTGTAATCTTCAAGGTATACAACCTTGAGTCTGCCTCTTACATCGGGGTCGTTGTTGATAAGGTCGCCCAATGCACAGATGAAGCTGATAATCTTCTTTGCCATATAGTAGCCCGATGCAGCCTTCGCCGCAAAAATATACGTATGCGGAGTAAAATCACCGTCGGGATTTTCCTTAATGGCAAGGTATCTTGAAAGAATGTGGAAGGCATTGAGATGCTGACGCTTGTACTCGTGAAGTCTCTTGACCTGCACATCAAAAATTGAATTCGGGTCAAGCTCAATTCCGTTCCTTTCCTTGACAAGCTTTGCAATCTTCTGCTTATTGCGGAATTTGATTTCTTCAATTCTTTTGAGAACCTTCTTGTCGTCAGCAAAGGCTCTGAGCTTTTCAAGCTCCGCACCGTCGTAGATAAATTTATCGCCGATAAGCTCCGTGATAAGCGCAGTAAGCTCGGGATTTGACTGACAAAGCCAACGTCTGTGAGCGATACCGTTAGTTACGTTTTTGAACTTTGCGGGTGTTACGGAATAGAAGTCGCTGAACACGCTCTGCTTGAGAATTTCAGAGTGAAGGGCAGAAACGCCGTTTACGCTGTGTGAGCCTGCAACTGACATATTTGCCATACGGATAATACCGTTTGAAACGATTGCCATACGTTCAACCTTGTCAGCATCCCCTGTTGATGCCCAGACAAAGCTGCGCCAGCGATTGTCGATTTCCTTCGTAATGCCGTAAATTCTCGGAAGAAGACGCTTGAAGAGATCCTCGGGCCAGCATTCAAGTGCTTCCGTCATAACCGTATGATTGGTATAAGCGATCGTATTGGTAACAATCTTCCACGCCTCATCCCAGCCGTAGCCGCATTCATCAAGAAGAATACGCATAAGCTCGGGAATGGCGAGTGTCGGATGTGTATCGTTGATATGAATTGCAACCTTTTCGGCAAGATTATCAATTCTGCCGTAAATACGCAAGTGATTGTTGATAATATCCTGCACTGAAGAAGAAACAAGGAAATACTGCTGTCTCAAACGAAGGCTCTTTCCCTCGGGATGATTATCTGCAGGATAAAGCACCTTACTGATAACCTCTGCCATTGCATTATGCTCCATAGCACGCATATAGTCGCCCTGATTGAACATATCCATATCAAGACCCGGTGCCTTTGCAGACCAGAGACGAAGCACGCTGATACCTCTGCCGTCCTTACCTGCAACGTACATATCGTGCGGAATAGCCTTGACAATCTTCGCATCACGCTGTTCAACGTGGTGATAGCTGTGATCCCAGATTTCGTCAATCCAGCCCTCGAACTTGATGTCAACAGCCTCTTCCTCACGGGGAACAAGCCATACGTCACCGCCGGGAAGCCAGAAATCTGGCATTTCAGTCTGCCAGCCGTCAACGAGCTTCTGCTTGAAAATACCGTACTCATAGAGGATTGTATAACCCTTTGCGAAATAGCCCTGCGTTGCAAGTCCGTCAAGATAGCAAGCTGCAAGTCTGCCGAGACCGCCGTTGCCGAGACCTGCATCAGGCTCGCAGTCATAGAGCTTTTCAAGCTTTATTCCGAAATCCTTGAGTGCAGACTCCATTGTTTTTGTAAGGTTGAGGTTATAAAGGTTATTCTTAAGAGAGCGGCCCATAAGAAATTCCATACAAAGGTAGTAAACCTTTTTTGAATCCGCTGTCTTGGATTCATTATGAAACTCCTTTCTGCCGTTCATCATCATATCGCGCAGAATAAGAGCAATCGCCTTATAATAATGCTCATAGGTTGCCTCCTCGGGTGTTACGCCGAAAAAGTGAGAGAGCTTGTTGGAAATCTGCTCTTTTGCTTCTTTTTTGGTCATTTTGTAGTTCATTGCCGTTCCTCCTTGGAGCTTAACTGAATTATATTCAGTATTATGTACTAATAATATACCAAAATGTATAAAAATACAACATAAAAAATCAAATTGTTATAACAAATTTTTAACTATTTTTTGTACGTTTTGCTAAAATATTATATTAAATTTTCCAGCTGACAAATTTAGTTTATCAAAAATGCACAAATTACAACGTTTATTCAAAAGTAAGTGAATTTTTTAATATACGAAAAAGCAAAAAAATGTCGAAAAAGACTTTAATCCTTTACGTTTTTATAGTATAATATTTTAAACGTCGCCTTGTTTTTAATATTGGCGAACTTTTTCGCATTATTCTGCGGAGGTATAATTATGGACAAAAATAAAGTAAGACTTACTATCGGCGGTCTCGATTACAGACTGACTACTGACGAGGATATCAACTATATGAAGAACCTCGGCGAGGAGGTTGACGAGATTATCTCTGCCCTTCTTCAGGGACATTCCAAGCTTTCTCAGGTGCAGGCCGCAGTGCTTTGCGCTCTTGATTTTGCTGACAAGTATCATCAGGCGGAGAGAAACGCCGACTACCTCAAGGCACAGATTCAGATTTATATGGAGGATGCCGCAAGAGCCAAAACAGAAGCTGAAATGGCTCGCAGAGAGGCTGAAAGAATGACAAGAGACCTTCGCAGTATCAGAAGAAGTCTTGAAGAAAAGGACCAGTTATAATGAAAACAGAAATACTTGCACCTGCAGGCTCTATGGAGTCTGTGATTGCCGCAGTCAGAAGCGGAGCGGATGCCGTTTACCTCGGTACAAAGGATTTTAACGCGCGCCGTAATGCTGATAACTTCGACCACGAGGCACTCAAAACTGCTGTTGATTACTGTCACAAGCACGGTGTTAAGGTACATCTCACATTGAACACGCTTATTGCGGACGGCGAGCTTGACGACGCTCAGGAGGCCGTCCGTCTTGCTTGTGAAACGGGAGTTGACGCCATCATCGTTCAGGACCTCGGGCTTGCGGATATTATTCACCGCTGTGCTCCCAATATGCCGATGCACGCTTCAACGCAGATGAGTGTACAGACACCTGCAGGACTTAAAAAACTTAAAAAATTAGGCTTTACCAGAGCTGTTCTTCCGCGCGAGTTAAGCAAAGAAGAGATTAAGCATCTTTGCGAGAACTCCCCTATTGAGCTTGAATGCTTTGTTCACGGTGCGCTTTGTATGTGCGTTTCGGGTCAGTGCTATTTCAGTGCAATGCTCGGTTCGCGAAGCGGTAACAGAGGCGCTTGCGCACAGCCGTGCAGACTCCCCTTCGGTGCACCCTACGGAACGGGACACGACCTGAGCCTTAAGGATTTGTCACTCGTTGATTACATTCGCGAGATGGCTGAAATGGGTGTCTGCTCGTTTAAAATTGAGGGCAGAATGAAGCGTCCCGAATACGTTGCCGCCGCTGTTAAGGCTTGCAGAAATTCTGTTGACGGAATAGTTGACAACGAGCTTAAAGGCGACCTGAGAAGTGTTTTTTCACGCTCGGGCTTTACTGACGGATATTATAAAAGCAAGCTCGGCATTGAAATGTTCGGTACGAGACAGAAGGACGACGTCACAGCCGCGGCAGGAGTGCTGAAAAAGCTTGAAAAAATCTATGAAAAAGAGGTTGCCGACACAAGGGTTGATTTTGCATTCACGGGTGTGCTCGGTGAGCCGTTATCCCTTGCCGCACAAGCGGGCGGCAGAAATGTTTTTGTAGAAAGTGAGACACAGCCTCAACCTGCAATGAACAAGGCTACGACCGAGGATTCAGTACGCACACAGCTCGAGAAATGCGGCGGAACAAGATTTTTTGCGGGCGATATCGACATTGAGCTTGACGAGGGTGTATTCATCCCAGTTTCGGAGCTTAATAAATTGAGAAGAGATGCTCTTGAAAAGCTTGAAAACGGTGAAAAGTCATCCGTTAAAGAGTTCAGAAATGAATTTGTTTCTGTCAAACCGCATCAGGGCGGAAGAAAGAGACTCATCTGCCGTTTTGCCGACATTAACAGTATACCCGAAAATTGGGATTATATTGAACAGGTAATCGTTCCCCTCGGCACGGAAAAGCAGGTTAAAAAGTCTGTCCGTGTCAGCGTTGAGATTCCGCGAGGAATTTTCTCTGATGATGAAAAAATTCTCCGTCAGCTTAAAGCTGCAAAGGATTACGGCATTACGGAAGCCTGGGCTGGTACGCTCGACGGAATAGCTCTTATACAAAAAGCAGGACTTAAAGCGAACGCATTTTTCGGTTCAAATATCTTCAATTCACGCTCGGTCAAGGTGCTTGAGGATATGGGTGTGAGCAAAATTCTGCTTTCTGCAGAGCTGACGATGTCACAGGCACAGTCAATCGGCGGCGAAGCACCGCGAGGAATTTTCGCTTACGGCAGACTTCCGCTTATGCTGACAAGAAACTGTCCGCAGAAAAACGGCAAAAGCTGTTCGGATTGCAGACAGAACGGCAAGCTTATTGACCGCAGAGGTGTTGAATTCCCGATTGAATGCCGTATGGGCGCAAATGATATTCTCAATTCCGTGCCCGTTTATATGGCTGACCGCCTTAACGAAATACGCAATATGGACTTTATGCTCCTTTACTTTACAAAGGAATCAAAGGAAAACGTGCGCGAGATTATTACCTCTTATATAAATTCGGGCAAAGCAAAGGGTGATTTTACCCGAGGTCTGCTTTACAGAGGAGTTGAATAATATGCCGTTTATAAGACCTGCCGAGGAAAAGGATTTGCATTGCATTGAACATATCTGCCGAATGACTGCAGGACCTGAAGCAAAAAAAAATGAGGAGGTCGGCAGAAAAATCTCTCTCACTTATTCCACCTATTACGCAAGAGCCGAGCGCGAAACCTGTTTTGTTCTTGATGAAAACGGAACTGCTGTGGGGTATATCCTCTGCGCTCCCGATTATTTAAAATACGCAAAGGAATACCGTAAAAACGAAGTAAAGCAGCTTTGGAAAATTGATAAAACGCAAAGCATCGCCGCCTGTTTTCTTCCTTTCGGTTATCTCCCTTTCAAAAATAAATACCCCGCTCATTTACACATTGATTTACTTGATGAATATCAGGGTCAGGGTTACGGTTCACAGTTGATGTCGGCTCTTCTTGAAAAGCTCAAGGAAATGCAGGTGCCCGGAGTTATGCTGATTGTTGATAAAAACAACACCGGTGCACAGCGGTTTTATGAGCGCGCAGGCTTTAAAAAAATAATCTCCGCTTTTGGCGGAGTTGTTATGGCTATGGAGCTTTAAAAGCCGTCCTTCGCTTCGACGAACCAGCGTTCGCCGTCATCAAAAAGGTAGGTTTCCCTACCGAGTATGCGCACGGTGAAGCGCACGCCCGTACCCCCGACCTTTGTTGCGGCGGCACGGCGGACATCGAGAACACGGTCAATCTCATATTTCGTACCGTCCTCCCACGTGACGGACAGCGGAACTATTGTACCGTATTTATCCTGTTTAAGGGTAACATCTACATAAACCTTTCTCATTTATATTCACCTGAACATCCGCATAGGCATTACCGACTCGGTCGGGTTGCCGTGCGGAATTTTTTCTTCCTGCATAAGGCAGGCATTGAAGATTGCATCCTTACCGAAACGGCGGCGCAGTTCAAGCACCGTGTCGTCGATTTTCTGCATTTTTTCGTGCTTCTTCATATCGGAGAAAAAGTCGAGCTGTGCGGGAGTGTCGGCATCAATAAGGTCAATCGCTCTGACCGTTACAGCTCGTACATCATAATTCCACCTGTAATTTGCCGTAAAAAGCTCAATCGCCGCACGCGCGAGCTCCGTTGCGCTCTGCGTTGCAATCGGGAGCTTCTTTTGAAACTGACGGCTGAAAAGATTGCAGTCCTTGACGGTTATCTGTACTCCCGAAGCCTTGAGGCCGTAATGACTCAATCGGCGGTTTACATCCTGACTCAATGAGAGGAAGACGCGCCACACCTCGTTTGCATCAACAAGATCAGCCGAGCAGGTTATCCCGTGGCCGATACTCTTTATAGGTGCGCGGTATCCATCAGGCTTGACACGTGAGAAATCAAGTCCGTTAGCGAACATCCAAAGCTCCGTTCCGCATTTTCCGAACTGCCTTGTAACCCACTCCTGCCTGCACGCGGCAAGCTCGCCGATTGTATGAATTCCGAAGCCCTCGAGCTTTTTATAGGTCGCTCTGCCGATACCTATCATCTCGTTTGCAGGAAGGTGCCAGAGCTTTTCCCTGAAGTCATCACGGGTAATTACCGTAACGGCATCGGGCTTTTTCAGATCACTGCCGAGCTTTGCGAACACCTTATTAAAAGAAACACCGACGGAAACGGTAAGTCCGAGCTCGTATTTCACAACTTCACGGATATCGTTTGCAATCTGCTCTCCCGTGCCGAAAAGACGCTGACTGCCCGTGACATCAAGCCACGCCTCGTCAAGTCCGAACGGCTCAATAAGGTCGGTATAACGGCGGTAAATATCGCGGACAAGGTTAGAATACCTTATATATTCGTCATAGTGCGGTGCAACGGTGATAAGATCTCTGCATTTCTGCTTTGCTTCCCAGATAGCCTCCCCCGTTTTTACTCCGCACACCTTCGCCTCCTGCGATTTGGCAAGAATTATTCCGTGACGGTCCTCGACGTTACCCGCAACTGCAACGGGCTTTCCGCGAAGCTCGGGATTGAGCATACATTCAATTGAGGCATAGCACGCATTCAGGTCCGAATGCAGAATAACCCTTTCCATTGTTTCACCCCAAGACATTTGATGCTTATATTATACGAACATTTGTTCGTTTTGTCAACAGGAAATTTCTGACGCGGTATCCGTAATCTCTTGTAACCTTATTGTAACTTGACAATATTTCCCGTGATATGTTATTATAAACTGTAAAATTAACTGCAATTTTGATCGGAAGAAGGTTTGGTTAATGATCAATTCAGATAATCTTTGTATGAGCTGTATGAAAGAAATCGGCGACCTCAAGCAATGTCCGCATTGCGGTTTTCACGCCGATTCCCCTCAGATTGCTCCGTACCTGCCGATAAGAACAGTGCTCGGCAACCGTTACCTTGTGGGTAAGCTGCTTGAGTACAACGGCGACGGTGCAACCTATATGGGACTTGACCTTTCTACAAGAACATCCGTTAATATAAGAGAATTTTTCCCCGAGGGACTCGCAGTGCGCGACCAGAAAACTCTTGCTGTCTCTGCTCCCGAAGAGTATGCAACGCTGTTCAATGAATGCTTACACAGCTTTGTTGAAATGTGGCGCAAGCTGATGAGACTCAGCGGTCTTTCCGCACTCATCAAGGTACAGGACGTTCTCGAGGGTAACGGCACCTGCTATGCAGTTACCGAAAATATCGAAGGTCTTACCTTGCGCGAGTATCTTTTACGTAACAACGTCGGTTACATATCCTGGGAAAAGGCACGTCCCCTGCTTATGCCCGTGCTTTCCACTCTCGGCACTCTCCATTCGTCGGGAATCGTGCACAGAGGTATCTCCCCCTCCACTCTTGTTGTAGCAAATGACGGCAAAATCCGCATTACAGGCTTCAGCATAAGTCAGGTTCGTTCTGCAAGAAGCGAGCTCAAGACACAGCTTTATAACGGCTATGCCGCTTTTGAGCAGTACGGCTTTGACGGCAGACAAGGCGCGTGGACGGATATCTACGGTTTCGGCGCAGTGCTTTACAGAACGCTTATCGGTACTGATCCGATTGATGCAACGGAGCGCGTTACCAACGACAGACTTATGGTGCCCGGTAAATTTGCCGAGCAGCTTCCCGCTTACGTTATAAACGGACTTGTCAACGCCTTGCAGATCCTCCCCGAGGACAGAACAAGAAGTGTTGAAGAGCTGCGTGCAGAGCTTTCCGCCTCCCCGAGTGCGGCGGCAGGTGCATCACACGAGCTTGAGCATACTGCAAAGCAGCCGAAATATCAGACAATGGCACAGCGCATTGACGACGAAGAGGACAATTACACCTCCGAAAAGCGCGAAGCCGCACAGAAGAGACACAACCGCTCTTCGGCAGTTATCGCAGTTGCTTCGATCATCATCGTGCTTGCGGTCGCTTTCCTTGTTCTTTGGCAGACGGGCGTTATCGACCTTGGCGGTATGGGAACAACAGCTCCCGTTCAGCAGGAGGTTATTTCTGTTCCGAATTTCGTCGGCAAGGCATATACGGATATTCTCGATGACCCGTATTACAGCAGAAATTTCAAGTTCGAAAAGAGCGAGGTTTACAGCTCAACCGTTGAGGAGGGCATCGTAATTTCGCAGAGTGCAAGCGTTGATTCACAGGTTGAGAAAAACAGTGTCATCAAGCTGACTGTAAGTAAAGGTAAGGAAATCGTTACATTCCCGACATCGGGTATCATCGGCACGAAATATGAGGATGCCGCAAATCTGTTGAAAAGAATGGGCTTTACTGTTTATCAGACGGAAAAGCTGAATAATGAAAGTCAGGTAGCCGGCACGGTTGCAGGCATCTCCCTTGAGGCAGGCGGTCAGTACGAAAAGGGCACGGTGGTTTACCTCTTTGTATGGGGCGAGCCCGAGACCACCACGACAGAGCCGACCGAGCCCACAGACGGCAACGGCGGAATTTTCTGGGACGATTGGTTTGACCAGAACGGTCAGCCCGAAGACCCACAGGCACCCGGAAACGGATATTAATATAAAAATTACCGTAGCAGGATAAATCTTGCTACGGTTTTTGTTTTACGTCTTTTCTAAATCAATTTGTTTTCCGTCAATAAACACGGTGAAATCAAAATTATTATCTCCGTAATGATTGAAATATGTTATATGCTTCGAAAAATCATCCTTATCTTCAACATATCTGAATACATTTCCTTTTGAATCTGTAATTTCTGCAACCTTATCAGTAAAATCCGAGGATATCAAAACATATCTTTCAGACGTATTTTTAATATGATAAACAAATATTGTATGCTTATCTACCGTCTTAACACACTCAATTTCATTCGTATTTATATTACTGATTTTCCAACCATCTTCATCTTTTCGGGTAATATAATTTGCATAACCGTTTTCACTTTCATACAAAACAAGACCTGTTTTTTCCTCTTCAAAAATACCAAATATTTCAATATTATTCTCTGTCAAACAGTATTTAAAAGATTTTTCTAACGTAGGAAAAGACACTATATAGTTTTCAAAAGGTATATTCCATTGGGAGAAACAGACAACGGATAAAACAATTATAATCGCGAAGTAAATTTTCCTGTACTTTTTGACAGGTGTTTTATTAAGCAGTAATGCAATCAAGCCTATAATACAAAAGAAAATCAGCCATCTTACACTGTTATAAAGCATACCTTTACACCTCTCTTATGACTACTCTAGTTTAGCACAGCAGTTTTACTTTGTCAAATCAGGATTTCTGCAGTAGATATCAACTTTGCAGAGAAGTTTACGTAAAAATCAAACGTGCTGAATAAATTGGAGGTTGTCGAGCAAAGTCTTTGTCTTTGCAATGATATATCCGCAATGCGGATATGATGAACGATGTTCGCTTCGCGAATGATGTGTTTGCGTTGCAAACATTAAGGCGCTGCACCGCGATTATAAAACGGCGGCAGCAAGCCACCGCCCTACCAAGCGATTTTTATTTAAATCAGTAGGGGCAGATATCATCTGCCCACGGATTTTGATGTAATTTTCGGGAGCATACGTCATGCCTTTAATCTGTTCACAAAACATTTATGAATAATTACGGTATCAATGAGAAAGCTTTGTATAGGAGGTTTTTATATGAAATATATTTGTGACGTATGCGGTTGGGTATATGACGAGGCACTCGGCGACCCCGAAAACGGAATTGAGCCGGGACAGAAGTTTGAGGATTTGCCCGACGATTTTGTTTGTCCTATGTGCGGAGTCGGTAAGGATATGTTTTCGGAGGAATAAATTTATCGGAGTGTGTAATAATCAGACACATTCCGATTTTTTGTTTTCCGAAAAATAATTTAGCAATTTAAAGTATTATTAGAAAAAAGCACTTGATTGATATCTAAAATAGTGGTATAATCCTTTTCATATATAAGAAAGCGGTGCTTTCTTTGTATTAATATCCGGTGTTGTTACACCAAGAAACAGGAGTTGTATTTATGTTTAATGCAGAAATGATTGTATTCTGCGTATACCTTGTTTTCATGGTCGGTATCGGCGTATTCTTCTTCTTACGCTCAAAGTCCGGCGGTGATAAGGGCTACTTCCTCGGCGGTCGCCAGATGGGTCCTTGGGTATCCGCATTATCGGCAGGTGCTTCAGATATGAGTGCCTGGGTTCTTATGGGTCTCCCCGCTTCAATTTATGCGGCAGGTCTCGGTCAGGCTTGGATTGCTATCGGTCTTGGTATCGGTTACACTTTGAGCTGGTTAATTGAAGCTCCGAGACTTCGACGTTATTCAATTGCGGCTAACGACTCAATTACCATTCCGCAGTACCTTACAAACAGATTCCTTTCAAGCAACCGTGCTTTGCAGGTTATCTGTGCTGTTATCTTCCTTGTTGCATACACAATTTATGCGGCATCAAGCATCAAGGCTTGCGGTACACTTTTCAACACGGTTATGGGTATTGATGCTACCGTTGCAATGTACATAGCAGCAGTTATCATCATCTGCTACACATTCCTCGGCGGTTTCTCCGCTGTTTGCTGGACAGACTTCTTCCAGGGTCTTCTTATGCTCGGTGCTCTTCTTATCGCTCCTATCTTCGCAATGGGTCTTATCAGCGCAGGTGAAGGCGCATCAACAATGGGTCAGCTTCCCGAAAATTATTGGAATCTTTTCTCTAACTGGAAGGACGTTGTTTCCGGTCTCGGCTGGGGTCTCGGTTACTTCGGTATGCCTCACATTATCATCCGCTTTATGTCTCTTCGTTCTGACAAGGACCTTAAGAAGAGTGCAAAAATCGGTATTACCTGGACTGTTCTTATCCTTACGTTCTCTGTTGCTGCAGGTGTTATCGGTCACCTCTTCCTCGGCGAAATCGCTGACAGCTCAGTAGTATTCATTACGATGGTTCGTAAGATATTCCCTGCACTTATCAGCGGTCTTCTCCTTTCCGCTATCCTTGCAGCTGCAATGAGCACGGCTGACTCACAGCTTCTTGCATCCGCATCAGCTTTCTCGGTTGACGTTTACAAGCCTCTTATCCGTAAGAATAAGGCATCCGATAAAGAAATGCTCTGGGCCGGCAGATTTGTTGTTCTTGCAATCTCAATCATTGCTGTGCTTATCGCATCCAACCCCAATTCCGGTACAATTATGGATCTTGTTGAAAACGCATGGGGCGTATTCGGTGCAGCTTTCGGTCCCGTTATTATGCTCTCTCTCTTCTGGAGAAGACTTAACTTTGCAGGCTCCGTTGCAGGTATCGTTGTCGGTGCGGCAGTTGATATTCTCTGGCTCGTATTCCTCAAGGATCTCGGAATTTACGAAATCATCCCCGGCTTCGTTGCAGGTCTTATTGCAACAATCGTTGTAACACTTATTACAAAGGCCCCGTCAAAGGACGTTACAGATGTATTTGACAAGGTTGCAAAAGGCGAAATCGGTGAATAATTAGTCTCAAAAGCTACACCCCGAAGTACGAACTTCGGGGTGATTTTTATTTGGAGATTCGGTCGACAAGCAACCTTATCTCATTTATGCAATATTCATCATTAAAATATACTTTTCTGCGTTTACCTTCAGAATCTCTAAAACGAAAAAATGAAAATGTTTTTGTTTTTTCTCTTTTTTTGTTGCATCTTTTTTTACATTTTATTTTTGCTGATGTAACTTCATTGAAATAATAGCACTTTGCATTAAAAGGGTTGGTTCTAACAAAAAATCTATCTGAATAAATCTCAATGCGATAGAAAAAATAGTGATTGATATACCATAAATTAATCCCCAATGTATATACCAAAGCAACAGCAATAAATACAAGATCTAAAAATCCTACTAAGCCAAAATTAAGTAACCACAAACAAATAATCAACCAACAAAGAATTGCCACAAACTCACTTATAAGCATCTTTTTTAAAGCATAATCCTTGCCTCTGATAAGATATTCCATTAAATCCTTTTCCATTTTATCTTTCCCCTTTTCAAAACATCGCGCTGTGTTACGGTTATATTATACATAACTTAATGTTTTTGAAAAAAAGCCTTGAAAACATAATGTTTTCAAGGCTTTTTAATGGTGAGGATGAGTGGGCTCGAACCACCGACCCCTTGCATGTCAAGCAAGTACTCTGACCAACTGAGCTACACCCTCAAGTGCTTGCATATTATAGCATAGTGTTTACAGTTTGTAAAGGGGTTTTTGAATTTAAATTCCAGTTTTTAGTAAAGTTTGAGCTTTCGCCAGATTAAAGTTATGTTTGCAGCACAGTGAAGTATTTTGCTGACACAAAAAGTGAAGTTAAGTGTGCCGAAGCTCTTGCAAATATTTACAAATAAGTGATATGTGATGTAGCTACGCTGTGATAGGTGATGCGATTCGTTCAGCTCACGCGCCGTAGGCGTGCATCACAGACAAAGTCTGCATCACACACGCAGTGCACATCATGTTCCGAAGGAACGCATCACTCAAAAAAGCCTGATTCGTCCATAAGACAAATCAGGCTTTTTTGTTGGAGCGGATGACGAGGCTCGAACTCGCTACCTCCACCTTGGCAAGGTGGCGCTCTACCAGATGAGCTACATCCGCAAATGGTGCCTCCGGTCGGAATCGAACCAACGACACGAGGATTTTCAGTCCTCTGCTCTACCAACTGAGCTACAGAGGCAAAAAAATAAAATGGCGACCCGGAACGGGCTCGAACCGTCGACCTCTAGCGTGACAGGCTAGCGTTCTAACCAACTGAACTACCGGGCCGTATGGTGGGAACAACAGGGCTCGAACCTGTGACCCTCTGCTTGTAAGGCAGATGCTCTCCCAGCTGAGCTATGCTCCCATACATCGCCATTTCATTTTTGCATTCCCCGCCTGTTGGCCGAGAACAGTTGATATTATATCATAGATTTCAGAAAATGCAAGTGTTTTTTTACATTTTTTTGAAAATTTTTCAAATTATTTTTCGGGTAGGATTTTTACAATTTTTAGGCACGTCGGCGAGCGCCGTGCCCTACGAAAATAATCGGATTTTGTTCGATAAATTTGACTTTGCGATGATATATCCGCAATACGGATATGATAAATGATGTTCGCTTCGCGAATGATGTGTTTGCGTTGCAAACATTAAGGGGCTGCGCCGCGATTATAAAACGGCGGCAGCAAGCCACCGCCCTACCGCGCGAGTTTCATTTGAGGCGGTAGGGGCAGATATCATCTGCCCGCGGATTCTGATGTAATTCTCGGGAGCATTCTATGCTCCCCTACTAACATAACTGTATTAAGACGCGTAGGGCGTGGCTCTTGAGACACGCCATTGTTTTTGGGATGAATCTTCGGCACGTCGGCAAGCGCCGTGCCCTACGAAATAAATTTCAGTTTGCTCGATAAATTGGGAGTTTATCGGGATATTTGTAATGAGCCGCGTAGGGACGGGCGTCCTCGACCGTCCTGAAAAAAGCAGAATCCACGGATGGTCCGGGAGGCCCATCCCTACACGCACAAAGTTTGTTTGTGCAATTTTTACTCCCCGACAAATTAAAATTTGCAGATACGGCAGGGATTTCTCCCTGCCGTACTTCATTGTGTTTAAACTGTCGGTGATTCGGTTAAGTAGAGCTTCTTATCAGTAAAATCCACACTGACATCCGTTCCGAGCGGCAAAACCCCATTCGGATATGCGTGTCCTATATTAACGTTATATAAAACAGGCAAATCTTGTCTGTTAAACTCTTGTAAAACCTTTTTATAAACCTCTTTGTATTCCTCGTAATATTTTTCATTCTGTGGTTTTCCGACTACGATACCTTTAATCACGTCAAATATGCCTTGTGCTCCTAAACTCCTTAAATACCAAGTCAGGAAGTCCGGCTTTATCTGATCTTCACTTGTTTCAATAAGTAAGATCTTACCTTTCCATTCATCTTTAGTCGGCCATATATCTGTACCGACTATCATCGGAAAAACATCAATGCATCCGCCCAACAAATGTCCTGTTATAAAACCTTCGCCCTGTAACGTTTCGTATCCGTGCTCCTCGGGTAATAATTTTTTAGCAACACTGATGTTTTCCTCTTTCCAAGGCACATAATCATTTGACCATACAGCACTTGATCTTATTTCGTAATTTTCACAATCGTTAAACAAAATATCCTTAACGGCTTGCCTTGTATAATCAAACATTTTTACGTATTCGCCAAATTCACACATAACTGAAGCGCCGTAAAAAGAAACAAGACCTGCTTTATTCATCATAAAGTGATTAACAGTAGTGTCTGAATAACCCATAAAGATTTTAGGATTATTTTTAATTACCTCATAATTTATATAAGGTAACAGCCTTACGGTATCATCTCCGCCTATCGCGCAGAATATGCCCTTGATTGTTTCATCTTTAAACGCATCCATAAGGTCTTTTGCTCTGGCCTCGGGATGTTCATAAATGAATTTACTGCCTTTTAATGCGTTTGGCATTACTGTGACTTCTAAACCAAAATCATTTTCTAATCTTTCTTTGGCAATATAGTATTTATGAATTAAATCTTTATCACCGAGACCGCCCCAGGAAAGACTTACAATCGCAATTTTATCTCCTTTTTGTAATCTTTTAGGTTTTATCATTTTAATCACTTCTTAATTTACTTTATCATATCGTTCAAATCATCTTCGGAAAGGATTGTTATTCCGAGAGACTGTGCTTTAGTGAGCTTACTGCCCGCCTCCTCGCCTGCGAGGACGTAGTCCGTTTTCTTTGAAACGGAGGATACGGTTTTGCCGCCAAAGCTCTCGATGATTTCTGCCGCTTCTTTACGTGAATAAGTCGGCAACGTACCTGTCAGCACAAAGGTCTTGCCCGCAAAGCGCATATCCTTGACTTCCTTGAGCGACTTCATATTGAGTCCTGCTGCCATAAGTCGGTCGATAAGCTCGCGCGTCTGCGGCATTGCGAAATATCCGACAACGCTTTCTGCCATAATTTTACCGAAGCCGTCAATGGTCATTATATCGTCAAAGGATGCGTTCATAACCTCACTCATTGTGCCGAAGCGTTCAGAAAGAAGCTTTGCCGCTTTCTGCCCGATATGTCGGATTCCGAGTGCAAAAAGAAGCTTCGCAAGGTCGTTTTCCTTTGATTTATTTATTGCCTCAACAATGTTCTTTGCAGACTGCTCCGCCATTCTTTCAAGCGGAATAATCTGCTCCTCGGTAACTGTGTAAATATCTGCAGAAGTGCGGATGAGACCTTCGTTGACAAAAAGCTCAAGATTACTCTCGCCCAGACCCTCGATATCCATTGCATCTCTTGAACAGAAATGGATGAGATTGCGCAAAAGCTGTGCCGGACAATCGGTATTAAGGCAACGCACAGCCGCCTCATCCTCCTCGCGGATAACCGTTGCACCGCAGGACGGACAGACCGTAGGCATTGTGTAGGGCACGGAATTTTCGCCGTGCTCAACGACATTCAGCACCTCAGGGATGATGTCGCCCGCCTTACGGATAATTACCGTATCGCCGATACGGATGTCCTTTTCCGCAATAAAGTCCTGATTATGGAGCGTAGCACGGCTTACGGTTGAGCCTGCAACAAGCACGGGCTCGAAAACTGCCGTAGGAGTAAGAACTCCTGTTCTGCCGACCGCAATTTCGATATCAACAACCTTGGTCTGCTTCTCCTCGGGAGGATATTTGAACGCAACCGCCCATTTGGGGAATTTTGACGTACTGCCGAGCGCTTCGCGCTGTGCGAAGTCGTCAACCTTGATAACAGCACCGTCGATATCAAAGGGCAGAGTGCCTCTGTTTTCGCCGATACGGTTGATTTCCGCAATTGCTTCATCAATGTTTTTGCATAGGGTGTAGAACGGAACTGTTTTGAAGCCGAGCTCCTTGAGATAATCAAGAGACTGCTTATGTGAGGTAAGCTCCTTACCCTCGATCCGCTGAATATTGAACACAAAAATATCGAGCTTTCTTGTTGCCGTGATTTTCGGATTTTTCTGACGAAGTGAGCCCGCCGCCGCATTCCGGGGATTTTTAAACGGCTTTTCGTCATTATTTTCCTGCTGTTCAACGAGCTTTACAAAGACGTCACGCGGCATATAGACCTCGCCGCGCACTTCAATGGCAGGGAGATTTTCTTTGATTTTAAGCGGAATTGAGCCGACCGTGCAAAGGTTTGCACTGACATTCTCTCCGATAACACCGTCACCGCGTGTTGAACCGCGGAAAAAGACACCGTTTTCGTACTCAACGGATACGGAAAGACCGTCAATTTTAGGCTCAACAACATAGACGGCATCGCTGACAACCTCACGCACACGCTTATCAAAGGCGCGAAGCTCGTCAATACTGAAAGCATCCTGCAGACTCGCCATCTGTACGGTATGCTCGACGGGCTCAAACTGACCGTCAGCATTACCGCCGACACGGCGCGTGGGCGAATCGGGCGTTACAAGGTCGGGATATTTATCCTCAATATCCGACAGCTCACGCATAAGACGGTCGTACTCGAAATCCTCGATTTCGGGACTGTCCTCGACATAATATTTATGGCTGTGATAGTTGAGGATATCCCTCAACTCCTGAGCTCTTTTTAATGAATTTTCATAATCTGCCATTGCGACACTTCCTCAAGGATTTAATATTGTTATTATACCAAATTTTACTGAAGTTTACAACATTAAAAATTTGCAAAGGTGTTCGGTGTGACACCGACAATTATGCTTTCAGCTATACAAATTTCGGAATTGTATTCAACAATATTAACCTTACCGCCGAAAATGACGTGAGTTTTTATTGTAACGCACAGGAATATCTGATGTCTCGTCTGATTTACGCCTGCGGCTTCGAATTTATTTTCAAAGTTAGTAGAAGTAATACCGCGCATTGTGACGTAAAAAGAAAGGTCGGGGCCTATACCCGAAAGAAGCTGAACACCCAGAAGTGAGGAGAAAGGAAGAGATATTTCGTGCGTTCCGATTTCATTTATGTATTCGTCGGTATTCGTTCCTATTTCATTACCGAGAGTGTTAAGCGTTATGATGTCCGTTGAAAGGGATTTTATATTACCGTTTTCGCCGTAAGTAAAGCTGACAACATCAGAATAGTTGAGTTTATAATCGTCCAATGCTTCGGTAAGTCCTGCCGTGAGTGCCGATGATGCCACTGTATTCGCTTCAAGAACAGACAATTCATCACGGACACTTTTTACTCTTATTTCAAGAAACAAGAAAATCCCGACCGCAGACAGCAATAAAACCACTGCAACGGTCGGGACTATTATTTTTCTTCGCCGTTTCATTTTTTCACCGCCTTATACCATATATTATGCGGTGAATTATGAAACTGTTATTGTCGATTAATCAAGGAAATCCTTGAGCTTCTTGCTTCTTGACGGATGGCGGAGCTTACGGAGAGCCTTTGCCTCAATCTGACGGATACGCTCACGGGTAACGTCAAATTCTTTACCAACCTCTTCAAGAGTGTGCGGATGACCGCCTTCAAGACCGAAGCGGAGCATAAGAACCTTTGCTTCACGCGGAGTAAGCGTCTTGAGAACCTCGTCAAGCTGTTCCTTAAGAAGAAGGATTGAAGCAGCATCTGCCGGTGCGGGAGCATCATCGTCGGGGATGAAATCGCCAAGATGGCTGTCTTCCTCTTCGCCGATAGGTGTTTCGAGAGAAACGGGCTCCTGTGCAACACGGAGAATTTCTCTTACCTTTGCAACAGGCATACCGAGCTCGGCTGCAATTTCTTCAGCGCTGGGATCTCTGCCGTTTTTATGAAGGAGCTGACTGTTTGTCTTTTTAACCTTGTTGATTGTTTCAACCATATGCACGGGAATACGGATTGTTCTTGCCTGGTCAGCAATAGCTCTTGTGATAGCCTGTCTGATCCACCACGTTGCATAGGTTGAGAACTTGAAGCCCTTTGTATAGTCGAACTTATCAACAGCCTTGATAAGACCGAGGTTACCCTCCTGAATAAGGTCAAGGAAGTGCATACCTCTGCCGACGTATCTTTTTGCAATAGAAACAACAAGACGAAGGTTAGCCTCTGCAAGTCTTTTCTTTGCGCTCTCATCGTCATCAACAATACGGACAGCAAGCTCAATTTCTTCCTCAGCAGTAAGAAGAGGAATACGGCCGATTTCCTTAAGATAAACCTTAACGGGGTCATCGTTGCCCTGTGCCTTATCGTCAACATCCTCTGTTGAAAGCTCGGCAGACTTGGGCATATCCATACTGAAATCTACGTTTTCGAGGTCAATGTTCGAAAGGTCGTCGATGAGCTCAATATTCTGATTTTCAAGCGTTTCGTAGAACTTGTCAAGCTCTTCGATATCGATATCCATATCAATAAGAGCCTGGTCAATTTCCTGCGAAGTGAGCTTACCCGTCACCTTGCCTTTTTCAAGCAAGAGCTTAAGGGGTGATTTTTTCTGCTGTTCGGGTGCGTGGTTTTCCATAATAAGTTCTCCTTTATTAGACTTCCGTTTTTCTGAATAATTTTTTAAATTCTTCGTCGCTGAGCTCTGCGGCATTGACCGCCGAGGACTTCGCTTTTTCTTCTTTTAATACTTTTATACAATCGTTACATTCTGCAACGGTGTTGCTGACAGTGCCTCCCATTGCGCCGAATTGGGCAAGTCTGCCCATTTCTTCGGGAGTGAATTCGGCGGCAAACATTGAAAGCTCAATGCTTCTGCCGTTTTCAAGACGTTCTGCAAGCGCAGTGAATACCCTGCGGTTAAACTCTGTTATAAACAGGTCTTCAGTCAGCTCGTCCTTGATTTTACGGTAAAAATCGGGATTGAGCATAAGGCTTGCAATAAGCACCTCTTCCGCCTTTGTCGCTCTGATGTGCTTTGCACGCTCGGGATTGACCGCATCCTTGGGGGTAACGGTTTCCTTGACGATTTCGTTGAAGCGGTTTTTCTTCTGCGCCTCGAGCTTACGTCTGAAAGCCCTCTTGACCTCCTGAAGAATTGCATCCTTACTGATGCTCATTTCACTTGCAAGCTTTGCGGCATAGGCATCCTGCTCAATCGGATTTGCAGTTGCAAGAATTGATGCAATTGAGGTCAGAAATTTTGTTTTGCCGTCGATTGAATCGAGATCATATTTTTCGCGCTCTCGAAGAATGGCATATTCAATATCGTTTGCGGCACCGTCAATAAGGCTTCGGAATTTTTCCTTGCCGAATTTTTTGATGATTTCGTCAGGGTCCTTACCTCCCGTGAGCTTGAGAACACGGATGCGGACTCCCGTTCTGCCGAAAATCTCGATAGCGCGCTTCGTCGCCTTCTGTCCCGCTTCGTCGGAGTCGTAGGAAAGAATGACCTCCTCGGCATATCGCGAAACAAGGCGCGCCTGCTCTTGTGTAAGTGCTGTTCCGAGACAGGCAATCGAATTCGTAAAGCCTGCCTGATGCAGGGCGATAACATCCATATAGCCCTCGGCAACAATAATCTGTGACGGGTTGCCGTTTTTGGCAAAATTGAGTGCAAAAACACCGTCACTCTTTTTATAAACAAGGGTGTCAGAGGTGTTGATGTACTTCGGCTTTGAGTCATCAAGGACTCG
The DNA here is from genome assembly GCA_017415025.1 of Clostridia bacterium. Taxonomy (GTDB): domain Bacteria; phylum Bacillota; class Clostridia; order Oscillospirales; family Acutalibacteraceae; genus CAG-488. The sequence goes on from JAFQJH010000018.1 coordinate 33,053, forward strand.
TCCGCCAAAGGCAATTACGTTACCTCTCAAATCAATAATCGGCACCATTGCACGGTTTTTAAAATTGTCGTAATAGTGAGTGCGCTCGCCCTTGTCGGATTTGCGCACAAGGTTTGCGTCATAAAGCTCCTGATTGGTAAAGCCCTTTGAACGCATATATCTGAGTAAAGCATCCCATGAATCCGGTGCATAGCCGAGACCAAAATGCTTTATCGTCTGCATTGTCAGACCTCTTCCGAGGAAATAGTCAAGACCGATTCTGCCCTGCTCCGACATCATTGTAGAGTGGAAAAACCTTGCCGCCTCGCGGTTAGCCGCAAGGATACGCTGACGGTGCTTTGCCAGAGAATCGTCATAGCCGTCCTCGGGCATCTGCATTCCCGCACGCTCGGCAAGAACCTTGACTGCTTCAACATAATCAAGATTTTCGATACGGCGGACAAAGGTTATTGCATCGCCGCCCGCACCGCAGCCGAAGCAATAAAACGACTGACTGTCGGGGTAAATTGTGAATGAAGCTGTTTTCTCGTTATGAAAGGGGCAAAGACCTTTGACAAGCCTGCCTCTTTTTGAAAGATTTACATAGGGTGAAATAACGCTTTCGATATCGGTACGCGCTCTTAACTCAGAGAGAAATTCATCGCTGATCGCCATATTATTCCCCCTTCAAAACAACCCACGAGCGGGGAACAAAAAGCTCTTCAAAGGTATGCACCGCATATCTGTCCGTCATACCTGCAATATAATCGCAGGCGGCACGCTCAACGCCCTCTTTTTCGCGGATAGATTTATATTCCGCAGGCATTTCGTCGGGATGAAGCAGGAAGTATTCATAGAGCCATTTAATCATTTCGATAGCTCTTGCCTCCTCACCCTTACAGACAGGATTGGTGTAGACCCTTTCGAACATAAAGCTGTGCAGAGTTGCAAATGCATCGGCACAGTCCTCGCCGAGGACAATATCATCCTTACTGTTATTTACGGCAGAAAGCACAAGCTTATTGATTCGCTGTGATTTATTCTGCCCCAAAGCTTCACGGATATCGGCAGGAATATCAGTTTCTTTAAGCACGCGTGCGTGAACTGCATCGTCGATATCGTGATTTATGTATGCAATACGGTCGGCAAGACGGACGATTCTGCCCTCAAGGGTGAACGCCTCGGTTCCGGAAGTGTGGCGGACGATACCGTCGCGGACCTCTTCGGTAAGGTTGAGTCCCCTGCCTTCCTTTTCTATAACGTCAGCAACGCGCAGACTCTGTTCATAATGGCGGAAGCCGCCGTCAAAAACGCTGTTGAGTGCTCTTTCTCCCGCGTGACCGAACGGTGTATGACCAAGGTCGTGACCGAGGGCAATCGCTTCCGTAAGGGTTTCATTAAGACCCAGAGCAATTGCGATTGTTCTGCCGATCTGCGCAACCTCGAGGGTGTGCGTAAGGCGGGTTCGATAATAGTCACCCTGCGGTGAAAGAAAGACCTGCGTTTTATGCTTAAGTCTTCTGAAAGAATTGGAATGGATAACACGGTCGCGGTCACGCTGAAAGCAGGTACGCAGTTCACATTCCGTTTCGGGACGTTTTCTGCCGCGGCTCATATCCGAAAAGCAGGCATTTTTACTTAAAACCTTATGCTCGTTTTCACAGGTGATTTCTCTGACCGTTTTCATTCGTTTCACTCCAATCTTTTCGTTTTTTACTTCTTATTTATTATATACGCCAAAAAAGCTGTTTTTCCTTTAAGAAAATTAAAAATATTTATATTCTTCACCGATTTTTTCAGTATGGAACTTGCCGAAGCTCATATCAACAAGCTTTGCGTCGAAGGAATCAACATCTCCCACAGGCAATTTGAAGGTTACTGTGACATTATCGGCAAATTCAGTATCGTCAATAACTCCGCCCGATTCGGGGATGAAGGAATTGAGTCTGCCGTAAAAATTGTAGTCGCAGGTCACCTTAAGCACCGCACAAAGCTTCATTGTAATTATCTTACCCGCATCGACGGCAATCTTCGCCGTGTGGGAATATGCACGGACAAGTCCGCCCGCTCCGAGGAGAGTTCCACCGAAATAGCGCGTAGCAACAACAACGCAGTCGGTTACATTCTCCTTTAAAAGAACGTCCAGCACGGGAATACCTGCCGTGCCCTGCGGTTCACCGTCATCGGAATATCGGCGCACCTGACCCTCACGAAGAACGTAGGCATAAACATTATGGGTTGCATCCCAATGCTTCGATTTGATTGAATTAATAAAGCTGACTGCCTCTTCCTGAGTTGTAACGGGCTTTATATAGCCTATAAAGCGCGACTTGCGCTCGACAAATTCATCGTTCGCCTCATTAAGTATCGTCCTGTATTCCATACGGTTCACCTCCGAAAAAAATACGGCGGCGCAGAAAAGCACCGCCTATTCTCTCAAAATAATTATTTTGACAAATTGAAACGCTTATTGAAGCGGTCAACACGTCCGCCTGTATCAACAAGCTTCTGCTTACCTGTAAAGAACGGATGACATTTTGAGCAAATATCAACACGCAAATTCTCCTTGGTAGAACGAGTCTCTATCTCATTACCGCAAGCGCAACGAACAACTGTCGTTTCGTACTTAGGATGGATTCCTTCCTTCATTACTGTCACCTCTTTCGAAATATTCACGCAGATGCTATTTTAACACATAATATTTAAAAATGCAACTATTTTTTTTATTTTTTTAACGCAATATATTCAGCGTTTTCAAACGAGTAAATCAGCGTGCCGCGCACCTTCATTCCCGTACATTCGGCAAGAGCGTATTCGTACATTTCAAGCTGTGTACGATACCTTTCGCAAAGCTCCTGCATCGTAACTCCCCTGTCGGTTTTGTAATCAACTATCACGAGCTCGCCTTCCTCGACAAATGCACAGTCAACGTAGCCCTGAATGACAACCGTTTCGTCGCAGGGCACGTCAAGCTCCGGATAAAGCTCACAAGCCTTTATCCCAACCGTCACCTGCTTTTCGCGAAGAAGAAGCGGAGAAGCCTTGATACGGCGGGCAATGTCTCTCTCAAAGAAGCGGCAAAGCTTATCCTTTTCGAGGGCATCCGCCTCCTGACGGGTAAGATGTCGCTCGGCAATCATTTTTTCTATCTGTTCATCGACGTTAAAGCTGTCGGCTGTATAGTCGAAGAATTCCATAAACTTATGGGTTGCCGTGCCTCGGCTCGCGGGATTCATACCCGATTTTGACAAAAACTGCGGTTTTGACGATGCAAAATACTGCGTGCTGAAGCCCGTCGAATCAAATTCGGACGGTGCGCTCTTTGCGCGGACAAATGCGAGTGAGGAATAGGGATAAACGTAATCTATTCTTTCTTTTATTTCCCCCAGAAGCACATCGTCAGCAGGAGCTTTTTCTTTACTCTCCTCGGAGATACCAAGCTCACAAACGCTGTTGACAACCGAGACCGACAGACTTTCAGCACAAGGTAAATCTGAAAGCTCCTCTCCTCTGCCGGATAATTGGCGAAGGATATGTGCATCAGGATGACGAAGAAAAGCCATAACAAGCCAATCCGCCATTGAGTTTTTATTGAGAATATCAACAGAATCAATGCGGATTTCATCTTCGTTTACGCATAAGGAAAAGTCCTCGAGCTTTGATTCAATATTATCGTAGCGCGTAATGCAGATAAGGCGTTCCTTGGCACGTGTCATTGCAACGTAGAGCACGCGAAGCTCCTCGGAAAGTGCAGAATATCTTTCTGCAAGCATAAGCGCTTTTTTACCGACAGTGGAATACTGACATTTCGTACGCGAATCACGGCGGTCAAAGCATATTCCGTAATCGGGATGAAAGGCTGAAACACCCTTCTGATTATCGTTGGTGAAGCCGTTATTGAGGTCGGCAAGGATACAGACGGGAAATTCAAGACCCTTACTTTTATGAATGGTCATAATCCGGACAACATCTGCCGCTTCGGAGATATCGGATGCGCTCTCAAGGTCAGCGTTCTGCCGCTGAACACGGTCAATAAAACGGATAAAGCCCGAGAGTCCGCGCTTACCCGAGTCCTCGTACTTCGCGGCATAATCGAGAAGCATATTGAGGTTTGCATTACGCTGTGAGCCGTTTTTGAGTGCAGATACTATGGCTTTATAGCCTGTTATTTCGTAAAGCTCACGGACAAATTCCGAGCAGGCAAGCGTTGAAGAAAGCATACGAAGATTATCAAGCTTTTCGAGGAAATCCTTGCTCTTTTTGCTGCCGTTGTGTGCGGAGTTGAGTACACAGTGATAAAGCGGTTTCTTGCGCTCTTCGACACGCATTTTTGCAAGCTCGTCGGCGGTAAAGCCGTAAATCGGAGAGAGCATAACAGCAAGAAGAGGTATATCCTGCAAGGGATTATCCGTCACGCGCATAAGGTTGAGCATCGTGCTGATTTCTGTTGAGGCAAAGAAGCCTGCTTTATTCGAAACGTAGGCAGGTATGTTGTTGCGCGCAAGAACATCGGCATAAAGCTCTGCCCTTCCGCCTCCCGTTGCACGCATAAGCACGCAGAAATCGCGGTAGGTTACGGGACGCCGTGTATCCTTTTCGGTAACGAGCATTCCGTTTTTAATAATCGAATTGATTGTATCGGCGATGTGCTGTGCTTCAAGCTCTCTTGAAACACGGGCGCCGTCTTCAAGTGAGCCGATGATATGCAGCTCCGCCTGCGGAAACTCGCATTCACCGTAGGGTGCGGCGGCAACAAGTGCCTCTTTTTCGTCATAATCGAGGTCGCCCGCATCCTTTGACATAAGCTGACTGAAAACAAAATTGACGTTTTCCGTAACTCCCGAACGGCTGCGGAAATTACGGTCAAGAGTTATTCTTGCGGGATAATTGTTATCGACATAATCCTCAAGAGTGTCGCGGCGGCGCAGAAAAATTGCGGGCATCGCCTGACGGAAGCGGTAGATGCTCTGCTTGACGTCGCCAACCATAAAGAGATTACTCTCATCCTTTGAAACAGACCGGAAGAGAGTGTTCTGCAGCTCATTGATATCCTGAAATTCGTCAACAAGAATTTCATCAAATTTCTGCGAGAGCTCCTCGGCAAGCTTCGTTTTTACAGGATTGCTATCCTCATCATAGGCAACAAGAAGCTTCAGCGCAAGGTGGGTTATATCGGAAAAATCAACACTGTTCAACTTCTGTTTTTCTTCCCACAGAATTTCGCCGTAGCGGCTGACGATTGCAAGAAGCTTTTCAACTATCGGACGAAGATACTGCATATCCTCGGCGTATTCATCAGAGCTTACACAAAAGTATTTAGGAAGCTTTTTTGTAAGCTCATCAGTGATGATTTTCTTTTGCTTTTTTGCAAATTCAGCTACCGTTGAGGAATATCCCTTCGGCAATCTGCCGAGTGCAGGAAATTTAAGCGTTCGCAAAGCTGTCAGCGTTTCATCCCATTTGTTGTTCAAGGTAAGGTCAGATATACTGTCAACAATCGCTCTCATTTCAGCAAAGCACGCACCGTATTTTTCTTTAACTGTTTCATCACCTTCAAAACTTCTTTGAACCTGAGAAACAGCAACGGAGCATTTGACAGCAATGCTGTAAGCATAGGAAAGAATCATTCTTCCCCATACACTTTCGGAAAGCGGTGCATTATCATAATAATTAAGGCTGAGCTTTTTCAGAAACTCTGACGGACGCGGAAAAGCCATTGAGTAGTTATACAGCTTTGAAACAAGCGCGCCGACCGCGCTATCGTCCGTTGAGCTTGCAAGCAGATTGACAAGCTCGTTGAATTCGTCGGAATTCTCTTTATAATATTCATCAAGAGTTCTGCTCATAGCCTCAGCTTCGACAAGCTTTAACTGTGCGCCCTCGAGCATTTTATAGTCGGGAGATAAATCGAGAGAGTGAAAATTTTCCTTGACGATATCATTACAGAAGCTGTCAATCGTACTGATTTTAGCAAACGGAAGCATAATAAGCTGATGTTTGAGGTGTTCATCGGAGGGATTTTTGCGCAGTTCCTCATTGATTGCCTGTGAAATACGCTCGCGCATCTGTTGTGTTGCGGCACGGGTGAAGGTCACGATAAGAAGCCTGTCAGCCGTGCAGGGATTTTCTCTGTCCGTAAGACGGCGGATAACTCGTTCAACAAGAACCGCTGTTTTACCCGAGCCTGCGGCGGCGGAAACAAGCACGGTGCCGTTACGGGAATCTATCGCGTTTTGCTGTTCTTTAGTCCAATTCGGCATCGTCCTCACCTCCTAAAAGTCTCAGGCTGTCTTCGTGTTTTATTTTGTCTATATCATTGGTCGGGGTATCCTCATCAAAGCCGCAGACATCCTTATAATCGCAGTATTTGCATACGTCATGGTAGGGACTTGTCGTTGATTCGGCAACAGCAGGACGCACGGGAATTTTACCCTTGTGCAGATTCATTGCCATATCGGAAAGGATTTTTTCCACACGTTTCAAGAGAAGTCCCATCTGCTTAAAGGAAATGAGTGTACCCGAATTTGTACCGTCCTTTTTGACCGAGGCAGGCACTATATCACCTGAAAGGCGGTTATCCATTGAATAAATAACGCGGCTGTCGTCGAGCACCATTCCGTTCATTTTCGCCGCCTTCTGCTTTTGTGCGGCTATCGCATCCTCTCCCTCATCGCGCTCGATTTTAGCAAAAGGAGCGTTGACGGGCATATACAAAATACCTGCGGGAGTAATGTTTTTATAATCACGGAAGCCGTTTTTCCAGATAGCAAAAAGATAAATGAGCATCTGCATATTAAGGCCGTAAAAAACCTCGTTGAGGTCAAATTTCTTGCCGCCCGATTTATAGTCGACAACACGCAGGAAGGTTTCTTCCCCGTTTTCCTTAACATCAACACGGTCAACGGAGCCCTTGAGCTTCAGCACACCGCCGTCAGGAAGCGGAATTTCGTAAGCAGGCACCTCGCCGTCGGAGTCGATTGAAAGCTCGAATGCAACCGGCTCAAATTCGCTGACTGAAAACTCGCTCACAAGGCGGTCAACAACCTCGCAGACAACATAGACAAGCTGACGGTAAAGGTAATTGAAGCGCTCACCCATATCCTCGCCCGGAACAAGAATTTCTTTAAAATAGCTTTCGAGCATATCGCGGACACAACCGTCTCTCTGTGCCTTCGGCATCGCGCAAAGTCCGTCACTGCCGTAAGCGGCGATAAGATTTTCAAGTATATAATGGATTGCCGTACCCTTCTGCATCGGGTCAAGCTCGGCAATTTTCCTAGGCTGTGCATTAAGTCCGTATTTGCAGAAATATTCAAACGGACACTTATGATAAACCTCTGTACGTGAGGCTGACATATACATATTGAAGCCGAAAAGCTTTTTTGAAAGCTCTTTATCCGTGATTTCAAATTCACCCTTATTCACAGCGCGGTTGAGAGCGTTTAATCTTCCTTTATAATCGTCTCTGCTCTCAAAATACTTTTCAAGCGTGGAGTGCATTGTGCCGCCCTTAAGGCTCAATTTTGCCATAAGCTCAAAGGCTGGCATATCACCTTCAATAAAGTCGATTTCGGGAGTCATAACCGTATCAAGAACAGTAACCTTCGGGAAAATACGTTTAATCTGCGCAACAATTTCGGACGGTGCAAGCTGTGAGCCCGTGATATCCTTACGCGAATACGTAACGTAAAGCGTGTCGGACGGACTGCAGAGAGTGCTGTATGCTATAAAACGTTCTTCCATCATTTTCTGCTCGAAGTTATCGTCCATCTGCAGTTTGAGCTCGGCAAGTGTTTTGCGCTCGTTATCGGAAAGAATACCGTCCGCCGTAGGAATCATCGGGAAAAGCCCGTCATTGACACCGACAGCAAAGACGACCTTCGGCGACGTGGTTTTGACACGGTCGGCAGAGCCGATAACGATTTCGTCAAGTCCTTGCGGAAGACTGCCGAGGGTATACATTGAAACAATGAGATTCAATAATTCGTTGAATCTTTTTGCGGTAAGATTTATATTTTCAAGTGAAAAAGCAATTCTGTCAAGAATTTCGATAACAACGTCCCATATTCTGCCCTGCTCGATCGCAAGCTCGGTCTCACCGTTGGAATCGAGCTTCTGTGCAAGAGCCTTGAGGTTTTCGGGAACGTTCATTTTTATAAGAAGATTATAGAGTGCCTTTGCACAGGAAAGTCCGTCACAGCTTTTAATCTCAAAGCGCAGATTATTCAGCGGTGCAATGACCTCTTTGCGTGAGGCATTGATTTTTTCGAGGCGAACGACATCCTTTTCGAGCATTTTTTCACCGAGACCGTCGGGATGTGCCGTCCAGTCATCAAGCCACTTGTTACCGTTTATCTGCCAGAGGACAGCATAATTTTCGAGCTCGGAAATTTCTTCAACCGTAAGGTCGGTCAAGCCCGTTTTGAGAACGCGCATAACTGTATCGCACGAAAATCCGCTGACGGCAATATCCGTCACGCTCAACAGAAATTCGATTAAAGGCTGTGTCGCAATCGGCTGACGTCTGTCTTCAAACACGGGAACTCCGTTTTTGCGCAAAGCGGAACGTATCTGACGGACGTAGTTATTTTCACTGCGGCTGATAATAGCAATATCGCGGCAACGAAGAGACTTTGTTCTTATAAGCTTTTTGACCGTATGGGCAACAAAGTCACATTCGCTTTCAAAATCCTCGGCGGAGCAAAGTATAATGTTTTCCGTCGGATTTTCGCTGATTTCATAATCGTTCTCGTAAAGACTCTTTTCAAGCAAAGGAAGCTCGGGATTTGTATATCTTTTTTCGTTAAATGCTTCGATGTGCTCGGGCGGTGCGATTTTTACGCCATTCTTTTCTGCAGTGCGGATAAGCTTACGCACGGTGCGCTTTGTATGCGCAAAGGAGCTGAAATCATCTGCGTTTGCGGGCTTGTCCGAACAGACGGTGACATAAACATCCTGTGCCTGCGCAAAAATGCGCTCCATAACCTTAAATTCCTGACTTGTAAAGCCTCGGAAGCCGTCAAAGAAAACAGTCTTTCCTGCAAAATCCTGATGCTCGTCAAGAACCTTACAAAGCTCATCAAGTGCACATTCATCATCAAAATAGCTCTGCGAAACGAGAGCCGAATAAGCATCTGTTACGAGAGCGAGCTCGTCAAGCTTGGATTTAAGGAGACAATCCTCCATTCCCGCAGAGGTTTCACGAAGCATATCGGGAGTTACGACACATTGGCGGAATTCCTTTATAACCTTGAGCATACGCGTTATAACCGATGCGGAATAGCGGTGCTTTCCGTAAACGTTAAGCGACTCGCTCACACTTTCAAGCGCAAGGCTCATCATAAGTGCGCGTGTGCTGTCATCAAGTCGGGGATTGGAGTTAAGACCGTATTTTTTAAGCAGACGTTCACAAAGGAAGGTAAAGCTGACAACCTCTACGCTGTCCGCTCCCCTTGCGCCGAGCAGCTCAAGCATCATTTTTTCCGTACAGAAGGAATACTGCTCCGGGATGATAAGCATTACGCTTTCACCCTTTTCGACACGATGTTTTATTTTCGAATAAATCTCTGTGGTCTTACCGCTGGAGATACGGCCTGTTATGAGTCTGAGCATACAATCCCTCCGTTCCTGAATATTATACTTTATAAGTTGAAGATTTGCAATATTAGTGTATTGCATTTGAGTACCGAAAATGGTACAATATATGCAATATTTAGTCGAGGTAAGCATTATGGCAACTAAAAGTTACATTGAAAAAGCAAACAGTATTGTTCCGTCACCCGAACAGCTCGAATTTATGAACACGGAGTTCATCGCTTTCGTCCACTACGGAATGAACACCTTCACCAACGTTGAATGGGGTACGGGCAGAGAGCCTGAAAAATATTTTAAGCCTGCGGACTTTTCCGCAAAGCAATGGGTAAAGGCAATCAAATCCGCAGGTATGCGCGGAATGATTCTTACCTGTAAATTCTCGGAGGGCTTCTGCCTCTGGCCGAGTAAATTTACGGAATACAGCGTTAAAAATTCACCGTGGCTCGACGGTGAGGGCGATATGGTCAAGGAGCTGAGCGATGAATGCCGTAAAGAGGGCATTAAATTCGGCATCTACCTCTCCCCTTACGATATGCACGAGCCGACCTTCGGTACTGAGGCTTACAACGATTATTTCGTAAATCAGCTTACTGAGCTTTGTACGGATTACGGTGATATTTTCTGCGTATGGTTGGAGCGCGACCACAGCGGTAAACAGAATTACGATTGGGAAAGATATTACAAAACGATACGCAAGCTTCAGCCGGAAGCGATGATCTGCAACTGCGGACCTGACATCCGTTGGTGCGGTAATCACGCAGGTATAGGCAGACAGTCCGAATGGAGCGTTGTTCCGAAAACACTTATCAACAACGCACCCGCTGAAAAGCTTGTTCAGCCTGATCTCGGCAGCCGCAGTAAAATAAAGAAAGCAAAGGAGCTCGTGTGGTTCCCTGCGATTATGGATATGAAAATGCGTCCCGGCTGGTTCTACCACGACCATGAGAACACAAGCCTTGAGGTTATGTCAAAGGCGATAATGTGCTATTTCAACTCTGTCGGTAATAACGGTACTTTCATACTCAATATTTCACCGTCACATAACGGCCGAATAGACAAAAAAGACCTTGAACAGCTCGTCACTCTCGGTGCTCAGCTCGAAATTGAGTTCAAGGACGACTTTACCGAGGGTGCTGAATTTACGGCAAGCGGCTGCAGTGATGAGCTTCATTCAGAAAGATTTATCAACTCGGGTAAATCGTATTTCAAATCAGCCAAGGGTGCACGCAAAACGGAAATCATTGTTAATATGGGTGACGTGTGCTCCATAGATAAGGTTGTCCTTGCAGAAAACATTGCAACGGGTCAGCAAATCGAAAAATTCTCGCTTTATTACTTTTACAACAAGCGTTGGCGCAAGATTTACAAGGGCACGACAATCGGACGCAAAAAGGTCTGCATCATAAAGCCGATGGAGGCGAAGCGCATTAAGCTCGTTATTGAAAAGACAAGGGATTTTGCAACAATCTCGGAATTCCACGTATATTGAAAAAAGCCTTGCAGTTGAAATAAACTGCAAGGCTTAAATTATACTATTTTGACAATCTTTGTTGCCTTAATTGTCTTGGGATTTTTACGGTAAAGCTCGCCGTTATAGTGAATTTCAAGAGTGTCGCCGTAGTTGAGATCTTCACGCGAAAGCTTGTTACCTTCTTTGTCGTAAATTTCTTCACCGCTACCTGCGAACTTGATATAAATTCCGTTCTCGTCGTAAAGCTCGGAATAAACTCCGCCGAGGTTCTGAACCTCTACAATAAATTCACCCTCTGCACTCTTGACAGAGTAAAAGGCAACGATAGCCGCATCCTCATCTTTTGAAAGATTGTTACCGCAAGCGGCAAGAGAAAACAGCATAAGAACTGATAAGAATAAAGCAAATGCCTTTTTCATAAAATCACCCTTATCTCCAGCAAACTCTTACTGTTACGCCGTCTTCTTCAAGGCAGAACTTGCTTGAAACACCTGTTGCACTTTCGTATTCTGCAACTGTTGCGTATTCCTTCATTGTGATAGGTCTCTTCTGCTTTGTAGCACCGTTATACTCAATCGTCTTAACCTCTCTGAGACCCTGCATAAATGCCTGAGCCATTTCGGGTGACTGAAGAGTAAGCTTTGAATCAACCTTGAGCATCGCCGTTTCTTCTGCCGACGGGTTGTACTTACCTGCACCAAGTGTTCCCGGAACGAAGCCTGCACACCACCAGGTGAATGCCGGACTTCTTGAGAAGAGGTACTTGAACTTATTTGATGATGAAGACTCACGTCTGTAAATATCCATACTCTGAAGCATCTTCATATCGTCTGTTGCACAGTCGTAGTGTGTGCTCATAGATGAGCCTGCCGGACGGTTGTATGTACCGATTTCAGCACCGACGAGAACAAGACCGTACTGACCCTTCCAATACTGAATCATCCACTCGAGACCTTCGTGCTCGAAGTAAACGCGCATTGTGTCATAAGTGATAGCAATAGCGGAGGATGAAGCATCGTAAAGCTCGTTATAGCCGAAGTTTCTCTGCCATGCGTCCTCAGCGATGATAAAGCACTTATCCTTCTGTGAATACTTGAAGCCGAAGAGGCCGGTATCCTTACCGTCAGGACTTTCAACAGTGATATTGCCGTCCTTGTCGATTGTCGGCTTGATAACGTCGCCCCAGCGATCCTTGATTTCGTCAAGCTGCTGCTGAAGGCTCTTTGTTGTTGTAGTTGTTGTTGAAATCGGAGGAACAGTCGGGTTTGATGAGCCGCCGTTATTCGAAGAGCCGCCGTTGTTTGATGAGCCGCTGTTGCCTGATGAGCCGCCATTGCCGACAGGACCTACAACGATAGGCTTTGTTGCCGCATTTGCATCAAGCTGTGTTACAACACTGCCGTCATCACCGATGATATCAACTGATGAATCGTCCTGTGTCCACTTCTGACCGCAGGCATTACATACAAAAAATCCCTCTGCATCGGGACCTGTGATATCTGTTGAAGAACAGATAGGACAGCACTGCTCGAAGCCGTTGCCGTTTGCAAGGTCAGATGTATCACCGAGAGTTGTTCCTTCTTCAGGATCTGCCTGACCGATAAAGTTACAACCGGGTAAGATTGTAAGAGTTACCAGAGTAAGAATGCCGATAACTGCAATCGCACGGATAACATTGTTTTTAAAATCCATGGTAATTATACCTCCAAAATTTTTGGTAACGAAAAGTAATTCGTCACGCATATACAAAAAGATTATACTTGATTTCAGTCATCATTTCAATAGATTTTTCAAAAATATCATTCTTTTACAAATATTACCTCCTATTTGCAATATTTATGTAATAAAAAGCAACAAGCAGCAGAAGATATTGCACTCCTGTTGCTTGTTTGTTGCATTTTTATGATTTTATTTATTGAGCTCTTTCTCAAGGAGAGTTCTGATAACGACAGGATCGCCTGTTCCCTTGAGCTCGCGCATAATAAGACCGAAGAGAGCCTGCATTGCCTTTGTCTTACCGCTCTTGTAGTTAGCAACTGCATCGGGATTTTCCGAAACAATGCGCTGAACCGTTGTGAGGATAAGTCCTTCATCAACCTTGACATTGAGTGCATTTTCTTCGCAGTACTTGTCAACGTCAACGTTGCTTTCAAATACAGCCGCGAGAACCTTCTTGCCTGCGGGACGTGTGATTTCGTTAGTATCAACAAGCTCGATAATTCTTGCAAGCTTTGCAGCATCAATTTCAAGCTCATCGAGCTCAAGACGCTTCATATTACCCATACACTCCGTAAGAATCCAGCTTGCAACAGACTTCGGTGCTCTGCCGAGGGCAACAACTGCATCAAACGTGTCTGAAAGCTTTCTGTCAGAAGCAAGAACCATTGCTTCCTTCTCGGGAATACCCATTTCTGTATAACGGAGGCTCTGCTCCTCTGCCGTTGCGGGCATACTTGCACGGATCTCCTCAAGCCATTCATCGTCAATTACGATAGGCATAAGGTTCGGATCGGGGAAATAGCGGTAATCTGCCGCAGTTTCCTTATTACGCATCGGGAAGGTACGTCTCTTGACATCGTCCCAACGGCGGGTTTCCTGAACGAGTACCTCTGTATGACGCTCGAGTGCATCAACGTGGCGCACCTTTTCGAACTCGATTGCATCCTTGATTTCCGAAAGTGAGCTCATATTCTTGATTTCAGCACGGACACCGAACTCCTCGGAGCCTTCGGGACGGACGGAAATGTTGACGTCACATCTCATTGCGCCCTCTTCACATTCGGAAATACCTGCGAACTGAAGGCTTGACTTGAGCTTTTTGAGGTATGTGATAACCTCGTCTGCCGAACGGAAGTCGGGACGGCTGACAATTTCGATAAGAGGCACGCTCGTTCTGTTATAGTCAACGAGTGAAGTGTTGGTTGCATCATCGTGGACGAGCTTACCTGCGTCCTCCTCAAGGTGAATCTGCTTGATACCGATTGTTCTGTCGCCGATTTCCACGCTACCGTCAACGCAGATAGGATTGAACCACTGTGTAGTCTGGTATGATGCGGGAAGGTCGGGATAGTAATAGCTCTTTTTATCAAAGGTTGTGTACTGATTAATCTTACAGTTGAGCATAAATCCTGCCTTGACTGCAAGCTCGATTGCGTGCTTGTTTGTCACGGGGAGCATACCCGGCATACCGCAGCAAGCGGGACAAACGCAATCGTTAGGCTCCTTGGGACTTGAATGTCCGCCGCAGGAGCAGAAAAGCTTTGAATCTGTTGAAAGCTCAACGTGAGTTTCAAGACCGATAACAAGTTCGTATTTCATCGTTATGCCTCCAATCCTTCAACACTTTTGGCAATGCTCAGAAGAACACTGTCTTTATATGAATCTGCAATAAGCTGAACACCCTTTGTTGCCATTGCGGGCAAGCCCGTGATGCTCGAAATTGCGGTGAATACGCTCTCTTCAAAAACTTTTTCGAAGCCTTCAAGAACGTCGTAAGCCTTATACTCTGCCTGAGAGCAAGCGGGAGCAAGGATTGCATCGTAAGAAGCAAGAACTGCCTTTACCTTTTCAGTTACAACACGGCGGATGCGGAGTGACTTATCGTAGCAGGCATCGTACTTGCTCTTTGAAAGAACATCCGAGCCGTAGATAATTGTTGCCTTTGTAAGGAAGCCGAAGCCCTCTGTACGGCTCTTGACGTAAAGCTCGTCGATATTCTTATACTCTGCCGTGCGGTGACCGTACTTGACACCGTCGAAACGCGAAAGGTTGTTTGTTGTTTCTGCTGACATAAGAATCTGCCAGGCTGTCTGTGCTTCCTTTACAATATCAAGCGAAACCTCTTCAACAGTTGCGCCGAGTGCCTTGAGAGAAGCGGCGTACTTATCAAGCTTTGCCTTGACTTCGTCAGAAGCGAGGGCATAAAGCTCCTTTACAAGAGCAATCTTCATACCCTTGACGTCTGTTAAAGCATAATCGTATTTTTCTGCAGGAAGGCTTGTGCCATCCTTTGAGTCGTGACCTGCGATAACCGTAAGGATTTCCTTTGCGGTATCTGCATCAGGTGCGGTAACGCCGATCTGCTCACCCGAGCAGGCGCAGGCGATAACACCGTAACGCGAAACAGTACCGTAGGTCGGCTTGATAAAATCAACACCTGCGAGTGCTGCGGCACGGCGGGGTGCGCCGTTAAGGTCAACACTGAGAGCTGCTGTTACCTCACCCTTTTTAACGAGGGAAGCTGCTGCTCCTGCGAGTGCACCGTCCTCTTCGGTTGCACCGAAGAAGGATGTTTCGCCGAGGAGGTCGAGACCGAACTCACCGACGTTTGTTTTACCTGCGATTTCATAGCCTGCTTTTTCAAGTCTTTCAACTGCTTCGGCGCTGAAAAGCGGGGTGAAATTCTCAAGCATTTTTGAGCCTGCAGTTGCAGGAGTTCCTTTTATAAGGATTGTATCGTCAACGGCAATTTTGCCTGACGGATTGATTGTATTAACAAAATATCCCACTCTTAACACCTCACTTTACAAGTCTGGGAACCTGCCAGCTATCCTCCGTGCTCTGCGGAGCACCTGCAAGAAGATCCTTGCGTGCGAAGGGCTGACTTCTTTCGTCCTTACGGATAACGTTGGTCATTGGCATTACATATACCATAGGCTCAACGTCCTTTGTATCTGTGTTTGCGAGGTCAGCTTCTTTCTTAAGCATAGCCTCTAAAATCTTGTTCATCTTTTTCTTTTCGTCCGCTGTGAAGCTCAGCTCGTTGACAGCCTCAAGGCTTTCGAACTTATTAGCCTTTGCTTCTGCCGGCTTTGAAGCTTTTGCGGAGGAATATGAAGCCTCGCCCGAATCAGAGCCGAGCATATCGGAGCCGCCCTTACCGCGGATTGCAACATTTGCTTCGTAAAGCTGAAGCTCTGTTACCTCACTCGGTGCGCCGAGCATCTGGTCCTGAGCCTGACCGTCAAGCGGGAATGCGATAACGTCACGGATTGTTTCGGTATCTGCAAGAAGCATAATGATACGGTCAACACCCGGTGCCATACCTGCGTGCGGCGGTGCGCCGAACTGGAAGGCATTGTAAAGAGCACTGAAACGCTTTTCGAGCTCTTCCTCGGAATAGCCTGCGATTTCGAATGCCTTTCTCATAATCTCGGGGCTGTGATTACGGACAGCACCCGAAGCGAGCTCAATACCGTTACAAACAAGGTCATACTGGTAAGCAAGGATTTCTGTCGGCTCCTTTGTAAGGAGTGCCTCGAGACCGCCCTGCGGCATTGAGAACGGGTTATGAGTGAAGATGATTTTATCTGTTGTTTCGTCACGCTCGTACATCGGGAAATCGACAACGAAGCAGAATTCGAAACGGTCGTTTTTAATAAGCTCAAGCTCATTACCGAGCCAGGTGCGGACAACGCCTGCGTTCTTGTCAGCGATGTCGGAATCGTTATCGCAGATAAAGAAGATTGTCTCGCCTTCCTTAACGCCTGTAAGCTCAACGATTTCCTTCATCTCGTCAGGTGTCATAACCTTGCTGATGGGGTCATCCTTGAAGCCGTAGTTCTTCTCGTCAAGAAGAGTGATATGAGCAAGACCTGCCATCTTTGCCTGCTTTGTAGCAAATGCAAGTGACTTATCAAAGAACCATCTCTCGTTCTTACACGGAGCTACGATACCTCTGACCTGCTTGTTCATAAAGGGCTTAAACTTAACTCTCTTGAACATATCGGTAAGGTCACAGATGATGAGGGGGTTGCGAAGGTCAGGCTTATCTGAACCGTACTTTGCCATAGCCTCTCTGTAAGGAATACATCTGAACGGAGTAGGTGTGATATATTTATCGGAGAAGGTGCGGAAAACGTCGCTTACAACGTCCTCGCAGACCTTGAGAACCTCTTCCTGTGTGGAAAAAGCCATTTCGAAGTCAAGCTGATAAAATTCACCCGGTGAACGGTCAGCACGAGCATCCTCGTCACGGAAGCAGGGTGCAATCTGGAAGTAGCGGTCAAAGCCTGATACCATAAGAAGCTGCTTGAACTGCTGGGGTGCCTGCGGAAGAGCGTAGAACTTGCCCGGATGCTTACGGCTCGGAACAAGGAAGTCTCTTGCGCCCTCGGGTGATGATGCTGTAAGAATGGGAGTCTGCATTTCGAGGAAGCCTTTTTCTTCCATAAGCTTACGCATATGACGGATAACGTTGGAACGAAGAACAATATTCTTATGAAGAGCAGGATTTCTCAAATCGAGGAATCTGTGCTTAAGACGGATGTTCTCGTTAGTGTCGTTTGAACCGATCTCAAAGGGAAGGTCACGGGTGCAGGTGCCGAGCACCTCAAGAGTGTCAGCCACAAGCTCAACAAGACCTGTGTCGATTTTAGGATTGACAGTGCTTTCGTCACGCTTGGTAACGGTACCCTTGACGGAAATAACAGTCTCCTTACCGATGCCCTTGAGAAGAGTCTCGTCGTGAACAACAACCTGTGTTATACCTGTGTAGTCACGAAGGTCAACGAAGAGAACGCCACCGTGGTCACGGATAACGTCAACCCAACCTGCAAGCTCGACAACTTCGCCGATATGCTTTTCTCTGATTTCGTTGCAAAGATGAGTTCTATACATATTATCTACCTCCATTGCTGATAGTTTTTACAAATAAAACAAAAAGCCCCGGGAATTATAAAAAATAATTCCCGGGACGAGTATACAAAATAACCCGCGGTGCCACCCGTATTGATACTATGGAGTATCCGCTCTTTTATATTAAGATGTAGGGTCTGACGAAGTGTTGCCGAGCTTACTACTCATCTGAAGCGCGCTTTCAGCCGGTGGCGCACTCTCTCTTGCAGACTTTCCAACTAAGTCGGGTCTTCGCAGGTTAAAAGAAATTTCACCTTTTAACACAAAAATTATATCACAATAAAATCAATTGTCAACAACTTTTTTGTTGTATTATATAAAAAGTATATTCCTTTTTTGGTTAATTATTCAGAAATTTATTGCTTCTATTATATATAACAAAAGTTTTGCGGCGGGACACAAGCCCCCGCCCTACCGTGTTGATTGAGTTCGTGCTTGTAGGGCGTGACGTTTACGACACGTCGATCTTTCCGTATAATCTACGGCACATCGCAAGCGTCGTGCCCTACGAAAGAATTGGAATTTTGTTCGACAAATTGGAGTTTGTAGGGGTGTTTTTAATATCAAATCAATCTTAAAGCAAGCAGCCTTCCCTGAAAGGGAAGGTGCCCGACAGGGCGGATGGGTGGAGCGTCAGCGACCAAAAGCTTTGGTTTAACAGTATTTTTCCTCGTTGCTTCGCAACGAAACCCCTCAGTCACGGCTACGCCGTGCCAGCTCCCCTTTCAGGGGCGCCTTTATTATGCTCTTTTTTCAATCTCACCAATAAATTAAAATTTGCGCTTTGTTACACTACAGATATAAAAAAGCACCCGCGGGGTGCTTTTGCTTGAATAATATTGATTTTGTTAGCCTTGAGAGGTTACCCTATGGGGACTGATTTTTATCGAACACAGGTAATTGTCTCTGTGCTACCAACTTAATAAGCCTCGGCTATCAAGTTGTCATTAGAATCATACACAGTTATAGCACTTAGCCCGACTTTTTCAGGAGCTTCAGTATCGACTGTTACCCAGAAAATATATACTTCATATGTTTCGTTCGCAGTAAATACATCCATAACAAAAGTACGCTTGCTTTGATAAACACCTTTATTGGCGTAGTCACTCTGATGACCAACGGGTACGTTTTTAGCTTTCAAAATTCTTCCATCAAAAGAATTGATTACGCCTTGTATCTGTTCTTTTAGATTTTCGTTGACTTGTTTATCTTCCTCACAGTACAGGTTGTATATAGAGTTAACATCGTTATCTTTAATGTATTCTGTGATTATTTTACATGCCTCTTCTTCTCCGGGGAAAGCAAGTTGTTGAGACTGACATAAAAGATATGAACTGCTTGGGAAAATCGTCAACAAAAAAGAAATAATCAATGCGAATAATTTGGTCATAATATTTCCTCCTTCTTTATAACTTAAAACTTTTTTCTATATTTTAGCATCATTTTCCGCATTTTGCAAGCTTTGGAGTTATCTATTCTGCGCAAATTCAAGATTGTGCTATAATTTTTTATATTGCTGATTGCTTTTAAGGTGATAAATGGTATAATTATATTGCAATTAAGGGACGTCGTGGCGCCGTCCCCTACAGGTTCGGTGAAAAATATGGATAAAATACTTTTAATCCTCACGGGCGGAACGATTTGTTCGGCGGTAAAAGAGGACGGTAAGCGCGCGGTTGATAGTGAAAACGCAAAATATAAAATCATTGATAATTTCAGAAAAAGCGGCTCACCTTTCAGTAAGATTGATTTTGAAACGAAGATGCCGATTGATACCCTGAGCGAAAATATGACGGTTGATAAGTGGAATATTCTGCTTAATGAGTTAAGGGGCATTAACAGTGATGACTACAAAGGAATAATCATTCTTCACGGCACGGATACGCTCGCCTACACAGCTTGTCTGCTGTCGCTCGTTATGGGTAAAAAGGGCTTGCCCGTCTGCCTTGTTTCGAGCCACTCACCCGTTGAGTGCGAAGGAACTAATGCGAATGTAAACTTCCGTGCGGCGGTCGAGCTGATTATGAACGGCATCAAGCCGAACGTTTATGCCGTGTATCAGAATTCGGACGGCAAAATTTATGTTCATTTCGGTGCTCATCTGCTGCAGTGTGCAAGCTTCAGTAACGATTTTTACAGTGCCGATATGACTGCTGTTAAAAATACTGATAACGCAAGTTTTGCGGGTATTGAGTTTGAAACAGACGGCATTTTCCCCGACAAGCTTGATGCAAGGGTGATGATGCTTTCCCCTTACGTCGGTATTGATTACGAATGCTTGAATATTGATAACATTGATGCGGTGGTTCACACAACCTATCATTCGCAAACGGTATGCACGGAAGGCGGAAAAAGCTTTACAGGCTCGGTACTCTGCCTTGCAGAAAAAAGCAGAAGCGCAGGAGCGGATTTATTCCTTGCTCCCTGCAATCCCGAAACCTATGCTTACGAAACAACAGGCACGGCACTTGAGGGCGGTATTTATCCTGTTGCTGATCTTACACCTGAAATGGCGTATATCAAGCTTTTGCTCGGCTGCTCATTAAGCAAACGCGGAGCAGAGCTTGCAGAATTTATGAATAACAGCATCAACTCTGAAAAAATATGTAACAAATAAGGTCGGATAATACTGTGCAAAAGGTATATTGACGGAAAATGCACTGATATAGTATAATGTTATGAATGTAAAATCCTCAGAGGTGTAATTATGACTGACAATACAAACGAAAAGCTTTTAAAAATTGCCGATAATTTTCCGTTCAAGGGTGAAATTATTGAAATCAAGAGAACAGGCTCGGGCCACATCAACAGCACATATCTTGTAACCTGTACGGATTCAAACGTAAACTATCAGTACATCTTACAGCTTATCAATCCCACTGTTTTCAAGAAGCCTGATGAGCTGATGTCCAACGTTATGAACGTCACAAGCTTCCTTCGCAATAAAATTATTCTCGACGGAGGCAATCCCGAGAGAGAGACACTCACCTTCCTTTACACAAAGGACAGCTCACCCTACTACCGCGACGAGGACGGCGCTTGCTGGAGAGCTTACAACTACATAGGCGCCTGCACAACCTACGACAAGGGTGATGACCCCATTAAGATGATGCGCTCGGCAAAGGCCTTCGGCGTTTTCCAGAAGAGACTTGCCGATTATCCCATTGATAATCTTTTCGAGACTATCCCGAATTTCCATAACACCCCTGCGCGTTACGATCAGCTCAAGGAGGCAATCGCAAACAATGCCTCGGGCAGACTTGATATGGTCAGGGAAGAGATTGAATTTGCACTCTCACGCGAGAAGGATGCTTCAAAACTGACTGATATGATAAAGTCGGGCGACCTTCCCATCCGCGTTACACACAACGATACTAAAATCAACAACGTTCTTTTTGACCTTATCACGAACGAGGCTTTCTGCGTTATTGACCTCGATACTGTTATGCCCGGTCTTTCACTTTACGATTTTGGTGACGGTATCCGTTCGGGTGCCGCTACTGCCGATGAGGATGAGCAGGACCTTGACAAATTCAACTTTGACCTAAACCTTTACTATGCTTATGCCGAGGGCTTCCTTTCCGAGGCGGCAACGGCTCTGACACAGAACGAGGTTGATAACATGGCATTCTCCGCAAAGCTGATGACACTTGAATGCGGTGTGCGTTTCCTCACAGACTTCCTTAACGGTGACGTTTATTTCGGCATCAAATATCCCGAGCATAACCTCGTAAGATGCCGTACACAGTTCAAGCTTGTGCGTGAAATTGAGAAAAATATGGACGAGATGAACGAGAAGACAGCCGAGCTTTACAGGAGGGCTTTGCTTGAAAAATAAGAAGCGAAGCATAACGGTTATAACCGTTGTTGCGGTCGTTATCGCAATCGCACTTGCGTTTTTATCCCCCTTTATTTCGGACGGATTTGACCGACTTGCAGCCCGAAGATACATCGGGCAGGACATTAAGAACGTCGATAACATTGTGCTTATCGGTGAATGTCCCGAGGTTGACGGCAAGGCACAGAGCGTTGCAGGCGTTAAAGAGGCTGTGCGACTCGGTGCAGATGCGGTCAAGGTTGATTTATGCTTCAGGTCTGACGGCACTCCCGTTATAACTGACAGGTACGAAAACAACGCGGAGGCTGACACGGTCGAAGAACTTTTCAACGAAATGAACGGTGACAAGTACAAGGACGTGACCGTTTACCTTAACATTATTCAGCTTTCAAGTCTTACGGAGCTTAACCGTCTTGCAGTAAAATACGATATGGTCGGCAGAGCTTACCTTATCGGCATTGACGAGAGTCACTACGGACTTGTGACGAATGACGACACGATTGTTCCGTTCCTGCTGAAATATGAATTTACAAAAGACGACCTGCAAAAAATTAAAGACGGCAAATTTTCCGCGCCCGAATGTATTGCAAAATACGGTGCAGGCGGATTGGAAATTGACCTGAAATTCGCAACCGAAGAGATTATCAGCACACTCAATGATTTCGGTATACCTTTCACTGTTTCGGGCATTGAGAGTATCAGCGATTACTGCAGGGTGCTGTTGAACGGCACTTCGACGGTTATTGTTGAAGATATAGAATCCGCAACACAGGTGCTCGACAGTTGGATTGAAGCAATGCAGGAAAGAAATAAATTTCAATAAATAAGAAAACAGCGTATCTACGGTTATCCGTAAATACGCTGTTGTTATTTTATACCATAAGGTTGCAAATCATATTGCTAAGCTCTGTGGGGTTGTCGACGGAAAGGCCTTCGATAAGTCTTGCCTGTGCGTAGAGGATTTTTGCATACTCCCCTGCCTTATCCTTATCGGTTTCATAAAGCGCTGTGAGCTTGTCGGCAATCGGGTGGTTTGCATTGATTTCAAGCACGACATTTGCCTTGATCTTCTGATCATTTGTCGGCATTGAGTTGAGCACCTTTTCCATTTCGAGCGAAATTTCACCCTCAGTTGTCAGGCACACGGGATGATTCTTGAGCTTATTGGTGAAGCGCACACCGAATACGCCTTCGCCGATTGACTCCTTGAGGTAATCAAGCAAATCCTTGCCGCTTTCATTCTTTTCCTTAAGCTCTTCCTTTTCCTCTTCCGTGTCAAGCTCGATGTTGTCGGTGCAGATGTTTGCAAACTTCTTGCCGTCAAATTCACGGAGCATCTGAATTGCGAACTCGTCAACATCCTCGGTAAAGTAAAGGATTTCAAAGCCCTTTTCCTTGACAGCATCGGACTGCGGAAGGAGGTCAATTTTATCAACGCTTTCACCGCAAGCATAGTAGATTGTATCCTGCGATTCCTTCATTCTGCCGACATATTCCTTGAGCGTTGTAAGCTTTTTGTCGTTCGAGGAATGGAACATAATAAGGTCACTGAGAACATCGTTCTTTGTTCCGAAGCTGTTGTAAAGACCAAACTTGAGCTGTGTTCCGAACGCCTTGAATACCTTTTCGTAGGTGTCTCTCGAATCCTTCATAAGCTTTACAAGCTCGGAATGGATTTTCTTTTCGAGGCTCTTTGCAATGAGCTTGAGCTGTGCATCGTGCTGAAGCATCTCACGGGAGATGTTGAGTGACAAATCCTCACTGTCAACGAGTCCCTTGACGAAGCTGAAGTAATCGGGAAGAAGGTCAGCACACTTATCCATAATAAGCACACCGTTCGAGAAAAGCTGTAAGCCCTTTTCGTAGCTCTTTGTATAATAATCAAACGGAGCGTGGCGCGGGATGAAGAGAAGAGTGTTATACTCGACCTGACCTTCGATTTTAGTATGAATTACCTTTGCCGGCTCTTCATAATCGAAGTAGTTATCGCGGTAGAATCCGCTGTATTCATCGGCTGTAACCTCGTTCTTGTTCTTCTTCCAGAGGGGCACCATTGAGTTGAGCGTAACAACCTCTGTCACCTGATCATACTCGTCCTCCGTGCCCTCCTTGAGCTTTGAATGTGTTGAGGGCATCTTGATAGGATAGCGAATGTAGTCGGAATATTTCTTGACGATTTCGCGGATTTTATACTCCTCGAGGAACTGTGAATAATCGTCATCATCGGTATTATCCTTTATATAAAGAGTGATAACCGTTCCGTTGCCGTCCATTTCGCAGGGCTCGACAGTATAGCCCTCTGCACCGCTCGAAGTCCATTTGTTAGCCTCATCCGAGCCGTAAGCCTTGCTGACAACCTCGATTTTGTCGCTGACCATAAATGCGGAATAGAAGCCGACACCAAACTGACCGATGATGTCAACATCGTCTTTTTTCTCGTTATCTGCCTTAAAGTCAAACGAACCGCTTTTTGCGATTGTGCCGAGATTTTCTTCAAGCTCTTCGGCTGTCATACCGATACCGTTATCGGTAATTGTGAGGGTGCGCGCCTCTTTATCGGGAGTAATCTGTACTGAGAGATCACTTCTGTTAAGAGCAAGGTTTTCCTGCAGCGAATGGTAGTAAAGCTTGTCCATTGCATCGCTTGCGTTTGAAATAAGCTCACGAAGGAAGATTTCCTTATGAGTATAAATTGAGTTAATCATCATGTCGAGCAGCTTTTTCGATTCTGCTTTAAACTGCTTTGTAGCCATAAAATCACCTTACAAAAGAATAATTAGCACTCTTAACTCTAGAGTGCTAATTAAGTATAATCCTATATTTTCCTTTTTTCAAGGGGTATTTTAAAGATTTAACAATTCTTTAATATTTTTATTAGTTTTAACGTAATACCAGCATCCGCCGAGGCTTTCAGTCTGAATTTTATCCGCCTTTAACAATTCGGGATCGGAAGCATATACATAGTACGTTTCGTAAAAGGTCTCGTCTTCTCTTTTAAACAGGAAGAGACCTTCCGAGGCACGTGTTGCATCCACCTGAAAAAACTTTTTCGCAAGGAAGGCATCCTCCAGCACCGTAAGAAATTCGGGCTGAACGCTGTCGATTAACTCATCCGTCTGAAAATAAAGACAGTCAAGAAATTCAAAAGTATCTATTTCGGTTTCATAGTATCCTTCAAAATCGTCAAGATTCTTTGCAACAGTCACACCGGCAATATTCCTGTCCTCTTTAAGGTAATTTACGATACTGTCACAGCAATCTCTGACAATTTCAAAATCACGGACGTGCTTCGGTTTTTCAACACTCCTTGCACGCTCTGCCGCAACAAAATCCTGCTCTGCAGGCTGCGCATTATTCTGCCTTGAATAAAGCAAAACAAACACGGCGCACAGCACAAGAAAAACAACGGAACAAAGCGGATTTAAGCTGATAACATCCGTCATAGTCAGCCACAGCATTACAGCAAAGCCGACTGCAGATATCAGCGACAGCACAAGGTAAAACGACTTTTTGTTCATTTTCTCT
This sequence comes from Clostridia bacterium, assembly GCA_017415025.1. Taxonomy (GTDB): domain Bacteria; phylum Bacillota; class Clostridia; order Oscillospirales; family Acutalibacteraceae; genus CAG-488. The sequence goes on from JAFQJH010000018.1 coordinate 58,096, forward strand.
CCCCCACTCGGATTATGACAGCTTATGAATAAAAAGTCCGCTCATAAGCTTCGGCTCAAACCAGGTTGACTTCGGCGGCATAATCTCACCTGCATCTGCAATATCCATAAGGTCATCGAGAGTTGTCGGATACATTGAAAATGCGATTTTCATATCGTTATTTACTCTTCTTTCAAGCTCGCCGAGACCGCGGATACCGCCGATAAAGTCGATACGCTTATCTGTTCTCGGGTCATCAATGCCGAAAATCGGTGAAATCACATTTTTCTGAAGAATTGAAACGTCAAGTCTGTCAACGGGATCGTTCGGGTCATAAGTGTCCGCCTTTGCAGTAAGCTTATACCACATTCCGTCAAGGAACATACCGAAGGTGTGCTTTTCCTCGGGCTTATAGGCATCCGTGCCGACAGCCTCAACATCGCAGACCTCTTTGATTTTCTCAACAAATTCTTCGCTTGTGTAACCGTTGAGATCCTTCATTACACGGTTGTAGTCCATAATTTCGAGTTCATTTGAGGGGAACAAAACCGCAAGGAAGAAGTTAAACTCTTCATTACCCGTATATTCGGGATTCTGCTCACGGCGCATCTTGCCGACACGCACAGCCGATGCAGCTCTGTGATGACCGTCCGCGATATAAAGATAGTCAACAGAGGCAAATTTTTCGGTTATCGCTTTGATTATTTCAGGGCAGTCGATCACCCATACAGTATTGCTGACACCGTCGGAAACAAAATCATAGACAGGATTGTGCTCGTTTTTCCACTTTTCAACGGTTGCGTTTATAAAATCATCCTCACGGTAGGTAAGGAAAATCGGACCTGTGTTAGCGTCGCAGTAGTCAACGTGGTTGATTCTGTCAGCTTCCTTATCCGCACGGGTAAGCTCGTGCTTTTTGATAACATTATTGATGTAATCATCAATCGAGGTACAGCCGACAAGTCCCGTCTGGCTTCTGCCGTTCATAATCTGACGGTAGATGTAGATGCACGGAGCACCGTCCTGCTCGCAAATACCGTCTGTAACAAGCTTGTCAAGATTTTCTCTTGCCTTGAGGTATACTTTTTTATCGTGAAGGTCAACACTTTTGTCGAGGTCAACCTCAGCTTTATCAACGTGAAGGAAAGAATAAGGATTATCTTTAACCATTTCTCTTGCCTCGTCGCTGTTCATAACGTCATAAGGAAGAGCGGCAACATCCTGTGCTCTTTCGGGAACGGGTCGGATAGCTTTAAAGGGTCTGAAAATTGCCATAAAAAAATCTCCTTTGCATAAAACACTGCCTTGTAATTTTACTATATGCAAATACTGTTTGTCAATAAAAAAGAAAGGCTGCTTTTTTCAAAGCAACCTGAATTATGTTATTCTTCGATACCGAGCAGCCAATTGACACTGACGTCAAGAGCAAGTGCAATAGCCTTGAGTTCGTAATCATTAACACCGCGAAGCTGGCCTTCAAGCTTTGAGAGTCCTGATGCATTCAGGTCTATGCCGCTGACCTGAAGCTGTGCAAGAAGATCCTTCTGCTTCATACCGATAGCTTTTCTCCGCTTTTCAACTCTTGCGCCGATGATATTCATATCGCCGAGTTCCTGTTTTCTTGTTCTCACAAAAATTCCTCCTCTTCAATATGCCTATATTCTAACACTTAACAGCAGAATAAACAATAGATATTTCGATTATGCAAACATTTTCTAACAATTCGACTATTCTTTCAACTTTTTCGGGTTGGTTTTTAGACAAATTTACACTATTGTTGAAACATTGCGCAATATTTAGACAAAATTCTAATAATGTAAAGATTTTTAAAACAGTTACAGTCGTAACATAAGTGTTGTAATGTCGAAAATGTTGTGATATAATTTAAAATGTTAAAAAAATATGGTGGTGTGAACGTGAACGATTTAAAGAAAAGAAATCTTACAATGCTTACCGATTTTTATGAGTTGACAATGGCAAACGGCTATTTTCTCAACGGCAAGGGTGACGTAATAACACAATTTGATATGTTCTTCCGTACCGTACCCGACAACGGCGGCTTTGCAATCATGGCAGGAGTAGAGCAGCTTTCCCAGTATCTTGAGAATCTGAAGTTTACTGACGAAGATATCGAGTATCTGCGCGGCCGCGGCTTCGGTGAGGAATTTCTTAAGTATCTTGCTGATTTCGATTTTAAATGTGACATTTGGTGTGTACCCGAGGGTACTCCCATTTTCCCCCGCGAGCCTATTGTCACGGTAAGAGGTCCTGCTATTCAGGCACAGTTCATTGAGACAATGCTTCTGCTTGCAATCAACCACCAGAGCCTTATTGCTACAAAGGCAAACCGTATTGCACGTGCGGCACAGGGCAGAACTATTATGGAATTCGGCTCAAGACGCGCACAGGGCTTTGACGGCGCAGTTTACGGTGCAAGAGCCTCTTATATCGGCGGCTGTGCAGGTACCGCCTGCACAATTTCCGACCGTGAATTCGGCGTTCCCGCTCTCGGCACGATGGCTCACAGCTGGGTTCAGCTTTTTGATACGGAGCTCGATGCTTTCTGCGCCTATGCAAAGGCATATCCCGACAGTTGTACGCTTCTTGTTGATACCTACGACGTACTTAAATCGGGCGTACCCAACGCTATTGAGGCATTCAGAAGAGAGGTTCTTCCACGCGGATTCAGACCCAAGGGAATCAGAATTGACAGCGGCGACATCACCTATCTTTCAAAAAAAGCAAGAAAAATGCTTGATGAGGCAGGCTTTGAGGACGTAAATATTATCGCTTCAAATTCACTTGACGAATACATTATCAGAGATATGCTCCGTCAGGGTGCACAGGTCGATTCCTTCGGCGTTGGCGAAAGATTGATAACGGCATCCTCCACCCCTGTTTTCGGCGGTGTTTACAAGCTGGTTGCAGTTGAGTCCGACGGCGAAATGCAGCCTAAAATCAAGCTGAGCGAAAACGTTGCAAAGGTTACGACACCCGGCGCAAAGAATCTCTGGAGACTCTACGACAATGAGACGGGCAAGGCTATCGCAGACCTTATCACCGTTGACGGTGAGGTTGTTGACGATTCACAGCCCTATGAGCTTTTCGACCCCGACGTTACGTGGAAGAGAAAGACTGTTGAAAACTACACCGCAAGACCGCTTCTTATTCCCCTTTTTGAAAAAGGTAAGTGCGTTTATGACTACCCTGACCTTGAGAGCATCAGAAAATACTGCGCAGAGCAGGTTGATACTCTCTGGGATGAGGTCAAGCGTTTTGAGAACCCTCATAATTACTATGTTGATATGTCACAGAAGCTGTGGGATATGAAGAATGATATGATTAATAAATATAAGCCGAGGTAAGTAACATGGGATTTTGGGTTTATATGCTGATTTCAGCTTTACTTATCCCGTTAATAATGATAATTTTCGGCAGATATTTTTCCAAAAAAGCTCCGAAGGACATCCATTATATCTTCGGATACCGCACAGCTATGTCAATGAAAAACGAGGAAACCTGGGAATTTGCACACAAGCATTTCGGTAAAACCTGGTTTACAGCAGGAATGATTTTACTGCCTGTCACCGTTGCGGTAATGCTTGCTTTGCTCGGACAGGATAAAGACACCGTCGGATATGCAGGAACAGTAATTATGTTCGTACAGACAGCGTTACTTATAATTCTTATTATCCCGACAGAATCTGCTTTAAAGAAAAACTTTGACAAGGACGGCAACAGAAAATAAACGAAGCATCGCAGTTGATTTCTGCGATGCTTTTTGTTTTATTCAGCTTTAATTCCGTAACAGATTTTGATTTTTGCACGGATGACATCTTTGATTGAGTCAATCGCACCGCGCATATAAATCTTCGGGTCGAAGACCTCGGGGTCCTTTTCAAACTCTGCTTTAATTCCGTTGGTGTAAGCCTGACGAAGCTCGGTTGCAAAGTTAATCTTGCTGATACCTGCGGCTATACAGTCGCGTATGACCTCGTCGGAAAGTCCCGATGCACCGTGAAGAACAAGCGGTGTTTCGATAGCCTCGTGAATTTCCTTAATTCTCTGAACATTGATTTTCGGCTCGCCCTTATAAACTCCGTGAGCCGTGCCGACACCGATAGCAAGAGTGCTGACGTTTGTACGACGGACAAATTCCTCCGCTTCGCTGACCTTTGTATAGGTAGCTTCAAGGTCGGTGTCGCCCTCCTCTTTGCCGCCGATTGTACCAAGCTCGCCCTCAACAGAAACATCCATAGGCAGTGCGTAATCCGTTACTTCCTTGGTGAACTTAATATTATCTTCAAAGCTCATTGCACTGCCGTCAAACATAACTGAAGAAAATCCGCTCGCAATACACTTTTGTGCAAGAGCCAGGCTGTTGCCGTGATCAAGATGAAGTGCATAATCGACGGGGCAATCCGCCATAAGCTCACGCATCATTGCAGGATACATTGCAATTCCGCCGTAATTAAGAGTGCGCGGAATCATCTGCACAATTACGGGCAGACGCATTTCGTGCATAACCTCGGAAACTGCCATTGCGGATTCAAGATTATCAATATTGAACGCAGGGATTGCGTAGCCCTCCCTTGACGCCTTTTTCATAAGCCTTGCGGATGATACTACCATTATTTACACCTCAACTTTTAAAGTCAATAACCTTACGGCTGTCCCAAAGATAAACAAGTCCCGAAACAACCGATATAACTGCCGTGATACCGAGCATTACGTTTGAAATAACCGAAAGCGGTAACCCGAGCGAAAAAACCTCGTTGATTTCGCCGATGAGCATAATCGAGATGAGCGAAACCATCTGAAATACAGTTTTTATTTTACCCCCGATATTTGCAGGTATTACAACGCCCTGTGCCGCCGCAATTAAACGCACGGAGGTTATTGCAAACTCGCGCGTAATCATCAGCATAACGATCCAGATGTTGCAAATTCCGACCTGCATAAAAGCAAGGAAAGCCGCCGTTACAAGCATTTTATCAGCTATCGGGTCAAGGAATTTGCCGAAATTTGTAACGATATTGTTTTTGCGCGCAAGATGCCCGTCAATTGCATCGGTTATTGCACCGAGGGCGAATATCAGCGCGGAAATAAGCATTTTATGTTCGATATTCAGAAAGAAAATCACAAGAAAAACGGGTGCGATAAACATTCTGAAAACAGTAATTTTATTAGGAGTATTCATTATTCAACCTCACCGAGCAAGTCATATTCATCAACGTCAAAAATTCTGACATCGACAAAATCACCGACCTCCAATTCGTCCTGACAGGTAAACTTTACAAGTCCGTCAATTTCGGGCGCATCCATATAGGTTCTGCCGACATAGCTGTCGGAATACGGGTCGTACTCTTCGACGATTGTTTTATATGTATTGCCGATCTTTGCGTTATTCTTATCCTCAACTATCTGAAGCTGATCGCCCATAATAATCTCGCCGCGGCGGATTTTGACATCCTCCTCAAGCTGATCGGGCATATCGTAAGCCGGTGTACCCTCCTGCGGAGAGAAAGAGAAACAGCCGAGACGGTCAAACTCCATTTCGTTGACGAAAACTGCAAGGTCTTCAAATGCCTCTTCATCCTCGCCCGGGAAGCCGACGATAAAGGTTGTTCGGATCACAACATCGGGAAGCTCGCGGCGAAGCTTTGCGATTGTATCTCTGATTTCTTCGCTCGTTCCCCTTCTGTTCATCGCCTTGAGGATTCTGTCATTAGCGTGCTGGAGAGGAAGATCAATATAGTTGACAACCTTTTCCTGTGCCTTTATTGTGGCGATAAGCTCGTCCGTGATTTTATCGGGATAGCAGTAGAGAAGTCTTATCCACTCGATACCGTCGATTTCACAAAGACGGTTGAGAAGCTCGGGAAGCTTAAGCTCGCCGTAAAGATCAAGACCGTAGCTCGTTGTATCCTGCGCAATGAGTATAAGCTCTTTAACTCCGACCTCAGCAAGCTGCTTTGCCTCGTCGCAGATGTTTTCCATTGTACGGCTTCGCATATCACCGCGGATTGACGGAATTGTGCAATAAGTGCATCTGTTCGAGCAACCGTCGGCAATTTTAAGGTATGCCCAATGCTCGGGAGTTGTAAGGATACGCTGACCGTCAAGCGGAAGCTCCGACTGAGGAGGAAATTTTTCGACAATCTTGTCGGAGGACATAACCTCGTCAATCACTTTAAGGATATCACCGTCCGCGCCGATACCGATAACAGCGTCAACCTCGGGAATTTCCTTTGCGATTTCTTCCTTATGTCGCTGTGCAAGACAGCCCGCAACAATGATTTTTTTGACAAGTCCCTCATTTTTGAGCTCAACAGTATCAAGAATATTCTCGATAGCTTCCTTTTTAGCATCATCAATAAAGCCGCAGGTGTTGATAATAACAACATCGCAACCATCAACATAATCAACAATGCTGTGCCCTGCTTCGTCAATGAGCGCAAGCATACGCTCGGCATCAACCTGATTTTTCGGACAGCCGAGTGAAATCATACCAATCTGATAAGCCATAATTTCTCCTTAAATTTCCTCATAAAATTCATCGGACGAAAATTCACGCATAGCCTGACGGATATCCGAAAAGGAATAGCCGAGGCGCACGAGGGAGGCAACAACCTTCTGCCGTGATTTTTCATCAATCAGTTTATTATAATATTTTTTTTCGATAATATCAACTATTGTTTGCACATTATCGGGTTCATTCTCGTTTTCATACTCCTCGAGCACCTCGTTGACGATATCAGAGGCTATACCCTTGCGGTAAAGCTCGCTTCTGACACGGTTCTTGCCGTATCTTTTGCGCTCGAAAAGCTCGCGTGTAAGAAGCTCGGCATAACGGCGGTCATTGACAATCCCTAAATCAAGCAGCTTTTCCACAGCCGTGTCAACGGAATTTTCGTCATATTTACGCAACAGCTTCTGCCTTATCTCCCTTTCGGAGTGGTCACGCATATCAAGGCTGAACATTGCGCTGTTAAAAGCAAGGCGGGAGCCTGCCGCCTCCTTGAAGGCAACAAGGTCCCCGTCATCAATTTCATCACCCGAAACATAACCGCTCGAAAACCAGAAGTCCTCATCCACGGTTAAAAGGTATTCGCCGTCGATATGAATATGTATTTTTGTGCCCCTACCCTGTTTCGCCGTAATTTTCATCAGTCATCTACCGCGATATCAAGCTTTGCCTTTGCCGAAGCCTTTGTCACAGGCTCGGACGGTACCGCAGGAGCAACAGGAGCTGCAGGGGCTTTGATACCCTTCTTTGAAGAAGCCTTGGACATATTTTTAAGTCTGTCCATATTATCTCTGATTTTCTGCTCAAGCTCTGCCATAAGCTCGGGATCGTTTTTGATAAGCTCTTTGACGTTATCTCTGCCCTGACCGAGTCTTGTTTCGCCGTAGGAGAACCACGCACCGCTCTTGTTGACAATATCAAGTGCAACTGCGATATCGAGGATTTCGCCGACCTTGGAGATACCCTCACCGTACATAATATCAAATTCAGCCTCTTTGAACGGAGGAGCAACCTTATTCTTTACAATCTTGACCTTTGTTCTTGAGCCGATAAACTCGTTGCCTGCGCCCTTGATTGACTCTGTACGGCGGACGTCCATACGAACGGATGCATAGAACTTAAGAGCACGGCCGCCCGTTGTTGTCTCGGGGTTACCGTACATAACGCCGATCTTTTCACGAAGCTGGTTGATAAATATTATAATAGTATTCGATTTGTTGATTGCGCCTGCAAGCTTTCTTAATGCCTGTGACATAAGTCTTGCGTGCTGACCGACGTGTGACTCGCCCATTTCGCCCTCAATTTCCGAACGCGGAACAAGAGCCGCAACAGAGTCCACAACAACGATATCAATAGCACCCGAGCGTACAAGTGCTTCTGCAATTTCGAGAGCCTGCTCACCGTTATCCGGCTGTGCAACAAGGAGTGAATCAACGTCAACGCCGAGGTTAGCGGCATAGACAGGGTCAAGCGCGTGCTCGGCATCAATGAATGCCGCCTCGCCGCCCGCCTTCTGTGCCTCAGCGACAGCGTGAAGAGCAAGTGTGGTTTTACCTGAAGATTCAGGTCCGTATATCTCAACAATTCTGCCCTTCGGAAGACCGCCGATGCCCGTTGCGACATCAAGTGAGAGTGAGCCCGTTGAAATAGCTTCAACGGTCATACCCGCATTCTGACCCAGACGCATAACGGTTCCCTTGCCGTACTGCTTCTCAAGCTGGGCGATTGCGGTTTCCAGAGCCTTTTGTTTATCAGCCATAATTATACCTCCGATATCCGTACAAATGTTCGATAGATGTATTATACATTAGTCAAAAGAAAAATGCAATAGTATTTTTCTAAATATTTTTTAAAATTGTTTCGAAAAAAGGTTGATTTTTTCGAAAATATCTGTTATTATGTAGGACGTTGTTTAGTATTCGTAACTTAAAAGGAGGTGCCGACTATGGCAAAATGCGAATTCTGCGGCAAAGGTGTAGCTTTCGGTATTCAGGTTTCTCACTCACACAGACGTTCAAACAGAACATGGAAGCCGAACATTAAGCGTGTTAAGGCAGTTGTTAACGGTTCTCCGCGCAAGGTTTATGCTTGCACACGTTGTTTACGTTCAGGTAAGGTAACACGTGCCGTTTAATGCACATGATGATACAGAGGCTGTCTCAAGACAGCCTCTTTGTCTTTTACGGAGGAATTATAATGAGCAAGATTAAAGCTTTTATAAATATAACGCGAAGAAAGCTTCTCTTCTTCGTCGTATGGCCTCTCGCCTTCAGGCTGTTTTCTTTAAAGCCTATTGACGAAAAGCTTGTGCTTTTTGCGTACAGCAAGAATTATGACAAAATGCCCGACAATATGGTCGGTATATATAAATACCTTTTAAAAAAGGGCTACAACTGCAAGGTTGTCAGCTCACCCGAGAGTGCGGTCAAAAGGATTATTGCCGACATTATGTTCCAGAGGGATTACGCAAGGTGCAAGTGCGTCTTTGTGACGGACAACTTTGACCCGCTTTATGCGCACAAGCCGAATGAGGGAACAAAGGTTATCCAGCTCTGGCACGCCTGCGGCGCATTCAAGAAGTGGGGCAACTCCACGCTCGACCTTGCGTGGGGCGGCAGCCGTAAGGATATGCTACGTTTTCCGAAGCACAATACCTACACCGACGTTTTTGTTTCAGCGGAGAGCGTTATCCCCTGCTACGCAGAGGCCTTCGGCTGTGACGAGAGTATAATCAAGGCTATGGGCACACCGAGGACGGACGTTTATTTTGACAAAGCTTTTGTTGACGGTTGCCGTGACGAGGTTTTAAAAGTATTTCCGCAAATCGGTGACAGGAAGATTGTGCTCTACGCACCGACCTTCCGCGGTAACTCCCCCGAGCAGTCCTATAACGACCAACCGCTTGATTATGAGCTTTTCAAAAAGACTCTCGGCGACGAATATGCGCTCGTTCTTAAGCTTCATCCCTTTACCGCAAAGAAATACAAGCTGACTGACGAAGAAAAGAAGCAATACGGCGATTTCGTATTTGACGCTTCAACCGTTCTTAATATTGAAACAGCTCTTTGTGCGGCTGATTATCTGATTGCTGACTATTCATCACTTATTTTTGAATACGCCCTGCTCGACAAGCCGATGATTTTCTACGCTTACGACCTTGAAAAATATGACAGAGACAGAAGCTTTTATTTCGATTATAAATCTTTTGTACCAGGAAGAATTGTTACAACCAACGAGGAGATTGTCGCCTGCATTTTAAGCGGTAGCTGTCAGCAGGAAAAAATCAAGGATTTCAAAGAAAAGTTTATGAGTGCGTGTGACGGCAAGTGTATTGAACGGATTGCCGAATACGCTGTGAGGTAAAATTATGAAAATTATGATTGCATCCGACATTCACGGCAGTGCTTACTACTGCAAAAAAATGCTCGAAGCCTATAAAAATGAAAAGGCGGACAAGCTGTTGCTTCTCGGCGATATTCTTTATCACGGTCCGAGAAACGACCTGCCCGAGGGATATGCGCCAAAAGAGGTTATCGCAATGCTCAATCCGATCGCCGACGAGCTTCTTTGCGTACGCGGAAACTGCGACACGGAGGTTGACCAAATGGTACTCGATTTTCCCGTGCTCGCAGAATACGCAATTCTTTATAACGAGGGCAGGATGATTTTTGCCACACACGGTCACAATTTCAACCCTGCGAACCCGCCGAAAATCAAAAAGGGAGATATTCTCCTCAACGGACACACTCACGTTCCCGCTTTTGAGGTTACGGACGAATTTACCTATGTAAATCCGGGTTCGGTATCCATTCCGAAAGAGAACAGCGAACACGGATATATTCTGCTTGAGGGTAATACACTCAAGTGGAAAAATCTTGACGGTGAGATTTACAGAGAAGAAAAGCTTTAATTCCCGACGAGCATCATAATTTCGTCAGTGCTTAAATGCGGTTGCAGAGCTTTATTAATAGAAAGACCGATAATCCTTGAGGCGCGTTCTATGACAAGGTCGATTTCACGCGGTGTGATTATCATTTTCTTATTTTCCTCGCGTGAGATTTCGGCTTCGTCATCTGTCAGGTCATTGACGAGTGTCTGTGCATCAACGACGGTGGGTATTCCGACAGAAATGACGGGAACACCAAGAGTTTCGCGGTCGATAGCCGCTCTTGCATTTCCCACACCCGAGCCGGGAGTGATGCCCGTATCGGACATCTGCACGGTGTTGCCGAGCCTTGTGAGCCGTCTTGCGGCAAGGGCATCAACAACGATTACGGCAGACGGGTTGACACACTCTGCAAGGCCTTTAACTGATTCGGCAGTCTCGACTCCCGTTTTGCCCAGAACTCCCGGAATAAAGCCTGCCACGGGGCGCAGATTGCCCAGACCGACACTTTCGGAAAGCTCTTCATTGATATGACGTGTGGCAAGCACAAAGCCTATACTCTGAGGTCCGACGGCATCGGGAGTGATATCCGTATTTCCCAATCCTACGGCAAGGACGGTGCCCTCCTTCGGCAAAAGTTCGCGCAATTCTTCGCCGATAGCTTCGATAATATCGTCGTCGACGGGTGAACGGGACACAAGTGACGGAATTTCGGCGGTAATATAAGTGCCGACGGGCTTACCGAGCGACCTCTCACCGCGGATATCCGTAACTTTAATTTTAGTGAAGGTTATGCCGTTTTTTTCGTAAGTTTCGCTCTCGACTCCTGCAGGAGAATCCGCTTTAATGACCTCGTGCCTTTCGAGCGCAAGGTCTGTTCTGAAATCCATATAAATCACCCTTGAAAAAATTTTTAAAAAAAGTAAAAAAATACTTGCTTTTTTGCAGTTTTAATGATATGATATCTAACTGTGTAATGCATTAAAGGAGGTGGAATTATGCCTAACATCAAATCAGCAAAGAAAAGAGTACTTGTAAACAAGTCAAAGGCTGCTCGTAACAAGTCAAGAAATTCAGCTCTTAAGACAGCAATCAAAAAGGCTAACGCTGCTGCTGCAGCTAACTCACCCGATAAGGAAGCTGCTGTTAAGTTTGCAATCAAGAAGGTAGACCAGGCTTGTGCAAAGAATCTTCTCCACAAGAACAACGCTGCCAGAAAGAAGTCAGCTCTCGCAAAGCTTCTTGCAGACTAATTGAGTTTAACAATACGGACAAGCGAATGCTTGTCCTTTTGTTTTTTATTCGGAAATATCTTGACTTTATCCGTTTGGTGTAATATAATTAGTGTAAATAAAGTTCAGGAGGTACTATCCCATGTGTGATACACTTAAAAAGATTATTAAGGTTGTCGGCATTATCGCTGCTGTTGCTGCTGTTGCCGCAGGCATTTATTATGTTGTAACAAAGGTTCTCCCCTGCAAGAATAAGGTTGAAGATGATGACCAGAGCGATTATGTTTCCTGCTCTTGCTGCGACATCGACGATCCCGTTCAGGTTGAGGCATAAATTTAACAATCCGCTTTTTTAACTTTTTATTTTTTATTTTTTTGTTTTTTCGTTTTTCATCTTGATACTTTCTTTAGGGGTTTTCGGGGCAAGGATTTTTTCCTTGCTCCGAATTCCTTTTATTTCGGCTTGGAGCGTGTCAGGAATGCCGCAATAAGTCCGCTGACGATAGCTGCCGATATACCTGCCGCGCCCGCAGACAGCGGACCCGTGAGAATTCCCAGCCAGCCCGTTGAGTCAATCATCTCGCGCGTACCCTTTGCAAGAGTATAGCCGAAGCCCGTCAGAGGTACGGTAGCGCCGCACCCCGCGAAATCGACAAGATGCTGATAAAGCCCGAAGCCCTCCAAAACAACACCGAGCACAACGAAGCTGACGAGAATCCGTGCGGGTGTAAGCTTTGTTAAATCTATCAGAAGCTGACCGACAACGCAGATTGCTCCGCCGACCAGAAAAGCCCATAAAAAATCCATAAAATCACCTGATTTAATTTTTTGAGGTTTTAATGGAGATATTCGCAAAAAATAAATGTAAAATAATGTTTTTTGATATTGACTTTAGCGTAGTAATGTGTTAGCATAATAGCACATTTTAAATCGGAGGGATTTTATTATGAAAAAGTTTATTGCAATCGCTCTTGCAGTGCTTACAGCAGTTATGGTTTTTGCTTTTGCAGGCTGCGGCGATAAGACAAACGAAACATCTGAGCTTGCTGCTATCAAGGAAAAGGGCAAGATCGTTGTAGGTATCACAGATTACGAGCCGATGAACTATATGGAAAACGGCAAGTGGGTCGGCTTTGACACAGAGCTTACTGAGGCTTTTGCTGCTAAGCTTGGCGTTGAGGTTGAATTTGTTGTTCTCGCTGACTGGGGCAAGAAGTTTATGGACCTTCAGGCAGGTACAATCGACTGCGTATGGAACGGTATGACAATTACAGATGAGGCTCGCAACAACTCTTCTGTTTCTGACGTTTACCTTCAGAACTCACAGGTAGTTGTTCTCCCCGCTGACAAGGCTGCTACTCTTACAACAGTTGACGCTATCAAGGATCTTACTTTTGCAGTTGAAGAAGGCTCTGCAGGTCAGACAGCAGGTAAGGACAACGGTCTGAAGACAGTTGCTGTTAAGGATATGGCTACTGCACTTCTCGAGGCAAAGAGCGGCGCTTGCGACGGTTGTATCATTGATAAGACAATGGCTGACGCAACAGTCGGTGCAGGCACAAGCTATGCAAACCTCGGTGTTGCTATGACACTCAGCACAGAGGAGTTCGGTATCTCCTTCAGAAAGGGCTCTGACCTTACTGCTGAGCTCAACACATTCCTCAAGGAGTACCAGGCAAGCGGCGAATTCAAGAAGCTTGCTGACAAGTACGGCGTTACAGTTGAGGAATAATTAATTCCGAAAATTCAAAATCTGAGGCAGGAAGTCTTACGGCTCCCTGCCTTTAAGATGTTTTGTGTTATATCAGAAAGGTTAAGATTATTATGTTTTGGACGGTAACACAGTCATTGCTTGAGGGCTTCGCTTCAACGCTTGAGCTTTTTGTATTGACTCTGGTTTTCGCATTACCTCTCGGTCTTATCATCAGCTTCGGCTCGATGAGTAAGCTCAAGCCGTTAAACTGGCTTGTCCGCACATTCGTGTGGATTATAAGAGGTACTCCCCTTATGCTTCAGCTCATCATCATTTTCTACGTTCCCGGCTTTGTCGGAATGTGGGCTCAGGATCAGCAAAGCTCCAACCTCTTTATCCAGTGGCTTGCAACATGGCACGTTTTAGACCGCTTCGGCGCAGCTCTGCTCGCCTTTGTTATCAACTATGCGTGCTATTTCTCCGAAATCTACCGCGGCGGCATTGAGTCCATTTCGAAGGGACAGTACGAGGCCTGCCACGTGCTAGGTATGACAAAGAGTCAGGCATTCTTTAAGGTTGTGCTTCTGCAGGTTGTAAAACGCATCATTCCGCCGATGAGCAACGAAATAATTACACTTGTTAAGGACACCTCACTCGCCAGAATTATCTCCGTTTACGAGATTATCTGGAGCGGTGAAGCGTTCATCAAGAGTGACGGTCTGCTCTGGCCTCTTTTCTACACAGGCGTATTCTTCCTGCTTGCTTGCGGACTTCTTACAGTCCTCTTCAACAAGATTGAGAAGAAGCTCAGCTACTTTTCCGTGTGAGGTGATCTGATATGGCAATTCTTGAAGTTAATGAACTTACAAAGGACTTTGGTGCAACCAAGGTTCTTAAGGGTATCACCTTTTCACTCGAGGAGGGCAAGGTGCTTTCAATCATCGGCTCTTCGGGAAGCGGTAAGACTACCCTGCTTCGCTGTATCAACGGGCTTGAAACAGCAACCTCGGGCAAAATCAGCGTAAACGAAAAGGTTGTTTTTGACAGTGCAATCACGGATAAAAATGAGCTTAAAGAAATCAAGGGCAACCAGCAGAATATCGGTCTTGTTTTTCAGCAGTTTAATCTTTTTCCGCAGTATACGGCACTGGGCAACGTAACGCTTGCAATGAAGCTTGCGGCAAAGAAAAGACCCGATTACAAGAAAAACAAGAAGGCTATCCTTGAGGAAATCGACAAAACCGCAAAGTATTACCTCAACAAGGTCGGTCTTTCGGACAAGCTCGGCAACTATCCCTGCGAGCTTTCGGGCGGTCAGCAGCAGCGTGTATCAATCGCACGTGCGCTTGCAATGAATCCGCAGATTCTCTTCTTTGACGAGCCTACATCGGCACTCGACCCTGAGCTTACGGGTGAAATCCTCAAAACAATCCGTCAGCTTGCCGAGGACAATATGACGATGGTTATCGTAACCCACGAAATGAACTTTGCAAAGGACGTTTCGGACGAGGTAATCTTTATGGATGACGGAGTTATCGCCGAGCAAGGCACTCCCGAGGAGGTTCTTGTGAACCCCAAAAATCCCAGAACAAAGGCCTTTCTTAACACTTACGAAAAATAAATAATTGACAACACCGCCTCATTTTGCTATATTGAAAACAGCAAATTAAAAGGCGGTGTTTTTTATGAAATTAGGTATTATCAACGGCTGGGAAGAAGCTCACTTTAAATCGGTTAAGGACAAGGGGCTCGAGGCAGTTGAATTCTGCATCAACCACAACTATGACTCTGCAGAGGTGCTCGCCCGTGCCGATGAAATCAAGGGATATTCAGAAAAATACGGTGTTGCAGTCGGCTCAATCGGCCGTTGGGGCATGGACAGAGTTGACGACAACGGCGAAATCATACCCGAGGCTATGCAGCACGACAAAAACCTTGTTGACCTTGCATCAAAGCTCGGCTGCCCCGTTTACAACGTCGGCTGTAATGAGGTTGAGGACAAGAGCTTTGAGGAAAACTGTAAATATGCAATCGCTTATCTTTCACAGCTTGTTGAATACGCAAAGGAAAGAAACGTTAAAATCGGTATTTATAACTGTGATTGGGCAAACTTCATCTGGGATGCAAAAGCCTGGGGCGCAATTCTGACAGCTATCCCCGAGCTCGGAATCAAGTATGACCCTTCACACTGCATCAACCGCTTCGGCGATTATCTCAAGGAAATGGCTGACTGGGGCCACCGCTTCCACCACTTCCACATAAAGGGCACTCTTCACGTCGGCGGTGACCATTACGATGACCCGCCCGCAGGTCTTGACCAGACGAATTGGGGTGCGGTTATGGCGATTCTGCACATCCACAATTATAAGGGAATGCTCTCTATCGAGCCTCATTCAAGCAATTGGTTCGGCGGCAAGGGTCAGTGGGGCATTGATTTTACAATTAATTATATCAGACAATTCCTTATTGACGAAAAATATGAGAATATGAATATTGACCCATATATGCCGTAAACAAGGCTATTGTCTTTGCAAACATTAAGGCACAGTACAGTTTATCAGAAATTTCACATTTACATTCAAAAACCGCAACAGGATAACCTGCTGCGGTTTTAAAATATTATTAGCACTTTTGTTTAAAATAATTGACTTTTATTAAAAATAAATGTATAATCTTTACATTATTAACCGTAGGAGGTTTTTTGATGAAACGCAGATATTTATCATTTGCAAAAAAGGCTTTAGCTGTTTTTCTTGCCTCGCTTATGGTCGGCGCGGTTTGTCCGACGGCCTTTGCCGCAACAGAAACGGCTGAAAAAAATTACATAATTGAAAGCCCGTACGAGGGTATTGATTGGGATAGCTGGGGCAATTATAAAACACAGCTTCACTGCCACACAACCGCAAGTGACGGGTTCCTTACCATTGATGAGTTCTGCAAGATGCACTATGCTTGCGACTACGACATAGTTGCTCTTACAGACCACGGTACGCTTAACCTCGGCTGGAACAAGGTTCCCGAGACAGTGCCCCTTATGCGCTTAATCAAAAAGGAACGTACAAAGATGGCGGATATTATTCCTATCCCTGAAAACGAATATCAGGCATATCTCAACGGCACGAACCCGAATACCGTATTTATGACAACAAGCGGCTACAAGCTCGAAAGAACTCATACAAACGGTATGATTGATATTCCTCTCGGCAACGAGCTGAACATGGCAACACCTGTTGCTGACTGTCATCTTACAGGCTACTATGCCGAGTACGGTCAGGGTCTTGCAGGCGTTTTCGGCGACTACGAAACGCCGTCAAAGGGTGTTAAGGAAGCAGGCGGTATTTCCTTCCTTTCACACGTCGGTGAATACGTTTACACCGATAAGGACTCCGAAAAGTACGTAGGTCAGAAGGTTGACGATTACTATGCAACAAAGTTCGCGAAGCTCTTTATCGACAATCAGGGCTCTTCTCTCGGTATGGGTATCAACAGCGCAACTGACGCACATACACGCTGTGACAGAATCCTTTACGACCAGATTCTTCAGAAGACTATTCCCAACGGCGTTGTGCCTTGGTGCAACACCTTTGCCGATTCTCACAATGAAACTTCAGTCAATGACGCTTACACAATGAGCTGGATGCCCGAGCTGACAACAGATGCTTTCCGCACCTGTCTTGAAAACGGTCAGTTCTTCTCTATCTCTCACTTCTCAAACGGCGTTGAGCTTGACGGTATCCCCGAAATTCCCGGCTTTGTTGAGCAGGAGGTTTATGACACTGAGAGATATTGGCTCGACAACACTCCGAACGTCACAAAGGTTACAGTTGATCAGGATAAGGACACAATCACAGTTGAGGGCGTGAACTTCAACAGAATCGTCTGGGTTTCTGACGGTAACGTTATCAAGCGTGAAGAGAACATCACATCGGGCACAGCAACGCTCGACCTTCACAACGACGAGTTCCTTAACGGCAACGAGCCGAACCTCTTTGTAAGATTCTACATCACAGGCGAAAACGGCATCTGCTACTCACAGCCGATGGTTCTCCACGTTGAGGGCGACGAGTTCGAGCCTGTTGAGGTTAAGAAGGTATACGACCTTCCGTGGTTCCTCCGCGGTCTTGTGACTGTAATTGACGCTGTATTCTTCCGCCTCAATCCCATTATCTGGATTTTCAAGTATTTTGCACTCGGCTACAATCCGCTGACCTGGGACAGAATTATTAATCCGTTCTAAAGCATAAAAAAGCACACAGAATTGATTTTCTGTGTGCTTCATTTTTTTAATCGGGTACTTTCGGGTCAGCGGGAACAATGGTTGCTTTGTCTCCCCTGCCAACCTGCTTGAAGACCTCATTTGTCTTCGGCACCTGCATTTTAAGTCCCTTCTGATGGCTCGGCTTCATAAGAATCTGAAGCTGATGCAAAGGCGGGATCAGGACATATACCATCGGCTTTCCAAAGGATGCGTTCCAAATTCTGATTGCGCCGAAGGCACAGTTAAGAGTGTAGTCCCATGTGCCGCTGCGGCGGATTTTTTTACTGACCTTATCAAACTGCGATTGAGTAAGATCCTTACTGACATAGATCGAATCATCCGCATCGTCGTTACGGTAACGGTAGGCTTCAACGTTATAATAAAGTCCCCTGCCGCTTGAAATCTGATAACCGTACGTTCCGATTGAAACGCCCTTGCCTTTTTTCAGCGGATAGGCACCAACGGTCAGCTCGTGATCGGACAGATTCTCGATATAAATCCACGTATGCCCCGAGAAATTAAGGTAACGCGCCTTGTGAGCTATGTATATACGTGCGACGATTGCTTCACTCTCGGAATCACCTGCGGCAACGGGAATAACCAACGAGCCGGCGATGATAATAATCGAAAGTAAAACCGCAAAAATGCGTTTAAGATTTTTCATTTCATAATTCTCCTATGCAAATTTCCGTGACAGTATAGCACAAGAGGAAGAATGTGTCAAATGGTTTTTTGGTAACAGTTTTAATGAAGCTATTCTTGGGATATTATGAAGTAGTTTTCTGATGCGAAAGTGTATCAAGCGTTTTTAAGCCCAGTGCAATTCATAATAATACCAATTATCAGAAATTTTCTTTACAAAGTACCAATCAGTACCGTTGTCAGGCTTTCCAAAATACACACCGCCATTATCATTGTTTAAATCATTTTGAATTTTTTCCAGGTCACTTCCGTTATAGAAATCGGGCAGTAAAATTTCATTTTGGGAAGAGTAATAATATCCGTAATACACTCCTCCAACGCTAAGTCCTGTTGTTTCATAATCATAGAATTCATTTTCTTTTGTCGGAGAAAACAAATCCATATTTTCTGTAACATACCCTGAAATTTCGTTATACATTTTGTCTGATACCGACATTCCGCCACAAGCAGAAAAAGAAAAGATAAGAAAACAGATGATTATTATACATAATAACCTTCTCATTTTATATTCTCCTTTGCTGTTCTGCAAGATGCGATCAACATTGCTCTTAAGGAAGTGCATTTAGATGAAAGAGCTTTGAATGTTTGCTCATCAATATATTCTGTTCTGTACAAGAGTTCAAGCCAATAACCCGTTTCACTTGCTTCTTTTAAGGCAATCTCAAGCTTGGAAACAAAATCCTTTTTGCCCTGCGCGTACTGTGCTTCATGAATATTCGCACCGATGCTTGTACCACTTCTGCCAATTTGATTTGAGATAATAGACTCCTTGACAGATTTCAGATATTTTACTAATTCAATAATATCAACGGAAAAATCAATAGAAAGATTTTTAAGTTTTGATTCTGACATAGTATACACCCCTGTTTTGTAGTACTTGTTTGCAAATAAGTGATAAGTGATGCAGCTGTGCTGTGATAGGTGTTGCGATGCGTTCAGCTCATGCGCCGTAGGTGCGCATCACGGGCAAAGCCTGCATCACACACAAAGTGTGCATCATGTTCCGAAAGGAACGCGTCACTCAAAAAAGTCCCTTTTGTCAGCAGACAAAAGGGACTTTTTTGCTGGAGCGGATGACGAGGCTCGAACTCGCTACCTCCACCTTGGCAAGGTGGCGCTCTACCAGATGAGCTACATCCGCAAATTATAAAGCCGAGCTGTTGCTCGGCTTGGTGACCCGGACGAGAATCGAACTCGTGTTACCGCCGTGAAAGGGCGGTGTCTTAACCTCTTGACCACCGGGCCATTTGTGGTAGCGGCAGTGGGATTCGAACCTACGACCAATCGGGTATGAACCGAGTACTCTAGCCAACTGAGCTATGCCGCCATATCTCGCCTGACTCTCGTCAAGCGACTTGCTTATTATATACGATAGTCTTTTAAATGTCAATAGATTTTTTAAAAAATTTTAAATATTTTATAAAACATTTTTTCTGCGAAACAATAAGTATATATTTATTTTTATAATTAAAAAAGTGTAATAATTTGTTGATTTTTGACGAGGTAAGGATTATAATATATTTTCAGGAGATGATAAAATGAAATCAACAGTTTTAAGAAAAATAGTAAGCATTGTAATGTGCTTTTCTTTATTAGGTCTGGCAGGATGCGTCAACGACAAGCCCGTAGATTCACAGCCTGAATCCACATCCTCTACCACAACTACAACTACTACGACAACAACAACTACTACCACAACGACCACTACTACGACGACTACCACCACGACAACCGAAAAGTCAGAAACCGAAGCAAGCTCAACCACAACAAAGCCGTCAACAACGACAACTACGAGAAATCCGCGCGATGAAGACCCGAACGTTGAAAAGCTCGTTGCCCTGACCTTTGACGACGGTCCTTACGCACCCGTTACGGATAAAATTCTTGACACTCTCGCAAAGCACGGTGCAAAGGCAACCTTCTTTGTAGTAGGTGACAGAATTGACAGATACCAGAGCACCGTTAAACGCGCAAGCGCTCTCGGCTGTGAAATTGCCTCGCACACCTGGTCACACAAAAACCTTACAAAGCTGACTGCGGCACAGATGGCAGAGGAAGTTAATAAATCAGTTAATAAAATTGAAAGCATAACGGGCAAGAAGGTTACTCTTGTACGTCCTCCCGAGGGCGGAGTCAACGATTCGGTAAAGAAAAACGTTCCGTATCCGCTGATTATGTGGAGCGTTGATTCAATGGACTGGAAAAACCGCAACGTACAGAAGAATTACAACGCGGTTATGAGCGCAGTTTTTGACGGAAGCATTATTCTTATGCACGACCTTTATCCGCAGACGGCTGATGCTGTTGCAAAATTTGTCCCCGAGCTTATGGCAAAGGGCTACAAGTTCGTAACGGTTACGGAGCTTATGCAGGCACGAGGAGTTTCGATGCAGAACGGCAGAAAGTATTCACAGGCAAGACCGTAAGATTATAATATCAAACCCACAGACCTTAAATCTGTGGGTTTGTTTTTTATATTTCCTTATAGAGAACGAGCTCAGATGAAAGGGATGCGGGGATGTAGATATTTATGCCTTCATATTTGAGCTCTCTGCCCGAAATAACGAACTTTTCGTTATTATTATCAAGTGTTACCTCATATTGTTTTGAGCCGTCTGCGCCCTTCAGGCGGATTTTTCTGACAGTCTCGTTTGTGCCACTGAGATTGAATGCGGCAAGTGCTCCCCTTTCGCCGTCAGGCGAAGCAACCTCGAGTGCAGAGAAGCCCTCCGTAAAGGTTTCCGCAACATCGGGTGTATGGTGGAAGGTCTTTGCCTTATACAGGAAAGGTCTTATAAAATCCTTATAAAGCTGCACGCTGTGCTTTACAAAATCAAGCTGAACCTCATTCATCGGCGCGGTAACGGGTGAAATGACATTGATTGACATATGCGTAAGCATTGTATTTCGCATCTGCAGGTCAAGCGAGCCGAATTTATGGGAGTTCATTCCCGCAAACAGACGGTCAACGCGTTCGGGAGGCAAAGCAACAGTAATTCCGTTGGTTATCATAACCGATTGCGGTGCACACTGATTGTCAGACACCCAGGTGTGGTTAAAGCTTTTCATCATTCCCAGATCGGTACGTCCGCCGCCGCCCGCGCAGTTTTCAAAAACAACGTTCGGGAAACGCTTTTTCAGCCTTTCATAAATACCATAAACGGCCTTGAAATAGCGCATTGTAAGGCACTCGGGAATTCCCGTACCCGTATCGCGGATATTGAAATACTCCTTATAATCGGTGTTATAGTCAATGCGCAGAAGGTCAAGCTTATAGTCCTCTATCAAACGTGCGAGGGTTGTTTCCATATATTCCGCCGCCTGCGGATTTGTAAGGTCGATAAGTCTGTGTGACGGTTCTCCGTATACGTTCGGTGCGCGCCATTCGGGATGCTCGGTATAATTTCTGCAAAGTCTGCCGAGGCTTTCGATATCCGACCACAAGCCGAATTTCATACCCTTTTGGTGGCAGTAATCCGCAAGCTCGGTGATACCGTTCGGGTAGCGTTCGGGGTTTGCAACATTTGTACCCGTAAAATCACTCCACTCGGTCTGACGGTCGGGCGGACATTCCCAGCCTGCATCGACGATAAAAACCTCACCGCCCATTTCGCAGAAGCGGTCAATATAGGTTTTACTTGTTTCAACACTCATATCGTGCTCTGCACCCATTCCTGCACCGACAAGCAGTGCAGACGGATCGGCTTCGGGCAGATTGAGAACGGTTTTGCGGATATGAGAATGCATTTCGTAAACAGCCGTATCAAAATCACCCTGCACCATACCGATATGAAGCTCGGGAGTGACGAATTTTTCTTCGGGAGCGATGATGTACATCGGATTATGTGACATAATTTCCGCCTTGAAGGTAAGGTAAGTATCTCCGTTTTCAGGTTTCGCATCATAATCAAAGGTAAAACGGCAGCCGCCTGACCAGCCGAGCTGTGCAAACCAGATTTTGCCCGTAAGATTATTGCGAAGCATAACAATCGGATGACGGAAGCGGTTGCGGCCGAAGCGTGTATCTATTGAAGTAACCTCTGACTTAAGGTCAGCCCACGTGAATTTGCCCTCATTGCCCCATCGGTCATCGGCAAAATATCCGACGGAATAGAATTTTTCAACATCCCGGGAGAGCGTAAATCTTTCCGTTTCTGTCTCCTCCAACGCACCGCCGAGAAGAGTAAGACGGCTAAGACACATCGGTGCAGACGAATTATTCTCGATTTCATAATAACGGGTAAGCATCTGCGTACCGTCGAGAACAGTAATAACCTTTATTGTAACAGGCTTGATTCTGCTTTTAAGCACAAGTGTCGCCTTTATATTTTCGTCGCTTTTTTCGGTATAGAAATCAACGAAATCAAGACAGAAATCCAAGCTCTGACCTTCAAGCTCAATATTGAAGGCAAAGGGCTCCTGATACCGCTTGTGGTCGGGACGGGTCGGCATACAGGCAAGCACATCCAAGGGATAGCCTGCACCGTTCCAGCCGTTTGAAAGAAGCGTGCCCGAGTAAAGCATTTCTTCATATACCGTATTTCCGCTTCGGTAGCAGAAGGTCGGGTTTTCTCCAACCTTGTAATATACGTCAAAATAGTTATGTGACACACAAATCACCTCTGTTGAAATCTTAACACAAAACTACGGTGGGTGCAACTGCTTTTGTTTTTTTTATCCAATATTTGCATCTGTGCCGTAATAGTGCTATAATGGTAAAAAAGAATGAAAGAGGGTTTTTCTATGAGCGTTTACATTGACTTTGCAAAGCACGTTATATGCACTGTACTTACTATGCTTTATCTGCCGATTTCTTTTCTCATCTCCCCTGCTGACGGATACGAAGCAAAGAATCCCGATGAGCTTGTTACAAGCTTTTCTGTTCTTTCCGACATCCACATTGAGGGTAACAATTACCCGACCTTTCAGGAATACTCGGAAATTCTTAAAGAGGTGCACAGTGCCAAGGACAACGACACACTCGTTTTTCTCGGCGACAACACTATGAACGGTCAGGATATTGAGAGTATTTTCTTCTACGGCGCACTCGGAATTGCAAAACCTGCAAAAAATCTTATCGTCGCTCCCGGTAACCACGACTACGGCAACGGTAACGGCGAATATGAAAAATACGAAAAGCGTTTTCTTCGTTACGCGAATTTCGCAGGCTGTGACATCGACAACAACTATTATTGTAAAGTAATTGACGGCTGTTATTTCATCGTTCTTTCGTCAGAAAGCGATACCGTCAACGGTATGGATATTTCCGACAGTCAGCTCGAATGGCTCCGCGGTGTTCTTGATGAGGCGTCAAAGAGCGGTAAGCCGATTTTCGTGTTCTCACATCATCCTGTCAATTACATTGAAAACGGTGCCGACAACAGACTTTCTGATGTTCTTGACGATTATAATAACTTGATTTTCTTCTGCGGTCACACGCATTTTGAGCTTTCGCCGTATTCCGTTTATGAAGTGAACGGAGTTAAATCGGTAAATATTCCGAAATCGACCGAGCACGCGACAGAGGGATATAAAACAGGTATCGGTGCAGTTGTTGAGGTTTACGAAGACGAAGTTCTGCTTCGATTCCGTGATTTTGACGACAGCGAATGGGTTGAAGGCTACGAATACAGCTACAAATTTTAACCGAATAAACGACAACACTCCGTGTGAATCTCACGGAGTGTTGATTTTTATAAGTAAAGTACAGAATCGTTCGTTTCAATGCTTTTACCGTTTACCGTTAAATCAGCGTTTTCGGGAAGATACAGAACAACCTGTGAGCTTTCAGGATATTCAAGATTTATTTTTGTTTTTCCGTCAGCCTCGGTAATATCAAGCTTTATTTCGCCGATAATCGCAGGAACGGTGCAGGAAATATTCTTATGCAAGCCGTACTGCGGTCTGACTTCGATTTTTTCATAGCCTGCAGCAAGCGGCTTTATGCCTGCAACGTGCTTACTCATAATCACAAGTGGACCGCCCGTCCACGCATGGTTTGACGTACCGTCCTTCTTAATCCAGTTTTCCCAAAGAGTTGAGTAGTCCTCCTCAATCATCTCTTTGTATCGCTCACACATTCTCTGCTCTGCAAGTGCAAATTCACCCATTCTGCACAGCGATTCGAGAACGTAATACTCCATATAGGGACTTGCGTTTCTTGTGTTAAAGAGGATATTTTTAAGTGCGCTGTAATTCTCTTCGGGGCAGATTCCCGAAAGAACGGCAACCGCATTACCTCTGTCGTCATAACCGTCATTTTCCGGGTCGGCATAGCCCTCGCCCGTCCACAAGGTCTGATATGCGGTGTAAAGCGACTTCATACGACTGTCAAAACCGCTTGCATCCTCCTCAAATCCGAGAAGCTCCGCCATATTCTTAACGCAGGATAAGGCATAATAATACCAGGCGTTTTCAAGCGGTGTAACGTCGATTTTGTCGCCCCAATCCTGCCAATCCCACGAACCCGACCTGTGCTCGAGGAGTCCGTTTTCCTGAGTCTTCCAGAGGTTGAGATAATCAACGGCATAAGAATAAACAGATTTAATAAAATCCTTATTACCCGTATACATATAATAAGTCCAGAAGCCGCAGACACCTGCAAGCTGTTGGCACGGAAGCTCAAAGTAGTCGTTTTTAATCGGCACGACCGTCTGCAACACCTTTGTTTCGGGGTCAACATAGGAAAGCATTGCGCTGACACCCTTGCGGTAAAGCTTATACGACGACGGGGCAAGACAGTACATCGTCATCATCATTTCATTCGTTACGTCACCCCACCATTGAGCTCTTTCGCGGTCGGGACAATCCATAAAATTATCACGCATTGTAACGTAGAGAGTGCGCAAGGATTTTTGCCAAAGTGTATTCATAGCGTTGTTTTCGCATTTAAACTCTCCGCAGAATTCAGTATTGTAACCGCTCTCTCTGTATTTAAGACTGATAATCTTAACTCCTGACGGAATTTCATAGGTAATATGCTCACCGTTAAACCACGCGGGAGATTCGAACGACTGCAAGCCGTCCTTTGTGACATAGGTGCTGTGAATTGCTCCCGTGTAAGTATTTTCGGTTGTTATTACGATTTTTTTGCCTGCGGCTGACTCAACCTCAAGGTAAGGGGTAAGCTGTGCGTTATACGGTGCATTGAGGGTGATTTTCTTCTTCAGGCGGAAGCTCTTTCCCTCATAATCCTTACTGTTGAGATAATCCTTAAGGCCGAAATCCTTGAACTGCGGAATATCTCTTGAATAGATTTCGCCCCAACAGCCTTCGCCGCCGACCGAATATTCGTCAGCCTTCTGCCAGCCTGAAAAATCATAACGGAACTTATTCCAATGTGCAAGCTCGTCGCGCGCATCATAGTAAACATTACTTTCGGGAAGTCTGTAATTCGGCTGGAGCTTTCCCGTATCATCCTTGAAGGCAGGATTTTTAATCACGCTCCAGCTATTATCGGAAAGAACGGAAATTTCATCATTCTCTGCTTCAAAAAGCAGTCCGCCCTGACCTGCATCGGAGCTCGAATAGCTCGCTTCATTACCCCAATACCATACAAGCACGCTGATGAGATTATCTCCCGGAACAAGATACGGTGCGATATCAACCTCATCAAAATAACAGCCCGTAGGAGTCGGGCCTCTTTTAAGACCGCCTTCGCGGACAACACTTTTTCCGTTGATGTAAAGCCAATATTTATTTTCAGCCGCAATTTTAGCGTTAAACTGTTCGGGAGTATCGGTTACACTGAATTTCTTGTTAAAGCAAAGCCAGACGTTTTTGCTTGATTTTTCACTTTCAAGCCATATCCATTTTGCTTTCCAATCGGTTTTGAGTTCTCTGCTGTATTCCATAATTATCACCTGAGTCTGAATTCGGCATTATTATCGGAAAAGCCCTTGTTATTTCCGATAGTATCAATGAGCATTTTTTCAAGATTAACGTCAATTCCGTCCTTTGAAAGCTTCGGCTCAACTTTGCGGATAACAAACGAAAATCTCTTCAACACGCGTAAAACAGCATCATAAACGGGCGTTCCCTTGACATAAGGCATATCGCCGAAAAAAATCCCCAATCCGACCTCTTGGATAAAATCGGTCAGCTTCTTTTGAGCCAGGCTCTTGTCAACCTTAATTACAAGCAGACGAGCCAGAGTGCCGACAGTGGCATTTTCAATAAAGCGGTGTCCGAGCTTTTTGAGATGCTTCACTATCCCCTCGCCGCCGTCGAGCGCACCGAGCACGCGATTGAGAATTGCCTGCGCAAATTGACGGTCGAAATACTCACGCGGAGAGAGCCCGTTTGTATCAACGCCGAAATCACCGACATCAAGCGTCTCGACTTTGAGGTCAGATGCTTCATCTACCGTTATTTTGCGGTATTTTGCAGGACTGCCGACAAGGCAGGAGGTGCAGATATCAATAAGACGATTGCCCTTTTCGCTGTAAAACTCGTTTATACTCTGGATGTGCATATGTCCCGTCAAGGCAAGCTCAACACCGTTATCAGCAAGGAAAGATGCAAACGCTCGCCAATTCCTGAGCTTAGCATCACCGACGAGGTCAAATACGGGAACGGACGGAATTATCGGGTAATGGCATATTGCAAAAACCGAGCAGTTATCCGCCTTCGCTTGGTCGAGCTGTATCTTAACCCAAGCCATAAGCTCCTCATCAACCGTACCCTTTGCGATATTCTCACCGTCACAGTTAACGGCAAGCATACGGACACCGTCAGCAATCTGCGCTATGTAGGAGTGGGTTCTTTTGTCAAAAGCAAGGGCATCCGAATAGCCGAAATCCTTATAAAAATCGTAAAGCTCGTCAAAGTCTGTGCCCTCAACCTCTATGCGTTCGTCATTTTTATATCCGTAAGAATATTCATTATAATCGTGACCCGCAGTTATGACAAAATTCTTTTTGCCCTTTTCCTTGAGCTTATAAAGCTCCTTTACAAAGCTCTTATGACTTTCTTTTTCACCGTTTTTGGTAAGGTCGCCGGGAAGAATGACAATATCTGTCTCGTTGTCCTGTGCGATACGTTCAAAAGTCGACGAAATTATCGCACTGCTCTCCCTCATAAAAAATTGTTCGCGCTTCATATAGCTTTCAAAAGCCTTGCCTTCAACACCAAGGCTGTTTTCGAAATAATGGGTATCTGTTATAAGATAAAAACTGACCTTATTCATAAAAATCACCCTTCGTTTATGCTTTTTTCACTTTGTGCGTAACAACAGCAGAAACAACACAAACCGCAAACGCCGTTACAGTGAAAAGAAGAATACAAATAAACACATCGTTCCAGCCGTTTGTATCTGCAATTTTACCGAGCAGAGAGGTGCTCAACGTACTGCCGACATAACAGAATGTATTGAGCAAGCCTGCCGAGAGTCCCGAGTCGATTTTATCCCTCGAATAAAGAGGAACAACACTGGTGATAACGTTATTTATTGCCGACATAAGACAGGCTATTCCGCCGAAAAGTGCGAGTGTGAGCGGAACGGATTTCAGGTTGATTGTTACAATAATCAGACCCGAAAGCAGCATTGCAGCAAAATAGAAAATACCGTTGAGTATGTTTTCATCCTTCTGCTTTTTATGAAGCGCCTTTACGAGCGACGCACCGAAAATCGAAAGCACAGGAAGAAGAAGAGTGACGATAATCGAAAGTGATGACGGCACTCCGAACTCTTCCTTGAGAATTGACGGAACCCACGTTGTAGCGCCGTCCTTGATAAATCCGTTAGTCACCGCAGAAATGAGAATTGCGATAATGCTGACAACGAATATGGGGGTAAGCGTAAGCTTTTTACCTATCTTCTTTTCTGTAAGCTGTACTTCCCTCTTGCCCTTCTGAATGGTACTCATTCCGATAAACCAAAGCACACCAACAGCACCGACAACCGCTGATGCGACATAAAAGATGCTTGTCCAGCTCAGTTCCAATGCAGAGAAAAGTGCCGCAAGACCGTAGGCAGTAAACGTACCCGCCGCAACGGTTGTGCTCATCACCATTACGGCTTTCGGGAGCTTGTCATCCGCAAGATTATCAGAGAGGGTTTTGATAAGCGATGACCAGAGAATTGACTGGAATACACCGTTGAAAAACCACAGATATTTCATTGCATCAATACCCTGACAGAAGGTCATTGACAGATTGACAATACACGACGCGGCAAGTGCAATCGTTACGGAATATTTTGTATTGTATCTTTTCGAAAGCAGTCCGTTGACTAACTGACCCGCACCGTAAGCGAAGAAAAAGAACGAGCTGACCGTTCCCGCCGCTTCCTTTGTTGTGCCGAGCTGTGACAGAATTTCGACCATTGAGGCGTTGTAATTGAGCCTTGCTACATACGCCGCCGTGTATGCCGCCCAGCAGAGAAAAATAAGAAAATTTGATTTTTTGTTGCTTAAAGACTTTGTCATTTTATACTTTCTTTCTGTTAATATGGTTTCAACTTTATTTTTTGCGCTATCCGCAAAAACTACCTAGAATATACCATAATTCCGCCTGAAGTTCAATTGTTTTTATTGAGGAGGTTAGTAAAGTATATATTTTACACAAAAATCACCAAAATAATTATAACAGAACTCGTCTAGCGCAGTTTACTTTATTTAATTTCTTTACAGTCACAAGAAAAAGTTCACAATAATTCTTACAGTTTTTGTTGTAACTTGTCTTTTTGAAAAATCCCTTAAATAGACTTAAAAAACTAAGTCTATTTAAGGGATTTTCATTAATCTTCAGTATACACAGAAATTATATCCGTCACACAAAAGCGCTTGTCACTCATCATTATTACTTCAAACAAGGGGCTTAGGTCAAGCTTCTAAGAAAAAGCATTCTAACAAACATTTTTGAAACGCTCTCTAACACTATAAAAAATTTTCTTCAGCAAAAGAAAAACATATTTAGGATTTACACCTTTCAGCATCAATTGGCTACTTTCTCTTATAGATGGTATTAAAAAGCTTAAAACAACATTTGTAAAAACTTGCGTTGCAACCGCCGAAATAGCAGCACCAACGGTACCCATTGCTGTTATTAGAATAATATTTATCAGTATATTAAAAATAGCGCCTAACAAATTAACAATCCATAGACACTTTTGCTTTCCTTCACCCAAAATCCAAATATTTCGAATCGTACCTAAATAGGAAAAAACCGCCATCCAACACATAACTCTTAAAAGCTGAGCACTTGGTAAATATTCCGTGCCGTAAAGAGCATTTATAATTATATTTGAAAACAACGAAATGATTACACTTTGTATAATTGTTCCAGCTATTATAATCGAATATAATTTAACAAGTCTTGATTTATAAGCATTAATATTTTGTTCTCTAACCGCCAATATAGATGGACGAGCTGAATCAATTATGGCGTTAAAAATAAAGCCTGTAATATTAACACAATTCGCAGATGCTGAAAAAAAACCAACAGCAGTTTCATCCATAAATAGTTTTAGAACTATGCTGCCGATATGATTAAAAGTTGCTACCATAACAGCCGAAAGGATATAATGCTTACTAACAGAAAGCATTTTTTTTCCAACATCAAATGAAAAAGAAAGTTTTTGTTTGCCAATCCTTCTATAAATAACCACAAGTAATACGGAAATAACCAAAAAATCCAATGCTTGTGATACAGCAAACCAATATATACTTTTACCAGATACCAGCAGAAATATCTTATATATCGATACAGTTAAGTAAGCAACAATTGAAACAACAGATATATACTTTGATAACAATTTAGCTTGATACCAATACTGAATCATTTCAAACGCTTGAAATATCAGACTTAAAGAGTATAACAAGCATACAATAATTATTTCATTTTCGCCATAGTTTACAATGCTAACAAACAAGCCCACACCTAAAACACAACATAGTGATGATGCAAAACTCAAGATTAACGATGTTCCAACAATCGTTCCCTCTTTTTCAGGTTTATTGACAATTTCCTGAACCAAAGTGTTCCTAAATCCAAGTTGCATTATCGGTGTTAAAAATGCAACAATTGATGCTGCGTAATTAACAATGCCATAGTTTGATGGGCCAAGATAACGTGCTGTGAACATTCCAATCATCAAGCCTAATGCAGACTGAATTATCTTGCACACAATTATCCATGTTGCATTTTTAAGAACACGACTATTCATTAGAATCCTCTTCTATAACTTTTTAACCAACACCGCGAGGGTTTCGCGGTGTTGGTTTTAAAAACTTTACTTTGTGATCATATAACCATTCTCATTGAAAATCTGAACCGATGCATAAGGTACGATACCGTTATTTACCCATACAGTGTACTCGCCTACTGCAAGCTGTCCTGCTGTACGTACGTAAATGTAACGCTTAACACCTTCCACCTCGATCTCTGTCAAACCGAGATTTACCTGCTTCATTCCGTCTACATAGTAGTAAAGTGTTCCGTTCTCATTGACGATGCCATTGAGTTTCTCATCTTCCACTACCATATATCCGTTTTCATCAAAGGTTTGAACTGAGCCATAAGGTACGATACCGTTATTTACCCATACAGTGTACTCGCCTACTGCAAGCTGTCCTGCTGTACGTACGTAAATGTAACGCTTAACACCTTCCACTTCGATCTCTGTCAAACCGAGATTTAACTGAACCTCACCATTGATCAGATAATACAGTCCTTCAGCAGCCTCAAAAATACCGGTTGTATCGGGATAAGAAATCAGTTTACCTGTATCATCAAAGATATACGCAATAGGATCGGAATTGTTGTTACTCTTGATAACATGATTGCCAACTGCACAGTATCCATTAGAATCAAAGAAATATGTATGACCATCAATTTCAACCCATTTATGAATATACCAACTGGGACCATAATAGTATCTAATACCTTCTCCAGTTACACGCCATACACCATCTGTTAAGGCACCATTGTCATCAAATACATACTTAACATTCGGGAAATAATAGAGCTCTCCAATGGTTGCAAAGTACAACTCATCATTAAAGTAATACCATTCATTCTCAATTGTCTGCCAACCGGATACTAAACTACCACCAATTGCATAGTATGTCTTATTGAAGCTTTTAAACAAACCGGTATACAAATTCTTATCATCAACAATACCATTTGCATCAAAATAAACAAAAGTATTGGAAATCACCTGAGGTCCGGTTAATTTTATACCATCTACATAATAAGAAGTGTTATCATCGTTCCATCCTTCAGCAACAACAACGCCGTCAACATAAGTTTTGCCGTCTGTATAAACGCCATTGAACAATTCACCGCCATTTACACAAGCGAGCTTACCGTCGGAATTGATTGCGTACTCGTGACCTGTTGCTTCAACAGTTGTACCCCAAACAAGAATTGCTCCACAACCGTCGGCTGTATCACAGCTATGACCTTTTTCTGTTTCTGTTACACAAGAACATCCGGTACAGAATACACGGCCGATGTATCCTTCTTCAGTACAAGTTGCAGCCTTATCCTGCGGTGCTCCTGCTGAATGGAGATGCCAACTACTCTTATCATATTGAGTAAAATACTCATACTTCTGAGTAGTGTTTAATTTACCCCACCAACATCCAATCTGACGCTCAGTATTAACCTGAATCTTATCTCCTGAAAAGCTTTCAGTGGTGTTGTCGGTATACTCAACCAAACCGGCCAAAGGATTGATAATAACAGCATAGTTATGACCTACAAATTCATTCCAACATTCATAGGGGTCATACATACTATTTCCGTTCAAGTCACTGTCTCCGCCGGAAGAAGGAAGATATCCGGGGTATGTTTCTTCTTTGAATTCCCAGGTCTGAAGAGGAATAGATACAATCGCCTGTTCTCCGCTTGCTTCTACAGTTCCTGTGCGTTCAATTTCAATGTATGCAAGATTCTCTCCTGCAAGATCAGTAGTATAAGTCGCACTAAAACCATACAATGTAACCATGTGGTCAAGAAGCCAATTGTTTACATTGTTCAGGTCAAGAGTAAGAGTTACTTTTTCGACATTTTCAACATTCTTAGCAATAACATCAATCCAATACTGTGAACCTGTCGGAACTAAAGCAGCATCAGTCTGCGGCTTAATCCAAATGTTTGCATCATTATTTTCAGCATTCACCTGAATCTTTCTGATAACTGATGCATAATTTCCTGACATATCGCAAATAGTGAATTTAACAGTGTGCACACCGTTTTTGAGATCTGTAGCAGGAATAGAAATATTCTTTCCGTTAAATGTGCAGTCAACCTCGTTACCGTCGATATAAGCTCTTGCGGTTGCTGCATCCAAACCTGTAGCATTTACAAATGTTGTATCTTCAGTAACGTTTACTGCAAATCCGATATTGTTGTAATTGGTAACAGTAGCACTGTTACGCTGATTATTCAGGTATTTATCCTCTGTCGAAATAGGCTCAACATACTGAACCTCGCCAAAATTGGGAGCTTCTCTGTCATCACAAGCTTCAGAATAATCCACGATCAAATTGTCAATAAAGAAAGTATTGATACCGGCAACACCGGGTGTGGTTTGCCAATTATACTCGCCGCTGGTGCCACCGTTAAGCTGACAGCTTATCTCAATTCTTGCACCTGCGCCGCCAGTCGGATTAGCCGGATCCCAGGCCTGGTTTTGACTGAGAGTTATGCTGTCATATTCACTGACATCAACTGCGCAGTATACCCAACCGGATTCTTCAAAGTATAAGGAATCACCATAATTGATGGGATATGCATCAATACCAACATTTTCTCCATCCTTCACGCCTGTAAAGCAGAATCTTACAGCTACACTTACAGCATCCTTGGGAAAATATACCCATGCACCGAGTGTCTTGGCATTTTCATAAGTAACAGTTTCTCCTGCCCAACGCAAAGCAGCACCAAGCCAGTTAAGTGTACCATAGGTGGTATCAGAATATACAGCTGCTGCACCGTTTCCATCATGAACCATTCCGTTTTCGGATGTTACGGGATAGCTGTTGAGAATATTATTATATGCACTAATACCGGGCTTTGCATGATTTCCATTCTTTCGTTGCTGCAGATGTTCAACATACCAACCTGTACCGAATCCATCTTCAAAATCCCAAATAACTTCTGAAGCCTTACCGAATACTACTTCCATAGTTGCAGTAACCGATGAGTCGTGTGTCAGGGTCGCAGTAATAGAACCACCTGTAACAGACAAATCATCTGTTGCTGTAATTACATATCCATCCAGTGTACCCATATTGTTGTTATCAAGTTTGACAGTAAAGTCAGAATCTTTACTTACAACTTCATAGATACCATATGTAGCAGAAAGCGAGAAACTTGATTGTGCACCGTTAGGTACAGTCAAAACAGACTGACTAAAATGAATTGCATCAGGAACTACAATACTGATTTCGCGTTCACCATATACTGTTCCTTCATATTCAATCTGTGCACTTACAGAACCTGTCTTTCCGTTAGAAACAAACAAGCCGCTCTGATCGATAGTACCGAAAGTATCATCAGAAAGAATCCACTTAGCATCTTCAGGAATTACAGCCGTTCCACCGGCAACATCCGCACCGACAGCCGAGAACTGAACAGAGCTTCCGGGTGTGAAATATTCACCTTCAGCGCTGACATTTGCACGAACAAATTCACCGTCAGCGGGAACTGTTGTAATAAAGCAAATACCGGATGTTGAAGGACGAAGACCTCCGTCTGAAGGAGAGTTCACTACCTTTAACTCTTCACCGGGACGCTGAGAAACGAAGGTCGAGGAACCGCCACCGTCACAGTTAGCAGCCCAAACACAACCGGCAGCAATCATAACCTCTGCACACTCGTACATATTCATACCGGCAGAGAAGGGAGACTGACGACCGTCGTTTTCCATCATAACAACCTGACCGTCTGCCGTAATACCTACTACAGAGCGGGGAGCAGCATCACTATGTGATGCAGTCTTTGACTGATTTACGCCTTCTTTTACAATATATCCGCTGGAAACCGGAATAACTGTTTCCTCCCAACCGTCAAGGTCAGCTGAAGAACGGATTTGAGGCATTTCAACCTTAGGAATATCTGCTGGTCTGAGATTGCCGTTTTCATCAACATCCTTATTGATAACTACGCAAGTCGGGAAGCCAACATTACCGTAATTATAACCGCAATTACCCGGATCAAACATAATCTCGCCATTCATCATCATAAAGCCGAGAGGTTCGCCTACACGGTCAGCAGGATAACCAGAATACCAGGACAAGCAGCAGTTCATTACACCAATAACTTCGCCTTCCATATTCTGGTCAATCCAATTAGCCTGATCGAGCATTGTAGCCGTCTGATAAACGGATGTGTTCATATCAGCATAAGTCGGAATGACGCTTACATAAGAATTATTCACATCAGCTTTCATAATGTGAACAACCTGGCGATAAGTACCCGCATCGTTATTCAAAACGATTTCGGATTCGGAAATGCCGGGAGCATTGTCCCAGTCTGTCTTAGAGATGAGGTTATAATACTCATCTGTGCTCGTAGAAGCATTATGGCTGTAATCAACGCCTGCCGCAAACGCAGCGAAAGGTGTAGTTGCAAAAACACCTACTACCATCATAACAGCCATCAAAAACGAGACACTACGCATGAATGTTTTGTTCATCTTTAAACTCCTTTTGATGTTTTTTTTGACACAGTATTTTGCTTAACGGAGATGTCGAAGATTTTTCTCCATTAAGCTTGGTGCCGATAACAACTTTGATTTATCTTCGCTCCTTTCAATTGTTTATATATTTATCCATCGAAATGGTTGGATACAATTATGTTTTTCTGATATACTCCAAATAAGACTTTGAAGCATCCATAATCAGTATGTCATGACCACTATTTCGCTTATTTAATGGTAAGTCAGCTCGCCAATCTCCATATTTTTGAGTTAAGTATGCATCATAGTCCTCCGGAATCCTTACTTCTATTCCTTCAAATATAGCTGACACACCTTCCCCATATTGAGATTTATCTGCGTATTCTAATTTGCCTTGCCAATTCCCATGATTACACCATACTTCACTGTCAAATGGTGAATACTTTGAAACAAGTTTTTCGTATTCCCTTATGTTTTCGAATGATGATTTTCCTTTTCCAAACAACTTCTTTTTCAATATAACAAGATTTGTTCTTATCGAAAACGGGTTATATTTAGTAGAATAAGACAACGCTCTTACACGCTCAAATGCCATTTTTCTTTTTTCTAATTCTTTTTGAGCTTTTATATCCTTTGGATATCCATCAATTGGAAACACATCTAAATATATACCATGATTTATATCTAAATGTGCGACTCCCTTTTCAATCCATGTTGTCCTACAATCTCTGATTTTACTGGTTATAGACGGGAACGCAGGGTCAGTCTTGTAATTTTGTAAAAACAGATATGGCGGTAAATATTGGGGCGCTTCCCGAACAAATATCTCATAATCAGGTCTTAACAAACAAACATCTATATCATCATCCCATGGAATAAATCCATGGTATTTTACTGTTCCAAGGACACTGCCACAAGCAAGATAATACTTCAAATTCAACTTTTCACATATATCAATAAACACTTTCAAAATCTCAAAACTAACCTTTTGATAGTCATTCATAATTAAATCACCTTCATAGCCCTTCAATCAAAATATATATCTGATTTACTTTTAGAATGAAGTCTTTTTACCCTAATAGTTTCCAAGATTGAGAACAGTGTATAAAACTTCTTGCTCAGTAAGTAATACAATATTAAGTCATAATTGTCACGTAAACTTTGACATCTGTTGCTAAGCATCCTTAGTTTGTTCCTTACTGCGATATCGAAATTTTCAAAAGTCTTAAAGGACATAACAGTATCACAAATTCTTTTGACGCTAGCATCCGGTATATTGTTTATTGATGCAAACATAAGATTCAAAAGCAAGTGTTCTTGAAAAGAACCGATTTCTCGACCACATTTTTTTATATAATCGCGAGAAATTTCTATAAAGTGCAAACATCGTAAAACGATATCTTCATCACTTCTGCTCTTGGAAATTGACGATTTTCTCTCCCTGTAATGATAATATGGTTCTGAGATTGTAGCAATTTTTGATATATGTGAACAATATCTGACCAAAAACCAGTAATCCTCCTGTGCAACAATACTTTTATCCTCAAACCATAATTCACTATCTTTTATTATATTACCTCGATAAACTTTATTACATGATGAATCCAGTGCACATTGATAAAATTTCAGAGTATCAGATTCATCAAAAAGAATAACTTCATCCTTGTACCGTTCTTGAAAAGGATTATTACTAAATTTGTTAAATGTTTGAAAATTACAAACAACCATATCACTTTCCGTAGCCTCAAGACGCTCAATCATAGTTCTATACATATCTTTTGATATATAATCATCGGAATCAATAAAGCCAACGTAATCACCAGTAGCCATATTTAGTCCGGCATTTCGGGCATGCGGTAAACCTTTGTTTTCTTGATGAATCACTTTTATTGACGGATTAGCTAAAGCTAGGTTATCACACAACACACCACAATTGTCCGACGAACCATCATTAACCAATATAATTTCTATATTCGAGTATGACTGCATCAAGAGCGATTCTACACACTCATTCAAGTACAATCCTACATTATAGATCGGAACTATTATACTTAGTTTTTTCTCCTCCATATCAACCTCTACTTTAAATTTTGAATTGTATTTTGGTTCTATTTTCTATAAACTGTAAAACTAAAAACATCAATCGTATCCAAATTTTACCTAAAATGATTGTCGTGTTTAATTCCATAAAAAGAGAAGTGAATACAACCATTTCAATCAACACATATGCAGAATACAAATTCGAAGTTTTCCTAAGTGCAGCATTAAACACTATGGAAAGATATGTCATAATCATTGCTAACACCGGGGTTCCAATTACTCCAAAGTGAACAATAGACTGTGCTGTCATGGGACAAATAATATCAGATCGATGTGTCGCACTTTGAAAAATAGAAACAGTGGAATAACTATCAAAATCAAAAAAAGCACTTATTACAGGAGCACCTGAAAACAAATCTGTTAATGTTGAATTTATACCTTGTGCTTTTGGTGTGGCATTAAAAATTTGAAGTGCACGAGTAATATTTTTCATTCCTCCGAAATATTCGGTAAAGTGTTCTATAGCAAAGAATTTATCAATAAAACTCACAGATGAGCCAAACAATCCAAACTTAATGATACTTCCAAGCAAAACCGCACTTACAATGCCTATTGCTCCTCCAATTATAACAATTTGTTTTCTTGCAGGAAACACCTTTATCAGTATATAAACCATTGCTATGCCGCAAGAAATAATCTGCCAGCGTTTTACATCATAACCGCTAATGGAATTGAACAAAATATAATATACTCCAACCAATGTTGCCAACACAAATCCAAACCAATTTGTAAATTTTGAGTTATCCTTTAACGAGCTTAATTTTACAAGCAAATAAACGAATAATACCCAAACTCCCATATTGAACAAGACTACAACTATTCCAGACACGCTGGCACTCTTGATTACGTCAGGAGAAATACTAAATTGTGTAAGTAATGTGGGAAACAATAACACAATCGGCAGAAGTATGACCAATAAAAAGAGATTCGGGATACCCAAATGTTTGTCCAAAGCCAACTCTACATGATTAGAAATATTCAATTTTTTCGCAAACAATCCTATTACGATAAATACACCAATCAATTCATATACAAGAAAATATACTACTTTTGTATCAAAGCTATAACTTCCACCATTACTAAAATTAATGGCGATGATTATTGGATAAATAATATACCGGCAAAACGCAGATATATTAATAATAGACAACGAAATATTATTTAAAAATTTTCTATTACTTTTTAATAAAGCATATAAAACCATATACGAAAGTGGGAGAAGAGCAATAACTCTCTTTTCTTCATTAACAAGTATAAGACTCAAAAATACCGATATCATCCCACAAATAAAAACCGCCAAGGAAAATGACAATTTATAACTATTCACCTTTTGTTTATACACCATTCTCATTATCCTCAACAATTCTCCTGTATATTTGCTCCAAATGCTCTGCTGTCGCAGCGACATCATAACCACTATCAACAAGTGCCTTATGTATTCTTAGACTGTCAATTGATTTTCTCCCTTGCTTCCTTATGCTTTCAATCATATTTATCCATTCATCACAACTTTTTTTCAATGGAAGAAAATGTGTTAATCTAAGTCCAATATCCAACGAAAAGTCTATTTTATCACTTAAAATACAGTCTGTTCCTGATGATTGTGCCTCAATACTAACAACAGGAAGACCTTCATGCAAAGAAGGTAAAATGAACACATCAAACATTTTCATAAAAACCGGTATATCTTGACGGATACCGGTAAATATCACAAAGTCTTCAAGTGATTTACCTTGTATTTCTTTTTCAATTATTTGCCTGTCTGGTCCATCTCCAACTAAAACAAATTTAGCATTAGGATAAACAGAATGATACTTTTCAATAATTTTAACAACATATGGATGGTTCTTGGGTTTAGAGAAATGTCCAATATGTCCAATTACAAATGGCGTCGTTTGCAAGCCTAATTCACATTTAAGGCTGTTTACATCACCTTCGCCTACGTTCTCAAACTTTCTGTAATCAATAGCATTATTTAGCAGTTCATACTTTCGTTTTCCAAAACAAAAATCACCCGCCATAATACTACATGACAACCGATGATCCGAATAATTATTAGCAAACCACCGAAACACCGGCATAAATACTCTATGCTTGGTGTTCACGCACTTTGTTGTATGTGCATGGCAAATAATCTTTTTAGCGCCTAAATCACGGAAGACTTTTGCATAAATTCCAGTTATATGACCTATATGAATATGAATAACATCGTATTTGTTAATATCTATAATCTTTGCAACTTGTTTTTTATATCCAATGTATCCAAGAGCCCCTATTGTTTCAACTTCATAAATATTACACCCATCACTCTTTAATTGCTCAACATACGGCGATGATTTTCCATGACTTATAAAATCGAATTCATATTCATCGTGGTTTAAGTGGTTATAATAATTAACAACTATTTTTTCTACTCCGCCATACGCTAGAACCGGAACAACTTGAAGAATTTTGAGTTTATTCTTTTGAAACATCTTCGTTCTCGCCACCTTCTTTTAGGACATTATCTATAAACTCCTCTTCAGATATAAACTTTGGTTTATTCTTCTCTAATGCATCCACGCTATCTTTATAATTACCAATTAAGTGCATTTTTCTATCATATGATTCATCAATATTTTCCACAGTATTTGTATAAAGCCAAAAAAACTCATCCATTATTTTGCCTGATGGTTTATTGCCATACGTTTGATAATATTCTTGGACCAATTCTTTCGCCTCTGCGTATTGTGCTAACTTTCGTTTTTTGTAATACTCATCTATTGTCATTATTTTTTTTGCCGGATTACCTGCTACAACGCTGTTATCTGGTACATCTTTACTAACAATACTTCCAGCCCCAATAATGACATTATTTCCGACTTTAACTCCTTTAAGAATAATTGAGTTCATTCCTATAAACACATTATTTCCAATAACAATTTTTCCACAGGATCCACATATCTCACCATATACACCCTTTATCACAGACCAAGCATAGTCATGTGTAAGCATTATAACCCCACGGGTTATCTGAACATTATTTCCTATTTTAATCATCCATGGACGAGATTCATCTATACAAACATCATTAGGAGAAGCAAAAATACGCGTTCCTTCTCCTATTTCCATTCCTTGGCTTCTCAAATAATTGATATATGTTTCGCTGCTATATCGTTCTTTGAAAACAATCTTTTTGATTTTTTCTCTCAAACCAGAAAACATCATCTATCCATTCTCCTGTCCATTTTTAAACAATTTTTATGAAAAAACATATAGATAGATTTCGGAAGCAAAGCGGTTAAAATCGGTTTAACAGCAAAAATACATTTCCATGCCGGCAAGTTCAACTCCTTTACCGCCAAACAAATAACTCTAGCTTCATTAATTCTGTACTTGAATTTTCTTCTGCGAAGAGCATTTCCATCATCTCGCATTTTGTACAACGCTTCAGAAAGTATATAGCCTCTATATCCTTTTGAGTATATTTTTATCCACAAATGCCAATCTTCCACACGAAGAAAACTCTTACTAACACTATAACCACCGACAATGTCATATATCTCCTTGCGAACTAAAACCGTCGCATGAGAAAACTGAGAGCCATAGACAAAATCGGTACACTGAGGTTCTCTGTCTCCTAAACCAATTCCAAAATCTCCGTTTTCATTAAAATATATCATTGGAGTTCCAACGAGTGCATAATCATGCCTTGTTTCCAAAAAATGGAGTTCTTTTTCCAACCTAGTGGGAAGCGAAACGTCGTCTCCATCCATTCTTGCAATATATTCGCCTGTAGCGATATCTAAACACCGATTAAGTGTGTAGTTTAACCCCATATTACTTTCATTTTTTATTAAAATAATATTACTATAGTTATCTGCGAATGTTTTTGCAACAAAATAGGTGTCATCTGATGATCCATCATCACACATAATCAATTCCCAATTATTATAGGTTTGATTAATTATCGAATTCACAGCCTCCGGCAATGTTGAGGAACAATTATATATTCCCATAATAATAGATATCTTCTTCATTTAAATCCCTACTCGTGCTTTATCGTTATAAATACATTAATTGATTACCTGTAATTCCTCAAACAACTTAAAGCTTTTTCCTTTTTATGACTTCAAAAAACACATAGACAATTCTCATCGACAGTAACAGTGACACGACACCCCCGACAAATCAGTGGAACCATCATCTATAAGTATAATTTCACATTCATCGGTTATCTGTTCCAATATACTTTCAAGACACTCCTGCAAGTATAACTCAACGTTATACACCGGTACAATAAAACTTAATAAAATATCATCTTTATACATTTTCAAAATAGATTTTCCTCATCATTTCAATCACAACTGCTATTTCAAAGCTTTTAACTTTTTCAATATTACTCTTGCCCATCTTGGCTCTGTCACATCGTATTATCGTATCAATAGCCTCGATGCAATTATCTAAATCGGACGGTTCAAATAGTCTTCCGCCTGTTTCGTCGATTAAATCCACATTTCCGCGTATTTTACTGACAACACAAGCGCATCCGCAAGCCATAGCTTCCATTAAAGATACGGATAAACCTTCACGAACAGACGGAAAACAAAACGCATCTGCTGAACGATTCAGCTCAATTATATCCGTTCTATAGCCTAATAAATGAACTTGTTCTTCAACACCAAGCTCTCGCGACAAATCGAGTAAAAACTCGCTTTTATCACCTAACCCGGCAATAGCATAGTGGAGATCAGGATTTTTCAGTTTTGCCAATGCTTTTATAATAATTTGATGATTCTTATTTTCATTAAGCTCACCAACGGACAATAGAAGCAATGCATCCTCCGGAACTCCTATCTCACGTCTTTTTTCAGCTATGTCAATGTCAACACTTTCAAGCTTTGGCAAGTCAATACCGACACCGGGAACATAATAAACATCTTTGGCTCTAAGTTTATTCTTCGCGAAATCAAAGTCTTCTTTATTTATTGTAATTAATTTATCTGTGAAAAAAGAGCAAAATTTTTCAATAGGATAAAAAAGCATCCAATTCAGCTTCGGTGCTCCTTTATAGAAATGGAAGCCATGAGCAGTATAAAAAACCTTTAGACCACTCTTCCTGAATTTTCTGCAAACCAATCTGGTTATTAAAGATGCATTCGGGGTGTGACAGTGAACTATATCATAATGCCCCTGTTGCATTATCCTTTTAAGTTGGCAGTAAGCCTTCACATTTTCCAAGCAAATTGGGGAACGAGAAAAATCAACTTGATAATGCTTGCAACCTAATTGATAATAAATACTGTCCAACTCTAAATCTTCACTATTGCAGGCTATATCAACCT
Organism: Clostridia bacterium; assembly: GCA_017415025.1. GTDB lineage: Bacteria > Bacillota > Clostridia > Oscillospirales > Acutalibacteraceae > CAG-488. Next base: position 100,426 of record JAFQJH010000018.1, read on the forward strand.
TATGTCCCTCATTAACAAGCATTTCAATATGCGGTTTAAAAAAACTGTTTATTGTCAAAGAGATCGTTGTCACATACAAAATCTTCATCTATTTTTCCTCGCCGGGATGCCGACATACGTGCCTTTATTGCGGATGTTATTGACTACAACCGCGCCGGCTCCGATAATGCAGTTATCACATATTTCTATATTATTACTCACCGTGGCACCGATTCCGATATGAGAATCAGCTCCTATTTTTACCTCGCCTCCCAGGGCAACCCTCGGCGACAGGTGAACATAATCTTCAATCACATTGTCGTGTTCAACTATTGAGCCCGTGTTTATAATGCAGTGCGCTCCGACGGTAGCTGAGGCATTTATCACTGCATTCGCCATTACCACTGTCCCCTTTCCGACAGATGCACTTACCGCTATCTGTGCGGAAGGATGGATGATTGTAATCCAGTTTACATCATATTTTTCAGCAATACTTTGTCTGATTGTGTTATTTCCTATTCCTATAATAAAATCCGTTTCGCCGTCGTTGAGGTTTTCGATGTCACCGGTTGTGCCGACAACAGGAAAACCCATACAGGTATCTGCACAATTATCATCTATAAACCCGATATTCTTATATCCGTTTTTTAACGCGTTATCGGCAATCACCTTGCCGTGACCACCGGCGCCGATGATGATTAATTTATTCATAAGTGACCTTATCCGCCTCACTGCCCATAAACTCTTCCATTGTTGCTGAGGTTGCAGAGGTAATACCCTCACGCTTCCACACCTTACCGACTGTCTGAATCATAATTTTCAAGTCACCGAGGAAGGTTATGTTATCAATATAATCAACGTCATATTCAAATCGCTTTTCCCAGCTTATTGCATTTCTGCCGTTGATCTGGGCAAGCCCTGTTATTCCCGGTCGCACCTCAAGCCGTCTCGCCTGCTCTGCAGAATATCTGTTGATATATCTCACATAAAGCGCACGCGGACCGCACAGCGAACAGGTAGTATTAACCACATTAAGAAGCGACGGTAATTCATCAAGAGAAGTGCTTCTCAAAAAACTGCCGAACTTATCAAGTCTCTGCTCATCCGGAAGCAGATCCCCTTCGTCATCCCTCGCGTCGGACATTGTTCTGAACTTATACATATAAAAAGGTTTTCCGTCTTTTCCCGCACGCTCCTGCTTGAAAATGACAGGCGCTCCGAGCTTTGTGCGCACAAGCAAGGCAACCACGAGCAAAACAGGGCTGAGCACAACAAGTGCAAGGGACGCAAGAATTACATCCTGCGGTACCTTTATGTACTTTTCATAAAATCCTTTCTTGTGTTTAGCCATTATATACCCCATTCTGAAATTGATGCTCCGTATAAAAACGGGCGGATAAAGACGTTAAAAGGCCGAACAGTGATTTCTCACCGTCGGCCAACTCTGATTAACAATAAGATTTTGCTTGATTCCGTGATTTTAAATTCCGCAAATTTTTCTAAAGAACCCTGCGCAAAACCTGACAACTAATCCGAGCTAACCGTTGCTGAAAACTTCCTTCCGGAATCAGTTTTCCGGAACATAAAACAACTCTACTACTGTTTCTTTTATTGACTCTGCATCAGGGTGAAATTCAAGATATGTTTCTCCCATTACAGTTTCACCTTCAATATCGCGTATACCTGCAAAACTATAATCTGCGATTTTTTCCGCAATTGATTGCAGGCGGCTTGCTGAACAGTCCGAAATAATATCGGACGTAAGCTTTGAAGCTGAATCTACTATAAAATTTTCATCCTCATCAAGACACTCAACCGTCTTGCGGTAAAGTGCTTCAAGGTACTGTTGCTGGCGCTCCATTCGACGGTTATTGGTGCTGTCGTCAAGGCCGTATCTTGACCTTACATAATTGAGCGCATGCTCACCCTTGAGAGTAACCTCCCTGCCCTTGACGAGAGTATCGTCGATACCGCTGAAATCATCAAGAACTCTTACAGTTACTCCGCCGACAAGGTCATTATATTCTTCCACTGCGTCCATTGTTACAGATACGTAGTGGTCAATTTCGATATTAAGAAGAAGGTCTGACACCGCTTCGGCAGTATTTCTGCAGCTTATCTCCTTACCGTTACCGTAGGTATGAGCGAGCGCAAGCTGCTGGCTGACGGTGTCAATTCTGTCACCTGCCACGCCGAGAACGCTCATCTGTGCAACTGTATCACGGTTGATATGAAGAGCAGTACATTCTTCCTTTTCGTTATCAATTACGAGAAGCATAAGAAAATCCGCCTGCATACTGTTGCTGTAAGAGTCCTCATCATCGCGGTCAAACTTATCAAGACCGAGTACAAGAACAGTTTCCACATTCTCGTTAAGGTCATACTGTTTGCCGTTGAATTCCAGGCTCTGGCTGACTACTTCCGTATTATCGGGCTCATCATACCTGCCCGTGTAACGCTCCCACAGGCTGATTGCATATAAAATACCGCATACTGCAATGATAATCGCAAGTATCACTGCAGTTATTCTTAAAATACGGTCATTCTTTTTCTTACGTCTCGAATGATGTTTTCTGCTCATACTGTTTTCTTCTTAATGCTGACGCAAACTACGATAAGTGCGATTGAGCAAACGAACATAATGATGGGAAGAACGAAGCTGACATCACCTGTATCGGGAAGGTTGACTGAACCTGCTTCCTTCTCAACAACAACTGCGAAAGGAGAAAAATCCTTGACCGTAAACTCAAGCGTTTCGCCGTCGGAAAGCACGTGTGCATTCTCAACAAACTCCCACACACCGTCGTTATAGTGAAGCAAGCCGACAAATCTGTTCAGTGTGTCTGCACTGAGCTTGATGCGGAAAGCACCGTGAGAATCGTGGATATCACAATTATAGTAGCTGACATCAAACAAATCGCTTACAGCAAGGTTTGCTTCGCGAAGACCTTTGCCTGCAACATAAGCTGAAAATGCAGTGTTGAGTGATGTAAGATCAGTACCGCTTGCAATAATCTTATAAACCTTTTCAATATCTGCAAGAGCCTTTGCTGGAAGAGTGTCGCGCTCCTTATACGGTGTGACAACAAGTTTTGCCGTACAATCTTCGCTTTCGTTTTCACCCTCAATAAGCTCCGGGCCCTCATTTCTTGACGGGCTCTGAACAAAGTTGCCGGGTGCAGCAAATGCCGTAACACCGAGAACAAATAACATAACCAGTGTGAGACAGAATGCTAAAATCTTTTTCATATCTATCATCCTTTCAAAGATAAGTGATTAAAAGGGTCTGCTGTTTATAACAAAAACATTTCGTTTTCGTATTCAATTAAATCATTAAGGAACTGCGTTCCGAGTTTTTTCCCGATAAGCTCATACGCTTTTGCAATCTCGGGAGGACGCGTGGTTAAATTATGGCAATCAGAGCCGATAAAGTGCAGTTTTTCCTTGCGGAAAAGGTTCAGCGCCTTATGCTTTGAAAAAAATCCCGTAACAAAATCGGCATTCACCTGCATAAGCACATCGTTCGCCAACAGCTTTTCAAAAACATCGGCCGACTGATAGTTCATATATCTTTCTATATGCGCGAGAACAACCGTATGTCCCGAATAAGCGGCAAGATTGAACAATTCGCTGAGAACATATTCCGTCCAGCGTGCACCCGGCATTTCGATAAGAAGCATCCGAGTTCCCTGAATACAAAGGTCTGAAAGATTTTCGAGCTTGCTGATGCCGTCGTAATACCTGACCTCTGCGCCGAGCACAATTTCGGGAGAAGCCTCCGCAAATTCGGCTTTAAGCTTTTCAAAGGATTTCTGACGCCTTTCAAGAAACGAGCTGACCGAATCGTCATTCGCGTAAAAATGCGGAGTGACAACAACACGCTTTACCCCCTGCGCCTTAAGGCTGTTGAGCATAGCTATGCTCTCCTGCGTGTTTTTACTGCCGTCGTCCATTACGGGCAGAATATGTGAATGAAAATCAATCACAATCGGTTCTCCTTAGTTTTCTGCTGAATCGTAGTTGCCGTAGGTCTTATAGTACTTGTAGTACCTCTTGTACTTGTACTTTCCGTAAGAGCCTCTGCCGTTCTTTGCCTCGTTGATAACACATCCGAGCACCTTTACGTCAGAAAGCTTAATCTGTCTGAAGCAGGTTTCGAGCTCCTTCTTTTCGGTATAATCCTCACGGATAACCACAATCATACCCGAAATATACTTCGAAACCGTAAGTGCATCGGAAACAATATTGACGGGCGGTAAATCAAAAATGATGTAATCAAAGCTCTTTGCAAAAACCTTCAGAAGATTTTCCATTCTCTTTGAGCCGAGAAGCTCGGAGGGATTGGGAGGAAGGTCGCCTGACGGCAGAATGTACCAATTGTTGAACAACTCTGATTTGAAGCTGCTCATCTGTACCGAATCGTCACCCTTGATTAAATCGGTAAGACCCGGAGAGTTGGGGATTCTCATTTTCTTCGCAATACTCGGAAGTCTCAGGTCACCGTCGATGAGAAGGACTTTTTTACCGCTTTCTGCAAGAACGTAGGAAAGATTAACCGCAGTAGTACTCTTACCCTCGCCTCGCATAGCACTTGTTACGCCGATTATCGCACAGCCCTCTTCCTCGGGAAGAGTGAAGGTAAGGTTCGTTCTGAGAAGCTTATACTGCTCCGTGGCTGTGAATTTGAGATTCTTATGCAGGGTTTTTTCGTTTTCTTTAACAATTGACTTATCTGCTGATTTGGATCGAAATCCCATATTCACACCCCCTTATTTCTTCTTGTAGTAATAACGCTGATAATATCCGTATCGCTTTGTCGGAGTTTCCAGAAGGTCGGGAATCTTCGCAAGTATCGGATAATTGTATGTGTTAAGGATATATTCCTCATCGTGAACGGTGTTATCAATAAGGGCGAGAACAACCACGAACAGGCAGGAAAGCAATGCGCCCAAGACAAAGCCGATCGCAGTGAAGCCCGTTATGCTCGGTGCAACCTTTTCCTTAACTGCTATTGCCGAATCTACAACCTCCATTGAGCTTCCTTCAACAACCTCTGATATTCTTCTCGGAAGAATACGGGCAATGCCGTTGGCAATTTTTTCCGCCTCATAAGGATCTTCACACGTTACGGTAACGCCCATAATCTCGGTTTCATTGACGGGAGCGGCTTCAATCATATTGTAAAGCTCTTTCCACTCATAATCGACACCTGTGGTTTTGATAATTTCCTCAAGAGTCGTGCGGTTCTTGAGAAGTACGGTATAGGTTTTAACAAGGCTCTGTGCCGCACTGATTTCGGACGAGCTGATGCTGAAGCCGATATCGCCCACTGTAAACGAGCTGTTGTTGACGTAAAGCATAATCGACGAAGAATACGTCGGTGCAATCGCAAAAGCGGCAATTGAAAAACCGATTGCGGCGCCGATAAAACTGGCAATAATTATTAACCACGCTCTTTGGATAAGCGTTTTAATTATATGCGTCAGGTCGATTACAAAATATTCTTTTGTATTAATTTTGGACTGTTCCATTGTATTAACACCTCATAATTCTTACAAAGAAAAAAAGATAAAACTCCAGACATACCTGTGTAGTATAATACCATAAATCTCATAGTAAAGTCAACAAAATACTACATTATTTTTTATTATTCTAAATTAGAAAAGAGAATGCAAATGGACACATATTTCTGCACAAAATCAAGAATTTTTGAGCTTATTGAGGAGCGGCATTTATCAATACATGCGCCGGCAATAAAATCAGGTGTTGCGCCGTCAACAATAAAAAATATTCTTTACGGCAAAAGCAAAAATCCCGGAGTTGTCACTCTCAAGCTGCTGTGTGACGGACTCGGGATAAGCCTTTTTGATTTTTTTGATACCGAACATTTCCGTTCAACGGTACCCGAAGATATATAGTACATAAAGAAAACCACGGAACTGCTTTACAAAGAAGTTCCGTGGTTTATATTTTTTCTGATGATACTATTTTCAATCTTCAAGTGCATCACGGATGCGGTCGGGATAGTCTGTCATAAGAAGATCTGCGCCTGCTTCAGCAAGGTATTTTGCATCGTCTGCATTGTTTACCGTCCAGTACTGCATAGAAATGCCGTACTTATGAGCATAGTCGATAAAGCCCGTTTTGCCGAGATTTGCCACAAGCAGGATTCCGTCATCCCAATAATAGGGCATCTGCAAGGCGGTATATTTTAAATCAGCTTCACTCAAATCCTCATTTCTTGTATAGCATCCGTACAAATCGACAATTTCAAACGGGTTTGCCGATCTGTTCATCTTGCCATCGTACTTGATATCAATATATGCTGAAACATCAGGCCAGAAGCTGGCAACAATTACTCTGTCGCCGAGATTATATTCTTCCATAAGCCCGTAGATGCCGTCAACAATCTTCGGAGCCCACGGGTGAGGATACTTAATCTCGATGATGTATCGGTACTTTCCGGGAGCTTCACCCTCAACACAGGCAAAAACATCCTTGAGCGCGGTCATTCTGATTTCATCGGGAATATCCTCTCCCCTGAGACCGCGGTAGGGATAGCTGTCGCCCGATTTAAAGTTTTCACCCATATTAAGATTGCGCAGTTCTTCATAGGTTTTCATAAAAACGGCTGTGTTTTCTCTGCCGAAGTATTCCGCACTGTCGCTCATTTCATCAAGAGAAAGGCTGTGGTACAGCACGATTACGCCATCCTTTGTGAGCTGAACGTCCATTTCGATTATAGCGGAATCGTCCTCAGCATAGACGAGGTTGGACTTGACCGCCATAAGCGTGTTTTCCGGTGCGGCGCCCTTACCGCTTCTGTGGGAAGAAATAAGCGTTTCGCCGTAATCGGGCAGAAAGTACTCGCCCGTATCCTGATTTTTAAATGACGGTGTTTCGGGTGCAGGCGGACTGAATGAGCTGATGCACATAAGACCCGCAACAATGAACAGCATCACTTTTTTCATTACAGTAAAAGCCAGAAGAATTAATTTCTCAATCATAGACTTTACCTCTCCTCAATTCCTGTTTAATTTCTATTTTTGAATATTGTATCACATTAACAAGAAAATGCAAGCATAATCCCGCAAACTTTTGTCTGCGGGATTTAAACTAAATATTCTCGTTTCTTAATGTTTCGACTGTATTCTGTTTTGTGACCTTTCGGATTGAGTAAACCATACTCAGCGCAACGATAATAAACACGCTCGCGATTGCAACAAGGAAATTATCCCACGGAACAAAGAACATTATTCCGTAACCGCTTTGCGAGACAACGTAATATATCAGATAGGTCATTCCGAAGGATACGGGCAGTGAGAACAATAAGCTCTTGAGTCCGTAAAGCAGAGATTCGAAGGTCATCATCTTTCTCATACCCTTACTCGTAAGACCGACAGACTTAAGCGTTGCAAGCTCGCGTCGGCGAAGAGAAATATTTGTTGAAATCGTATTGAACACGTTAGCGGCGGCTATCATAGAGATAAGGATGATAAAGCCGTAAGCGAGCACCTTCGCTATCGTTACGAGGGCACGGATGCTTTCGATTTCTGCGGCGTAGTCGTGCACGCTGACGTTGTCAGAGCCTGCGCCGATCTCCGTGAGCATCCGACTGATATTCGCTGCTGCCGCTGTGTGATCCTTTGCAAGAACAAATATCTCTGAATTATCAATCACCTCGTCCCAGACATTTTCCTTGACGGATTTGGGATAAATCAGATTTGTATGACCGTTCACAAAGGACGGCTTTTTGTCAAGAACGTGGCCGATATCAATATTAAAGTGTTCTACGGCTTCGTCCTCGGGAAGGTACTTAATGGTTGACGGGTCAACAGGATCACCCTCATCCCTAGCTACATCGTAAATGTAATAGGTTTTGCCGTTCTCCGTCTTACTCTCCTTCTGATAGTAATATTGCTCACCGTTTTCGGAAAATTCGGGCTTGATTCTGACGATATCGAACTCTCCCGGGAATTTATCCGTATCAAGGAAGGAGTGCTTATATATCTTCTCTTTGTTGTTTGACTGGAAAATATAGGTGGTTTCGTCAAAAAGCAAAGCCTTAGGATTTTCCTTGTCGAAGTAATCGGCTTCGTTCAATCCCTCCTGCTTTAAAATTCGTCTGAAGGCTTCATCGTCTATAAAGTTATATATGAAGCTCTCGTTGAAGCTTTCGGGAGTTTTGTAATCCGTACCGTAGGCTGACGATTCCTTCTCCCACATTTTTATATATTCGTCGGAAATAAGGTCAAGCTTAATATCAAAGGATGTATGAGCAGGCTCAACGAAGGTGAGCTCGTCAACCTCCTTGATATTTTTCACTCCGTTATAAAGCTTCTGTCTGAATTCGTCCGAGGCTGTTTCGGGATTGTATTTATCGTGTCCGATACCGTTGTTGTGTATATTCACCGATACATCGTAATTCATATCCTGACTTTCGGTTTCTACAACGTCCGTAAAATATGCCGAGAGTGAAGATGCGGAGATGAACAGAACAACGGAAACGAACAGTGAAAATACTGTTGTTCGGTACTTTTTCTTGTTGCGCTTGAAATTCTTTGAGGAAAGAGTCGCTTCAAAGCCGAAGAGCTTTTTTGTCAGCGGAGACACCCTTACACTGCGGCGGCTGATTTTGATTTCGTTTGACTGCCTTACGGAATCAATGGGGTCTATCCTTATAGCCTTTCTTGCAGGAATATACGCTGAAATTATAACCGTGACAAAGCTGATAACACTTGCGGCAATGATTGCAATCGGTGAGAAGACAAAACTCATTTTAAGGTCTGTCAGCTCGGCAAGTACTGTTGAAATAGTATCACTGAGGAAGTAGAAGGTCACCGCGATACCGAGACAGCCCGAAACAAGACCTATCGGAATACCGATAACACAAAGTGTTGCCGCCTCGTAAAGAACGGATTTTTTAATCTGTTTTTTCGTAGCACCGATACTTTTGAGAATACCGAACTGCTTTGTTCTCTCACTGACGGAAATTGAAAATGAATTATAGATAAGCGACACTGAACCGAAAACGATGATTCCGATGAGCACGGTCAGCAGGCCGATAACAAGCACGGGAAATGCGGAATCAAAGCTCTGGAAGCTGTACATAAGCAAATCGTTATTAATTGTGCTGTCACCTAGCTTTAACTTCTGAAGTATCTCCGTGTGGAACTGACCGTATTCAATCGGCTTTTCGAGTATCGTATAGATGCTTCGGGGGTTAGTATTCCCCTCTTCGTTGATTGTAAATGCAGTATAGCCCGGAGCGGAATACGGTTCAAGGGACGATTGGTCGGGACGTACGCAAAATCCGACAACCGTGTAGATTTTCGTCTTTGCGTTTATAAGATACTCTGTCGGCTCTTCGCCTTTTCTGTACGGTGTCTGTTGGGTAAGCTTGCGCCACTCATAGCCGTTAAGCTCCTCGTACTCCTCAGGCGTTGCATTTACGAGCTCCGCGTACTGCCGCTGACCGACATTGAGAGTTATCTTCTGCCCGAGCTCGAGCTTTACTCCGCCGTTTGAATGAAGGTGGTCGGAGACAACGATTTCGTTACTGTTCTGCGGCAGCCTGCCCGAGGTAAGATGTATCGGCATTATATCCGTAAAATTCTTCGGCACACCGCCGATGTAAAGATACGGCTTGTATTCGTTCGTTGAGCCGATTTCAGCATAGCCGACATCCTGAATATAGGTGTGCTTTTCAACTCTTGCATCCTCGGTTATGGTTGCAACGTCCTCGCTTTCAATATCGTGAAAGCCGACGTGATATTTGCCGTGGTAAATCTCGGCATAATTTACAAGATAGTTCTGAACCGTAACAAACGCCTCAATTGTTGCGGTAAACATTGCAACGGAAAGAATGATGCCGATTATCGTGACAAGGGTTCTTGTTTTATTCTCTCTGAGCGACCGTTTGGTAAACTGTTTAAAAATATTCATAACGGTCACCTCACTTCTGAAGAAGTCTGTCACTCTCGATTTTGCCGTCATTTATTGTGATGATTCTGTCCGCCTGCAGGGCAATTGACTCATCGTGAGTGATGACTATAAGAGTCTGACCGTATTTTTTGTTGGAAAGCTTGAGAAGCTCGACGATTTCGCGGCTGTTTTTCGAATCGAGGTTTCCTGTAGGCTCATCGGCAAGAACAACGGCAGGATTGTTGATAAGCGCTCTGCCGATTGAAACACGCTGCTGCTGACCGCCCGAAAGCTCGTTCGGGAGATGATGCTCCCTGCCCTTGAGTGCAAGCAGGTCGAGAAGCTCATCAAGGTGTTTTTCATCAATCTTTTTGCCGTCAAGAAGAATTGGAAGTGTAATATTTTCCGTCACGTTGAGCACGGGAATAAGGTTATAGAACTGATAGATAAGTCCTACCTGCCTGCGGCGGAAAATCGCGAGGCTGTCCTCGTTCTGCGCGTAAACATCCTGTCCATCAAGATAAACCTTTCCGCCTGTCGGGCGGTCAACACCGCCGAGAATGTGAAGCAACGTGCTTTTACCCGAGCCGGACGGGCCGATAATAGCCACAAACTGACCTTTCGGTACGGTGAAACTGACATTGTCGAGAGCCTTGACCTGATTTTCGCCCTCGCCGTAGATTTTTGAAAGATTTTCGATTTTCAAAATATCCATATTGAATCTCTCCCTATCTGTTATTGTAGCTTCATTGTACCAACGTAAAATTACATCACGGTGACTCAATTATTACAGATCTGTCACACAACCTGCTTATAGAATCTGATTGTAAATTCCGCGCCGCCCTCGGGATTGTTTTTCGCGGTTATCGTTCCGTTGTGAGCGGTGATTATCATTTTTGCAAGGTTAAGACCGATGCCGAAGCTTTCCTTCGAGGAGTTTTTGCCCTTATAAAAGCGTTCAAAGATATGCGGAAGGTCATCCTCATCAAAGCCCTTGCCCGTATCGGTTATGATAATTTCGGTATAAATCGGAGTATCCTTTGCGCTTACGGTTATTGCTCCGTTTTCGGGAGTGTGCTCTGCGCAGTTTTTGAGGATATTTCCGAAAGCCTCAAGACACCACGAAAAATCACAGTTAAGCGTGATGCCGTCGGCATTGATGACAAGGCTTTGATTTTTGATATCCATAGGTATCATCACGGGCTCGGCAGATTTTTTGAGAAGCTTGTTCAGGTCTGCCTCTTTCATTTCAAACTGCACCGTGCCCGCATCAATTTTTGAAATTTTGAGAAGTACGGAAACAAGGTATTCCGTTTTTGTGATAAGCGCAGACAGCTCTCTCAACAGCTCAGTTTTTCGCTCCTCTGTTACATCCGACGATTGCAGAAGAGAGATGATAAGATTGATGCTCGTAAGCGGTGTGCGAAGCTGGTGGGAAATATCGGCGATTGAATCGGCAAGGTATGTCCTTTCCCTTTCTAGAATATCCTTACGGTCGCGAAGGCGCGTAAGCATCTTCTGCACGTCACTTTCAAGAATTGACAGCTCGCCCTCACCGTAGCTTTTGATGTCGATATTTTCTTCGCCGCGGAGGATTTTTTCTGTGCTTTGAGCAAGGGAACTTATCCTTTTATAACGCTGATATGTAAAAACAAGAAAACTGCAGATAAGAAATGCACTTACAATAAAAATGCAAGCAGCCGCAATTTTTGAAAAAAACGGCATAATCAAACACAGTAACAGCGAAGGAATCACTGTTACTGCCAAAAATTTCTTTATTTCGGGATTGTTAAAAAGCTTCATTTGAGACCACCCAATTTATATCCCAGACCTCTTACGGTCAATATGATTTCGGGATTTTGTATATCGTCCTCTATTTTTTCACGCAGACGTTTTATATACACGGTGAGAGTATTGTCGTTGACAAAGTCGCCCGCAATATCCCATATTTCCGAAAGGAGCTTGTTTCTCGTAAGTGTTACGCCCGGGTTATTGAGAAAAACGAGAAAAAGCCTGTACTCCAGAGCGGAGAGAAAAACATCCTTGCCGTTTTTGGTGACAACTCCCTTGTCCATATCGACACTGACATTGCCGAGAGTAATAACGCTCTGACTTTTGCCCGTTCTGCGAAGAACGGATTTGATGCGTGAAATCAGCTCTCTCGGGCGGTAGGGCTTTTCGATATAATCGTCGGCGCCGATATCAAGACCCGTTACAACGCTGAATTCGTCGGCTGATGCCGTGAGAAAAATCACCGAGCAATCGGCAACGCTCTTTATTCTGTTACAAAGCGAAAAGCCGTTACCGTCGGGAAGAAGGACATCGAGCAGGACGAGGTCGAACTGACCTTCCTCAATTTCACGCTCCGCATCCTTACAGGTAAGCGCACAAGCGGTCTCAAAGCCCTCCTGACGAAGAAGCTCGCTTAAATTTCTGACGATTGTAACGTCATCTTCAACAATAAGAATTTTAATCATATTTCTGCTCTTTTCTGTTATCTTATAAGCGGCATTTCAGTCATACGCAGTTTTGCACAGCCGTAGGGAATCAACTGCATATATTCCGCTTCGCCGAGAGCCTCGAGTGATTTCGGCACCTTTGCGCATACGGTTTTAAAGCCGTAGCGTGTGCCCCATTTTATCTTTTTCATAAGTGCTCTGAGAGTTACGGGCGGCTCACTTTGCGAAAAAGGAACATCTCCCAAACCGTTGCGTTCAGCTTCAACAGCGGTTGAACAGTAGGCGTAATTCCAATCAGAGGTAGGGACAAGCTCATAGTCACAGTAAGGGAATTTACGCTCCACGCCGTCCCTGACATACTCATACATTTTCTTTTCATAGCTTATGGGTAACGAGAACAGGAGCGAGCCGTTCTTTACCGCATAGAGGTCGTTTGGTCTTGAATTGAAGAACGGCGTTGTTTCAAATTCGAGACTGATTTTTGTTTCACCCTCGGATATATCAAACGTGAAGTCTTTTGTTTCTGTTATTTTGCCGTTTACCGTCAGCTTTTCTGCAAAGGACGGAACGCGGACAATGAAAGTGAAGGCTTTTTCAGCGTTGATTGTGTAATTCATTTTATTGACAAAGGGATAGTCGGTTTCGAGCGTAATGCTGATTCCGTCCGCATTGAGCCTTGAGGGAAGCATCACGGAATTGATTACGGTATCTCCGCTGTGCATAAATGCGGA
>JAFQJH010000003.1 GCA_017415025.1 Clostridia bacterium
GTTACTTATTTGCTCTTTCCTACTGGCTCACCCGTAAACGGGTCGATGTACTCCTTTATGCACATCTGGTCTTGTACGTAATCCTCCTTGAGCTGATTCCTTACGTACCAAGATAAGATATCCCATAGCGTAAGCTAGTAAGACCCCTCAAGGACTATGAGGTTGATAGGCTGCAGGTGTAAGAGTAGTGATACTTTCAGCTGGGCAGTACTAATAGGTCGAGGGCTTGACCATAAGAAATTATTGGCAAGGTAAGAAAGCGAAAAGCTACAACTCAACTTTACTATCATGTCTTTGTTCAGTTTTGAAGGTGCGTAACCTATATAGAAACAAAACCGTAGCAACCGCTACGGTTTATTTTTTTTGCCTGTCTTTACATTTTTAAACACTTATGTTATATTATAATTACCACATAAAACTCAAACTGAATTATTCCAAGCAGAAGTGGGCATATTTTACTTTGGTAAAAGTGCTGACTTCTAGTTCCATTTCTGCGTGGAAGTGAGAGTTTTGTGTGGTAGCAAATCGAGGTCGTGCATTTTTCGGTGTGTGTGACTTCGGTTACACACACTTTTTGTTTGGAGGAGATATTATGAAAATGAGAAAGCTTTTAGCGTTAGTTCTTACTGTAACTATGGTAATGTCAATATTATCTATGTCAGTATCAGCAGAAGACACAGTTATCCCGATTTCTGAATGTGGCGGTGTGATTTCATCGAAAAAGACATATTCTATATCCACAAAAGAAGAATTTCTATTATTTGAAGAAATGAACAAGTCTTTTTCAGGTGCCACAATCGTCCTTACAAACGATATAATAATTCATGATGGTATTTTTACTATTGACGAAAATCATAAACCTTTATATAACGGTACGTTCGTTTTGCCGGAATCTATTGAAACAATCGACATTTTCAAAGGAACATTTGATGGGCAAGGATATACTATCAGTGGATTATACGTTAAAGGAACCTCTGATGTTGGTTTTTTTCAACAACTAACCGGAACAGTTAAAAATCTTAATATATGCAACTCTTTGTTTATTTCTACTGATGATTATGCTAATGTCGGAACTTTTGCCGGCATAACAGGTTCAGATGGTAAGATTGCAAATTGTCTTTCCAGTTCTTATTTGATAGGATGCGAAGTTGGTGGAATTGCAGGATTAAATACCGGAAATATTAGTGACTGTTTGTTTAATGGATTTGTTATCGCACGCAAAATTGCTGGCGGAGTAGTAGCAAGCGGAATGGGTGGTTTGGTATGCAATTCCGGAAACTCCGGAACAGTGTACAGTAAAAATTATGCAGGTGGATTTGCAGGCAGATACTTTGATGAGGCAGAATATTGTTTTAATACAGGTAAAGTATTTAGTGACTATGCCGCAGGCGGTTTTATTTGTAATGTTCTTATATCAAAAAGCCATTATGATAACCATACCAATATTAATTGTTGCTATCAGGTAGGAGAAGTAAATGCTCCAAATGCAGGTAACTTCTGTTATAATACGTCAGGCAACTTTTCGGTATTCTATGGATGTCGTTTCGTAGGGACAGCAACCGATAAAGCTGATTATAATGGTTTTATTGAGTCAAGTTTCGATAAATATTATGAGCAGGTCAAAGATCCTTTAGGTATGCCTGTTATAACCCTGGATCCTGGTGTTTACTATATAACTGATAATAATTTGAAAAGAGGCTTGTACGATTTTGTTGTTGATACAGGTAATGAAAACAACGGTTATCCCTTACCCACATCACTTCAACGCAGAACAGTTGCACCGAGCATCACAAATGTTGAATACGAAAAGTCTTCTGAAACAAGAAACACATTTAATGTAACTGTTGAAGGCAGACCGGCAATGATTCAGTTCATCGAACCGACAGACGGCACGAGAACATACGACAGAAACCACAAAAACGTAACTATCAAAAGCTATGATGCAGAGGGTAATGAGGTTAATTCCCTTGACCGTACAGCCGCTTATGAAGTATGGAGCATCTATTCCAATATGATGCCAAATGTTGAAATAAGAACAAGAGCAAAGTACCTTTCAAATGCAAGATACACTTGGGACAGCGAAACCTACGATTTTTCGATGATACTTGCAAATCCTATTGTTTCAATGAAGCTTTCTGCAACATCAGGTAAGAAAGGCCCTGTTCCCGCAACAGTTGTAGCTGACGACAAGACAGAAAAAGTGATGTTCAAGATGCCGAACGGCACTTCTGTAACAGTTGCATCAACGGAAACCGACGAAAACGGTAACAAGATATTCAAAGGTAACGCATGGATGAACGAGGACGGACTTAACGAAATCGAAGTCAAAATTTACCGCAAAAACGTTTGGAAAACCGTCGGCACACTTGAATACACAGTAGAGTAAAATCGTAGGGACGCATTGTTGCGTTCAGAAAAACAGTAATAATTTAAAACAATAAAAGACCGACAGATTCGCAAAAGCAATCTGCCGGTCTTGCTGTATTATAAATGGTTTATTATATTTTAATTTGTCGAGCATAAAAATTAATATTCCGCTACAAAAGCGCCCCTGAAAGGAAATTCCCCTGTTAGGGGAAATGTCGCGTAGCGACAAAGGGGTGCCCGTTTTCGGAGAAAAAGCTGGCACGACAAAGTCGTGACTGAGGGGTTCGTTGCGAAGCAACGAGAAAAACAAGATAAATCAAAGAACTTTTTGGTCGCTGACGCTCCACCCATCCGTCCTGTCGGGCACCTTCCCTTTCAGGGAAGGCTACTTGTCTTTAGCTTGTTTCAAATTGAAGAGACATCGACAAACCCCAATTTATCACAAACTTCCCAACACTATTCAACCTCTGCAACACAAAAGTCTCCGTCAACTGCCGTGATTTTTGCCGTCACAAGACGTCCGCAGGGATGCGCGCCCATAACCTTGACGGGTGTATAATTCTTGGTGTAGCCTTCAGTGAAGCTCTCGTCGTGCCTTGTCTCGAGCAGAACCTCAACCGTCTTGCCGAATTGCGAGGCAAGAAAAGCCTGTCTGATTTTTTCTGTCTCTTCAATCATAATATGACTGCGCTTTTCCTTGATGCTCTTTTCAATCTGCACCATCTTTGCGGCGCGTGTGCCCTCGCGCGGTGAATAAGGGAAAACGTGCACCTTTTCAAATCCGATTTCCTTTGCAAAATTGACGTTATCCGCAAAATCCTCTTCGCTTTCGGTCGGAAAACCGACCATAATATCGGTCGTGATTGTCGTGTCGCTGAAAGCCGAACGCAGCTTGTCGCAAAGCTCTTTGTATTCCGTGCTTGTATAATGTCTGTTCATTGCCTTGAGCGTATTGTCGCAACCGCTTTGGAGCGAAATATGGAATTGCGGACAGAATTTCCCGATTTTCGCAAGTCTGTCAATCACATCGTCCGTGATGTGGTCGGGCTCAAGTGAGCCGAGACGGATTCTCTCGAAATTCATACCTGCCGCAAGCTCAACCGCGTCGCAGATATTGAGTCCGATGTCACTGCCGTAGGATGAAAGATTGATGCCGACGAGCACAATTTCGACAAATCCCGAATCGCTCAACGCACGAAGCTCGGTTTTTAATTCGTCAATCGGCTTTGAACGCACTCTGCCCCTTGAATAGGGGATAATGCAATACGAACAGAAACGGTTACAGCCGTCTTCAATCTTAACGATTGCCCTTGTTCTGCCCTCAAAGCCCGAAATAACGTCACCGCGGAACTTGTCTCCTGTCTCGTGGCTTTCGATTTCAACAACCCTCTGTGAACAGGAAAAGTATCGCTCAATAAGCTCGGGGAGCATTATGTTATTCTTGTTGCCGAGTACGATATCAGCCTCCTGCAAAGCTTCGGCATCCTCGGGAAAGGCCTGAGGCATACAGCCCGTCAGCACAACGATGCTGTCGGGATTTTTTCTTTTAAATCGGCGCACGGTCTGCCTTGTTTTTCTGTCGCTTTCAGCCGTAACCGTGCAGGAATTTATAACGTAGATGTCAGCCTTTTCGTTCGGTGAAACCGTCTCAAAGCCGCATTTCGCCATTCTTTCAGCCATTGCCTGCGATTCGTATTGATTAACCTTACATCCGAGTGTAAAAAATGCAATTTTCATAAGCATCCTCCAAATACCCTTAAATTATAAATCAAAATATAACCTTATGCAAGATTAAGTTTTGCACGCATATATATTAATTGAAACGGAGGTATATTTATGAAACGAATAATAGGTGTTTTATTATGCGTGGCAATGCTGATTTTACCGCTGGGTCTGTCGGCAAGCGCAGAGGGTGAAATGCCCGTCGAGGTCAAAGCGAAAGCGGCAGTCCTTATGGACGGTACAACGGGCAAGGTGCTGATGAAAATGAATGAGCACGAAAAGCTCTATCCCGCATCGGTGACGAAAATTATGTCGCTTCTGCTCGTTATGGAGGCGATTGACAACAACAAAATCCGTCTGACGGATATCGTTACGACAAGTCCTGTTGCGGCTTCAAAGGGCGGCTCGCAGATATGGCTCAAGGAAGGCGAAACGATGAGTGTTGACGAGCTTCTCAAGGCGACGGCGGTTTACAGCGCGAATGATGCGTGTACCGCGCTTGGTGAATACATCGCGGGCAGTGACGAGGGCTTCGTGCAGATGATGAACGAGCGCGCACGGGAGCTCGGGATGAAGAATACCCGGTTTGATAATTGCACGGGACTTGACGATGAAACCGAAACTCATCTCACGACCGCCTACGACATCGCGATTATGTCGCGCGAGCTGATGAAGCACGAGCTTATCAAGGAATACACAACAATCTGGATGGATTCTCTTCGTGACGGTCAGACGGAGCTTGTCAATACGAATAAGCTCGTCCGCTTTTACAACGGAGCGACGGGACTTAAAACGGGTACAACGAACAAGGCGGGGTGTTGTGTTTCCGCTACCGCAACGCGTGACGGCACAAGTCTCATTGCCGTTGTAATGGGCTCTGATAACAGCACCGACCGCTTTGAGGGGGCAAAGGCGATGCTCAATTGGGGATTCGCAAACTACGCCACGCTTACTCCGCAGGTCGATAAGTCGCTTATAACCGATGTCAACGTGCTTATGGGTGAAGAGCGTGTCCTTACACCGCAGATCCCCTCCGTGACGAGTGTGCTTGTTCCGAAGGGCAGGGAGGGGGATATCGTGCAGAATGTCGAGCTTGCGGCGAGCGTTGAAGCGCCCGTTGAGTCTAATCAGACGCTCGGAACGGTCACTGTCAGCCTCGACGGTGAGGTGCTCGGAAGGTATAATCTGACAGCACCTCACTATGTTGACCGTTTGTCATTTACAACCGTTTTTTGTCGATTATTGAGCGTTCTATGTAAGAAATGAGATGTTTTTATCAAAAAATACATTAAAAATTACTAAATAATACTTGAAAAACGGGTTGTAATAGGGTAAAATATATCTAAATAATCGGTATCTATACATCGGAGGCACTTAATTACAATGGCAGTAAAACTTAACTCAAAGTATATCGCATCGTTTTTACCCGAGGGAGCACTTGAAAGCATTAAGCCTGAGGTTGAAGCGGCGCACAACGCATTAAATAACGGTACGGGTAAGGGCAGTGACTTTTTAGGCTGGCTCACTCTTCCCGAAAACTACGATAAGGAAGAATTTGCTGAAATCAAAAAAGCGGCTGAAAAAATCCGCAACGATTCAGAGGTTCTTGTTGTAATAGGTATCGGCGGCTCATATCTCGGAGCACGTGCCGCTATCGAATTTATCAAATCCCAGAATTACAACCTTCTTCGCAAGGGCGCACCCGAAATCTACTTCGCAGGTAACACAATCAGCTCCGATTCACTCAACGAGCTTGTTGAAATTATCGGTGACAGAGATTTCTCCGTGAATATCATCTCAAAATCAGGCACAACAACCGAGCCTGCTGTCGCATTCAGAATTTTCCGCGATATGCTTGAGAAGAAATACGGCAAGGACGGTGCTGCACAGCGTATCTACGCTACAACAGATGCAAGAAAGGGTACACTCAAATCCCTTTCCGATACACTCGGCTATAAGACGTTCGTTGTTCCCGATGATGTCGGCGGCCGTTATTCCGTGCTCACAGCCGTCGGACTTCTTCCGATTGCCGTTGCAGGTATCGACATTGATGCAATTATGCTCGGCGCACAGGATGCTATGAAGGCATATTCCGTTGCAGATCTTGACAGTAACGATTGCTATAAATATGCCGCATACAGAAACATCCTTTACAGAAACGGCAAAAAGTTCGAAATGATGGTCAGCTACGAGCCGGCGTTCACAATGATGAACGAATGGTTCAAGCAGCTTTTCGGCGAGAGTGAGGGCAAGGACGGCAAGGGTATTTTCCCTGCATCGGCAGTTTTCTCGACCGACCTTCATTCACTCGGTCAGTATATTCAGGAGGGTGAAAGAACTCTCTTTGAAACCGTTGTTGTTTTTGACAAGTCAAAGACAGAGGTTGAAATCAAGGAAGAGGCTGGCGACTTTGACGGTCTTAACTTCCTTGCAGGCAAGAAGCTTTCCTTCGTCAACGAAAAGGCTTATGAGGGAACAGTTCTTGCTCATACGGACGGCAACGTTCCCAACATCGTTCTCGAGGTTGAAAAGATGGACGAATATAACCTCGGATATCTTATTTATTTCTTCGAGAAGGCTTGTGCTGTCAGCGGTTACGTGCTTGGTGTCAATCCCTTTGACCAGCCGGGCGTTGAAAGCTACAAGAAAAATATGTTTGCTCTTCTGGGCAAACCCGGTTACGAGGACCGCAAGGCAGACCTCGAAGCAAGATTAGGTTAAAATTTCGTGAAATCCACGGATTTTAAAATACACAAAGGAGGATATATTTTATGGTATCTCTTATTTTAGGCAAAAAAGGTTCAGGAAAGACAAAGCGTTTGATTGAAAAAGTCAACGAGGCTATTGAAAAGTCAAACGGCAACGTAGTATGCGTTGAGAAGCAGCCGAAGCTCACTTATGACGTTAACTACCGTGCACGTCTTATTGATACAGACCACTACTGCGTAAGCGGTTATGATGCATTTTACGGTTTCCTTTGCGGTATCTGCGCAGGTGACCACGACATTACAGACGTACTTATCGACGCAACTCTCCGTATCGGTTCACGCGATTACAACGAGCTTGCAGTATTCCTTAAGAAGGTTGATGAGCTCAGCAAGAATCACGTTGAGGAGAAGAACTTCGTCTTCACAATTTCTGCTGATGAAGCAGAGCTTCCGACAGAAATCTTCGATTTCTGCAAAAAGCTTTAATCGACAACACTCAAACCCTACGGACTTGTTGAAAGGCAAGTCCGTAATCTTTTAAAAGAGGAAAAATAAGCATAAAAAATTAAAAAACACTGTTGACAAATCACCTCAAACACTATATAATAATCGGTGCATGACATTTGAGGTGAAGGGTAATCTATGTTTTTTATTGAGCTTGAACCTGTCTTTAATAATGAAGGCTTTTCCCGCAGTGTGGACTTCACACTCGATATGAGCGATTGTTACTTCAACGGCGGTTTCCCGTTTAAGGATCCTGTTCATATCAGCGGCGAGGTTAAAAACTCAACTGACATTGTCAGCCTTGTTGTTAAGGCGGAATTTACCTTAAACCTTACCTGCGACCGATGTGCCGCTGATTTCAGCCGTACATTTTCGATACCTTTGGAGCACGTGCTGGTCACTGAACTTAATGATGACGACAATGACGATTTTATCGTTATTGATTCGTTCCATTACGATGTTGAACCGCTGTTGAGGGAGGATGTTCTTCTCTCGTTGCCGATGAAGGTGCTTTGCAGGGAGGACTGTGTCGGTATGTGTCACCGATGCGGTAAAGACTTGAATGACGGCCCCTGTGACTGCGGCAGGGAATATGACCCGAGATGGGACGCTTTGCAGCAGTTGCTGGAGGATGACCGGTAAAACTATTATTAGCAATAAGGAGGCGCTGAAAAATGGCAGTACCCAAGAGAAGAGTTTCTAAAGCCAGAAGAGACAAGAGACGTTCAAACGTATGGAAGATGAGTGCACCTGAGCTTGTAAAGTGCTCACAGTGCGGCGAGTTCAAGAGAACTCACAGAGTATGCGCAGCTTGCGGTTATTACAACGGTAAGCTCGTAGTAAAGAAGGACGCATAAGTCTGTTCTTTTCAATGAAACGGCGAAAGGTAGAGATGGACCGCAAAGTCCTTTCTCTGCCTTTTTGACTTTTTAGAGGGAAAAACCGTTAATTTTTAATTTGCGGAGTTCAAAATTATGAAAATACACATTATTGGCTGTAGTGGTTCCGGTAAAACATATTTAGCAACAGCACTTTCGAAGAAATATAACATTCCTCATTTTGATTTGGACGATATACAATGGGACAATAATGCTCAAGGTTATGGTGTGAAAATGCCTGTTGAAAAAAGAAATGCATTGTTGCAAGAGATATTGGCTAATGATGAATGGATAATCGAGGGTGTATATTACGCATGGGTACAACAGAGCTTTGAAGAAGCTGATAAAATCTATGTTTTAGATATGCCAAAGTATTTATATATAAGCAGAATTATTATAAGGTCTATAAAAAGGAAATTAGGAATACAAAAAGGTAAAAAAGAAACTTTAAAGTCGGTATATAACCTTCTTAGATGGACAGAAACTTTTCAGAATAATAATTTAAAAGAAATAAAGAGTATTTTAGATAAGCATAACAGCAAAGTTATTTGGATTACCAATAAAAAAGATATACAAAAAATTATTGAAGAATAAAATCTCTGATAATTTTTAAGTTTCGCACAAATAAAAGCCTCCCTTGCCTAAAGGGAGGTGGCTTTTGCGAAGCAAAAGACGGAGGGATACAGTGGAAAGAAAACACAACACCTCACTGACTGAAAACGCGAAAACTTTAAGAAAAAATATGACCAAGGAAGAACGACATCTTTGGTATGATTTCCTGAAAACTTACCCCGTTCGTTTTCTCCGTCAAAAAGTAATTGATAATTATATTGTAGATTTCTATTGCCACCAAGCAAGGCTTATAATTGAACTTGACGGTTCACAACACTATGAAAAAGTTGGTTTGTTGAAAGATAAGATAAGAACCGAAAAAATTGAAAACAGAAATCTGACTGTTATCCGTATACCCAATAATGAAATAAACGGCAATTTTTATGGAGTTTGCGAGTATATTGATATGCTTGTCAAGCAATCCCTCCACCGCTGACGCGGTCCCCCTCCCTTTAGGGCAAGGGAGGCTTACAAACATTCGATTGTATAAAATTGGGGGCAACACTATGTCTGTAAAAATCTCATCAGTAAAACCGCATTCACCTGCTTCGAGACATTTTATCAAAGCGGGCAGTAAGCTCATATCCGTCAACGGTCATGAAATCCGCGATGTGCTTGACTATCAGTTTTATATTGATGAGGATGTGCTCGACCTTGTTATCAAAAAGCCGAACGGTAAAAAGCGCAATGTAAGACTTAAGCACTGCTACGGCGAAACAGGACTTGAATTTGAAACCTACCTTATGGATAAACAGCGTCCCTGTGCCAATAACTGCATTTTCTGCTTTATTGACCAGATGCCCAAGGGTATGCGCGAAAGCCTTTATTTCAAAGATGACGATGCGCGTCTTTCCTTTCTTTTCGGTAACTATATCACGCTGACAAACCTCGGCGACAAGGACATTGACCGCATTATTGAAATGCATATCAGCCCCGTAAATATCTCCGTTCATACTATGAACCCCGACCTCCGCGTAAAAATGATGGGTAACAACCGTGCAGGCAAGGTGCTCGGCTATCTCAAACGCCTTGCGGATGCAGGAATCAAGCTCAATACCCAGCTTGTGCTGTGTCCGGGCTATAACGACGGCGACGAGCTGACCTATTCTCTCGAGGAGCTGGGCAAGCTTTATCCCGCCGTTCAGAGCATTGCGGCTGTCCCCGTGGGGCTTACCTGTCACCGTGACGGCTTAACTAACTTAAATCCTTTCACAAAAGAGCAATCTTTGGACGTAATTTTTAGAATAGATAGTTACAATTCTTCTTTTTTGTGTTATAATAATATGAATATTGCTTTTGCGGCTGATGAATTCTACCTCAATGCAGGCTTACCTCTGCCCGACGTCGAGCGCTACGGCGAATTTCCGCAGCTCGAAAACGGTGTCGGAATGTGGTCTCTGCTCAAAAAAGAGTTTGACGATGCGGTGAAGGAACTGCCCGAATCATATTCTTTAGCATCGGAACGCAAGGTTACAATTGCAACAGGTGTTGCCGCTTATGAGCTTATGAAATATATTGCGGACACCGTGCAGTCAAAGGTGAAAAATATCCGCATCAATGTGGTTAAAATAGAAAACAAGCTCTTCGGTGACACAATCACCGTTGCAGGACTCCTCTGCGGTAACGATATTCTGGGTGCACTGCAGAAGGAAGAGCTTTTTGATGAGGTGCTTATCCCTGCCGTATCTCTCCGCAGAGAAGGCGACCTCTTCCTTGATGATATGAGCATTGAGGAGCTCAACGAAAAATTAAAAGTAAAAGTCACTCCCGTTGAAAGTGACGGGTATATACTACTCCAAAGAATTTTAGGTGAGGAGGAAGAATAAAATATGGCAAGACCTATCGTAGCGGTTGTCGGCAGACCGAATGTCGGCAAATCAACGCTTTTTAATAAGCTTTGCGGTCAGCGCCTTTCAATTGTTGACGACACCCCGGGTGTTACGCGCGACAGAATCTACGGCGACTGCGAATGGCTTAATTATAATTTTCTGCTTGTTGATACGGGCGGTATCGAGCCTCATTCGGACGATATCATCCTTTCACAGATGCGCCGTCAGGCACAGCTTGCTATTGACAGCGCGGACGTTATCGTTATGGTAACGGATATGACAACGGGTGTTGTTGCAACTGATGAGGAGGTTGCGGCAATGCTTCAGCGCAGCGGAAAGCCGGTTGTGCTTTGTGTCAATAAGTGCGACAGAGTCGGTGAGCCTCCGCTTGAGTTTTACGAGTTTTATAACCTCTGCCTCGGTGACCCGATTCAGGTTTCCGCCGTTCACGGCCACGGAACGGGCGATTTGCTCGACGAGGTTGTGAAATATTTCCCCGAAGAGGAAGGAAATGCAGAGGATGACGACAAGATAAAGGTTGCTGTTATCGGTAAGCCGAATGTCGGCAAATCTTCACTCATCAACGCTATCGCGGGTGAGGAGCGCGTTATCGTTTCAAATATCGCAGGCACAACCCGAGATGCAACAGACACAATTATCGAAAACAAGCACGGCAGCTTTGTTTTTATTGATACTGCAGGTATCAGACGAAAGAGCAAGATTGACGAGGCTATTGAAAAATACAGCGTTATCCGAGCAAGAATGGCTGTCGAGCGTGCGACTGTATGTGTTATTATGATTGATGCACAGGAGGGCTTTACCGAGCAGGACTCCAAGGTTGCAGGTATTGCGCACGACCTCGGCAAGGCTTGCATTATTGCGGTCAACAAGTGGGATGCGGTTGAAAAAGACGGCAAAACAATGGACTCATACCGCAAAAAGCTTATGGACGATTTCTCATTTATGTCCTACGCACCGATTATTTTCATTTCCGCAAAAACGGGTCAGCGACTTGACAGACTTTTTGAGCTTATCAAGTATGTTGACGAGCAGAACGCAATGCGAATTTCCACAGGAAAGCTCAACGACGTCCTTGCGGAAGCAACGGCTAGAGTACAGCCCCCGACGGATAAGGGCAGACGCCTCAAGATTTACTATATGACTCAGGCTTCAACCCGTCCGCCGACATTCGTTTGCTTTGTCAACAGAAAAGACCTTTTCCATTACAGCTATCAGCGTTATCTCGATAATCAGATTCGTGAGGTTTTCGGTCTTGAAGGCACACCGACGAAGATGATTGTCCGTGAAAGAGAGTCAAAGAACGATAAATAAGGTGATTGTATGAAGAAGAAAATCATAGCAATTATTCTTGCAGTGGTTTTGATTTCAGCCGTGGCTGCTGGTGTTGTCTTCGGCGATGACATTTTAGCTGTTATTACGCACCGTGAAATTGTCGATGCTTATGATGATTATCCGCTTCAGACTAAAGAACGGGGCAACTATATACTTGTAAGCACAAGGCAGGAAGCTGACGACGGTGTTGTCGTATACAGTTTTGTGATAAAAGATAAAAACTCCGAAGAAATTGTTTTTAAATGTCCGGGTGCCTGGCGTTCGTGGGATTTAAAATATATCGGTTTTATCGATGACGGACTTGATATCCTTGTAGCTTCGGGTGATATGGGTAATACCTGTTACAGCTACGCAGACGGCGAATGGACAGAAATCTATAATCCCGAAAAAACAGATTATTCACAGTTAAGTGAAGATAAAGCGGTTTTTATCTCTGATGATTATCAGGACTATTTTGATATGATTTCTTAAAAGAAAGGAGTACCGTAAATGATTATTCTCGGAATTGACCCGGGCTACGCTATTGTCGGCTACGGTATTCTTGAATACAGCAACAACCACTTTACGGTTATGCACTACGGTGCGGTCACTACCCCTGCGGGTATGCCGTTCAACCGCAGATTACAGATTATTTACGACGAGCTTGACGTGATTATTTCCAAATACAAGCCCGACGTTATGGCGATCGAAAAGCTGTTTTACAATACCAACGCGAAAACGGTTATTGATGTTGCACAGGCGAGGGGAGTTATTGTCCTTGCGGCACAGAAACACGGCCTGGAGATTGCCGAATATACACCGCTTCAGGTCAAGCAGAGCGTTGTCGGCTACGGCAGAGCCGAGAAAAAGCAGGTGCAGGAAATGATGCGTATGATGCTCAAGCTCGACAAGGTGCCGAAGCCCGACGATACCGCAGATGCCTTGGCTATGGCTATCTGCCACGCTCATACAAGCGGCTCGCTCGTCGGCAGACTTAAAAAGTATTATTGAGAGGTGAGAAACGATGATATATTCATTATCGGGAGAAATAATAACTGTTGAACCTAACGGCTTTGCCGTTCAGTGCGGCGGCGTTGCGTTTTTCTGTTTTTCGACTATGAACACCCTGCAGAAGGTAGGTCAGAAGGGAACGCAGGCAACAGTTTTTACCTACCTCAATGTTCGTGAAGATGCAATGGAGCTTTACGGCTTTTACACTAAAAACGAGCTTGATGCCTTTAAGCAGCTTATCACCGTTTCAGGTGTCGGCCCGAAGGCGGCGCTTGCAATTCTCTCTGTTATGACCCCCGATCAGCTTGCATTGAGTATCGCATCGGGTGACGTTAAAGCAATAACAAAGGCGCAGGGCGTCGGTGCAAAGATTGCACAGCGAATTGTGCTTGAACTTAAAAATAAATTTTCAACAGACCTTACGGCAGAGCAGTCGGATGTCGTTGCCGCCATTCAGTCGGCAGACACCTCCGCAGACCTTTCCGAGGCAATCGAAGCTCTTATTCAGCTCGGTTACAGCCGTTCGGAGGCAGCCGCCGCGGTCGGCAAGCTTGACAAGTCACTTCCCGTTGAAGAGCTTATCCGCCTTGCACTAAAATCACTTATTTAAGGAGGTATTCGTATGGACGAAATGGATTATGAAAGCAGAATAGTCGCTCCCGAATATCTCGATATGGATTCCGATGTTGAGCGTCAGCTTCGTCCGAGGACGATTGACGAATACATAGGACAGTCAAAAGTAAAGGAAAATCTTTCGATTTATATCGAAGCGGCAAGAAACAGAGGCGAAGCCCTTGACCACGTTTTGCTTTACGGTCCTCCGGGTCTCGGTAAAACAACGCTTGCAGGTATTATTGCAAACGAAATGGGTGTCAGCTTCCGTGTAACCTCAGGTCCCGCGATTGAAAAGCCGAAGGATCTGGCGGCACTTCTTACCAACCTTAACGAAGGCGATGTTCTTTTTATCGACGAAATCCACCGTATGAACAGAAGTGTTGAAGAGGTTTTGTACCCCGCAATGGAGGACAATGCTCTCGACATCATCATCGGTCAGGGCCCGTCGGCAAGAAGTATTCGTATAGATCTGCCGAAATTTACGCTCGTCGGTGCAACTACCCGTGCAGGACAGTTGAGTGCACCGCTCCGAGACCGTTTCGGTGTTGTGCTTCGTCTTGAGCTTTACTCTCCCGAGGAGCTGTCAAGCATTGTAAAACGAAGCGCGGGAATTTTGAAAATTGATATCGACGAAGAGGGTGCGTTGCAGATTGCCTCGCGTTCAAGAGGTACACCGCGAATTGCCAACCGACTTTTAAAGCGTGCGCGCGACTTTGCGCAGGTGCTTGCGGACGGTGTAATCACGGGTGAGAGTGCTGACCTTGCGCTTAACCGACTTGAGGTTGACCCCCTCGGACTTGACTCCATTGACAGGCTTCTTCTTACCTCAATGATAAGGAATTATAACGGAGGCCCTGTCGGACTTGAAACAATCGCCGCGGCAATCGGCGAGGAAGCAATAACAATAGAGGACGTATGCGAGCCCTATCTTATGCAGATAGGTTTCCTTTCAAGAACACCGCGAGGCAGAATGGTAACGCCTGCCGCTTATAAGCATCTCGGCTTACCGATTCCCACGCAGTGCGGTGCATCAACAAATCCGATACCTTTGGCTGAACAGCAAAAGCTTGATTTATAATTAAGGAGATTTGTTATGGGCAGATTATTCGGCACAGACGGTGCAAGAGGTGTTGCAAACTCCGAGCTTACCTGTGAGCTTGCAATGCAGATAGGACGTGCAACGGCAATGGTTCTCATTGACGGGAAGAAAAAACGACCGAAAGTAATGATTGGTATGGATACGAGGATTTCCTCCAATATGCTCGCCTCTGCGATAACGGCAGGTCTTTGCTCTGTCGGCGCGGATGTTATGCAGCTGGGTGTAATCCCCACTCCTGCAGTTGCTTTTCTTGTAAAGAAGTATGAATATGATGCGGCGGTAATGATTACCGCTTCACACAACCCTTGTGAATATAACGGAATTAAAATTTTTCAGGCGGACGGCTACAAATTACCCGACGAGCTTGAAGAAAAAATCGAAGCAATTATCCTTGACGGCGTAACACAGCCGCCCGTTAAAATCGGCGCTGATGTCGGCAGACTCCGCACGTCGGAAATGCCCGTTTTTGATTATGTCTGTCATCTTATTTCAACCGTTGAAGGTATTGATTTTTCGGGCTGTAAGGTTGCTCTGGACTGTGCGAACGGTGCGGCAAGCGTTACTGCTCCCGACCTTTTTACTCAGCTTGGTGTGGATTGTCATATCAAGTCATCAATCCCCAACGGCATCAACATCAACCGTGATTGCGGGTCAACGTGCCTTAACGGACTTCAACACTTTGTTAAGGAATACAAGTGCGACGTCGGCTTTGCCTTTGACGGCGATGCGGACAGAATGCTGGCTGTTGACGAAAACGGCGAGGTCGTGGACGGCGATAAGGTCATCGCAATCTGCGCAAAGGATATGAAAAAACGGGGCGTTCTAACCTCCGACACGGCAGTTGTGACCGTTATGAGCAATATGGGATTCTTTGAATTCTGTAAAGATAACGGTATTAACGTTGAAACAACAAAGGTCGGCGACAGGTACGTCCTCGAAAATATGAAAGAAAACAATTATAAAATCGGCGGAGAACAGTCAGGTCACGTTATTTTCTTCGATTTTGCGTCAACGGGTGACGGTCAGCTTACAGCCTTACAGCTTCTTGCAGTTATGAAGCGCACGGGTAAAAAGCTTTCCGAGCTTGCGGCGGAAATGACTGTATTTCCGCAGGTGCTTATCAATGTGCGTGTTTCGCAGATGGGTAAGGCAAGATATAATAACGATATTGAAATAAAAAAGGCAATCGAAAGTGCCAAGCGTGAGCTTGGTGACAGCGGCAGGGTGCTTGTCCGTGTTTCGGGAACTGAGCCGCTTGTCCGCGTAATGCTTGAGGGTAAGGATGAGGAAAAAATCAGAATTCTTGCCGAAGAGATTGCCGAGGTTGTAAAAGAAAGACTTATTTAAAATAAAAAGGAGTTGTCAAAATGAGAATTGCGGACGGTTGGAAGGATTATGAACTGCTCGATTGCTCGGACGGAGAAAAGCTCGAGCGCTGGGGCAATATTATACTCATTCGTCCCGACCCGCAGGTAATCTGGCAGACTCCTAAAAAGCATCCGCTGTGGAAGAATGCCCACGCGCGCTATAACCGCTCGTCTTCGGGCGGCGGTCATTGGGAGGTGCTCAAAAAAACTCCCGATGCGTGGCGTATAAATTACGGAGATTTAAGCTTCAACGTTAAGACAATGGGCTTCAAGCACACGGGACTTTTCCCCGAGCAGGCAGTCAATTGGGATTATACCGCCGAGCTTATCAGAAATGCAGGCAGACCGATAAAGGTGCTCAACCTTTTCTCATATACGGGCGGAGCAACCGTTGCTTGTCTTAAAGCGGGGGCACAGGTTGTCCACGTTGATGCCTCAAAGGGTATGGTAGCGTGGGCGAAGGAAAATGCCGTTGCATCGGGTGTCAGTGACAAGCCCGTAAGGTGGATTGTTGATGACTGCATAAAGTTCGTTCAGCGTGAAATCCGCAGAGGCAATAAGTACGATGTCATCATTATGGACCCGCCGTCTTACGGCAGAGGCCCGGGCGGTGAGGTATGGAAGCTTGAGGACGAGATTTACGACTTTGTTGATCTGTGCTCGAACGTGCTTTCCGATGACCCGCTTATGGTGCTCATCAATTCGTATACAACGGGACTTTCTCCCGCGGTTATGGAATATATTTTAGGCTCAATCATCACCCCGAAATTCGGCGGCAAGCTTTCCTGCAGTGAAATCGGCTTGCCCGTAAAACAGACGGGAATGGTGCTCCCGTGCGGAGCTTCGGCAATCTGGCAGAGGTAATTATGGAAGATAAAATTATCATAAAATTTGATAATGTTTCGTTTGCCTATGAGGCAGGCGAGGAGGATACGGCCGCCACCCAAGTTGTGGACGGCTTTAACCTGTGTGTACCCGAAGGTCAGTTCCTTGCAGTTTTGGGTCATAACGGATGCGGAAAGTCGACCGTTGCAAAGCTTATCAACGGCATCCTTGTGCCGTCCTCGGGCAAGGTTACGGTTGACGGTCTTGATACCTCTGACGATGACAGAGTAACGGATGTGCGCCGTACCGTCGGTATGGTTTTCCAAAATCCCGATAATCAGATTGTTGCAACGATCGTTGAGGATGACGTTGCTTTCGGTCCCGAAAATCTCGGTGTTCCTCCGCACGAAATCCGCAAGCGCGTTGACGATGCACTCAAGGCTGTCGGTATGTACAAATTCCGCGGTCGCGAGCCTCACCGTCTTTCGGGCGGACAGAAGCAGCGCGTTGCAATTGCGGGCATTATCGCGATGAATACAAAATGTATTGTTATGGATGAGCCGACCGCAATGCTTGACCCTCACGGCAGGCAGGAGGTTATGGACACCATTCAGATGCTTAATAAGGAGCGCGGAATTACCGTTATTCTCATTACTCACTATATGGACGAGGCTGTCAAGGCTGACCGCGTTGTGGTTATGGATAAGGGTGAAATCGTCCTTGACGGTGTACCGCGTGATGTATTTAAAAATGTTGAAAAATTAAAATCGCTCGGTCTTGATGTTCCGCAGGCGACCGAGCTTGCATACAGATTACGAAAAGCAGGAATGGATATTCCCGATAACATTCTTGACGAAAAAGAATGTGCGGCGGCAATTCTGTCTGCATTGGAGGTGAAGTGATGCCGATACTTTGTGCAAAGGGCGTTACTCATCTTTACAATAAGGGAACGCCCAGCCAGTCAAAGGCTATTTATGATATAAACGTTGAAATCGAAGAGGGCGAGCTTGTCGGACTTATCGGTCATACAGGCTCGGGTAAGAGTACTCTCGTTCAGCACTTCAACGGAATTTTAAAGCCCGATGAGGGTCAGATAATTGTTGACGGAAAGGATATCTGGGAGGATAAAAAAGCAACACGCGAAGCGCGCTTCAAGGTCGGTCTTTGCTTCCAATATCCCGAATATCAGCTTTTTGAAGAAACAGTTTATAAGGACATTTCCTTCGGTCCTAAAAATATGGGACTTTCCGAGGACGAAATAAACAAACGGGTTCTCCTTGCCGCCGAATATGTCGGACTTAAAAAGGAGCTGCTCGAAAAATCACCCTTCGACCTTTCGGGCGGTGAAAAGCGCCGTGCCGCGATCGCAGGTGTTATCGCAATGCAGCCCAAGGTTCTCATTCTTGATGAGCCCACCGCAGGCCTTGACCCGAAGGGCAGGGATAAAATCCTCGATATGATTAAGTCCTACCGTGAAAGAACGGGCAGTACGGTTCTGCTTGTTTCTCACAGTATGGAGGACGTTGCAAAAATCGCAACAAAGGTACTTGTTATGAACAATTCCCGCGTGGAAATGTACGGAACGGTTGATGAGGTTTATTCGCACAGCGAGGAGCTTCGCAAAATCGGACTTAACATACCGCAGGTTTCGAAGGTTTTTGAGCTTTTAAAACAAAACGGCTGTGATTTAGGTTCAGCCTACACCGTTGAAAAAGCGGCAGAAATAATCCTCAGACGAGGAGGTGTCGGTGTATGATTAAGGATATAACCATCGGTCAGTATTTCATCGGCAACTCCATTCTTCACAGACTTGATGCGAGAATGAAGATAATTCTCACACTTGCGTTTATTGTCTCAATTTTTATCTGCAAGAGCTTTCCTGCGCTTGCACTTATGGTTGTTTTCACCTTTGCTGTTGTGCTTATTTCAAAAGTGCCCGTCAAAATGGTGCTCAAGAGTATAAAGCCGATTGCGATTATCGTTGCTTTTACATCAATACTTAATATTTTCTATGTCAAAGGCGGAACACCGCTTATTGATTGGAAGTTTATTCACATCACATCAAACGGCGTGTTTACCGCGTTGTTTATGGCTGTCAGAATTGTCTGCCTCGTTGTTATCAGCTCAATGCTTACCTACACAACAACCCCGACAATGCTGACTGATGCTATTGAAAAATTACTTTCACCCCTTAAAATTTTCAAAATTCCCGTCTCAACTCTTGCAATGATGATGACTCTTGCGTTAAGATTTATTCCGACTCTTATCGACGAGATTGACCGCATCACAAACGCACAGAAGGCGAGAGGAGCAAACCTTGACGACGGTAATTTTATCGAAAGAATAAAGGCACTTGTTCCTATTATCGTACCGCTTTTCGTTTCGTCAATCCGCCGTGCATACGAGCTTGCGGATGCAATGGACTGCCGTTGCTATACGGGCGGTCCGGGCAGAACGAGAATGAAGCAGATGAAGCTCCACGTGCGCGATTTTATCGCTTTGGGAGTTGTAGCATTGCTTATTGCAGGTATTATCGTTCTTAATATATACTTCAAGGCGGTGCTTGTCAGATGAGGAATCTGCTTTTACGTCTTATGTATGACGGCTCACACTACCACGGCTGGCAGGTGCAGCCCAACGGAATCACTGTGCAGGAGACACTGCAGGATGCGATTGAGCAGATTCTCGGTGTACGCGAAAATGTTACCGGATGCAGCCGTACGGATGCAGGTGTCCACGCAAACGATTTCTGTTGCAATATCCGAACAGAGAACGAAATTGACTGCTACCGCCTTCAGGGTGCGCTCAATGCAGTTTTACCTGAAAGCATAAGTGTCAAATCTGTCAGTGAGGTTGAGCTTGATTTTCACGCGAGATACAACTGTGTTACAAAGCAGTATGTTTACAGGGTCTGGAACGCAAGCTACAAAAATCCTTTTCTTGTGAACAGAGCGTGGCATTATAAAAATAAAATAGATGAGAATTTTCTTAACGGGCAGGCACAGGCATATATCGGCACTCACGATTTTAAAGCCTTCTGCTCGGCAGGAAGTACGGTGGAGGATACCGTGCGTACGGTGAAGAGCTTTTCTGTCACAAGAGACGGCGAAGAGGTTCTGTTTACTGTCGAAGCTGACGGGTTTCTTTACAATATGGTGCGCATAATGGTTGGCTCGTTAATAGAAATTTCAGAAAATAAGATAGAAAAAGACAAACTTAGTGCTATAATAGAAAGTAAGGACAGAGCACTTGCGGGCAGAACAGCGCCGGCACAGGGTCTCTTTCTCAATAAAGTAAAATACGGGGAGGTTTGATGCAGTATTGAAAAAAATAAGGCTTAATAAACAGTCGAAGCTTATAATTTCGGTTGTGCTTGCCATTGTTTCTGTTCTGCTTATTGTTTTTACGGCGGCGCAGAGTCTCGGCAATATGACAATAAGCTCAATGGCTGACAGTGTAAAATCATATTTCCTCAGCCTCGGTGCAGGAGACGGCTTCCCCTATGACCTTGATTCAACAAGTGTCAAGGATATAAAAATTGATAATTCCAACATACATCTTTTACTTAACACCAAAACAACGGTGCTCAATCAGACGGCAAAGGAAATTATGCCGAAGCCCCATTCATATTCAAATCCCGCGATGAAATCGAAGGGTTCAAAATTCATTGTTTATGACCTTGATTCTGCCCGCTTCCGCCTGCAGAACGGCTCGGATATCATCCACGACGGCGAAGCGAAGAGCAGAATTATTGCGGCGGCGCTCGGCAAGAGCGGCAATTATGCGCTTGCAACTTATTCGGACAGCGTGCAGTCCGTGCTCACGGTTTACAACACCCGCAACGAAGAGGTCTTTGTCTGGGACTTCAAGTCCGAAAGAGTAATTGATATCACACTTTCTGATAACGGAAAATTTGCGGCAGTCGCAACTGTTGATGCCTTCAACGGTGAGGTCAGTTCAAAGGTTTACGTTTTCAACTTCAAGTCCGATAAAGCCGTTTCGGAATTTGATTATAAGGGTACGACCGTTGTCAAGGTTGACTACGTCAAGGGCGACAATATAATCGTTATGGGCGATAACATCCGTTCTTATATCAAGAATAATACCAAGCGAAACGACGACATCAATTTCGGCTCGGATATACTTTATAAGTACTGTATCACCGATTCGGGCAGAAGCGCGGTTGTTCTTTCTCAATACGGAAGCACATCGCTTTCAAAGCTTTCGGTTTATACCAATAACGGCAAGGAGCAGTTTACGGTCAGCTTTAATAAGGAAATGAAGTGGGTTGACTGTGACGAAAAATATACGGCTGTCCTTTTTGAAAATGAGGTCAGAACCTTCAATAAAAAGGGTAAGCAGATCGGCAGTATTTCATTTACGGGTGAGCCTGTAAGAGTGGCGGTTGACGGGTCGCGTACCTATGTCCTTACAACCTCGGGTCTGCAGTGCTGTGATACCCGCGGAACAGATTGATGAGGTGATATTTTGGAACAGTATATTATTGACATAATTTTAGCGGCAATTTTTCTTGCCCTGACTATCAAATATTTCACTAAAGGCTTTGCAAAAACAATCCTCAATTTCGTTGCCTTCTTCCTTTCTATTGTGCTTTCAAAAAGCGTATCGGGCACGGTCACGGATTGGGTTTTCAGTAATACAAAGCTTTTTACAGGCACGGAACGTTACATAGCACAGCTCATTATAACAGTACTTTGCTTCGTTGTTCTTTCAGTGCTTCTGAATTGGGCTGTTACTCTGGTCAATAAGTTTTTCAAAGTCCCGGTTCTTAAGCAGGCGAATAAGCTTCTCGGCGGACTTCTCGGTGCGTTGTGCGGATTGATGATTGTCATCGTTCTCTGCCATATGCTGCAGTTCTGCTCGCATATCATCTATAACGCACAGTTTGTCAATGCCGTAGAAAGCTCAAAAATTGTTCAGCTTGTCCTTTCGGATGAAAAAGTCCTTGAAGGAATAGCCGCATTAAAGTAAAGGAGTAATAAGTTATGTTCAAAGATTTATTTAAAAATTGGAATACAATTCCTAACTGGATTTCATTTGCACGAATTATTATGATACCCATTTTCGGTGTATTGTTTTATAAAAACGAGGTCGTATGGTCAGTTGTAGTACTTTTCCTTTCCGGTTTCTCGGATTTCATTGACGGCAAAATCGCACGTAAGTTCAATCAGGTCAGCGACCTCGGCAAGATGCTTGACCCCGTTGCCGATAAGCTTACACAGGTTACTATCGCGGTTTTACTCTATATTAAATTCAGTTCAAGCGACGTTGAGCTTGTAAAGACCTTCAGCTGGATTTTCCTTATTTTTATCGTTAAGGAAATCGTAATGGTTCTCTTCGGTGCCTTTATGGTTGCTATCGGTCTTCGTCCGTCAGCGGCTGAAATCTGGGGCAAGGCTTCGACCTTTGTGTTCTACGCAGTTATGATTCTTCTTTTTGCGTTTGCTCCCGATGTCGGCGCCTTCAACTCACTCTGGACAATTCCCGAAACGCTTCTTGTAATTCTTGTGGCAGTTTCTGCAGTTCTTACCGTAATTGCATTTGTAAGCTATCTGCCCACAACCTTCAGACAGTTCAAGGAAAAGTATTTCGATAAGAAGTAAACAGCAAAAAGTCAGCAAAATTTTAGGAGAAAAATATGAAACAAATTATGTGCAGCAAATGCGGCATAAGACCTGCCGTGATTTTTATGACCCGTATGGAGGGTGATAAGAGCTCAAAGCAGGAGGGCTTGTGCCTTAAATGTGCAATGGAATCCACGGGTCCCATTAAGCAGATGATGGAAAATATGGGCATCACCGAGGATGACTATGAGGCAATGAGCGAGCAGTTCGGCGCTATGATGGGAATGGGCGATAACGGTGAAGGCTTTGAGCCCGGCGGAGTTCCGACCTTCCCGTTTATGCAGAACTTTATGCCCAAAGCTGAGGACGACGGCAAGCAGTTCACGGACGTTGACGAAGAGCCGACAGAAAATAAGTCCAAAAAGAAAAAGGGCGAAAAGAACAACAAAAAAAGAAAGTTCCTTCCGCTGTATTGCACAAATCTTACACAGAAAGCACGCGACGGCAAAATTGACAGAATCATCGGCAGAGATAACGAAATCTACCGTGCAATCCAGATTCTTTGCCGACGTTCAAAAAATAATCCCTGCCTTATCGGTGAACCAGGTGTCGGTAAAACCGCTATCGCAGAGGGACTTGCATTAAGAATTGCGAGTGGTGACGTTCCCGCAAAGCTCGCTAACAAGGAAATTCACCTTCTTGACCTTACCTCACTCGTTGCGGGTACACAGTTCCGCGGTCAGTTTGAGGGCAGAGTCAAGGGACTTGTTGAAGAGGTCAAGAGCGAGGGCAATATCATCCTCTTTATCGACGAGGTGCATAACCTTGTCGGTACGGGCGGTGACTCCGAGGGTGCGATGAATGCCGCAAATATCTTAAAGCCTGCCCTTTCAAGAGGCGAGGTGCAGATTATCGGTGCAACCACCTTCACCGAATACAGAAAGCATATCGAAAAGGATGCCGCACTCGAAAGACGACTTCAGCCCGTCAAGGTCGAGGAGCCTTCGATTGAGGACACCTACAATATGCTCCTCGGCATCAAGAGCTATTATGAGGACTATCATAAGGTGCAGATAAGCGACCACCTTGTTTATACAACCGTAACGCTTTCCGAACGCTTTATCAACGACAGATTTTTGCCCGACAAGGCAATTGACCTTCTTGATGAGGCTTGCACCTGTGCAAACCTTCGCAACAAGAATATCAGCGAATACGAGAAAAAGCTCGACGAAAAGGCTGACCTTATCATCCGCGAGCAGACTCTTATGGAGGAGACCGAAAATCCCGATTACGAGGCTATCGCAAAGGTCAAGGCGGAGCTTATTCAGTGCGATACACGCATCAACCAGCTCGTTCCGCTTGTCGAGAATTCACCCGTAACAGAGGAGGATCTCGCACGCGTTATTCAGCTCTGGACAGGCATTCCCGCACAGAAGATTGTCGAAAGCGACCTTCGCCGACTTGCCGACCTTGACAAGAAGCTCAAGGCAAAAATCATCGGTCAGGATGAGGCTGTTGACGTTGTTTCAATGGCAATCCGCCGCGGCAGAATACAGATAAGTCCGCGCCGCAGACCGTCGTCATTCATCTTTGTCGGTCCGACGGGTGTCGGTAAAACCGAGCTTGTAAAGCAGCTTGCAAACGAGCTTTTTGACACTCCCGAAACACTCATCCGTCTCG
The DNA here is from genome assembly GCA_017415025.1 of Clostridia bacterium. Lineage (GTDB taxonomy): Bacteria > Bacillota > Clostridia > Oscillospirales > Acutalibacteraceae > CAG-488. The sequence continues at coordinate 24,135 of JAFQJH010000003.1, forward strand.
ATATGTCCGAGTTTATGGAAAAGCACTCTGTTTCCAGAATCATCGGCTCGCCTCCGGGCTATGTAGGCTATGACGAAGCAGGTCAGCTTACAGAAAAGGTACGCCGTAAGCCTTATTCAGTCCTTCTTTTTGACGAGATTGAAAAGGCACATCCCGACGTTATGAATATCCTTCTTCAGATTCTCGATGAAGGCAAAATCAACGATGCACAGGGCAGAACGGTCAGCTTTGAAAACACGGTTATCGTTATGACCTCCAACGCAGGCAGCAGCCGCGGAGAGGGTGCACTCGGCTTCGGTAAGACAAAGACCGATGCAAGTAAGGACAGAGCTATGAAGGCACTCAAAGAGTTCCTGCGTCCCGAATTCCTCGGCAGAGTTGACGAGATTGTTGTGTTCAACGACCTCAATGAGGATGCATTTAAAAAGATTGCCGTACTTATGCTCGACGAATTCAAGGGTCCGATGCAGGACAAGTCTATCAGCTTCTCGTACACGGATGAGGCCGTCAGCTTCCTTGCTGAAAAATCTGTCGGCGGCACAAGAGGCGCAAGAGATTTGCGTAACGAAATCCGCCGCAGGGTAGAGGATAAGATAGCGACAAAGATTATCGACAGCATCGACAACCCCGTAACCTCAATCACGGTTGATGTCGAAAATGATGATATTGTTCTTAAATAAAACTGATCCCGTCACATTTTGTGGCGGGATTTTTTCTGCAAACTGTTGACAAAACACCTCCGAAACAGTAAAATATGAAATTGAGTTTCAATTTCATATTTATCAATTATGTTTTGAGGTGCTGATTTTGGAAAATTCATATAACACAAAACAAGGCGAGCTTATTCTGAATATATTAAAAAATGCGGCGGGTGAGCACTTCACCGCCGACGATATCATCCGTCTCTCCGAGCAGGAGGGCAGAAAGGTCGGCAAGGCAACCGTTTACCGCCATCTCGATAAGCTTATCCGTTCGGGTAAGGTCAGAAAATATATTGTTGAAGAGGGGATGTCCGCTTGCTTCGAATATGTCGGAGCATCTCATTCCTGCCATTCGCACTATCATCTCAAATGTTCTTCGTGCGGTGAGCTTCTTCACGTTAAATGCGACTTTCTTGATGAGGTTTCCTCTCATATTTTCGGTCATCACGGCTTTGAAATAAAGCCCGAAAAAACCGTGCTTTACGGCATCTGTAAAAATTGCAGGGAGGCAGAAAATGTTTAAGAAAATACTGTCAATCCTGCTGTCGGCCGTGCTTTTGTGCCTGCTTTTTTCAGGCTGTGCCGTAAAACAGCCTGTTGGCGACGGCAGACTCACGGTCGTCACTACAATCTTTGCCCCGTACGATTTTGTACGTCAGATTGTCGGCGACAGAGCGCGTGTGATTATGCTTCTTCCGCCGGGAGTTGAAAGTCATTCCTACGAGCCGACACCGTCGGATATTATAGAAATAGAAAACGCCGACCTTTTCTTTTATGTCAGCGAGCACACGGAAACGTGGGTGGAGCAGATACTGTCATCACTCAAAAACGAGCAGGTTGAAAAGGTTAATATCGCCGAGGGTATCGGAGTCGAAATCCACGCCCACAATCATTCGCACCACGAGGAGCACAACGAGGAATGTGAAACTGATGAGCATATCTGGACAAACCTTTCTTACTCTGCAAAGATGATTGATTTCATCGCAGAAAAACTCAGCGAAAAAGACGGCGAAAACGCGGATTTCTACCGTGCTAATGCCAAAAAATATGCCGACGAAATTTTAAATCTCCGACAGGATTTTGTTTCGATGATTTCTTCTTCAAAGCGTTCGGAGATTGTATCGGGCTCGCGCTTTGCAATGAAAAATTTTACAACAGACCTTGGTCTTGGTTTCACCGCGGCTTTTGACTCCTGTGTTGATAACACCGAGCCGAGCGCGGCTGTAATGGCAAAAATAATTGACAAAATCAAAACGGACAGCATCCCCGTAATTTTTTATGAGGAGCTGACCGAACCCAAAATTGCGCGTGCCGTTTCACTTGAAACGGGTGCAAAAATGTTTCTTCTTCACTCGTGCCACAATGTTTCGGCAGACGAGCTCAAAAAGGGAGAAACCTATCTTTCTCTGATGAAGCAGAACTATTTTAATTTAAAGGAGGCGCTGAACTGATGAGTATGATTTCCTGCGAAAAGGTTTATATGAATTATGACTCGACAAAGGCGGTCAACGGTGTTTCGTTCAGCGTCGAAAAGGGCGATTTCCTCTGTATCGTCGGAGAAAACGGAACGGGCAAAAGTACATTGCTAAAAGGCATTTTAGGGCTTCAGAAGCTCAATTCGGGCACGATAGTATTCTCGGGCATAACCAACCGCGAAATCGGATATCTGCCGCAGAGAACGGTTGTGCAGAAGGATTTCCCCGCCAGCGTGCGCGAGGTCGTCCTGAGCGGAAGACAGACCAAGGGCTTCCGTCTTTTCTATACACCGACAGACAGAAAAATCGCACAGCAGAATATTGAGCTTATGGGTATTGAGCATATCCGCAACAAGCCGTTCAACGAGCTTTCGGGCGGTCAGCAGCAGCGTGTTTTACTCGCACGCGCCTTGTGCGCAACGCAGAAGCTTCTGCTTCTCGATGAGCCGACAACGGGGCTTGACCCCTTTGTTACGGCGGAGCTTTACAGTCTTATTTCAAAGCTCAACCGAGAGCACGGAGTTACGGTTATTATGGTTACTCACGATATCAGAAATTCTGTTGAATATGCTGATAAAATTCTTTCTATGGAGCAGGACGGTGATTTCTTCGGCACGACAGCCGAGTATATGAAAACCGATGCCGCAAGGCGCATTTTCGGAGGTGGTACAAATGCTTGAAACCTTCCTTCAGATGTTTGAATACGATTTTATGCTTCGTGCAATCATAGTCGGCGCGCTCGTGGCACTCTGCTCCGCACTTCTCGGCGTAACTCTCGTATTAAAGCGTTATTCAATGATAGGTGACGGACTTTCTCACGTCGGCTTCGGCGCACTGTGTATCGCACTCGCGATGAACGTTGCACCGCTTGCTGTTTCCGTTCCGGTTGTTGTAATTGCCGCTTTTCTGCTTCTGCAGATAAGTGAAAACAGCAAAATCAAGGGCGATGCCGCCATTGCCCTTATTTCAAGCACCGCACTTGCCGTGGGAGTTATTGTAACGTCAATGACAACGGGTATAAATTCCGACGTCAACGGCTATATGTTCGGCAGTATTCTTGCAATGAGCGACACGGATGTTCTTGTAAGCATCATTCTTTCCGTTGCGGTACTTGTGCTTTACGTTGTTTTTTACAACAAGATTTTCTCTGTCACCTTCGACGAGAGCTTTGCACGCGCCACGGGAACAAGAACTAAAACCTATAACACGCTCATTTCTCTTCTGACAGCAATCACAATCGTTATAGGTATGCGCATTATGGGTGCAATGCTCATTTCGAGCCTTGTCATTTTCCCTGCACTTACGTCAATGCGCGTTTGCCGTTCGTTCAAAAGGGTAGTTATCACATCGGCAATTGTGTCCGTTGTGTGCTTCTTTGTCGGACTTTTTGTTTCCTTTGCATATTCAATGCCCGCGGGTGCAAGCGTTGTCGCTGTCAATGCCGTGGCGTTCCTCGGCTTCTCACTTGTGGGAATGATTAAAAGAAAAACAGCATAAGCTTTTTTGAGGTGATAGTATGAAAGAAATTAATATAAGAGATGTCAAAGATAATCTTGTAAAAATGATTTCCGATGATTGGGCACTTGTTTCTGCCGCTGATGGTGAGAATTGGAACACAATGACAATCAGCTGGGGCGGTGTAGGTGAGCTGTGGGGCAAGGACGTTGTTTTTGCTTTCATCCGTCCGCAGAGATATACAAAGGAATTTATGGATAAGAGTGATTATTTTACTGTCAGCTTCTTTGATGAAGAGTACAAAGATGCTCTTAAAATCTGCGGTACAAAGTCCGGCAGGGATTGTGATAAAATAAATCTCGCAGGTCTTTCAGCACAGTTTGACGGCGAGGCAGTTTATCCCGCCGAAGCAAAACTTGTTATAAAATGCCGTAAAATCGCCGTGCAGAAGATGGATAATACAGGCTTTATCGACCCGTCAATCGAATCAAATTACAAGTCGGGGGACTATCATTTTATCTACGTTGGTGAGATAGAAAAGGTTCTCGAAAAATAATTTAAAAAATTTCAAAAAAAGTGTTGACAAAGCAGGAAAGCTGGTATATAATAGTCAAGCGTTCGAGAGTGAATGAGCTCTCAACAGTCGGTGTTTATGGCGAAGAGGGTCCACCCGTTCCCATACCGAACACGGTAGTTAAGCTCTTCTGTGCTGAAAATACTTGGCGGGCAGCCGCCCGGGAAGATAAGGCGATGCCGACATAATGTAACGACCATCCGAAATATCGGGTGGTTGTTTTTTTGTATAAAAAATCTGCGCCTTACGATTGTTTCGTAAGGCGCTTGAGCTTATTTAATTATACTTGCAAAAATATCATTTACTATTTTAAAGATAACTACCGTAATCTTTTCAAGTACATTAAAGATGATATCAGCCGTTGTCGGAGCAACCGATTCTTCTGTCAGCGGCATCAGCTTTGCGTTGTCGTAATCGTAGGTCATAAACTGCGGATACTGCTCGTTGTTATAAACAGTTAGCTGTTCTTCGCTTGTTGCAAGCCACATAATAAAATCTGTGCTCTCGCCGTAGGGGTAATCAACGTGTCCCATATCGCGGAAGAACCAGGTCTGCTCGGGGAGCATACAGGTTGAAGCATCAATCTGATTGTCGGGAGAAACGTGGTTGTGTCCGTCATTTTCAGCCTGAACGTAACCGTCGCCGAGTGTTTCTCCGAGGAGTGCGCTCGTTGCGCCGCCGCTTGCGTATTCAACGTCAATAAGGTTATCCGTGTTGCTTACGGAAACGCTTTCGCTTATCGGAAGTGAAGGCCAGTTGTACTGTGCAAGAACATAAACGTTCGTGTCCTTCATAGCGTCCTTAAGGAGCTTTTCAGCCTTGCACTGTACGTTATAGTGGTATTCGTCAATTCTGTCAACAAGCTTCTGACTTTCTGTACCGTTCAGCATACAAGCCTTCGCGTCCGCATAATTCACGTCGGGAACAAGTGCCCAGAGTCCGGGCATACGTCCGAAAATCGGAATAAGAAGCTCATCATAAATTCTGCCCTTGAGGTTATCCGTAATCGAATTTGCAAAGCTCTCAAGACCGCCGTTAATTCCGGATTCCTCAAGAATAACGTCAAGATAATCAATAACGTTTGTCCAGATATTTTCGCGTGTAAGAAGAGCGAGTCGGTGCCAGAGTGCGGAAAGAGTAAGGCTGAAATCTGCCGAGAAAAGACTGCCTACGCAAGATGTACCCTGGAATGCCGTTGAACACATAATGATTGTATCAAGGTCATCACTGCCGTATTTATAAAGGTAAGAGCAGGTGACGGTACCGCCCATACTGAATGCGGCAAGAGCGATTCTGTCATAGTCGCCCTCTTTCTTGATGTTTTTGATGAATGTATTAAGTCTGTCAGCGTGAACAAGGGGATCCTTACGCCAGTCATAGTTGAAGAAATATGTATTTTCAAGACCGAAGGTGTCGATACCTGCACGCACTGTTGCAAATTCGTTTGATTCGCCTGCAAGGAACGGCTCCTCTTTGCCTACGAGTGAGCAGTCGAAAAGTGTTCCGTCAATGTCTTCAACGGAATCGCCGTTCTCATCAAATGCAAGAGCACCGAACATACCCTCAAGAGGAGGGAAGATCCCGTCTGCAAGAGCATCGTAATCGTTCGTTAAAAGGAATGAAAGCACGGGAGGAATGACCTGCAGAACCATCGGAGTGATGGTGTCCGAAGTTGGCGGGAATGCCTGCTCACCGTCACTGTATCTGAGCGGAAAGGTATTCATACCGCTGACGACTATGAAAGCGGTCTTTTCTTCGCTTGCAAAAGCGGGAATACAGACCGCAAAAATCATCGCAACAGATAAAATAATGCTGATGATTGTCTTAAAAGTTTTTTTCATAATATCATCTCCTTAGTGCCATTTTACCATATATTTCGTCAAATGCAAATAAAAATCGTTGTAAATATCCACTATTTAAAAAAATACCTTGATTTTCCTTTTGAAATACTCTATAATGATATACATAATATTGTGGTCAAGGAGGCCTATACAATGAAAAACTTTAAAAGAATTTTCGCTATTGTGCTTGCAGCGGTTATGCTTATGAGCCTTGCTTCTTGTTCACTCATGCCTGAGACCGAAACTGACATCACCAACGACAACATCAAAATCGGTGTTCTTCTCAGCGGTGCAAAGGATTCAACCACAGGTATGTCAGGTGCAACTATGACAGCTCTCAACGAGCTTATGAGTGTCGGCTATGGTATCAATGACGAAAAGTTCAGATATGCTGAAAATGCTGACCCCAACAACGCTGACGCTGCAGCAGAGGCTATCCAGTCTCTTCTCAACTTCGAGTGCAACCTTGTTATTGCTTCTGATGCTGAATTCCTTGATGATATTCAGAAGAAGGCTGCTGAGGAAGAGAACGCTGCTGTCAAGTTCCTTGTTTACGGTGCAGAGAATGACGGCAAAAACATCTACGGCTATAATGCAAACATCACAGGTGCCGACTATCTTGCAGGTATCGTTGCAGGTATGAAGGCTGCAGAGCTCAATGTTCCCCAGCTTGGCTACCTTGTAAAGGATGCGGCTGACCTTACAAATCTCAATGCTTTTGCAATGGGTGCAAAGTCAGTTTATGCTGACGTTAAGGTTGCTGCTGTTGCAGGTACAGACGCTGCTTCAGGCGTTGCCGCTCTTATCAAGGACGGCGCAGTTGTTATCGCTTCCGACTATGAGGATGAAGCAATCGCAACAGCTTGCACAGACAGCAAGATCTTCTTCTGCGGCTTCGGTTCAGAGACATACAAGGATGCTGAAACCTTCCTTTGCGCTCCCGTTTACAACTTTACACAGTTCTATATCAATGCTATCAAGGCTATTGTTGACGATAAGGAGCCTGCAGCATTTGAGGGTGGCTATGTAACGGGCGAAACATATCTTTCAGATATCAACGAGAACAATGTAGCAAAGGGCACACAGGAGGCTGTCAATAAGGCGGCAGAAGCTATTGCTGACGGTTCACTCGGTTTGACAGTTACAGTTGACACACCGGCTGAAAACGTTACAATCGCAAAATAAACCTACATAAATAATTTACGGTCAGTTCAAATCGAACTGACCGTATTTTTTATTTCTTATATTCGTTGATTTTGCCTGCAACCGTTTCCGTTGTTTCCTTAATGAAACGCTTGATTTTGTTTGAGCTTGTTTTCGGGAATTCGCTGTCTCGGATGATAACCTTTGAAATCTGCTTGTAAATCGGAAGCTCAACGCAGGCGGCCTTGATGTTTTTAAGCACCTCTGCGGGTGTCTTCTTTTCCTCGAGGAAAACCTCGGCTGTCAGCGAGCTTTCGTTACCGTCCTCGTCCTTTTCTCCGCTTACAACAACCTCATTGACATATTCAATATCCTGAATGTATCCTTCGATTTCCTCAGGGTAAACATTTTTACCGTTGTTAAGAACGATAACGTTCTTCTTTCGGCCTGAAATAACAAGCTGGTCGTTTTCGTTGATGTAGCCGTAGTCGCCTGTGTAGAACCAGCCGTCCTTGAGCACCTCTGCGGTCAGCTCAGGCTTCTTGTAGTAGCCCATCATAACGATGTCGCCCTTAACGCAGATTTCGCCGATGCCCTCATCGTTGGGCTCGTCAATTCTCCATTCAATACACGGCAGCTTGATACCGACCGTGCGGAAGTCGTTATACATATCGTGGTTAGCGCAGACGAGAGGTGAGCATTCCGTAATGCCGTAGCCGTTGATAAGGTCAAAGCCGATGTCATCAAAGAATTTTGCAACCTCGGGGCGGATAGGTGCACCGCCGCAGACGATTTTTTTCAGCTTTCCGCCGAACTGCTGATGAATAAAGCCGAAATAGTCGTGTCTCTTGTCGATGCCCTGTGCGCGGAGCTCGTTGCTCTTTTCAACCATCGCGTTGAACTGCTCTTCCATACCTTCCTTGCGGATGTTACGCATAATACGCTTGTAAATTGATTCTGCAATCGCAGGAACAACGTAAACGTAGGAGGGCTTATAGATAACAAGATTTTTAAGAATTGCTGTCAGACTCTCATTGATGCAGAGTGTTGAATGGTGGTGGAAGGAAACGAGAATGTCGCTTACTGCCTCATAGGTATGATGATAGGGGAGCAATGAAAGTCCCGTGTCGTAAACCGTGGAAACCATAAGACCGTAGTAAACGCTCGAAACAAGATTATGCTCAGAGAGCATAACGCCCTTTGAGGCACCCGTTGTGCCCGAGGTGTAAACAAGGAGCTTGAGCTCGTCGGGATTGCTTTCCTCTGCAAGGAAAGCCTCGCGGTCAAGAGTCTGACCCGTTGCGAGTGCCCAATGGAAGGAGCGGAATCGGCCTTCATTGTCAAGTCTGTCAAAGCCGATGAAATATTTGATGTTCGTCAGCTCGTCAGCATGGCTTTTGAAAAGCTCCTCATACTTTGCGTCGTAGAAAACAACGCTTGTTTCGCTGTCCTTTAAAATGTTGATAATATCATTTCCGGGCATTTCCTTATCAATAGGGACAAAAACACCCTTACTGCGCAGTGCGGTCATATATGCAACAATCCAATTGTATGAATTTGCACCGATGCACGCAATATGCTTGTCTGAAAGCTCTTCCTTGTTAAGAAAAGCACCCAGAGCAGTGACAGTGTCAACAAATTTTGAAAAAGTAACCTCTTTGATTTCCTCACCGTCTTTATATTTGTATGCGATTTTATCTCCTGCATCCCTGACGGCAAGCTCAATCATCTCTTTTATGGAAGAAAAGGGTTGTACTTCGTAAAGCGGATATTCATTGTTCTTCAAAATAAAGCCTCCTTTATCTATATGAAATTTTTACCTTTTTATATATTGAATATACATTAAAATTATCACACAAAGTTATTTCTTTGTCAATAATACAGTAAAGATTGTTTATGAATAAAAAATCAACAAACTGTAAAAAATACCCTTTTTGATTGATTTGAAGCAATTCGTATGATAATATTCTATGGGGTGATTACTATATGTCAAAAACAGGTCTTGTGGTTGAGGGCGGAGGAATGCGCGGTGTTTACGGCTGCGGAGTTCTCGATGCTTTTCTTGAAAACAATATCACATTTCCTTACAGCATCGGCGTTTCTGCAGGCTCGGCAAATATGGCATCGTTTATAACCGAACAGCACGGCAGAAATTACAGATTTTATACCAACTATTCCTTTGACGAAAGATATATGAGCCTGAAAAACTTTGTAAGAACAGGTTCGTTTTTCGGTATGGATTATATTTACACCGAGCTTACGGAGGATGTTGACCCGATAAATTTTGAAAAGCTTATCAATACTGATATGGAGTACTTTGTAGTTGCTACGGATGCGGTTACGGGCAAGGCTGTTTATTTTGATAAGTCTGACGTTGCAAAGCACAGAGGCGATGTTTTTAAGGCTTCAAGTGCAGTTCCTGCAATGTGCAGACCTATCGAAATTGACGGCAGGATATATTTTGACGGCGGTGTTGCGGATTCAATTCCCGTCAAGCGTGCTTTGAGTGACGGCTGCGACAAAATCGTAGCGGTGCTGACACAGCCGAGAGGCTATGTCAAAAAGCCTGAAATGGGCAAAAAGCTGTATACGGAAATGCTACGCGATTATCCTGTAATTGCAAAAGCGATGAATGTCCGCCATTATGTTTATAATCATACTCTGGAGTATCTCCATAAGCTTGAGGAGGAGGGCAGAGCATTCCTTTTCTGTCCCGATAATCTCGATAAAGTAACAATCATAACCCGCAACAAAGAAGAGCTTATAACACTTTATAACGAGGGTGTGCTTGATGCCGAAACGCGTATGGATGAGCTTAAGGCGTTTTTGAATGAATAAAGCGGAGGTTATCTATGAAGCCTAATATAATATTCTATTTTTCCGACCAGCAACGGTGGGATACTCTTAATGAAACGCTGATGCCGAATGTATGGGATATGGCTGAGGAGGGAGTTCTTTTTGAAAATTCCTTTACCTGTCAGCCGGTGTGCGGTCCTGCACGTGCGTGCCTTCAGACGGGTCAGTATGCCACGCAGAACAAATGCTATTGGAACGGCATAGCATTGCCCGAGGATACTCATACCCTTGCCGATATTTTTAACGAAAATGGCTATGATACAGCTTATATCGGTAAGTGGCATCTTGCGTCCGACCGTTATCCCTTGGTAGGTGTCCATTGTGAAAAAACTGCGGTGCCCGAAAGCCGCAGGGGCGGTTATAAGTATTGGCGCGCCGCAGATGTTCTCGAATTTACATCTCACGGTTATGACGGATATGTTTTTGACGAGAATAATAACCGTATTGATTTTACAGGCTATCGCGCGGACTGTATCAACGATTTTGCGGTTGAATACGTTGAAAAGCATAACGGAGAAAATCCGTTTTTTATGTTTGTTTCACAGCTTGAGCCGCATCATCAGAATGACCGTAACCGCTTTGAAGGTCCGACAGACACAGTTGAAAGCTACCGTGATTATCCCTTGCCTGAGGATTTGACCTTCCTCAAGGGTAACTATAAGGAAGAATATCCCGACTACGTTGCGGCGATTAATTCTCTCGATAAAAACGTCGGCAGACTTATTGCATCGCTTAAGACTAAAGGGATTTACGACAATACAATTATCATCTATACGAGTGATCACGGCTGTCATTTCAAAACTCGTAATGAGGAGTATAAGCGAAGCTGTCACGAGTCGAGTATACATACACCGCTCGTCTTTGGCGGAGGTGCGGTTAAAAAGGCGGAGAATATCGAAAACCTCGTCAGCCTTATCGACCTGCCTCCTACACTTCTTGCTCTTGCAGGTATAGAGATTCCTAAAAGTTATTCGGGTAACGTCCTTCCCGTAAACAACCTTGAAGCACCTGAAAGGGACTGCGTTTTTGTGCAGATAAGCGAATCTCACATCGGCAGAGCTGTCCGCACAAAGGATTGGAAGTATTCCGCGCGTGCGAAAGGCTCGGGCTGGGTAAAGCATTCCGCCGTGCAGTATTATGACGATTTTCTCTATGATTTGAAAAATGACCCGCACGAAAAAAACAACCTTGTCGGCGATGAAAAATATGAAGATATACTTTTGAAAATGAGAGCCTTACTTTCGAGTGAAATGATGAATGCAGGCGAAAAGAAACCGAAATTTAATAAGAAATAAAACAAAGAAGCTGTCCCGAGGGTCAGCTTCTTTGTTTGAAGGGGATGTATGAAAAAGACAATCGTGTAATCAGATTACGTTTGTATTATATCATCGTAATATTAAAAAATATGCAAGCCGTGATGAACAAATTGTTAATTCGGCTTGCATAATTTCAGTTCATAACATATTCGCCCGAGAACAGGTGAGCGATTCCTTCGCGGAGATTTTTATTTTCTTCCTTTTCAAAATCGGGGTCGTCCGTAATAATTTCACGCGCAAAGCGGTTTGCTTCGTTGAGAAGTGCCGTGTCCGTCAGCATCGCAATCTTCATTTCGGGAAGTCCGTGCTGGCGCGAGCCGAAGAAATCACCCGGGCCGCGCATCTTGAGGTCCTCGTCCGCGATTTTAAAGCCGTCCGTGGTGCTCGTCATAATCTTCATCCGCTTTTTCGCGGCATTGTTCTGCGCATCCGTTATCAGAATACAGGTTGATTTGTACTGCCCTCTGCCGATACGTCCGCGGAGCTGATGAAGCTGTGAAAGACCGAAGCGCTCGGCATTTTCAATAACCATAATAACAGAATTAGGTACGTCAACACCGACCTCTATAACCGTGGTGGAAACGAGAAGCTTGATTTCGCCCGAAACAAAACGAGCCATAACCTCTTCCTTTTCCTTGGGTTTCATCTTGCCGTGAAGAAGACCTACCGTATAGCCGCTGAAAAAGCCTCTTGCTATGTTTTCGGAATATTCCTGCGCCGCCGCAAGGTCGGTTTCACCCTCTTCAACGAGCGGACATACGATATAGCCCTGCCGTCCCTCGTCGAGGTGTTTTTTGACGTAATTGAATGCGCGGTGACGCTTCTGCGTGTCTATGGCGTAGGTTTCAATCGGCTGTCTGCCGGGAGGTAGTTCGTCAAGAATCGAAACGTCAAGGTCGCCGTAAAGCATCAGCGCGAGTGTCCTCGGAATCGGTGTTGCGGACATAACGAGTGTATGCGGTCTGTTGCCCTTACTGCTGAGTGCGCCTCTGTGCTTAACGCCGAAGCGGTGCTGCTCGTCCGTGATGACAAGACCGAGCTTGTTGAATTCGACATCATCCTGTATGAGTGCGTGCGTGCCGACGATAAGCTGTGTCTCACCGCTTTTAAGCTTCGCCTTAACCTCACGCTTTTTGGCTGCCGTAACCGAGCCCGTGAGAAGCGAAACGTTTATATCCGTGCCCTCAAAAAACTTAAGGCAGGTTTTGTAATGCTGCTGTGCGAGAATTTCCGTCGGAGCCATAAACGCGCATTGATATCCGTTCTTTACTACTGTATAAATCAGCGCCGCGGCAACCGCCGTCTTACCCGAGCCGACGTCACCCTGAAGCAGTCTGTTCATCGTGTATTGCGATGTCATTTGTCCGATGCTCTCTCTGACTGCACGGCTCTGCGCACCTGTCAGCGTAAAGGGGAGAGATGCGAGAAATTCGTCCGTGAAGTCCTTTTCGACCGTTACGGGAGTACTCTCCTTGCGGTTACCCTTGAGCTTCATCAGACCGAGCTGAAAAATGAAAAGCTCTTCGAAAATTAGTCTGCGCCTTGCCTCGGCAACCATATCCTCATTCGTGGGAAAATGAAGCTCGTAAATCGCTCGGTTTACCTCCATAAGGCAGAGCTTATCGCGCAGAGATTGCGGAATATAGTCAGTAAAATAGTCTTTTCTTATCTCGTAAGCCTGACGCACGAGCTTTTCGATTGCCTTCGAGTTTATGCCTGCACTCTGATGATAAATGGGGCGTATACGAAGTCCGTTTTCGACGGGAGAAATCATCGGCGACGTCATTTCGCGTCTGCGTAAATTACCTCCTACCTTACCGTAGAAAAGATATTCTCCGCCTGCTTCAAGGCTTTCAGCCGCATATTTGTTGTTGAATATCGTAATATCCATCAGCGCTTCGCCGTCAGTTGCAACGGTTTTGTAAATTGTCATACCCTTGCGCACCTTTGCGCCCCTGGGCTTGTGGTTGACTACTGCTCTGATACAGCAATTCGCATCAAACGGCGCACCTGTAATTGACGTCGTCTTGCTCCAATCCATATAGTCACGGGGATAAAAGCGCAAAAGGTCACCGACGGTGAAAATATCGAGCTTGTTGAGTATCTTCGCTCTTTTTTCACCGACACCCTTAAGATATTGAATATTGGTGTTGATATCCATTATTCAACCGTCCATTCGTTGATATTGAAGAAATAGTCGCTGATGATTGTTGAGGTTTTGGTTTTGATTTTTTCGTTTCTTACGGTAAGTCCCTTGCGGTATGCGAGGGGGATAAACGGCAGGTCATCGGCAAAGGTGTCGAGGAATTCCTGCATCGTGATGTCACTTTCTTCAAAGCTGTTATATTTAACAGCCGTTGCACATTCGGAATCAATACCGTAACCGAGTGCACCGTCCTCTGAGAAAAACACGCTAAGGTCAAAGCTGTTGGTAAGCTTTGCTTCGCCGATGTAAAGGTCGTAAGCACCCGATTCAACAGCATCGATATATCTTGAATAGCTGAGCTCCTTGAGCACAACGCGGATGTCAGCCTTGGCGAGTGCCTGCTGAATATTTCTTGCCATCGCGAGCTTGAAGCTGTTGTCCTTGTTGACAAGAAGCCGAAGCTCAAGCTTGCCTTGGTTTGAAGAGGAATATCTTATTCCGATTTCGCTGACAATGTCAAAGCCTGCCTCTTCAAGAAGACCGACAGCGGCATTTTTATCGAATTTCATCGGCGGAAGAGTACAGCCGTCCAGTGCATAAAAAGACGGATTGAACGGGGTTGATGTCGCAACGCCGAAGCCTGCAAAGGAAACGGAGGCAAGGTCGTTTCTGTTTATAAGAAGCGCGATTGCACGGCGCACCTTGCTTTCCTGCAGAACTCTAGTGTTGGCATTGATGCCGAGGTATGTCAGGTTTGTTGTTTCATAAGTACCGCTTTCGCCCGAAAATCTTTTGTAAATACCGTCGGAAAAGCTTTCTGTATAAAAATCAATTTCGCCAAGCGAGAAAAGATTGGGGATTGAAGAAACCTCGGTAATATCCTTAAGACCGATGATGTTATATTTCGGGTGATAGCCTCCGAGCCGTGCTTTGTTGACGTGCAGAGCTTTGCCTGATTTATCGTCCTTGATAAAGTAGCGTCCGCTGCCTGACGGAAGCTCGGCTGAATAGCTGTCCGAGCTGTCGGAATCCTTGTCGCTGTCACTTTTTATAATAGGGAAAATCAGATTTGCCGTTTCGTAGGGGTTGGCATCTCTCAATGTGAAAACAACACTTCCGATACCGTTTACCTGCGCATCTGTGATGTTTTTAAGATATGCCGAATAATAATTATTGCCCTTTGCGAGCACGAAGGAATAAACAACGTCAGCGGGAGAAAGAGTACTGCCGTCCGAAAATTTAACGTCGCTTTTAAGTGTGACTGTCAGCGTGTTTTCTGTAAGAATATAGCTGTTTGCGATAACGCTCTCAACCTTGAAATCATTGTTGACACTGAAAAGTGAATCGTAGATAAGTGTCATAATATTTCTGTTTGTTTCAGATTCGCATTTGTAAGGATTAAGAGAATCCGTGCGAAGATAGGGGAGAGTGTATCCGACTTCGTCAATGCCCGGGTCGGGCTCGGGATTCTGTATCTCATTTATTGTATCCTTCACCTTGTCCGTTACGTTACAGCCCGAAAAGCAGGTGATAAGCATCATAACGCACAAAATGCAGGCAAGTATTCTTTTTAAAGTCATTTTTTCACCCCGATTACATTACGGAAATCGGCTCTGCGCTTGTGCAAAGCCCTGTCTTTTCGTCAATTTCAAATATACAGCCGTCAAGCTTTATGTTGCTCTCGGCGGCTTTGAATCTCGTCGGAAGTCCCGTTCTGAGTGCCTTAATAACGCACTCACTCTCAACGCCGAGAACGGAATCGGCAGAGCCGCACATTCCGAGGTCGGTGATGTAGCCCGTGCCTCCGGGAAGAATCTGTGCATCCGCGGTCTGCACGTGAGTATGCGTACCGAAAAATACGGAGACGCGCGAATCTGCATAAATTCCGAGTGCACGCTTTTCGCCCGTTGACTCCGCATGGAAATCAACAATTTTAATTCTGCAATCCTTGATTTCCTCGAGTGCCTTGTCAAGGGAATCAAACGGGTTTGCAAAGCTTGCATTCATATATGCTGTACCCATAAGATTGATAACTCCGATTTTATATGAGCGCATATCAATTATACCGACACCCTTACCGGGTACACTTCGGTGCATATTGTACGGACGTATGATGTCTTCGCGTTCATCAATATAATCTTGAATTTCACTTCTGCGGAAAACGTGATTGCCCGTCGTGATAAAATCAACACCGCTTGCAAAAAGATGGTCGGCGGAGTAGGGGAGGATTCCGTTACCCGTAGCCGAATTTTCGCCGTTGGCAATACAGACATCAATGCCGTAGTGCTTTTTGATTGAAGGGAGCTTCTTACGGATAAATTCGCATCCGCCGTTGCCTACAACATCACCCAGCACAAGTAACTTCATTTTCTTTACTCCTTTTAATAATTTTTCTGAAGGTAACAGCATACATAACCAGAAGAACTGCGCCCGTCACAGCCCAAGACACAGGGTATGAAAGGTAAAGCACCTCCATTGAACGGTATGCCTGAAAAACCGTATAAACCCACAAAATTCGCAGTCCGCATACACCTGCCATAGTTACGATCATCGGCGTTACGGATTTTCCGAGTCCGCGCATCTGTCCTGTTGTAACGTCAAGTAAGCTGTTGAGAACGTATGTTACAGCAAAAAGCTTCATTCTGATAAGACCCATTTCGATAACGGCAGGGTCTGTTGAAAATACGCCGAGCACCTGCGTACCGAAGGTCAGCAGGAATGCACAGCATATAGCTGCGATAACCACCGTAAAGCCTACGCAGTTAAAGTATATGCGGCGGATTCTCTTTATCTGTCCTGCACCGTAGTTCTGCGAGGTAAATGTAGTCGCCGTCTGAGAAACGGAGTTGCAGCAGATGTGGATAATACTATCGATATTGCTTGATGCCGTATTACCTGCAATCGCGGCGGCACCGAAGCTGTTGATTGATGATTGGATAATAACGTTTGAAAGGGAGAAAAGCGAGCCCTGAATACCCATCGGCACACCGATTTTTATAATGTCGATAAGCTCTTCCTTATAAAAACGAAGCTTTCTGACAGAAAGGTGTATAACGCTGTTTGCGTTAATGAGAATGTAAATAACAAGCACGGCCGATACAAACTGAGAAATTATGGTCGCAAGAGCAACGCCTGCAACATTCATTTTAAAAATTATAACAAAAATAAGGTTCAGCACAACGTTTATGATGCCTGAAAAGGTGAGAATATAAAGCGGTCGCTTGCTGTCGCCTGTTGCGCGAAGCATTGCCGCGCCGAAGTTATAAAGCATACTTGCGGGTGTACCGAGGAAGAAAATCTGCAGATACGTTACGGAAAACGGAAAAACATCGTCGGGGATATCCATAGCTTGGAGTGCAAAGGGGGAGAGTAGAACTCCGACAGCCGCGATAAAAATACCGCTGATAACTGCAAGGAGCATTGAAGTATGTACCGTGCGGTGAACACTTGCACCGTTGCCTGCACCGATATGCTTTGCCGCAACAACACCCGAGCCTGTTGCAAGGCCGAGGAAAATGTTGAGTGAAAGGTGAACAAGACTCGATGTCGCACCGACGGCGGCAAGGGAAAGACTTCCCGCAAATCTGCCGACAACCATAACGTCGGCGGCGTTATAAACAATCTGAAGAAGACCTGTCAGCATCAGCGGAATTGTAAAGCTGATAATCTTCGGCAAAAGCGCGCCTGTTGTCATATCAATACTGTATCTGTTCTTTGCCATAGTATTTGTTCCTTTCGCCAAACTTATCTAAATTACATTATATCAAAATCCTTTTCAAATGTACAGAAAAATCAAATAAATGTTGACATATAATGATAAAAATATTAAAATTATAGGGCAAAAAATATTTAAAGGAGTATGTCTGATGCGTACTGTAAAAAAACTTCTGGCAACCGTGCTTGCCGTACTTACAATTTTTTCTGTTTGTGTCTTTTCGGCTTCGGCTGTTTCCGCTCCCGAATTCAAGGTAACTCTTGTTTCCGAGACTGCAACAACAGCAACTATCCGTTTCAGCCTCGTTAAGGGCTCGTTCAATTCCTTGGATGCGACTTTCTCAAAGTCCTCCGACCTTACCGAGTGCACTGCAATCACTCCGACAACAGCGTTCAGCAAGGTTGCAACAGCAACCACAAACAGCAAAACGGGAATGATTTCCTGTATCGCAATTTCCTCAGTCAAAGCACCGATGGACGTTTGTGAGCTCACCTTTAAAAAGAAGAGCTCCGCTTCCGTAGATGAAAGAGATTTCGGTGTTGTTGTTACAAGCTGTTCAGTCACCGTCAATTCAGGTGTCAGCGGTGCCGATAATGTTGAGGTCGGCGATGACGTAACCGTAAAAATTGATTTCGGCTCATTTAATCTGAATCAGGATTCAATTCAGATGAACTACAAGCAGACGGTTAAGGTTGACTACACTACGAATTATAAGGCAGAGGACCTTACCTGGACTTCTTCTAACGAGAAGGTTGCAACCGTTGACGAGGACGGCAACGTTTATGCATCAGGCAAGGGTAATGCTACAATCACGGTAAAAAGTGCTGACGGTAAGGTAAACGAAACTGTCAACGTCACTGTTTCCTACACGGTTCTTCAGTGGATTATAATTATCGTTCTCTTCGGTTGGATTTGGTACTAAAATCGACGGACTTTCGAAAGAAAGTCCGTTATTTTTTATGTATATTTATTGACAAAAAAATCGTATTTTTATACAATTAAATAAATGCTTTAAAGCGCAAAAGGAGGGTCTTTATGCAGACAACAATGGCATCAATTATGGGCAACCTTATTAAACACGTTGAACGTAAGATTATTATGGAATCTCTGCCTATTACCGAGTGGGAAAGCTATACAGGCTGGCACCATAAGGCAGGCGAGTTTACTTATGACGATATGCCCCGACAGATTATGAAAATAGGAGACCGCTGGAGTGTCGGCTATGACGGCACACGTTGGTTCAAGGCGACAGTTACCGTTCCCGAATCAATGGACGGTAAAAAGCTCTATCTTTATGCAGGCTTCGGCGGCGAGGCACTTGTCCGCATCAACGGCAGGATTGTCGGCGCATTTTCCGATGAAGCGGGCTGGCAGGACAGAACGGTAGTTATTGTTGAAGATAACAAGGCGGGCGACGTGCTCAATATTGAGCTTGAGGCAACCGTCAACTGCGGATGCTTCTGTGACGAGGCTATGGCAGGCGCAAAGGACCATACGTACACAATGAAATTTGCGCATCTTTCTGCTATCAATCTCGAAACGCAGAAATATTGGTATGATATAAAGTCAGCGTATGACAGCCTTGAGCAGATTGATAACAAGGTTATCTACGATATGGTCTACAAAGCAATCGACGAGTCACTGCACGTGCTTGATTTCGACTTTGACGACGAAACCTTCTACAAGAGCGTGCCTGCCGCAAATGAGCTTCTTATAAAGATGCTTTCCGAAATTCCCGATGCAAAGCAGGGAACGCTTCATATGCTCGGCCATTCGCACCTTGACGTTGCGTGGCTGTGGACAACACGCGAGCTTGTCAGAAAAACTGCAAGAACCTTCTCTAACAACCTTGCAATGATGCGCGAATATCCCGACTTTAAGTTCACGCAGAGTCAGGCTATCGTTTACGATTATATGAAAAAATACTATCCCGAAATCTTTGAGCAGGTCAAGCAGGCTGTCAAGGACGGAAAATGGGAAATCGTCGGTAACACCTGGTGCGAGGCTGATACAAACCTTGCGAGCGGTGAGTCGCTTGTCCGTCAGCTTCTCTACGGACGCGAGTATTTCCTCAAGGAGTTCGGTGTTTCATCAGATACATATTGGCTTCCCGACTGCTTCGGCTTCACGTGGGCACTTCCGCAGGTTATCAAGCGTTCGGGTATGAAGTATTTTTATACTGCAAAGCTTTATTTCAACGCAACTCACAAGTTCCCGTATTCCGTATTCAATTGGCGTTCACATTCGGGTGATGAGGTTATTGCCTGCGTTCAGCAGCAGCACTATCAGGGCGAATGCGATGCCCATTATATCAAGGATAATTGGGAGCGCACGAATCAGAAGAATATTACAGGCAAATCTGTCGGTACCTTTGGCTACGGTGACGGCGGCGGCGGTGTAACAATCGGTCAGATTGAACGCTCAAAGCGTTATGAGAATATGCCGGGTATGCCGAGCGCAAAGAACACCTTTGTTGCAGATTTCTTCAACGGCACGGAGGAACACAGGGACGAGCTTCCGACCTTCAATGATGAGCTCGTTTACGAAAACCACCGCGGCACCTTTACAAGTCAGGCATTCATTAAAAAGAACAACCGCCGCGGCGAGTTCCTTTTCAGAAATGCAGAGTTTGTAAACGTTCTTTCACAGAAGCTTCTCGGAGATGAATATCCCAAGGATAAAATGGAAGAGGGCTGGAAGCTTCTTCTTACCAATCAGTTCCACGATATCCTCCCGGGTACTTCAATCCACGAGGCTATGGAAATGACCCGTGAGGAGTACGTTCAGATGAACGAAATCGGCAACGGACTTCTTTCAACAGCGGTTGAGCATCTTAACAAGAACATCAACGTAACAACTGACGGCATTATCGTCTGGAACTTCAACTCAATGCCGATAACGGGCACGGTCAGCGTTGAAATGAATCTTGAAAATGCAAAAATCGTTGATGAAAACGGAAACGATTGCCGCTTCGTCAAGGATGGCAATAAGGTAATGTTCATCGCAAAGGATGTCCCGCAGATGGGCTTCCGTGTTTATAAAATCGAAAAAGGCGAGAACACATTTGACAAGGTTACAGCAACCGCAACTCTTCTTGAAAACGCAAAGCTCAAGGTAGTTCTTGATGAAAATGCGGAGCTTGCAAGCGTCTATGATAAGATAAATGACCGCGAGGTTCTCACAGACAAGGGTAATGCTCTTACAATCTTCCAGGATAAGCCTATCCACGAAAGCGCATGGAATCTCGAGCTTAACTATCAGAAAAAGCGCTGGGACCTTAAAAAGGCAGATAAGATTGAGGTTGTCTGTGCGGACGAGGTCAAGGGCGTTGTAAGAGTTACACGAAGCTTCAATAAATCAACAATCACTCAGGATATCATTCTCTACGCAGATGCCGACTATATCGACTTTGATACAAAGGTCGATTGGTATGAGACTGAAAAGGTGCTCAAGGCAGCATTCCCTGTCAGCGTAATCAATACTCACGCAACATACGAAATCGCGCACGGCTCAATTGACCGTCCGACCCATTGGAATTACAGCACGGACCTTGTGCGCTTTGAGGTCTGCGGACATAAGTGGGCTGACCTTTCCGAGGGTGACTACGGTGTCAGCATCATAAACGATTGCAAATACGGCTATGATATAAAGGACAGCCTTATGCGTATCACTCTTATGCGCGCACCTATCTGTCCCGACCCTGTGGGTGACAAGGGTGTCAGCACCTTTGTTTACCGTCTCTATCCGCACGCAGGCAATTGGTCACAGGCAGATACTGTCAAGTATGCATTCGAGCTCAATCAGCCTCTCAAGGGCTTCAGCACGGCGGCACAGAACGGCACACTCGGCACAGAAAAATCCTTCATTGAGGTCAGCCGAAGAAACATCGCTGTTGATGCAGTCAAGCCCGCACAGGACGGCAACGGAATTATTCTCCGTATGTACGAGGCAGGCAAGTCAAGAGGTAAGGTCAAGGTGAAATTAAATCTTGCTGAAGTTAAGAAGGTTATCGAATGTAACCTTATGGAGGTTGACGAAGCCGAGCTCGAGTTCAGTAACAACGAGTTCGAGTTTGACATCACACCCAACCAGGTAAGAACATTCAGAGTTATTGTATAAATAAAATCGGGGGTGATTTTTTTGGAGTTCAAATTTATAGATAAAACTTTTTACGACGAAATTGCTCCGATAAGTCTGGAATTAGCTATACTTCACGCAAAAAGCAGAACGGATTTATTCTTCGAACCGGTCCTGATGACTAAAAAGGATTTTAGAGAAAGAATAAAAATTAAAGGCTTCGTCGGCATAGCTGCGTATGAAAACGATGTGTTGGTCGGCTATTGCTTTTGCAGAATTAAAAGCTTTAAGTCACAAGAAAATGCCAACAGTAAAAGTCTATGGATAGATGAACTGTTCGTTTGCCCCGAATACCGCCGTTCAGGTTACGGGACGGAAATTTTTACAAAGCTTAAAGAAATAGCAAAAGAAAATGATTGCTTTATCATTGAATTTGATGTATGGCAATTAAACGATACGGCGCAGAGCTTTTACGATTCACTGGGGTGTAAGACTCAAAAGGTTACAAAAGAGCTTATATTATGATAAAAACCGTTGGTGAGCTTCCAATTCACCAACGGCTTTTTTATCTGTTATTCATTTTTTCAAGCACACATTCTTTCCAGCGTTTTGTAATCAGCCAATGACCGCCGGTGGTCGGATGAACTCCGTCCCAGAGCAATTTGAAAATATCTGTGTGCTTTGCCTGCTCGTCAAAAACGTCCTGTAAAGGCACAAAAACGGCGTTATATTCCTCGGCTACCTTTCTTGCCTGAGCGGCAAAGTCGCCGATATGCGCACGCATATAATCGTTATATGGCTTTTCCTTGGAAACGCCGAAAAACGGCTCCATAATAACAAGCATTGTGTCAGGATTGACCGCAAGCACCTTGTCAAGTAAGGTGCGGTATGTCCTTGCATATTCCTGCGCATCCGAATCGGGATTGTGAAGAAAATTATAATTAAGGTCATTTACCCCGACAAGAATACTCAGCACCGTCGGCTTCAGCTTAAGGCAGTCCTCATCCCAACGCGCAAGCAGGTCAGCAATTCTGTTACCGCTTATTCCTCGGTTGATGATCTCAATGTTCTTGTCAAAATTATCCGCGTACATTTCAGAAGCGAGAATGTATTGATATCCGTGTCCGTGGATATGGTTAAGGTCGGCGTTTCTGCCTCTGTTGCCGTCGGTTATGGAATCTCCCTGAAAAAGAATAATGTCGTTTTCTTTTAGTCTGAACATAATATCACCCAACGGAATTATATCACGCAGGTCATTTGTTTTGCAATAAAATCTTTCTTTACTTTATGAGTAAAATGTGGTAGCATATTAAAAACTAATTTGGCGACAGTTGAACAGGTGATTTTATGCTTTTTAAAAGAAAACCTAAGGAACCTAAAAATGTAAAAATTGCAGACCTCGCATTCCTCACTCCCGAGGCGAAGGAAGCCTTCCGAGTGCTCGAGATTGAAGAGACCGCACAGCTTCGCGACAAGGAAGCGGATAATTTCTACCTCGACTACTGTGTTGAGAGCGGGGGAGTTGCGGATCGCGTTATTCTTTATGAAATGCGCGCCGCAGTATACTTTGCAAATACTGTCAAGCCCGACGAAAAGAAGCTGCGTTGGTGGTTCTGGAAGGATACAATAGCAAATCAGGATTTGGATGAAGATGAATAAAAAATATACCTCAACAAAAATCGCCTGCTACACGGGATATTTCGTGCAGGCGATTATCAATAATTTAGCACCGCTGTTTTATGTAATTTTTCAGGAAGAATTCGGCATAAATTACACTAAAATAAGCTGGCTGATAATGCTCAATTTCATCACACAGCTTGTGGTGGATGTTTTATCTGTCAAGGTTATTGCAAAGCTCGGTTACCGCACCTCAATAGTGCTTGCCCACGTTTTCAGTGCTGTGGGGCTTTTCCTGCTCGGTAACCTGCCGCGCGCTATGGATAACCACTATCTCGGTCTTGTGATACCGATTATAATCTATGCAACGGGCTCGGGACTTATCGAGGTTCTCGTCAGTCCGATAGTCGAGGGCTTGCCACTTCAAAATAAGTCGGGCGAAATGAGCCTGCTACATTCGTTCTACTGCTGGGGACAGATGTCGGTTGTTTTGCTCACAACAATTGCAATAAAGTTCGCAGGCGGCGAAAATTGGGTTTATGCTCCGATGCTATGGGCGATAATTCCCTTTGTCAATATGTTCGCATTTATGCGAGTGCCGATTTTTCCTCCCGTACCCGAGGGCGAGGACGAGATGAAGGTCGGTGAGCTTTTCAGAAACGGAACCTTCATTCTTCTTGGCGTGCTTATGCTCTGCTCGGGAGCAAGCGAGCTTGCAATGTCACAGTGGGCGTCAACCTTTGCTGAAAAGAGTCTTGGCGTTGATAAGCTCACGGGTGACCTGCTAGGACCGTGCCTCTTTGCATTACTGATGGCATCTGCGAGGGTTGCGTTCGGCCTCCTCGGTGACAGAATAGATATCCGCAAGGTGCTTGCCTTCAGTGCCGCTCTTTGTGTTACGGCTTATCTTTTGGCAACACTGTCAAGTGCACCGATAGCCTCGCTCATCGGCTGCGGCTTGTGCGGTCTTTCCGTCGCAACAATGTGGCCCAGTGTTTTCAGCTTTGCGGCAAAGCTTTTCCCGCGCGGCGGTACGGCACTTTTTGCAATGCTTGCCGTTTTCGGCGATTTCGGCTGTGCATTCGGACCGTGGCTTGCAGGTGTTGTTTCTGACGTAGTCAAAGCATCGTCAATCACTTTTGATTCGCTTAAATTCGGCTTACTTACGTCTGTGCTTTTCCCTGTGACAATGCTCATAACAATTTGGCGTTTATCAAGAAAAAAGGTATAACAAAAACGGAGGCAATCAGATTGCCTCCGTTAATTTATGCTTTAAGTTGTTTAAGCGTCGGTGTTATTGTTTACGGGAAGGTTGGCTTCAACCTCTTTCATCTGGTCAATAACAGCCTGTCTGCGTTCAGCAAGCTCGCGGTACATTCTTTCCTTCTTCTCGCCTGAAAGGTCATAGAAGAACTTGGGAATAAGACCGAAGATGCCTGTAACAGTCGGGAGAAGAGTACACATCATAAAGAGATAGTACTCTGTCTTTGCAGACTGGTTACCGAAGCCTGCGCCCTCCTTATAGCCGATGCTTGCAAGGATTGCTGACTTGATAGTAGAACCGAGCGTGCTTACGAGCTTTCTTGAAAGGTCTTTTGCAACACCTGTAATACCTTCGGTTCTGTAACCGTTCTTCCACTCACCGTAGTCGATGGTTTCGTTACGCATTTCCTCGGGGATAACGTTCTTGATGCCCCAGAAGAACATCCAGATTGTTTCTCTGAGCATAAATGCAGGAATCATAACTGCGAGCTTCTTGTAGTTCTTGTTGATTGAACCTACAGCGAATACACCCAACATAAGCACGTCGCTGATGTGTGAGCTTGCAATCCAGAGAGTTCTTGTTGAGAACTTCTCGCGTGCCTTTGTAACAAAAGCAAAGCTCGTGGGGGATACGAATGCGCCGGGGATACCAACGACCGTAGTCATCGAAGCAAAACCGAGAACGTTTATGTAGTAGTAGTTCATACCGGTATCCATACTGAATGCGGAAAGGAATTCCGTAAGAGTGAGGATAAGCAGAGGCTTGTTGTTGAAGATTGACTTGAAGCCCTGAAGAACACTCGGCTTTTCGTTACGCTGAAGGATTCTTTCCTTGGTCACGAACACGAAGAAAAGTCCCATTGCACTCGAAACCGCTGTGGTAAAGACACCTGCGGAAACATACAAGCTCTTCATCGGTATCTTGATAACGCCGTGGTTAATAAGGTCGATGAGAAGACCCATAAGAATTTCCGGAGCCTTTTCAACAAAGCCGGAGAGAAGCTGTGCCTGTGTAATCAGTCGGGTTCGCTCAATAATGTTCGGTGTGATTGTTGAAAGCATACCGGTTCTTGAGATAGCGTTGATGGTTCCTATAACCTCATTTATAATGTGGAAAAGAAGATAGAAAACCAATTTGCCGACATTATACGGGCCTGTGTTCGCAAAAATCAGCGGAAGGAGCCAGTAAATGATTGACATAAAAAATCCGGGACCGGCAGCGAAAAGGAGCCAGGGTCTGAATTTACCCAAACGGGTTCTTGTTCTGTCAACAAGTGCGGCAAGGAAAATGTCGTTGATAACGTCCCATATACCGTTTATGAAGGTAACGAGTGTCTGAAATTTAAGACCGACCTGAACAATATCAGTGATGAAAATGTCCTGGTACTTGTTTATGTTAAAGCTTTGTGCAATATCATAAACAACGTAAGCAACGGTCTCTTTTGAGCCGACATATCGCCGGTTATTGGATATGGTGCGACCGGCTACTTGCTCTTGCTCCAGCTGCTGAGCAGTTGCTGTACTTTCAGCCATGCAATCATCCTTTCAAAGTTTTTATATCATTATAGCATCATATAAAAGCTTTTTCAATAATAAAAAAAGAAAAAGGAAAATAAAAAAGAAAACGGAGACAATTTCTGCCTCCGTTTAAACACTATGAGTTTTTGGGATTAAGCGTCAGTTTCGTCAATCGGCTTGTCACCGTCAACCACCTTCATATGGTTGATAACGCTCTGACGGCGTTCGGTAAGCTCGCGGTACATTCTCTCTCTCTTCTCACCCGAAAGGTCATAGAAGAACTTAGGAATAAGACCGAAGATACCTGTAACAGTCGGGAGAAGTGTACTCATCATAAAGAGAAGGTACTCTGTCTTAGCTGACTGGTTGCCAAAGCCTGCACCCTCCTTGTAGCCGATGCTTGCAAGGATTGCTGACTTGATTGTACCGCCGAGAGTACCGACAAGCTTCTGTGCAAGGTTCTTTGCAACACCTGTCATACCTTCAGTTCGGTAACCGTTCTTCCACTCACCGTAGTCGATAGCCTCGTTACGCATTTCCTCGGGAATAACGCTCTTGATACCCCAGAAGAACATCCAGATTGTTTCTCTGAGCATAAATGCGGGAATCATAACAGCAAGCTTCTTGTAGTTCTTGTTGATTGAACCGACTGCAAATACACCGAGCATAAGCACGTCGCTGATATGCGAGCTTGCAATCCAGAGCGTTCTTGTTGAGAACTTCTCGCGTGCCTTTGTAACGAAAGCGTAGCTTGCAGGGGATACGAATGCGCCGGGAATGCCGACAACCGTGCTCATTGAAGCAAAGCCGAGAACGTTGATGTAGTAATAGTTAAGACCTGTGTTAAGACCGAAAGCTGAAAGGAACTCTGTCAATGTGAGGATCAACAACGGCTTGTTATTGAAGATTGACTTGAAGCCCTGAAGAATACTCGGCTTTTCCGTACGCTGAAGAACTCTTTCCTTTGTTGAGAAAACGAAGAAGAGTCCCATTGCACTTACGACTGCTGAGGTGAAGACACCCGCAGTAACGTAAAGCGATTTCATCGGAATCTTGATTGCACCGTGATTTACGAGGTCGATAAGAAGACCCATAAGAATTTCGGGTGCCTTTTCAATGAAGCCTGAGAACAAGCTTGCCTGCGTGATAAGTCGGGTTCTTTCAATAACGTTCGGTGTGATTGTTGAAAGCATACCTGTTCTTGAGATTGCATTCAACGAGCCGTTCAGGTTGTTGATAAGCTGGAATATCATATAGAACGCCAGCTTGCCTGCGTGGTAGGGGCTTGTTCCGGCAAAAAGCACCGGTAGAAGCCAATAAACGAGAGAAAGTAAAAATCCCGGTCCTGCAGCTACGAGAAGCCACGGTCTGAATTTACCTAATCTTGTTCTTGTTCTGTCAACGATAGCAGCAAGGAAAACGTCATTAATAACGTCCCAGATACCGATAACGAATGTAACGAGGGTCTGGAAGCTCAAACCAATCTGAACAATATCCGTAATGAAAACATCCTGATACTTGTTTATGTTAAAACTCTGTGAGATGTCATAAACAACATAGGCAATTGTTTCTTTGGAGCCAACATAACGTCGGCTGTTGGATATGGTACGTCCGGCTTTAATTTCATCCTGTTCCGTCGTCTGATTTTGTACGGATACAGCACTTTCTGCCATTCTACCGCTCCTTTCAAACATAATTTTATAAATTATACCACACTATATAATAAATTTCAATCAAAATTAGTATTTTTTAGTAAAAAAACAAGATTGTATCTTTTTGGCAAGTGTGATATACTCAACCTGAACACTGACTTGCGAGGTGACACTATGAAAAACACAACAAAATTCAGTCTTATCTTTGCCGTGGTCGGTCTTATAGTCGGTGCCGTTATGTCTTTTATTATTGACGGCAATATCGTTATAGATATGATAATAGGCACCCTTGCGGGTGCCGTGGTCGGTTATTTTCTTAATTCGTTTGTACTGAAGAAATAATGTCGGCTGTTCTGCCGTTTACGAGTCGAATGAGCTTGTCGGGTTCAACCTCAATCTGTGCTCCGACCTTACCTGCACTTACGGCAACGGTTTCAAGAGTAGCAATATCGGAATGAAAAGTAGTTTTAAAAAGCTTTTTCATCCCGACGGGACTGCATCCGCCGTGAATGTAGCCCGTAAGGGGCAGAAGCTCATCCTGCCTTATCATTTCGATTGATTTTTCACCGACAGCCTTTGCCGCCTTCTTCAAATCAAGATGCTCGGCAACGGGAATGACAAAAACATAATAATTTTTACTTGCCGAGCGTGTAACCAGCGTTTTGTAAACGGATTTAACGTCCTTGCCTACAAAATTTGCCACGGTCACACCGTCGGTCGGAATACCCTCGCCGTGCGGATAGAAATGCGGTGTGTAGGGTATTTTTTTCTGCTCTAAAATCCGCATAACGTTTGTTTTTTCTGTTTTCTGCGCCATAATATCACTCTAAATAGTCAACTATTTTCTTTGTTTTTCCGTTACGGATGTAAACTCTGGGCACTCTTCTTGTGATACAGCAAAGGAATTCATAATTGAATCTGCCCGAAATCTCGCCGATTTCCTCACAGGTTATGCACTCATCACCGTCAGCGCCCACAAGCGTTACGTTGTCGCCGATAAGTACGTCGGGAATGTCAGTAACGTCAACCATAAACTGATCCATACAGACTCTTCCGACTATTTTTGCCCTTCTGCCGTGAATGAGAACACTGCCCTTATTGGAAAGCTGTCGGGGATAGCCGTCCGCATATCCGACGGGGATAGTAGCAATAACCGTAGGCTTTTCTGCAACATAGGTCGAGCCGTAGCTCACCGTATCGCCCTTATTAATTGTTTTAACGTTGATAACAACGCTGTGCATTTCCATTGCGGGTTTAATGTCAAGATTTTCCTTGTTGACCTCTTCGGAAGGGAAAAGACCGTATGTGATAATACCGCTTCTGACCATATTCAGGAAATTATCCTGCATATCAATAATTGCCGCACTGTTGCAGACGTGCTTAACGGGAATGGCAACGCCTAAAGCCTCAAGCTTGCCTACAAAATTCCTGAATCGTTCAAGCTGTGCGTTCATTGAGCTCTTGTCAGCGGAGTCGGCGCAGGCGAAATGAGTGAAAATACCGTCAATCTCAATGTTGGAAAGCTCGGATATTTTTCTGATTTCCTCCACGCTCTCGTCATTCGGGATGTAACCGATTCTGCCCATACCCGTATCGACCTTAAGGTGGATATGTGCCGTCGTGCCCATCTGAATTGCCGCCTCGTTAAGGCTTTTTGCAATACCGTATTGGAAAACGGTCAGCATAATATCGTTTCTTATGATTGTTTCAAACTGATTCGGGAAAACGAAGTCGAGAATAAGTATCGGCTTCGTGATACCTGCACGTCTTAAAGCGAGTGCTTCACCGACGGTTGCAACGGCAAAGCCGTAGGTGCCGATTTCGCTGAGAGCTTTTGTTACCTCAATCGCACCGTGGCCGTAGGCATCAGCCTTTACAACGGGCATTACGCGCGTGCCGGCACCAACCTTTTTTATGACCTCCTGCACGTTTGCGCAGATTCTGTCAAGGTCAACGCGAAGATATACTCTGTTAAGATAGTCAAGACTGCTCAATTTAAGCACCTCTTAGTCAATTACTTTAATTGTTTCAATTATCGGCTGTTCACTTCTAGGAAGACAGTCGGATTCGGGAGTGTTTGCACACAAATCATCAATAACGTCCATACCGTCGGTTACATAGCCGAAGGCTGCATACTGTCCGTCAAGAATGCCTGCTGTCATGTCGTTTAGGCAAATAAAAAACTGTGATGTTCCGCTGTCATACTCGGGAGTACGCGCCATAGATATAACGCCGCGTTTGTGCTTGATGTCATTCTGAACACCGTTTGCGGCAAATTCACCCTTGATAGGCTTATCCGAACCGCCGTATCCGTCACCGTCGGGGTCTCCGCCCTGAAGAACAAAGCTTTTGTCAAGTCTGTGGAAACCTATTCCGTCATAAAAACCGCTTTCCGCAAGAGAAAGGAAGTTCTCAACCGTAATCGGTGCTTCATCAGCGTTGAGCTCGAGCTTTACCGTACCGTAATCCTTGATTACCATTTCAACGTGGTGAAGACCGCTTGTTATGTCTGACGGCTTGTCGGTGTTTGTATCATTGTTACCGCAAGCAGTAAATCCGACACAAATCATAAGTAAGCATAACAAAGAACAAATAAATTTTTTCATAGTTTTTCTCCTCTGGTTTTTAACTGTTATTTTTTGCGGTAGTTACAGAAGCTATAAGTTTTCTTCTGATTGTACCGCTTTTATTGATTAATTTTTCGTATGTGCTTTTGTCTATTGAATTAACCCTGTAAAGTATTTCCAACCAATATTCAGTTTCGTAACATTCCTTTAAAGCGATTTCAAGTTTATGAATGAAATCGGCTCGGCTTTGTGCATATCTTGCTTCGTGAGAGTTTGCACCGATTGAAGAGCAAAAACGCAATAATTGATTTTTAAAAACACTTCTGTCTTTGATTGTGTCACAAATAGCGGTTGTTTCTACAGTAAGTTCTATTGCCAATTCTTTAATGGTTTTTTCATTCATAAAAAACACTTCCTGCGATATACTCGCTGTTACTCGTGCGATATATTTGTTGCACAAATGCGATATAACCTCAATTGCTTCGGTTGCGATATAATATAAATTCTTGTATTCCGTCCCGCAGGGACATATCACATCACACGGTGATATATCGCGCCTTTCAGGTATATCGCAAATTCTTCCAAGAATTTATATCGCTGAATTCGCGATGCAAATTCAATATATTACAATAATAAATTCATTATATCACATCAATATCACATAGACAAGAAAATTTTTAAGTGTTATAATAAACACAGAGGTGAAATAGTTTATGTTTATTTGCAATTCCTGCCCGAGAAAATGCAATATCGACCGAACGGAAAAATTTGGTGTCTGCGGTGTGCCGTCGGAATATAAAATCGCACGTGCCGCTCTGCATTTCTGGGAAGAACCGTGCATCAGCGGCGAAAGAGGAAGCGGAACGGTTTTCTTTTCGGGCTGTTCGCTCAAGTGTGTCTACTGCCAGAATTATGAAATCAGCAAGGAGTGCAAGGGCAAAGTTATTTCAGAGGACAGACTTATCGAAATCTTTAAGGAATTGGAAGGTCAGGGAGCGCATAACATAAATCTTGTCAATCCGACTCATTATTCACTTCGGCTTTTTGAAACTCTGAAAAAATACAAGCCCACCGTGCCGGTTGTGTGGAATACGGGCGGTTACGACCTTGCGGAAACTCTTAAAAAAGGCGAGGGACTTGCGGACGTTTATCTCACCGACATTAAATATGTAAGCGCGAAGGTCTCCAAAAAGTACAGCGGTGCAGAGGATTATTTTTCCGTCGCATCCGAAGCTGTGCTTGAAATGCAACGTCAGGTCGGCGGAAATCTTTTTGATGATAACGGAATAATGCAGAAGGGTCTCATCGTCCGACACCTTGTTCTGCCGGGCAATGTCAGCCAGGCTATGGGAGTTATGGATTGGATAAAAGCTAACCTTCCCGAGGATACAATTATCAGCCTTATGAGTCAGTACACTCCCTGCGGAAAGGCGGGCGAGTATCCGACGATTAACCGCAGGCTTTCCGAACGTGAATATGATATCGTCCTCAATCACGCTGAAAAGCTCGGACTCGAAAATGTTTTTATTCAGGAGCTTGATTCCTCAACGACGGATTTTATTCCGCCCTTTGACCTGAGCGGAGTATAATTTTATTTGACATTCGGCAATATAAATATTATAATAAATTAGTTAAATGTTAAGGAGGAAACCGAAATGAAAATTATCAAAAGAACAACATCACTGCTTCTTGCACTTATTATGATGCTCTCGCTGTTTGCAGTCAACGGCTCTGCCACATCAATCAAAAAAATTGAAATTGTTGAGCTTCCCGACAAAACAACCTTTGTAAAAGGAACGGATTGGGACTACGGCTATTGGCAGTTCCCCGAGGGTGACGGCTTCGGCAAATTCATCAAGAGAGACGGACTTATATCCTTTATGCACCGCGGCGGATACTTCTCCTATTATCAGGACAGAGGAATGCTCAATATGAACGGCCTTGTTGTTAAGGTAACCTACAGCGACGGCAAAACGAAGAATATCGCTTATAAGGAAACGCTCAATTCAAACGGCGTTGTTGAGCAGAATATTTATGCATCCCCCAAGGGCGGCGAATATAAGCTCGGCGAAAATACAATCGAGATTTATTTCCTTGAAAACTATAACGTTTACACTTCTTATAAAATCTACATCGTTGATGTAAAGAAGGGTGACCTCAATTCTGACGGAAGAATCAATTCGACGGATGCCCTTATCGTCCTCAACTACAGCGTTCAGAATATAACCCTCAATGCACAGCAGAAGGCTGCAGCAGATATGAACGGCGACGGTAAAATCAATTCCGTGGATGCTCTTAAAATTCTCCGCACGAGTGTGGGCATCGAATAATTTTTGGCTTTTAACAGTGTGTCGGCTTTGGTTGGCACACTGTTTTTTTGTCAAAAAAAGAATTGACGAGATCTTATTTCTGATTTATAATTTTTTATAAGAATATTGTTTCGAAATATAAAATAAGGTTGTTTGTTATGAATACTTTTGCGGTTTTAAAAACTGAAAATTATGATGATGAAACGCTTTATACGGCTGTAAAAAAGCACCTTGAAATTCACAATATCAAGGATGAAGTTTCGAAAAATGCAAGGGTGCTGCTCAAGCCTAATCTCGTAACCGATAAGGAGGCGGCCTTTTCCGTTACGACAAATCCTCGTTTTGTCTTCGCGGTTATCAGATGTCTTTATGATATCGGTGTAAAAAATATCACCGTTGCCGATTGTCCCGGCGGTGCACTGCTTGTTTTTTCACAGATTCAGGAGGTTTACGAAAAAACGGGATATTCCTTCCTCGCTGATTACGCTTATCTGAATACGGATTTTACGGGAATTGATGTTAATTCTCCCGACGGTTTTGTGAACAAAAAATTCAACATCATCAAGGCTGTCAGTGAGGCTGATTATATAATCAATCTGCCGAAGTTCAAAACCCACAATATTACGGGAATAACCGCAGGTGTAAAAAATCTTTTCGGTACTGTTCCGGGACTGCAGAAGCCTGCCTTCCACGCAAAATACCCGCTGGCAAAGGACTTTTCAAATATGCTCGTCGAGCTTGCCGCGGTGGTGAAGCCGAATTTTACCATTGTTGATGCGGTCGATATTATGGAGGGCAACGGCCCGACAAACGGAAAAAAGCGATACCTCGGTCTTACCTTTTCGGGTAAGGATGTCTTTACCCTTGACAGTTTTATTGCAAAAACGCTGGGAATTGCTCAGGAGACTGTGCCGACAATTACTGCTGCAAAGGCAAAAGGCTTTGTTGATGAAAAATATCTGACGGCAGGGGATACGGATTTTGCGACAGACACTCCGATTCTGCTCTCCGAGCTAACCCGCGCCGATACCGCAGGCGGCAAAATTGCCGCAAGAATCAGTACTCTTCTTGATAAAGCTCTGGATGCTGTTTTTATGCAGTATCCGCAGATGAACGATAAATGTATTCTTTGTAAGAAATGTATCGTGACCTGTCCGAAAAAGGCATTGAGCATCCGCGAAAAACGCGTTGTTCTTGACAGGAAAAAGTGCATCGGCTGTCTTTGCTGTGACGAGGTCTGTACTAACGGCGCAGTTGATATCAGAAAGAAATTGAAAACGAGATGATTTTATGAAAATTCTATTTGTTCAGCCGTCAGCAGGATTCCTTATGAGGGGAACAACCTATCCTGTCTGCCGGAGCATAATGGTAACGGCATCATATATGAAATCTCTCGGTAACGAGGTGCTCGTTTTTGACCGTTGTATTGATTTTCGTGATGCTCAAAAGGTTATAAAGGCTTTTAAACCCGATGCGGCAATGCTTTACATTCCGCCGACAGCCTCCGTCAAGGATGCGATTTCGGTTTCCGCTGTCGCGAAAGAAAATGGCGCCGTAGTTATCTGGGGTGAGGTTGTTGCCGCCGCATTTGCCGAGCAGATTGTCGGGGGAGGCTATGCTGATTTTGTTCTGACGGGTGAAACGGAGACAAAACTGCGAAAGCTTCTTGAAGAGTACAGTGGCTCAAAGAATTATTCTTCGGTCAACGGACTTACTTATCTTGAAAACGGAAAAGCGGTTTCAACGCCCAATATCAACGATGCCGAGCTTGAAGCCTTGCCCGAAATTGATTGGGATTTGATAGACGTCAAAAAATGCTTCCGTCAGTTTCCTCACTGCAAGCGTATGCTTTATATGTATACCTCGCGCGGCTGTCCTTTTAAGTGTACCTATTGCTACAACACAATGTTTTATAACTCACAGCACAGAAAACGCCCTATCGGTTATGTGCTCAATGAGATTAAATATCTTGAAAAAAAATACGGGCTTGACGGTGTCAATTTTTCCGACGAGCTTCTTCTGCTGACGGACGATGAGGTTGAAGAAATCCGCACCTTCCGCGAAAAAAATAATCTTAAATTCTTCTGGGGTGCGGAAACAAGAGCCGATACCTACAAGGATATTGAAAAGCTCCGCAGGATGTATGATGCAGGCTGTCGCTGGCTGATGCTCGGACTCGAAACAGGCAGTCCCGAAACGCGTGAAAAAATCAGCAAGCCGATGGATCATACGCTTATCCGCAGGTTTGTCGATATGTGTACCGAGGTCGGCATAACCACTTTCGGCTCTTTTATCATCGGCTTTCATAATGAAACGCCCGAACAGCTCCGAGAGACGGTTGCCTTCGCGCAGAGCCTCAACGTCGATGCGTTTTTGTTCAATTATTATGTAGTTATCCCGAAAACTCCGATGGGCAATGATGTTGTAAGGGATAACAATCTTAGCCTTGATGAAATTTTCCTTCAATCAAAGGCATCATCGCAGATTCAGAGTCTGTCAAAAAATTATTCGTACATTCCCGACAGAGATCTGCTCGTTGTCAAAAGCTGTTTTGATTGGATGACCTTTACGCGCAAGAAAAAGGAAGCCTCGCAGAAAAATATGTTTCTCAACAAAGCGCTTGATGTTCTTGCTCACTTTGCCGAGGGCGGTGTAAAAAACGCAGTATCAAATGTATTTGATGCAGGTAAAACTTTTGTAACTGTTGTTTTTTATTCTCACGCTTTCCCGAAGATAAGGAAAAAGTACGGCATTAAAAACGTTAATAAAAAATAATTTCAGCGTGCTTTACGTTCTGTAAAGCACGCTGTTTTATGGCTTTAGCCAGTTGAGGGAGGAACGACCGAAACAGACAACCACCCGCTATGCGGGTGGGGAATAAAAGTTATACAAAAATTCTCCAATCTAGTAGAATAAGGGTGTTCAGGTCTTATTGAAAAAGAAAGGAGA
>JAFQJH010000004.1 GCA_017415025.1 Clostridia bacterium
CATTTGTAAAAATCTCATCTGGCCACTCCTGACCTGCAAGATACTCGCTGACGGCAAACAGAATCTGATGGTTTTCTGACCAGTAGCACATACTATCGTCACCCGGCTCGTCCATAAAATATTTAAAGCCGAGAAAAGTGCTTTTAATAAGAGCCGAGCATCTGTCACTCAGCGGACAGTCCTTGTAAATTTTAAAAAGCATCTGTGCTCTGAAGTCTGCACAGTCAAAGCGTTTGTTCATATATTCCGTCTGTTTGTAAAGAAGCCGAAACACTTCGTCCTCGCTGAATGACGGATCTGTCTGCTTGCCGACGAGAAACAAATACAAATCCTCAAAGCTTTTACCGTTAATATTGAGTGAATATTTGTCAGCGTTTGCTTTGTCGGGTAAGTCAGGTACAGATTTTATGCGAAGCAGACAAACAAGCTGGGCTGCCGTAATTATTACCACAAGCACAATCACGGTAAGTAACAAATAAAAAAATGTCATAGGCTTATGCCATCCTCTCAAGAGCCTCGAGTGTTACCTCGAAGCGTGTGGGACTTGACGAAAGGAAGCTCTTCATTTCTTCTATCATATAGTAAGCCATACGCTGAGGCTCGTTGCCGATACTGCCTGCAATATGGGGTGTAAGTATTGCATTGGGTACCCAGAAAAGCGGATTTATGTACGGGAAAAATTCTTTTTTCAGCACATCAGCCACAAAGGTCCGTGACGGATGAAGAAGAAGTGAGAGTGCAAGTGAATACTCCGCAACCTGTGCACCTCTACCCGTGTTAATGAAAGTGGAATGCTTTTTCATTTTCTTGAAAAGCTTAGCATTGAAAACATTTTCAAGCTCAGGCTTGTTGGCAAGGTGGTTACTGATTATGTCGCACTCGCTGAAAATTGTCTCCATATCAACCAAAGTTACACCAAGCTCTTTCGCTGTTTCTGCAGGAATAAACGGGTCGCACGCATAAACCTCAACATCGAAATCCTTAAGGCGTTCCGCAACCATTCTGCCGATTGCACCAAGGCCGATAAGTCCGACCTTACAACCGAAGCAACCCGTTGAAGACTGCGCAAATGCAAGAGAACGCAAGGGCAGGATGCGGTAATACTTAGCCGCCTGGAAAAAGCCCTTTGCCGCAAGTGAAATCTGTGCAACGGTATACTCTGCAACAGGAACGGCATTAGCCGCAAAAGCAGAGTATACCTTTATTCCGCTTTCAAGAAACGGCCGTGCAAAATACTGCACCGTACCTGCAGAATAAAATACAGCCTTGAGGTCAGGCATATACTCGGCAATTTCCTCTTTTGTGAACTGCGGCATTCCCCAGGTGGAAAAGGCAATCTCACAACCCTTGAGAAAATCTCTGTACTCTTCAATATTATTTTTATTTATCCTTGGCGAAAGCTCACCGTACTCACTTAATTTTTCAAGCACCTCAGGTGTATAAACCTTGGAAAACTGGAGCTGATTGCTGCCTAAAAGTGCGATTTTCATTTTTTGCCACCCACCTTATTTTTAAGCTTTTTCATATCATTTACCATTGAAAAGGGGAAACCGAATAGTCCGCAGGGATATGTGTATTCAAGAAGCATATTGCCGTCAAATCCTGATTGCTTCAGCTTGTCGATTAAGGTATCTATATAGCCTGGCCTGAATAACGGAAACTGCTCACGGCTCTGCTCGGAATAGGAAATATGAACGGTTTCAATATACGGCAGCGTACGTTCAATGCGGTCAAGGTCGTATTCAAGCCGTTTATAACGTGACTGGAAATATGTTCTGAAATTGTCACAGCCGACATCCTTGTGTATTTTCAGAAAAGCATCAGTATTATCGTTAAATGTGTTATCGTGACATTCGGGGCAGACGATGAGTCCGTATTCTTTGGCTGTCGCACAGATGCTTTTTGTGTCTTCAACTATTATTTTATACGTTAGTTCGTCAGTCTTTTCGCTGTCAGCCCTACCGAGCCAAACACGGACACTACGTGCACCCATAGTGCTTGCAATTTCGCAAATTTCTTTCCACTCATCGGCATTTTTACTGCCCACACGGTAATAACTGCCGAATGAATTTATGCGTATGCCTGCTTTGTCACAAAGCTCCTTCGCTTTTCTTGCATCCGCAATGCTTCTAACGTGAACGTCTCCGCCCCACTCGATACAGTCTATTTCAGCCTTTACGGCTATATCAACTATTTTTTCAAGACTTTTTATCTGACGGAAGGACGTGGATGTAAAACCGAATTGCACAATAATCACCAGCCATACTCTTTATTATTTTTCAGTTTATCATATTAATTGTCGAAACTCAATAAAAAAAGCGACAGCATCGAACAAAAGCACGACTTTAAGGTAAGCCGTGCTTATTTTTACTGCTCATTCATTAAATCAAACGCGAGAGTAACACTCCACCCGTAATCTCTGATTGCCTGATATTTCACTCTGAAATCATAAGGCTCGTAAACTTCACCTTTTCTGTTAAAGCAGAAAGGAGGAATCTTGTTTTCGCTGTCATAAAACTCATAAACGGTACCCGTACGGTTATACCACTCATTGATAACATCAAGCGTTTTATCCTTGATGTTCTGTGACAAACAGTGGTGTCCGTAATCTGCAAGTCCCTTTGAAATCATATAGTTATAATTAATCCAGACGGGACCGCGCCACATGTCCGTACCGAAGCTTTTGTCTTTTTTAGATATGCTTGGAACGGGAAATTCCGTGTCGAATTCTTTGGGATTATTAAGATGTTCAACGAGTTTTGCACACTGTTCCTTATCACATACACCCGCAAAAATCGGCAAAAAGGAAGCAACAGAGCTTACCTTACTGAAGCGGTCAGCGGTTATATCGAAATCATAGTAGAAGCCGTTTTCTTCACACCACAGGATACTGTTAATATCAGCGTTCGCTTTTTTGTTCCATTCAGTAAAAAAATCTGAATTTTCTTTATCACCGAGTTCGTCGGCAATTTTCTTCATATAACGGGTTTCGTTTGCTATATAACAGGAGAAGTCAACAGCATAAAGGTCACTTTTCGTATCAAATCTCGGTGAATTGTCCATTCCCGATTCATCGCAACGGTTATTGAGCTCAGGGTTGGTGTGCCAGGAATAAAGCTCCTTTTCGGTCTTTCTTCTGTTATTACGGCACCAGAGCAAGAACTTTTTATTATTTTCAAAAACAATTCGGAGGAATTCTGTATCTCCGCTTTTTTTATAAACAAGCCAAGCACCCCAACCTATAACGGGAGGCTGAGTTATATCGGAAATAAAATCAGGCTTTGACATATGAGGGATAAACCCGTCTTCACGCTGAACATCAAACAGAGCAAGAATCAAATTCTGAGCAATCTTTGTGTCAAGATGTCTGTGTCCGATGGCATGAAAGACCGAATCCCACAGCCACATGTTTCGATGAGGCAGACGGTCGGGAGTTGACCATATTCTTTTTATATTTCCCTCGGGTGAACAAAGCTGACTTCGCATCACACTAATGCATTTGGCGTATAGCGGAGCATATATGTTATCACCCGAAAGAATTTTTTCATAGGGCTTTAGTTTTTTTGTCTTAAGCTCATCAAGGTCAAGGTTAATGCCTTTTTCACAAAGGGTAACAACCTCAGCTTCACTTTTACCGTAAGCGAAAGCAAACCTGCCTTCTCTTCTGAGAAGAGCCGTATATTCGCCGTCATTACTGTCGTATATCACTGTGTCACCGTTTCTGATGATTTTACATTCACCGTCACATCTTACTAAAACATCTGCGATTTCTCCGTAAGTGCCGACAACAAGATGCCTCTCAGCAAACAGTATACTGAATGTACCTGTAAATGTTTTGAGCTCAATCATATCGGAGGTCACACACTGAATGTCAGGCTCAGCCAGGTTACTCAGATTGCTGAAAAAAAGTGTCCTTCGGCAAAGAGATTCGAATATTATACCGATTTTATCACCTGAAAGTGTGCCTGCAAAATCATCGGTAAATAAAGCATCACCGTCAAGGGCGGAGAAAGCAAAAAGCTGTCCCTGACCCCATTTTTTTGGTACCATTATTCTGACTCCTTACACTGTCTCGACTTCTTCAAGTCTTGCCTTCGACTCAGCTCGGATTACTTCGAGCTCTGCCATAATTTTTTCCTTGCGCTTGCCCGTGAAGTTATCAAACATCATAACGATTGCAGGAACAAGGTTGCCGATGATTCCGGGAATTGCAACGAGCAGGAAAATGCCGTGCAATGTTTCGGGTGTCTGAACAGCTTCAACGAGCTGATCGCCGACCTTCTGGGCGCTCTGATAACCGATAAGCGCAAGTCCGCCGTTTACAAGAAGCTCTTTCCAGAGAGCTGAAATTCTTGAAACCATTGTATTGAAAGCAAATACCATACCCTCGTTACGCTGTGCAAAACCGTATTTCTTGTAGCTTTTCCATTCCATGTAGTCTGTCGAGTCGGCAAGAAGGATTCGTCTTGCGGCACTCATACCTGCATTCGGAAGACCGCCGAGTGCTATGAGTATACCTACAATCCAAAGGTTCTTGTAACCGAAGAACAAAAGAAGAATATAGCAGATTGCAGTATGTAAATAACCGAGAACAACAATATCTCTTGACGAAAGCTTTTTGCCGATAAACGGAACAGAGAAAA
The DNA here is from genome assembly GCA_017415025.1 of Clostridia bacterium. Classification (GTDB taxonomy): domain Bacteria; phylum Bacillota; class Clostridia; order Oscillospirales; family Acutalibacteraceae; genus CAG-488. The sequence continues at coordinate 4,644 of JAFQJH010000004.1, forward strand.
GACCGCCGTAAGAAAGTGCCGAGCTTCCGATTTCAACATAGGTTTTCATACCGTAATTGCCGAGAGTCTGCTTATAGAAGAAGGGAAGTGAATTGTAGCAGACCTGTCTTATCGAGTCGATACACTGGCTGAGGCAAAGCAGAAGGAGCGGCCTGTTGAGTAAAATGAGTTTATAGTCGATTTTGACTTTTTTGTCGTTTCTCGGAGGAAGCACAAGGTTTCTTTCCTTGAGTGTCATACAGGGTACGAGCATTGTGAAAAGACCGAGTATGCCAAAAAGAGCTGCAACAGAGAAGAATGCCCATTTTTCTGAATTGTAATCTCCGTCCATCATATCAATGATAATGGGAACAAGACCGCCCGGAAGCATAGAGCCGAGAGTCGATGCAACCTGCGCAACGGTGTAGAAATTCTTTCTTGATTTTGCATTGGCAGTCATTCTGACTGAAAGAGTTGAGAGTGCCACATCAAAAAAGGTGTCGGCAATATTGAATGCAAGGAAGAGTATGAAGCTCCATATAAAGTTGAATGTTACCGATGAAGACGGAACAACAAAAAGGAGAATAGAAGAAAGGGTAAAGGGGATTGCAGAGGCTCGCATAAACGTTCTTGCATTACCCTTGCCCGAACGGTTACCGTCAAGAAGAGCACCGACAATAGGTGCAATAAGAATATTAACACCTGTCGTAGCCGATTTCATAGCAACGATCTGTGAGGACTTGAGTCCCATATAGTCATACATAAACTGGTCAGTATATGTACCAACGCAGTCCTGACCCATACAGTTGCCGAAAACGCCCGAAACGTAACCTACCTGTTCTTTTAAAGCAACATCAGGATTATTTTTGAAAGATTCAAATTTTTCTTTTAATTTACCCATTTTGTTTTCTCCTTGTACTTATTTGTGGTTGTATATTCTTTCGGCAGTGTAAGTACCGTCTGCTTTGATACTGAGAAGCGTTGCGCCCTGAATCCAATCGCTTTCGGGGGAATCAAACTTGGTTTCCATATTGTAAACACCGTATCCCGACGGCTGAATATACGAGAAAAGAATGCCGTCACACATAACACCGAAATCGTTGACGTGGTCGTGACCGAAGTAAACTGCCTGTGCACCGCCCTTTTCTTTCATAGCATCAAAAAGACCTGCATCAAAACCTGATTCGCAGATACTTTCTCTTTTTTCACCGTAAAGAAAATCGTCTTCGCTGTATTCTCTTTCGGCTTGATACGGAGGAATGTGCACAACCGTTATTGATTTAAATTTGCCGTATTCGGCAGTGAGAGTATCGTGTTTATCTCTATACCACTGTACCTGTGAGGTCTTCACACCGTCGTAAACTTCGCCGTCTTTGGTGACACCGTATTCTGACTTGCTCTCATCGGTCATATAGCTGCCGGAATCCATAAAGAAGAATACTTCTTTGAGCGTGTTATCTGGATTAAGAATGCTGATGGTGTAATTTCCGTTCCCGTCAACATCATCCTTACCGTTTTTCATCAGGCAGTGATCGTAAGATGAAAATATATTAACATTTTCCTCTCTTGAAACAGTAAGAATGCCTTCACCCTCGTGATTTCCCAAAACCGCCGCCCAATAAACGCCGAGACTTTCCATAAGCTCTGCAAATTCAGTTGTTCTTTTTTTATTAAAGCCCGAGGAAATATTGTCTCCGCCGAAAATAACAAAGTCGGGCTTTTGCTCATTTATGTTATTAACGATGTATGTAACCGTCATATTATCCTTTGCTTTTTTACCGTTAAGGTGTGTATCGGTAAACATCAGCACTTTAAAATCGCCGTCACTCTTCTTTTTTATAGTAACACCGTCTTCAGTTTCAGAAACGATTTCAACATCGTTCTGTACTTTTTCGACTGATGAAATATCATAGGAAATGCCCTGTGAATTTTTATAAATTACAAAGCCGCTCACACCGATTATCGCTGCCAAAACAAGAGCAAGGATAATTTTCACAGCTTTTTTCACACATACCACTCCTTTATATTTCCTTACGATAATATAATATATCTATTTTATTACGTTTTCCTTGAATATTTTGATGTATTTCAATCGATTTCTTGACTTTTTTGATGTCTGATGATATTATCAAAAAAGAATGAGGGTGCATAATATGTATCATTTCAAATTTGACCCGGCAGAAAGGTTTTACTACCACCACGGAATGAATAAAAGAGTTGTCGAAGAGGGGGCTTCATGGCCGCATTACCATTCTCTTTATGAAATATATTTTCTTGAGGAAGGTAACTGCACCTATTTCATTGACAACAAAGTCTATAACGTTCAGCCGGGTGATATTGTAATTATTCCTGACGGTATAATTCACCACACAAAATACGATAACATAAAGCATTCAAGAATACTTATCAACTGCAACCGTGCATACATACCGGATTCTATGCAGTCAAATGTTTCTTCGGGTAAATACTTTTACCGAAATCCTTTTATAGTTGATGAAGTAAGAAAAACTCTTGAAAAAATAGAAAATGAATATAATCTCAACGACTCTTTTTCAGATGAAGTAATCTCCTGCCACACTCACTCGCTGTTTTATCTGCTTATGCGGAATGCAGAGACCTGCATTGACATTGATGACGGTAACAAAATAATTGAGCAGGCGGTGGCATATATAAAAGAAAACTTTTCGTCGGATATAACGCTTTCGGCTCTGGCTAAAAGGTTTTCCGTCAGTCCGGAGCATTTTTCAAGGTTATTCAAAAAGGAAACAGGATTGGGTTTTTCAAAGTATCTTAACTCGTTAAGACTGCAGTATGCCGAACAGCTTCTTAAAAGTTCGGAAGGGCAAAGTATAACTCGGATTGCCGAAATATGCGGCTTTGATGACAGCAATTATTTCTCTAAAAAATTCAAGGAAGTTTACGGCAATTCCCCTAAAAAGGTACAGAAGAAAGGTTAAGATATTGCAAAAAAATATTTGAAATGAGATGGGATTATGAAAACATTAAAGCCGAAGCTTTGCAGTGCAGAGTGTATAACAAAAATTGAAAAACCTGTGCTTACAAAGGACGATATACCCTACGAAGCATCGCTGATTTTTAATGCAGGTGTTGCTAAGTACAACGGCAGATATGTTATGGTGTTTCGCAACGATTACGGACCGACAGAGGAGACCTTTCCTGCTGTACGTTTTAAAACTTCACTCGGTCTTGCGACAAGTGATGACGGAATAAAATGGACTGTAAGTGAAAAACCAATTTTTGATAACAAGAATCTTTTGCCTGAAGATGAGATAAAAAGACTTTACGACCCAAGAATTACAGTTATAGATGGAAAACCTTACCTCTGTATGGCTATGGATACCCTTCACGGCGTGCGAGGTTGCATCGCTGAAATCGATGATGATTTTGAAAAAATCAACATTATCAGTGCCTCTGCTCCCGATAATCGCAACATGGTACTCTTTCCTGAAAAAATAAACGGTAAGTATGTTCGTCTTGAGAGACCGTTCCCCGTTTATTCAAGAGGCAGTAAGGACAGATTTGATCTTTGGCTTTCAACTTCGCCGGATCTCGTTTTTTGGGGTGAAACCGAGCTTGTTCTTGCCGTTGAAGACGTTCCTTATGCAAATGATAAAATCGGTCCTGCAGCACCGCCGATTAAAACTGACAAGGGCTGGCTTACAACCTTTCATGCCGTTGATATAGACAGCAAAAGAAGAAAGCACGGCTGGGAAAGAGCGTGGAAGAAAAGATACTGCGCAGGAATTATGCTTCTTGACCTTAATGACCCGACAAAAGTTGTCGGTATGAGTAAGCTTCCGCTTATTGCTCCCGAAACTTACTACGAAACACAGACAGGCTTCCGTCAACACGTCATTTTTCCCGGCGGAATGATTTTAGAGGATAACGGAGAGGTGAAAATTTACTACGGTGCTTCAGATACAGTAGAGTGTCTTGCTACAGCAAGAGTTGAAGATCTGATTGCACTTTGTACGGATAAACGAAAATAAAAGCAGAAACAATCTTTATTACACGGCACTTACCGAATGGTGAGTGCCTGTTTTTCGCTATATAACAATTCTCACCGCTTGTTGTGCAAAAGCATCCGTGAAACGTTTTGTCGGTTCTGTTCTAACCTCCGACGAGTGAATGAATTTGACTGCAAAAGTAACGTCAACTCTATGTATAGGTAACAAGCCGTTTTTGTCGAATGTGTGAAATAAAGTATCGCCCCGTTGGATTTGCAAAATCAGATGCAAGTCCAACGGAACTTTTTGTTTTATCGCCTTTCCGTTTGGAAGGGCATTTTTTAATGCCCGAAAAAATTTATGACGGCAATTCTGCCGTCAGCTTACAGGTAGCGCAGAACAAATCTTGAATTTGTGACAGCACTTTTGCTGTCACAAAAATATTTTTTAAAAAACTTCTCAAAAATTATGCCGAATTGAGGGTTTTCCAGTGCAAACATAATGAGAGGACTTTTTGAATTCTTTGTAAACAATTCAGAATTTGGGTGTGCAAATGACTTCTCCCAGTGGGAATAAGTGAAGGCTAATTTAAATTTTTTTGCAAAAACCCTACAAATTGCCCTCTCCCAGTGCAAACATAATGAAGGGTAATTTTAAATTTTATGAAAACAGACTATACAAAACACCCTCTGAAATTCCAAATAAGTGAGAGAAGTTTTTGCCCTTCATCAAAAAAATAAGGAGTTGATGCCTATGATTTAGTACCAGCCGAAAGGCAAAACAAAACCACGGCTTTGTCCGTGGCATAAAAGTCTGCGACCAATAAAAAACTTAATTTTCAGCAAAAAAGAGAGTGCTAATAACTTGAATTCGTTATTAACACTCATAATGGCCCGCCCGAAGGGATTCGAACCCCCGGTCTTCAGAATCGGAATCTGCTGCATTATCCAGCTATGCTACGGACGGATGTTTTTGTGATTATAACACATATTTTGCCGTTCAGCAACCGCTTTAATCCTAAAACTTGAAAATTTTAGCCGCTGTGATATAATATTTTCAAGATACCGAAAGGAGAAAATATTATGAAAAAGCTTTTATGTGCAGTATTGAGTCTTTTCATCCTCTTGTCGTTCAGCTCGTGTAGCGTAAAACCGGGTAACGTTGAAAATGCCGAAATCAGTTACGGCATTTCGGCGAAGTACACGGTGGAGGATATCCATTCCGCCATGGAGGTTGTTTTTGACGAGTTCCGCACCTGGAGCGGATTTGAGCTTTACAGCATAAGCTATGCAGGCGATGAAGAATGCCTTAATAAAGATCAGCTCGAGTACTGCAACAGCTTACGCGAAAATGCTGAATTTGTTGATTGCATCATCTTCTATTCATCGTTCCGTACAGCACCTAACGACGAGGGCTTTGAAGACAACGAGGATTACAGCGGCTGGAGCTGGTACCTCGCGCGCGAAAAAGGCGGTGAATGGCAGTTACTCACCTGGGGATATTAACCTTACATAAGACGAGCCGATACGAAAACGTATCGGCTCATTTCTTTTAATGATGATGGTGGTGGTGATGCGGATGTGCGTGGATTTCGGTATGACAGTGCTCCTCGCGGCAATGCTCATCCTCGGTTTCAAGCTCAAGGGTAGCGTGGCAGATACCGTGCTCGTGCAGCTCCTCACGCACCTTTTCTTTAACTGTGTGAAAATCTCCGTTCGTAACAATATGCATCGTCGCATAGTTATTATAACCGTCAAAGCTGCGGATATGGACGTGATGCACACCGAGCACGCCGTCAAGCTTTAACAGATGCTCAACAATTTCATTTACATCAATACCCTGCGGCGTTTTTTCAAGGAAGATTTCAAAAAGCACCTTCAGATTTCTGATTGCGTGCATAAGAATAAACAGGGCAACTCCGATTGACATCAAGGGGTCGAGAATCGCAAAATCCGTAAAACGCATCACTACCGCACCGACAAGCACCACTACCCAACCGAGCAAATCCTCGAGCATATGCAGATTGACTGCCTTCTGATTGAGCGAGCCGCCGTCGCGGGTAAAAAATGCCGAAAGGAAATTCACACATACACCGACAACTGCAAAAATAATCATACCGTTATAATTGATTTCCCTCGGCTCAATCATTCTGCCGACCGAGCTGTATATAATCATCACCGAGCCGACAAGCAGAATCAGTGTGCTTATTGCACTGCCGATAACCGAAAACCTTGCATAACCGTAGGTGTATTTTTCATCGGGCTTGTGCTTTGATTTCTTCTCGAGGAAATATGACACTCCGATTACAGCGGCATCACCGAAATCGTGCACCGCGTCCGAAAGAATGGCGACACTGCCCGTAAATATACCGCCGATAAATTCAAAAACCGAAAAGAACAGATTAAGCAAAAACGCGATTAAAATGTTTTTCTCTGTTTTCACATTCATCCCTCCTGTTGACTGAAAAATATATTTCTGATACAATATGTTTATTACAGAACTCTTTGTTCAATAAAATTATACCAATATAGTATAGCAATACAATATATGATATTTTAAATTTATTCGTTACTGAACATTTTTCAGAATTTGTATGGAGGAAGCTATGGACAGACGGCAGAGAAAGACACGTGAGGCTATTTTTAAGGCTTTTACAGAATTGCTGTCCCAAAAGGATTTCAGTCAGATTACCGTCGGCGAAATTATCGAGCGCGCCGACATCGGCAGGGCGACGTTTTACGCGCATTTTGAGACAAAGGACTTTTTGCTCAAGGAGCTTTGCGAGGAATTGTTCTGCCATCTGTTTGACTCTATGCATAAGGAAAACAATCATCACAGGCATATTTTTGACTGCGATGCACCGAGCTCGGTTTTTCTTCATCTTTTTCAGCATCTTATGAAAAACGACAATAACATTCTCGGACTGTTTTCCTGCCGTAACAACGAGCTTTTTCTCGGTTATTTTAAGGAAAGTCTCGTTCAGCTTGTGCAAAATCAGATTGACTTATTTGATTCCGAAAAAAACAAGAAGCTGCCCGAGAGCTTTCTTGTTAATCACATAGTAGCAACGCTCGTCGGGACAATTCGCTGGTGGGTCGATAACGGAATGAAGGAATCGCCCGAAACGATAACCGAATACTTTTTAGCTGTAATTTAAGAAAAAAACCGATACGGATTTTCGTTTCCGTATCGGTTATAATTTTATACAAACAGGACACATCCCTGTTTTCGGAACTGTTCGATTTTCTTTTCAAGAAGCGCGGTATCGCACTTGAATATTTCCGAAAGACAGTCCATACAATAGAACTCCGTCGAGCCTCGGTTGATGAGCTTTTTCGTAAGTCCTATTTCATTGGGTGTCAGCGTTTTTTTGCAGTTTTTACATTCGCTCATTATTTATCAATAACCCTTGCTCTGTAAACCTCACACTGATGCGGCTCAAGCTCAAAGAGAATAGTGCCGTTCTTAACAACACTCTTTTCACCGGTCCACACATTTGTCAGCTCGAGTGTTTTTCCTGTACATTCGCCAAGACCGATGCTGTCAAGCGTAGCAAAAAATCTGCGCTTTTCATCGTGGAAGCTGAATCCGCCGATAGCGATATCACCGTTCGCGAGGAATCTTACCAGAATCGGCTCATCAACGGGATAGTATTCATAAAGCGGCTCATCACCCTTACGGTTCTTATTCTCGTGTCTGTCACCGTTAACCCAGAACGGCTGTCTGTAAGCCTCGTCCTGATTAATATCGATAAGCATTTTATTTTTAAGGATAGCCATAGCATCCTCGTCTGCCTTACGAAGGTCACAGCCGATAATCAGCGGTGAGCCCATCATTGCCCAGAAGGCAAAGTGAGTCTTGTATTCTTCAACAGTACAGCCCGTAATGCCGACGTTGCCCTCGCCCTTCATACCTACAACAAGCATATCCATATCGTTAAAGCAACCGTTGCCGTTATATTCGGGCACCTGAAGCTGCTCCTGAGCAAGACGCTTGATAGACTCCCAGGAGTCAACGATATCACCCGTTGAGCGCCAAGTATGCGCACCCGTTTCCTTTATCCACGTTTTTGTGTTTTCAGCTCCCCACGAGCAGGCGGCAAAAACAATATCACGTCCGCAGTTTGCAAGAGCAAGAGACATTCTCTTATAAAGGAAATGACCGAAGGTTGAATGAGGATGGAAGCAGAAATCGTATTTAAGATAGTCTACACCCCAATCGGCAAAGCATTTTGCATCAACAAATTCGTGGTCATAGCTGCCGGGATATCTTGCACAGGTCAGAGTTCCTGCGCAGGAATACATACCGAACTTGAGTCCCTTTGAATGAACGTAATCCGATACATATTTAATACCGTGAGGGAATTTTTCGGGATCGGGCACGATTTCGCCCTTTTCGTTTCTTTCGCGAAGACTCCAGCAGTCATCAATGATAACGTATTCGTAGCCGCAGTCCTTGAGTCCGCTTTCAACAATGAAATCAGCGGTTTCCAAAACAACCTTTTCATTTATGTTTTCGGCAAAGGTATTCCACGAGTTCCAGCCCATAGGCGGTCTTGTAATAATCATTAAATCATCTCCCTGTTTATTTGGCTTTAAAATAACACATGACCCCTATGTTGTCAATGGGGTAAAAGTGCAGAAAAATCAAGCAAAAAGTTGGTAGAAATAACAAAACCTATCTTTAAAAAAGTACAAGCCTGCTTTTCGGCAGGCTTGTCGGTTTATATGTTTTCTACTTATTTATCGCCCTTTGATTTCTTTGCGTTGTCATAGGTTTCTGCCTTGAAAACGTAGTCGTTACCCGGAAGGATAGCGTTGAGGAGGATACCTGCGATAGCTGCAACAGCAAGTGCTGTGAGTGTGATACCAACCTCACCGATCTTGAAGCTTACGCTGCCGAGACCGAGAGCGCAAACAAGAATAACAGCGGCAACGATAAGGTTACGGCTCTTTGAGAAGTCAACCTTATTTTCAACAACGTTTCTTACACCGATACCTGAAATCATACCGTAAAGGATGAATGAGATACCTCCGATGATAGCCGTCGGAATTGAGCTGATAACAGCAGAAACAATCGGGAAGAAGGAAATGCCCACTGCGAAGAAAGCCGCAATTCTGACAACCTTCGGGTCATAAACCTTTGAAAGAGCAAGAACACCTGTGTTCTCACCGTAGGTTGTGTTTGCAGGAGCACCGACGAGAGAAGCGAGTGTTGTTGCAACACCGTCACCGATGAGTGTCTTATGAAGACCCGGCTCTGCGATAAAGTTTCTGCCGCAGGTTGCACCGATAGCGGAGATATCACCGATATGCTCCATCATTGTTGCAAGAGCAATAGGTGCGATAGCGATAATTGAGCTGACAACCTTTGAGGATTCGCTCCAATCAACACCGAGAACTGTTGATTCCTTAACGATAGGAAGATAGAAAAGTCCCTGCGGGCCGTAAATATTGCCTTCGGCGATATTATTGATGATAGCCTGAACATTTGTGAAATTAACCGCCATAGGCTCGTAGCCGAAGCCGTTGCCGACGATTACTGCAACGATATATGAGCCGACAACACCGAGGAGAATCGGGATAATCTTTGACATACCCTTGCCCCAGATATTGAAGATAATAACGATTGCAAGAGCAATGAGTGCGAGAGGCCAGCATTCTTTACAGTTGTTAACTGCAGAGCCTGCAAGACTTAAGCCGATTGCTATAATAATGGGTCCTGTAACAACGGGCGGGAAGAATTTCATAACCTTTGTTACGCCGACAACCTTGATAAGCAAAGCAAAAACAAGGTAAATAAGACCTGCTACCGCAACGCCGAGACAAGCATACGGAAGCATTTCTGCATTGGCAACCTTGTCGCCTGCACCCTCTACCCATACATTACCGTTCTTGTCAAGATACGGTGCAACAGCGGCATAACCGCCGAGGAATGCAAATGATGAACCGAGGAAGGCGGGAACCTTACCCTTTGTTACGAGGTGGAAGAACAATGTTCCGAGACCTGCCATAAGAAGTGTTGTAGCAACGTCAAGTCCCGTAAGAAGAGGAACAAGAACAGTTGCGCCGAACATTGCGAAAGTGTGCTGAATGCCGAGCACCAGCATTCTCGGCTTACCGAGGACGGACGCATCGTGGATACCCTGATCGCCGATAACGACCTTTTGTTTTTTTGCCATTAAGATCATCCCTTCAATTATTTGTTTCCGAAGAAAAAAAGCCCTGTCAACCGACGCTGACAAGACCATAACACCTGATTTAATTACAATCTCGTCGGCATATTTACACTGCTTTTAAGATCCTTCTTGTATGATTTTATACCACCGACCGACACTTGTCAACAAGATATAGTATAAAAAGTGTATTTTCTATCTTTTAGACAAAAAAGCAGCCTTGGATTTTATATCCAAGGCTTAAGGCTTTTCGCCCACTGCTTAATCAGCACCCTTTTTTACTTTTTCGTTGCTGATGATGGAAACATTCTTTTTCGTTTCCAATCGGTCAAAGTACTTTTTGAATCTCACCGCTACACGCACGTCGTAATCACAAACGGGACAGTGGAAATTTGCACGGAAGAACTGATTGCCGTACCGCCAATCGGTGAGCTGTTCGCCCTTTGTGCCGCATTTGTCACAGGTGAAGGACAGCAAGGATTTATCAACCAGCGGATGATTGATGTTTCCGATTGCGTGCGGCTTGTACTGAAGCTTCTGATAAAAAGCATCGTCACACACAACAATGTGGTCAAAGAAATCATTTTTATCAAAAACTCTGCGCATACATTCGGCTGTCATAATGCTGTCATCGAGCGCTCTGTGATGTGCAAAATCTTCAGCATCAACTCCGACCAATTCCGCCGCCGCAAAGAGACCGATCTGCTTTGATTTCGGAATCTCCTTTTTAATCTGGAAATAACGCTGAATGTCCATATAGTTTGTGAGAAACGGTAAAATCTGCAAGCCGTTAAGATAACGGTAGTTTTCGATAAGCACTCTGATGTCCCCGTCACCCCAGGTAAGAACAACGTTTTCCTCGTCGCCGATCCACGCCTTGAACTCGCTCATAACCTTTGTGAACGGTTCGCCGTGACGGACTTCATCGTTTGTGATATGGGTAAGACGCTTGACGTTACCGCGAAGCTTCTTGCCGATCTGCGAACGGACAATACGCGAAAATTCATCGACATATTCGAGATTTTCATCGAGCATTACCGCACCGACCTCTATCACTTCATTAATAAAGCCCTTGATTCGTCTGGCATAGGTGTTATTCCATTCGAGGTCCATTATAATGTAGTGCATCGTTTCTCCTTTCCTCAATAAAGGATAAGAAAAGTATATCTTATTAATTAAGGAAATTCAACTGTTTTTTCGATTTCAAGAAACTTTTTCTATCTCTTTTCGCAGGCGTTCGATTATTCTTTTTTCGAGTCTGGAAATATAGCTCTGTGAGATGCCGAGAATGTCTGCGACCTCCTTTTGCGTATGCTCTCTTCCGCCGTCGAGCCCGAAGCGCATTGACATTATCGTGCGCTCACGCTCTCCCATTGAATTGATTGTTTTTATCAGCAGATTTTTTTCATCCTCAAGCTCAATGTCGCGGTTAACGGTATCCGGCTCACTGCCGAGAATATCGGAAAGCAGCAGCTCGTTGCCGTCCCAATCGACGTTGAGCGGCTCGTCAAGCGAAACCTCGTTGCGAAGCTGACCGGATTTTCGCAGATACATCAGAATTTCGTTTTCAATGCAACGTGATGCATAGGTTGCGAGCTTGATGTTTTTATCCGGCCGGAAGGTATTTACCGCTTTGATAAGACCTATTGTGCCGATTGATGTCAGGTCCTCGATACCCACACCCGAGCTTTCAAATTTTTTGGCTATGTAAACTACAAGACGCAGATTGTGCACTATCAGCTTTTCGCGCACACTGTCGTCTCCTGCGCCGAGCTTTTCCATAAGCTCGTTTTCCTCTTCCTTGCTCAAAGGCGGCGGCAGGGTTTCCGTACCGTTGACGTAATATACCGTATCGGCTCGATTGAGTTTTAATTTAAGAAAAAATTGTTTAATTTTACTTAACAGCTTGAGCATAAGTTTTCTCTCCGTTTAATATTTCGGGATTAAGTAATAAAGTATATTCTCCCCGCGAAAGATTGTTTTTGGTGACAGCTATATAAGTTTTATCCGTCCTCACGGTGCGCGTTGCGGTTTTAACCTCTATGTAATCGGGACGGAACACAGGCAGAACACCCGTACCCGAGACGGTTTTGTGCGTCACAACGCGGAAATCGGGCGAAGGCGTTATTTCTTTGCCGTCAAGATATTCGCGCACGGCAGACGGCAGAATCTTTTCTAACGTACCGTATTCCCCGAGTGCAACGGGAAAGCCGCTGAACGCTTCGCAAAGAGAGTTGCCCGTATCAATCAGCGCGGTTGCGTTCACTGTTTTATCGCCCGATGCAATGCTGACAAGTGCCACACTCTCCTTTGGTGCGGTACGTGCCGTGAAGTGCGAAATCGCACTGACAATTGCAAAGCTGACAACAGTTGAAACAGCAAGCACAACAAGGTCGATGTCAAAATACACCGCGCCGTTGTTATAAACCATTCCTATCGGTGCAACCGTCACCCAGAGGACAAGCATTATCCCGCCGAAGCCGAGACTGACGGCAAAAAACGTAAAAAAGCTTCGCAGGAAATACCGCAGATTTTTATACCCGAAGGCGGCAAAAACAATCAGTGCCGTTGCGCCAAGTCGGATAACAAGCTCCGCAACCTTCGGCAATGCAGGCAGAAAAATCACAAGCCCGTAAAGTGCGCCGATTGATGCGCCGAGAAGGAGTCTCGACGGCGGTGATTTTCTTTTCATAATCATCGATGAACACATCAGCAAAGCGTAATTTACAAAAAGATTTATCACAAGCAACACGTCTGCGTATACCGTCATCCCGACCACCTCGGCTATATTATACGAAGCGGTACAGGAAAATTTTGTCAAAAAAGGCGATATAAATTTATATTGCAAAACAAAATATTGCTGATATAATATAATCAGTAAAGACAAGGAGCTGTTACTTATGAAAAAGACAAGAATAATTGCTTTCATCAGCGTATTTATTTTAATAATCTCAACTCTGTGTGCGTGCGAAATAACCTTTGGTGAAAAGCCGACCACTACAACAACGACAACCACGACCACCACAGCCGAATCTCCGACAGAAGCGTCAACCACGACAACGACGGAGAAAAAGATCGAGACAGACAGCCTTGACACTCTCCTCAATCTTATCAAGGACTATCCCCTCGGCACAGCAGGCTCAGCGGTAAAGGCTGATACGATTGCTTACCGTATTCTCAACTTTACCGAGCACAGCAATTATGACATCAGCGATGTAAAAAATGATTATGACAATTTCCTTTCTGACCTGAGTGATACGCAGAAGCTCGTTTATGAAGAGAATTTTGCAGAAATTGATTATGTGGTAAGAAAGATAATAAAGGACAAGGACTATGTTTCACTGTCAAGCTATGTTGCAATACCGAAGGACGGCGGCGAGTTCTCTCTTCTCAATTATGAAACTCTTTATGATGTAATTTCAAAATAATGGTCTGACAGGCGGCTTCGGCTGCCTGTTTTTTCTTGACTGAAATAATTTAATATGATATATTTTATATAATATTTTTCATAAATTCGGAGGGATTTTATGACAACCGCAAAAACAGGTGCAAAATTCATTTTTGATTTTTGTAAAACAATCATTGACAAGCACGGCCCGCGTCTTCCCGGCAGTGACGAAGAAAAAGCCGCACAGGCTGACATCGCAAAAATAATGGAAAATGCGACGGGTGTTAAGCCGACCGTTGAAAAGTTCAAGCTCGCACCCCGTGCCAGCATCGGTGCTATCCCCTACCTCGGATATGCAGGCTTTGCCGCACTCGCTCTTTATTACATTCATCCGGTTCCTGCCTTTATTGTTTCTTTGTGCACCTTGCTTTTTGCAGTTGTTCAGGTTTTTACATACAAGGGCTGGTTTGACAGATTCTTCAAGCAGGAGGAAAGCTGTAACGTTTACTCCGTAATGGAAGGTAAGGGCGAAATCGACCACACAATCGTTTTCAGCGGTCACGCAGACAGCAGCTGGCTGTGGCAGATGGCGGCAAAAAATCCGAAAACAATGATTCTCCGCACGGTGCTCGGTGTTGTCGGCGTTGTTTCAATTATCATCGGTTCACTTCTTCGTTTCATTTTTGATATGTGGAGCGTTGTCAAGCCCGAAGAGATGGCTACTCCGCTCTATCTTTTCCTTCTTATCACTCCGCTTCTTTTTGTATACGGACTTTATTCACTTTGCATCTACCTTTCACACGATAAGAAAAAGGCATCTCCCGGTGCTATGGATAACCTTACGGGTGTCGGTGCATCAATCCTTATGGGTAAGTACTTCAAGGAAAATCCCGATAAGCTCCCCGACAACTGCCGTGTAATCATCGCTTCTCTCGGCAGTGAGGAGGCAGGACTTAAGGGCTCGGAAGCATTTATGAAGGCACATGCAGGCGATAAAAACCTTCTTATCAATCCGTATTTCTTCAACATCGACAGCCTTCGCGATTATGAGCACTTCAACGCAGTCAAGGGTGACTCGTGGCTGATGTCCAAATTTGACGACGATATGAAGAATATGCTCGTCAAGGCATTCGAAAACGCAGGCGTTAAGCCGAATATCATCGTTAATCCCGTTGGCGGCTGTGACAGTACACCGATCTGCCGTGCAGGCTATAAGACAATCACCTTTGCCGCACAGAAGCCCGATGTTACGGACTATTACCACACCTACCGCGATACCTGTGACGGACTTGATATGAACACTCTCGAAAAGAGCGTTGACATCATCATCGACGTTACAGAACAGATCCACGAGCATCATAAGAAGAACGGCTATAAGCTGACGAAGTGTAAATAAAAGCTTAACCCTGCGGAGCAATCCGCAGGGTTTGTTGTTGCAAATTTTAATTTGTCGGGGAGAAATAAAAAGTCAGTAGAACAATGGCGCCCCTGAAAGGGGAGCTGGCACGACGAAGTCGTGACTGAGGGGTTTCGTTGCGAAGCAACGAGGGAAATTTGATATTACAAGGAAAATTGCCCTTCGGGCAACCCCTCTGTCTGCTCCGCAGACATCTCCCCTTTCAGGGGTGATTATGATTGTGCATCAATTTAATTATACCAAATATCCCTACAAACTTCCAATTTATCGTTTAAAACTTACATAAAAACAAAAAGCAAGGAGGGATGAACGATTCCTTCCTTGTTTATTTATATCTCTGTTTAATTTCGGTTTGCTTTAAGATGTAGTCGATGCTGGTATCGTACAGTCTGGATAATTTTATCAGAATTTCATCTGTCAGAGGCTGAACACCCGTTTCTATATAGCTGTATTTACGTTGAGTAATGCCTATTTTATCAGCGACCATCTGTTGTGTCAGGTCGTTATCCTCACGCAAATCCTTGATTCTGTTGTTCATATTTATCACCATCAATATTTTATGCTAGATATTATTTATCTATTGACATTTAGATAAATATCATCTAAAATTAATTTAATTAGATAAATTTTATCTAAAAATTTTAGGAGTGATAGTATGAAAAACACTATTAAAAAGATTTCAGCGTTTTTGTTATCGTTGGTTCTGCTTCTCGGAATTGTTCCGCTTGCAGACCTCGATATAACAGCAAGCGCGGTTACATATACCTACAGCGGTACCTGCGGTGACAATCTGACATGGTATCTTGATACGGCTGTCTGCAATCTTATTATCAGCGGTAAAGGAAAGATGTATGATTGGACAAGTGACGATGATGTTCCGTGGAGTAAATGTGATTCTTACATCAGCACCGTTACAATGGATAACGGAGTTGAAAACATAGGAGATTATGCTTTTGCCTTTAATTCAGGAGGACTGAATAATATTAAACTTCCTGACAGCATCACAAGTATAGGTGACTATGCGTTCTATTATTCCGGACTGAAAAGCATAGATTTACCGGATAGTGTTATAAGTATAGGCGATTGTGCGTTCGGTCATAGCTTTATTACCGAGATCGAAATTCCGAAAAATGTTACAAGTATCGGCGAGGACACATTTGCGGGTTGCTTTAACCTTGAAAGTGTTATAATACCGAATGGTGTCACAAGCATCGGTGATTATGCATTCTCTGGGTGCAGAAACTTAAAAAACACCGAAATTCCCGATAGTGTTACAAGTATCGGTATGTATGCATTCGGGCATTGTGATAGTTTGGAAAACCTGGTCATTCCTGATAGTGTCACGAGTATCGGTGAACGTGCATTCGCTAGTTGCGAAAACCTTAAAAATGTAACGATCGGCAAAGGTCTTAGCGTTATCAGTTGTGGTACATTTGATTGGTGTCTAAGTCTGACAAATGTAACATTCTGTAACAGTGTTACAAGTATTGAAGATAATGCATTCGGATATGATGAAAACCTGACCGATATTTACTATAAAGGTACTCAAGAACAGTGGAACAAAATAATGATTTATATTGGAAACGACCCTCTCTTCAACGCAAATATTCATTTTGTTGAACACGAACATGTATACACCGCAGTAGTAACTCCGCCGACCTGTCAGTCACAGGGCTACACTACTTATACCTGTGCCGAGTGCGGCGACAGCTACGTTGACGATTACACGGATACCGTTGACCACTACTACCTTGACGGCAAATGCATCTGGTGCGGAGATACAAACGTTACTCCCTCAAGCATCATTGATATAACTTACACTCCGTCAGACAGCGCACGCAAGCTGTTCACCGTTACCTGTGCCGACAGAGCACAGATGATTCAGTTCATCGAGCCCGACGGCGGTACAAGAACATATTACAGAAACAACGCTAACGTTAAAATCACAAGCTACAACGCAGACGGTGAGGTTGTCGGTGAATTGAGCCGTGACCTTGCTTACGAGGTTTGGGAGATTTATTCAAATATGAGCATCGGCACAACAATCAAAGTTCGCGCAAAGTTCCAGAGCAGATGGGAGCTCGATAAGCGCTCACTCTTTATTTATGAATACAACCCCGTAATCTCAATGGAGCTTTCGAGAACATCCGGCAAGAAGGGCCCCGTCCCTGCAACTGTTGTTGCTGACGAAAAGACAGAGAACGTAAAGTTCAAAATGCCGAACGGAACGTCTGTAACTGTAACGCAGTTCACGACTGACAAAAACGGAAACCGCGTATTCAAGGGTAATGCCTGGGCAAACGAGGACGGACTTAATGTTATCACCGTAACTATCCGCCGCAAAAACGTTACAAAAACCGTTGGTACACTCGAGTATACAGTTGAATAAGTATTACAAACCCTGCGGAGCAATCCGCAGGGTTTGTTGTTGCAAGTTTTAATTTGTCGGGGAGAAATAAAAAGTCAGTAGAACAATGGCGCCCCTGAAAGGGGAGCTGGCACGACGAAGTCGTGACTGAGGGGTTCGTTGCAAAGCAACGAGGGAAACAAGATAAATCAAAGAGATTTTTTGGTCGCTGACGCTCCACCCATCCGCCCTGTCGGGCACCTTCCCTTTCAGAGAAGGCTGCTTGTCTTTAGCTTGTTTCAAAATTGAAAAAACATCGACAAACTCCAATTTGTCGGTATGTCTTAAAGCCAGATTTAGCTCGAATAGAGCCGGCTCCCTTGTGTAAAGGGAGCCGAAAGGTTTGTCATCAGTCTGAACCGCCCGAGAATCTCGGGCGGTAATTTTTGTCTCTTAATATTTAGCAAGGTAGTTATCAATTTCCCACTGTGAAATTGAGGTGCGGTAGCCTTCCCATTCCTTGCGCTTTGCTTCGATAAACTTTGTGTAAACGTGCTCGCCGAGTGATTCCTTGATGAACTCACTGCTTTCAAACTCGTTGACAGCCTCTTCAAGCGAGCCGGGAAGAGACGTGATGCCGTCTGCCTCTCTCTCTTCGGGTGTCATATCAAAGATATTCTTAACAGTTGACTTCGGCGGCATATATCCCTTTTCGATACCGTCAAGACCTGCAAGCAGGCAGAGTGCCATTTCAAGATACGGGTTACAAGCGGGGTCTGCACTTCTGAGCTCAACTCTCGTTCCCTTACCTCTTGCCTTCGGAACACGGACAAGTGCCGAGCGGTTGGATGCCGACCAAGCGATATATACGGGTGCTTCATAGCCCGGAACAAGACGCTTATAGGAGTTTACAAGCGGATTGTTGATTGCCGTTGTTGCCTTGATATGCTTCATAATACCTGCGATGAAATGAAGTGCAATCTTTGAAAGACCGAACTCTCCGTCAGGATCGTAGAAAACATTGTTGCCCTCTTTATCAAAGAGTGACATATTGGTATGCATACCCGAGCCTGCGATGCCGTAAATCGGCTTCGGGAGGAAGGTAGCATAAAGTCCGTGCATCTGTGCATACTTCTTGACAACATATTTGAAGGTCATAACCTTATCGGCAACGTCGAGAACATCGCTGTATTTGAAGTCGATTTCGTGCTGACCCTCTGCACACTCGTGGTGAGAAGCCTCAATCTCAAAGCCCATTTCCTCAAGTGCGATACACATATCTCTGCGGCAGTTTCCGCCGAGGTCAACGTTATCAAGGTCGAAGTAGCCGCCCTTGTCATGTGTCTTTGTTGTGGGTCTGCCCTCGTCGTCTGTATGGAAGAGGAAGAACTCAAGCTCGGGACCGACGTTGAACTTAAAGCCCATCTTATCAGCCTTTTCGATTGCACGCTTGAGCACGTTTCTCGGGTCGCCGATGAACGGAGTTCTGTCTGCGTTGTAAACGTCACAGATAAGTCTTGCCGTTGTGCCGTATCTCTCGTGATCCCAGGGAAGCACAACAAAGGAATCGTAATCGGGATAAAGGTACATATCCGACTCTTCAACACGAACGAAGCCCTCGATTGATGAACCGTCTGCCATACACTCGTTGTCAAGTGCCTTTTCAAGCTGGTTGATAGTAATGGCAACATTCTTCATACAACCGAGAATATCCGTAAACTGAAGTCTTATAAAACGGACGTTCTGTTCTTTTGCAAGTCGGAGAATATCTTCCTTTGTGTACTTACTCATTTCATTACCTCGCATTTACTGAATTATAAATAGATTATATAGCATTTTGACCAAAAGTCAACCATATTTTTTAGTCAGAATTAAAGTCAAATCAGTTCATTTCATCAAGAGTCAGGTTGTAGCTGGCAAGGAAATCATCCATAAAAGCCCTGACCTCCGGCATATCGATTTCTTCAAGATTTTTAAGGTTGATTTTTGCCGCCTTATCAAAGTCGCGGTTACCCGCCTTTGCTTCCTCGATGCACTTGGTGTAAGCGCAGATTTTATCCGCCGCCTTGACGAATTTCCAGAGCTGACGGTCAGCATCCTGCTTAATGAAATACGGCGCATATTCCGTGCGCAAATCCTCTGGAAGCATATCAAGAAGCGCATTGCAGGCATCGTCCTCAACCTGGTCGTAGGCTTCTTTAATCTGTCGGCTGTAATACTTGACAGGTGTCGGCATATCGCCCGTTATAATTTCGGGGGCATCGTGAAAAACGCCGAGTACAGCCGCTCTGTCCGCATTGACGTTACCGCCGAAGCGCGTATTATGAATAACCGCAAGTGCGTGAGCAACCGTTGCAACCTCAAGCGAATGCTCGCTGATATTTTCGGTATGCGTATTGCGCATCAGCGCCCAGCGGTTGATATATTTCATTCTTGAAAGCATCGCAAAAAAATGATTCTTCTTTTTTGCCATAGTAAAACATCTCCAATATAAACTCTGTAAAAATTTTATCATACGGCAATTACTTTTGCAAGAAAAATCTCTTTTATTTATATTGTATGTATGATATAATATAGTACATTCTCATAGATTGTGAGGGATTTTTTTGAATTTTACTGAAATTAACAAAAACGGAGGCGTTGAGGGCTTCTGCCTTGTCAAAAGTCTTGAGGTTAAAAAGACCGCAAAGGGTGTCCCCTTCCTCGACCTTGTTCTGACGGACAGCTCGGGTGAAATCGGCGCAAAGCTCTGGGACTACAGGGAGGAGCTTCACGGTTCTGTTAAAATAAATTCTCTTATCAAAATCCGCGGTACCGTTTCGATTTTTAACGACGCCTTACAGCTCCGCATTGAGCGTGTCCGCCTTGCAACAGAGGCTGACGGAGTGCGTATGGAGGACTATGTTCCGAGTGCAGATTACAGCGGCGAGGATATGTATAATTATCTTTTTGATACAGTCAGCCGTTTTGAAAACGCACAGCTCAAAAAGCTCACTCTTACCATTCTTGAACAGAATAAAGAAAAGCTCCTCTACTGGCCTGCGGCTTTCAAGCTTCACCACGCTATCCGCGGCGGTCTTCTCTACCACACGCTTTCGATTCTCAAGCTTGCACAGGCCGTCTGCGAGGTTTATCCGAGTCTTGAAAAGGAACTGCTTTTCACAGGTGTTATCCTGCACGACGTCGCAAAGATTCAGGAATTTGACGTCAGCGAAACGGGCGTTGTTTCCGCTTACACGGTCGAGGGTACGCTCATCGGTCACCTTGTTAAGGGTGCGATGAACATTGAAAAGGTCGGCGAAGAGCTCGGCATTGACAAGGAGCTTCTGATGCTTGTTGAGCACATGGTGCTTTCTCATCACGGTGAGCCCGAATTCGGCGCGGCGGTAAGACCGATGTTCCTCGAGGCTGAAATACTTTCACAGCTCGACCTTCTGGATGCACGGATTTTCGAAATTTCTCAAGCGGTATCCGAAACACAGCCGGGCGAATTCACACCCCGTCAGTGGGCACTTGATAACAGAAAACTTTATAATCACGGCTTGAAGGATGTTTTGCCGAAAGCCGATTTACTATAATTAAGAGGTATACTATGGATTGGACAGAAGTTAAAATTAACGTAAGCGCGAAGGATGTTGACAAGGCGGGCGATATCGCACAGATGGTTGTCCCCTACGGCATCTACATTGAGGATTACAGCGACCTTGAAGAGGCGGCTTGGGAGATTGCACACATCGACCTTATCGACGAGGATTTGCTCCAAAAGGACAGAGACAAGGCAGTTGTTCATATCTACATTTCTCCCGAAGAAAACCCCGCGGAGGCTGTCGCTTTCCTTTCCGAGCGCTACAACGCTGAAAAGATTGAACACGAAATCGACCTTTCCGTTTGCAGAAATCAGGATTGGGAAAACAACTGGAAGGAATATTTCAAGCCGATGCCCGTTGGCGAAAAGCTTCTTATCCGTCCCGTATGGGAGGACGAATATGATGCTGACGGCAGAACCGTTCTGAGCATTGAGCCCGGTCTTGCCTTCGGAAGCGGCGGTCACGATACAACAAGACTCTGCCTTGAAACACTTGAAAAGCATATTAGCACCGACGTTGAGCTTCTCGACATCGGCTGCGGAAGCGGTATCCTCGGCATTGCGGGACTTCTCCTTGGTGCAAAGAGTGCAACGGGTGTTGACATTGATGCTCTTGCCGTTAAGACTGCAAGAGAAAACGGCGACATCAACGGCTTTGCCGAACCGACCTTCACCGTGTTCGAGGGTAATCTTACCGATAAGGTTACAGGCAAATATGACGTTGTCGTTGCAAATATCGTTGCTGACATCATTGTGATGTTCACAGAAAACGTCGGAAAGTTCCTTAAAGAGGACGGAATTTACATTACATCAGGTATCATTGATACAAGAGAGCAGGATGTGCTTGACGCATTCGAAAAGTACGGCTTTGAGGTCGTCGGCAGGCATGAGAGCTGCGGATGGTTGTGCTTTGAAACCAAATTGAAGAAATAAAAATTACGGGGTCGCTTTTAAAAAGCAACCCCGATTTTTATTTGTTATAGACTATCAACAGACAACCATTTTCTACTTTGATTTTCACACTTGTTTCCTTGAACTTATTGCTCACCCCAAGCGGGAAGAACGGTGAAAGCTCTGCATTTTCGACATCATAGTGTGAGCCTTCGATTGAAACTCCCTCTGCATTGCCGCCGAAAGCGAAAACAGAGAAGGTTTTGCCTTCTTGAGAGGATATAACAATTTCGCTGTCACTTATGAGCGTGAAAACCTCGCCGTCGCCGATGAGCGTTCCCCTGCCGCCGTGCTGAGCAATATATGCAAGAGTTTGCAGGTTTGCAATACTGTGGTCGGTGCGTTCACCGCCGAGTCCGCCGTAAATAACAAACTCCTTATAGCCCTTTTCCAGACCGATTTTTACCGCAAGCATTGTATCGGTATCGTCTTTCCTGACAGGATAAACAAGCGCCTGCTTACCCTCGGGTAATGCCATTGAATCAAAGTCACCGAGCAGAATATCCGGTTCAATGCCGAGCGCTTCAAGGTGCAGATAGCCTGCGTCTGCCGCTATTACAATATCATCCTTTTCGGTTTTCGGGAAAGGCTGTGCCATATCCCCTGCCGAAGCTATGTAGCAAATACCCATTATTTTTCTGCCTTTCTGTTAAAGCCACTTCATAACGAAGTGGCTTTACTTTTATGCTTTAATCTGACCTACTGTCTGCAGGAATAATCCGCTCATATCCGTATGCTGTGCATCAACATCCGTTACCGTGCCGTCAAAGTTGACATCCGCAGCCTCAAGAACCGCCGCAGAAGTATTATCTGAATTAAGCAAGCCTTCAGCAACTGCGCTGATAAGCACGGAGTCCTGACCGTCGATAATATAATCGGAATTAAGGTCACCGTAAATTACAATCGTCACCGTGTCGATAACCTTATTCGAAGCATCGCGAAGCTGAATGTAGCATCCCGTCGTAACCACTGCAGAATTGGTCATCGTTCTTCCCGCCGTGGAATAAAAACGGATTTTGGACATATCGTTTTCGAACTCCTGAATGTAATTTCCGACCGTGGCATTCTCAAGATCAAAGCCTGATATGAGAGCTTTGTCCCTGTTTACGGTAAGTCCGGAGG
Organism: Clostridia bacterium; assembly: GCA_017415025.1. Lineage (GTDB taxonomy): Bacteria > Bacillota > Clostridia > Oscillospirales > Acutalibacteraceae > CAG-488. The sequence continues at coordinate 27,577 of JAFQJH010000004.1, forward strand.
AAGCCTTCGGGATAAGCTTGTTAATTCCCAGAACACCGCTGCTCTGAATGTAATATCCGTACCTTGCAAGCTCAAAAGCAGTATAATACGTTGACACCTTTGTGCCCGAAAGAACAACCGAGCCGAGAGTATAAGCCGTAAGATCAAGAGTCATCGGACTCATCGCAAAATCATCCGTCTGAGGAACGTCGCTCGTGCTTGTTACAAGGATATCCGACTCGCTCTCCTGCGTAAAAATACGGTTGTTTGCAAGATAGGAAACATCCCCTTGCTTTATGAAGATATCCGTTTTGATTGTTGAGTAGTAGATAGGATCCTTTGTTTCAACATAGTTGCCTTCGCTGTCATAAACGTGCTCCATAAAGTAGTAGTTATATGAATGTATATCACGGACAAGTCTGCCCTCGGAATAAATAGCCGGTGCGCCCTTCTCTGAGGTATTATCATAAATTGCACCGCCCGAAAGGTATGCAACACCCGAGCTGTTGACGAGAATTGCTCCGCCGTAGCAGGAAATGTTGTTGCAGATTGTTCCGCCGTACATATACATTGTTCCCGAAACGGTAATCGCACTTGTTGTCGTGTTTTTAAAGTTCTGAATTATGGAATCATCATTAAGATACAGCTCGCCGCCCGACTGAACGTTAATTGCCGCCGCGCCGACAACACCCGTATGACCGTATCCGCCGTCGAGGATAATCTGACCCGCGGTTCTTGTTCCCGATGCATAATCGTTCTGAGCCTGCTGATCAACGTTTTCAACAATGTCACCGATTCTCAGCTTACCGCCCGATGCAACATCAAACATTATTCCGAAGAATGCACCGCCGCGCATTGCAACATAGCTGATATCATCACAGGTCAGGGTAACGTCACCGTAAACCGTAATCGGCTTTGTAACGGTACTGTCAGCAATAACGGTTATGTTTGCAACCTCGCCCGCCTTAACGGATTCAAAGGCGTCGTAAAGGGTTGTGAACTCAACCGAATATGCGTTTTCCTTACTGACAATCGCAACCGTTGTTGTTGCAAGGCTTGTCATCTTACCGTTGGCAAGAATGTACCAATTTGTATTTGAAAGACCGAATTTTGAATAGCCTGTTCCGAGTGCTTCACCGTTGACCACCTGAAGACCTTCGGAATAGTTTTCGGGAGTAATTATCGCTGCATAGCCCGAGCAGTTAAGTCTGTCGTTGACCGTAATGCAGGCACCCGTTGCAAGATAAACGTCATTTGTTGTTGCAAGCTGTGCGTCAGTCACCATAATAAATGTACCTGCGTTATAAACAGCTCCGCCCTTTGAGTGATTGGAAACGTTATTCGTAAACGAACCGCCCGACATTGTAACAGTCGTTGCCGAATCAATATAAACCGCACCGCCTGCATCATAAGCCACGTTAGCCTCAAAGCTGCCGCCGCTGATTTCGAGCTTTGCATAGTAGCTTGTACTCATCGCACCGCCGTTTGTTGCCTGGTTACCTTCGAAATAAGCCGTATTTGAAACAACAGTTTTAGCATAAAGTCCGTATGTTGCACAAGCGCCGCCGCTGTTGCTTGCGATATTAGACAGGAAGGTTCCGCCCGTAATTGTCAGCGTACCGTCGTTGTTGTAGATTGCCGCACCCTGCGTTGCCTCGCAGTCTCTGAAGGTTCCGCCCGTTACAGTCACCGTGCCGTCCTCACTGTAAACAGCACCGCCCGTTGTCTTTGAGACATTGGCTTTCAGAATACCGCCGCCCACGTTGAGCGTACCGCCGAGCACCTTGATTGCCGCACCTCGTACTGTTGCCGTTGTAAGCGGGACAGTTCTGAAATTGCGGATTTCCGCACCGCTTTCGATGTTAAGTGTACCGTTTTGCTGAACAACGATACCCGACTGCGTTCCTGCGACACCGTTACCGTCAATAAAGAACATAGGCGCATCGTCAAATCCGTAAACCACCGAGCCGATTGTAAGGTTGCCCGTTACGTTGAACATCGCATCCGTGAAGCCCTCTGCCCTGCTGAGCACCGCACCGTTTTCGCCGAAAAGACCGACCGTTGCAGAGATATTCATAGTTTCCGCCAGCTCGTGATCACGAACGATATAAACTGTCGGAAGCACGGTTGACTGCGTTGCGGATGCATAGTCAAAGGCTTCGCCTACTGTTTCGTAATATGTATCAATTCTTCCGTCAATTTCAACTCTTGCAACATATTTCGGCTGAACTCTTCTTACACTTTCAAGTGAAGTGCTTCTGATTGTTCTTGAAGCGGAAAAAGCCATTGTAATAAGCTGAGGATAGTAATAGAAGTAATCGTCATCGTTGAGGAATCGCCAATCCGTCGTTCCCAGATTAAGGCTGGAAATCGCACGCGTTGCCGTCATTTCCTGTGTTGTTTTTGCCGCCGCGCCCGCAATCGTATTCGATATGGTAACGTAGCTTGAGTCGTAGATACAGTCGCTGACACCCGTACCCGAATTCTGCCCGAAAGCAATACCCGAGCCCGATGATGCAGTTACCTTACCGGCGGTATAACAGGTCGTAACCGTACCGTTGTTGTTATAGCCTACGATACCTCCGGCAATATTACTGCCCGTAACAGTTGACGTGCTGTAGCTGTTTGTGAGCGTACCGCCCGCATTGTTACCGATAAGACCGCCGACGTATCTTGCATCCGCGGCATTTATATTTGAGTAAGAAAAGCTCTTGTTGATTGTCGAACGGTTATTGTAACCGACAACACCGCCGAAATTCTGAACATAAGACTTGTCGCCCGTTGTATTTGTGCCGTTGATTGAGCCGATCATACCACAGGATGAAACCACGGTTGAGCCTGCAATATTTCCAACAACACCGCCGACCGCTCTGTCACCCCTGACCTCACTTGAGCAAACGGAGTTTGTAATCTGTGCACCGATTGCATAGCCTGCAATACCGCCGACATTTTCGACACCGCAGATAAGACCGTCCATAACAAGCGTGTAGTCAATTTTCGCATCCTGACCGACGTAGCCGAAAAGTCCGATATATTTGCCGTCCTCTGTTGATGAGGTTGTAGTATAAAGTCCTGCAATATTCTTTTCGCCGCCGTGGAATGAGCCTGTGTAAGGACGTGAAGGTGTTCCGATAGGTGTCCATTCGCGGATACCCATTGAATCGTCATATACATTAATGTTGAAAAGCAGGTCGCTCATAACTCTTGCGTCGGCATCGGGATTTGCATCAACACCCGCAATCGTACCGTTGACAAGTCCCGCAAACCACGCAAGCTCGGACGGCTTATAGATAAGATAAATTCCCGATTCGTTCTGTGTGGGAATTTCAAGCTCACCCGTCCAGACATCCGTCTGGAGCATCCAGGTAAGCACGGGATATCCGCTGTTTATTTCCGTATAGTCAAAGCAGAAATAAGGCATTGCTTTGTTAAGCTCTTTTACAAAATCAGCGGTATACATTTCCTCCTGAGTGCGGGCAACACCGACAGGACCATCGCAGAGTGATTGTTCGTAGCAATAGAAAATACTTGCATATTCTCCGCCGAACAGATGACCGACAGCACCGCCTATATTAGCACCCTCTGAATTGATTTCCACGTAGGAATAAGCACCGCGCACAACGCTGACGGTTGAATAACCGATAATTCCGCCGACTCTGTTAGTACCTGCAACAGATCCGAAAACGAAGCATCCGACAAGGTTGGCACCGCCGATTGTTCCGACAATACCGCCGACGTTCGATGTACCTGTAACATCAACGGTTGCGTAGCACTTTGATATAACAGAGTTACTGCTTGCATAACCGACAACACCGCCCGTACGCTGTTTGCCGACAACCGTAGACTGCGCATGGCACTGATTGATAACGGTTTCCGCATCCGCATAGCCGACAACACCGCCTACACTGTTGAAGCCGCCGTTGACAGTACCCTCAAAATAACAGTCCTTGATACCTGCGCCGATTGAATGACCGATAATTCCGCCGACATTCTGATAACCGTTGACGGTTGTATCTGTCACACGGAGATTTTTGATAAGAAGAGTCTTTTTCTGCACAATAAACTCGGGTGTAACACTGGCAGTTTCACCCTCATCATTGATGTTTTTTACAACACCGAAAAGGCCGACTCCCGTTGCTTCGGGCTGATTGACGTAAACGCCGCTGATTGTATGGCCTGCACCGTCAAAAGTGCCCGTGAAGGGATTTTCCGCAGTACCGATGGGCGTCCATTCCTTCTCCTTTGAGCCCAAGGTGTTCAGCTCAATATCAGCCGTAAGTACCGCCTTGATTGAAGACGTACCCGAATTGACCGCCTCGGCAAACCAGGCAAGGTTTTCCGCCGTTGCAATCTGATAAACGTCACCCGAAAGGGTCGGAATTACGCTTGTACCGTCCCAGACAGCACCCGCAACCGTCAGTGCAGGATAAATCGCACCGATAATCATAAGTAAAGAAATCACAACGGATAATACTCTTCGTTTCATAATCGTGTCTCCTTATCAAATATCTATAAAAATAAACAATTTTCCACAATATATTACTACGATTATATTATAATGTATTTCAATAAAAAGTGCAAGCAAAACCCGTTGAATCAATTAAACAAGATTGAAACGAAAATTTTGTAAAGATTGATAAACTTTTTTAAAAAAAGACTTGATTTTATCGAAGATATAGTATATAATTATCCAGCAATCAACGGGGTGTAGCGCAGATGGTAGCGTGCTTGGTTCGGGACCAAGAGGCCGTGGGTTCAAATCCCGCCACTCCGACCACTGAAACGGACAGGACTTTAAGTCTTGTCCGTTTTTGTTTTTGATATGTGCGGGATTTGAATCCACGGTTTCTTTTTGAGCGAACCAAGGGTGAGGGACCAGGTGACGGAGCCGAGCGCTGCCGGTGGCAGATACAGCGAGGCGGAGGAAGAGAAAAACAAGGAGAATCACGAAGCGCTCCAAGCAAGTGAGGCGACTATGTTTTTCTCGGTAGACGTGGGTAAATGCGAAGCACCGCCACTCCGACCACTGAAACGGACAGGACTTTTAGTCTTGTCTGTTTTTGTTTTTGATATGTGCGGGATTTGAACCCTAATAAGAATACCATAAAACAGGTAACATATATACACGCGCGTACGAAAAGAATAAGAGCTGTGGAAACACACAAACCGAAAACTATGTTCTCCGGTCAATCTGAATTGCTATGAATTTTAGTGTGAGAATAATAGAAGGTGGATTGTTGGGTATTCAAGCGGATAATATATTAAAGTAAAAAGAAATAACTATAAAAACTTGACATATTAACAGTCTTTTGGTAATATTATATTGCAAATATGAATAGTTATTTTTCAGGAGGAGTTATGAAAATTACGCAATTTGAAAGTGAAAAAGCAATTTTACAAGAAATTGGAATTCGTATAAAACAATACAGAGTCTCCTTAAATATTACACAAAACCAACTTGCTCAAAGGTGTGGCATTTCTGTTATTACACTTATGCGTATAGAAAATGGTGAAGATACAAAATGGTCAAATATAATAAAAATTCTATCTGAAATCAATTTATTAGACAATCTTGATATTTTGATTCCGGAGCCTCAACCCGATTACAAAGCAATGTTCGAAGAAAAAACTGTAAGAAAACGTGCAAGACCTGACAAACAAAAGAAAGATAATAATTGGGTTTGGGGCGAAGATAAGGAGGATGATGAAGCTTGAGTAACGTGAATACAGTTCGTGTAAAAATGTGGGGTACTACTGTTGGTTATCTTCATCAAGAAGATAATGGCATTGTAGGTTTTCAGTATGATGACGATTTTTTGAAAAGTGATATTGAAATCTCACCGATAAAAATGCCTCTATCAACAATAACTTATACATTCCCCGCATTACCTGAAATCACTTACCATGGACTTCCCGGTATGGTTGCAGACTCTCTCCCCGACAGATTCGGTAATATTGTTATAAACAGATATTTAGAAAGTCAGGGAAGAACCGCAGACAGTTTATCTGTAATCGAGAAGCTTTGTTACACAGGCAAAAGAGGTATGGGTGCATTGGAGTATGAGCCATCGCAGGAAATAACAGCCATAGATGAAAAAGTTGACCTTGATGCATTAACAAAATTAGCATCTGAAATCCTTTCTGAAAAAGAGCAAATTCATATTGAGAAAAACGATAATCTTATGGCGCAGTTAATGGAGTGCGGTTCTTCTGTCGGCGGCGCAAGGGCTAAAACCTTGATTGCGTGGAATCCCGAAACAAACGATGTGCGTTCCGGTCAGGTTGATGCAGGCAATGGTTATGAATATTGGCTTTTGAAATTTGATAATATCAAAAATAACAAAGATAAAGATGCTCAGCCTGATGACGGTGAATATACAAAAGTTGAATATGCTTACTACCTAATGGCTCTTGATGCGGGTATTAAAATGAGTGAATGTAAACTTTACAAAGAAAACGGAAGTGCTCATTTTATGACAAAGCGTTTTGACAGAAAAGGCAAAAAAGGTGAAAAAGTGCATATGCAATCTCTTTGTGCTTTGGCTCATATGGATTTCAATTCGCCACGCATTTATTCCTACGAGGAAGCATTTGTGATAATGAAAAAGCTTAAACTTCCTTACAGTGATTTTCTTCAGCTTTTCAGACGAATGGTTTTTAATGAATATGCAAAGAATTATGATGACCATACCAAAAACATTTCCTTTCTTATGGATAAAAAAGGAGTTTGGTCATTGTCGCCGGCATACGATGTAACGTTTTCCTACAGAAAGGACAGCCAATGGGTTAATGCTCATCAAATGCTGATTAACGGAAAAGCCGACAACATAACTGAAGAGGATTTGTTAAAGGTCGCTGAAAAAGCAGGTATAAAAAAATCCGATGCGGCAAAATGCATAGAACAAGTAAGAACAGCCGTTTCAAAATGGGAAATATTTGCAAATAAAGCAGATATGTCCCTTAGAAATATTGAAAAAATCAAAGCAAAACTATCTATATAAATTTAATAGCCTGTTTAACTGCACCTGTCATTCATCGCAGGGTCTTGTGTTAATTTTTGCAAGAATTACAACCTGCTCCTGTTTTTGCTTATCCTGCAATGAACAAAGCCGATCATCATTGATGACCGGCTTTTGATATTTAACGGAAATTATAGTAACCGAAAACGAGCAGACCTACCATTAAAATATGGAAGAAAGGAAGAACGGTTGCATCTCCTCCAAAGGCAATAAGGAACTCCTTGAAAGAATTTGACTTTTTGCGGTTTTCGATTACTCTCCGGGGGCGGTAGAAATATACAAGATCGAAGAGAATATAGCCTACACAGTAGAAAATCCAGGTTTCCCAAAGAGTATAGCCTCTTAAAATCTGACCTACAAGTATAGCCGCGCCGAGTAAAATCAGGAAAATACGAATAAGCTTGATGTTTTTATAATCCCAATAGCGTTCGAGTCCGTCGTGCTGAGCAATTACATAATACATTGTAAAGCAACAGATTATCGAAGCCATTGTTGTTGAGCCGAGCATAACAAGAGCAAGAGGTCCTACCATATAGCAGGGGCGCTCAAGCACCTCAACGATATTCATATCAACCTCGCCGAAGGCACGTGTGATTTTGTTGCCGTTTCTGCGGTAAGGAATGATGAAAAGGAAAATCGTAAGGATAATCAATGCGCAGAACACCCAAGAAAGAATGGTGTCAACCTTTTCGGGGAGCATATACCACAGCTTGCCTGCAGCTTCAGCCTGCTCGAGATTCTTTGCAGCGAGAGGCCAACCGAGAACAAAAGCACCTGCGATACCGAGACCGTTGAAGCAGCCCTGTGTGAACTCCATAATTTTCCAGCCGTCAACAATCTTAAGCTTTTCCCACTTGCCGAAAAGCATTTTGCCGTTCTTGAGCGGATGAAGCTCCTTATCGTAGAAGGTAATAGCAACAATCCAGCCGATTGAGCCTGCAAGTGCGCCGCCGAGCCACATAATAATACCGAAAATATCGCGGCGGACTGCCATCATTATAAGCAAGCCTGCTACTACAACAAGATTGCGTCCCCACTCCTCACGGCTGTCCTTGGAAAAGCCGACCTTCGGCATTTTGCCGTGTTCGGGGTCATAGGGAGTGTTGAAAATACGGTAGCCGATTTCCTGTACCAACGGAACGAGCGCAAAGAAGATAACAAAATCATACCACTTGTAAACAACACCGCTCATTGCAGAGAAGCTTACACCGAGGAAGCCTGCGCCGAGACCGCTCCAGATTGAGCCCTTGAAGGCAAGGGCAAGATAGCCCAGCGACGGATTGTATCGGGGGCTGTTGTGGTCAAGCACTAGTCCCATTGTTGAGCCGTATGGCTCCATACCGCCGTAAAAGTAACCGAGTGCACAGGCTGCAGCGAACAGATACACGTTTTCCATCAACAGCTCGGAGCCCGTATACCAGACACAAAGGATACCCATAAAGGCTCCGGGCAGCATAGCGCCTTTTTCGCCGCCGATTGCCGAGCCTCTCATACCCCAGCCAAAGCACATCGTAATCATACTGATTGCCAGAAAAGCAAATATGTTCTGAGTTTCCATAAGCAATACCCTTTCTAATTCTTAATTCTTCTCTACACGAACAACCGCATATCCGATCTTCTTACGTCCGCAGGTATAAACCATATGAAGCAGGTTGCCCTCAGCAACAATTGACGGATAGGAGAATTCAACCTCGGGTTGAGTTTCCAGATCAATACGGACAGGATATGTCGCACCGTTATCGTCGGAAAGGAAAAGACAAAGAGGTGTACGGTCGCCCCAATTTTCACTTACGGGATTGCAAATCAAGCCCAGAACGCCGCAATCTGTCATTGCCGCGCCGATGCCGCTGTTGTTATTCGGCATATCAGTGGGACGTGCCACCGACCAGGTGCGTCCGAAGTCCGTTGACTCACTGCGGTAAATCCAATTAAGATTTGTTCTTGCGAGCATATAGACTCTGCCGTCGTGAGACTGATCCTCCCATATCGCAGGCTGAATCAAGCCTTCGCCATCCTTGGGAAGCTCCTCTTTTCTGTTGCATATTGTGCCGTCGGGCAATTCAAATGCAACGGGAGCGGAAAGCTTCCAGGTTTCGCCGTTATCCGTACTGCAGTCTGTCCATGCTTCCCAACGGTCACACAAATCCTCTGTTGAACCGGGAGCGAGAAGTGCTCCGTTTGAAAGTCTTATCATCTGATTTTTAACAGGGCCTCTGCCGCCGATATCCCCCGGAACAAGCTCCTTGGGCTCTGACCAGGTCTTACCGCCGTCAGAAGAAACGGACTTCATTGAATACCAATGACCCTCATCAATTCCGCTTTTGTAAATCAATGTAAGAACACCGTTCTCTGCAAAAAGAGTCGGATTCCAGTCAGCCTCACCGTCATCGGGAGTAATCGGAACAGAAGTGCTCCATTCTCCGTCGCGGCGAGCAAACCATATACGCACGTTGGGATTTTTCTCTTTTGTTCCGCCGAACCAGGCGGCTGTGGGTGTGCCGTCGCAGACAGCAACCGTTGCTGCGTGGCATTCGCCTGTTTCTTCGTTTATACCCTCGGTTGCAAGGTATTCCTGATATAAAAGTTCAGCTTTAATCATTTTATCAACGTCTCCCATTCTGAAATTACTGTATCAGCCACAAAACGATTATCTTCCTCGCCGAGATTATAATAATAGAGAATATGTATCTCATTATTAAAAAATGCAATACGGGGATATCCGATATCTGTGTTGACCGCGTCGGTTCGCAATGCCTTTGGCTCACTCCAGCTTTTACCGTCGCGTGTAGTTGTGATAAACAAGCCGCAGGGTGCCTGCCTGCGGAAATAAGCAAGAGCAACTGTTCCGTCAGGTAAGGAGCAAAGCGCAGGCGGGCTGCCGCCGCTCATATCCTCATCTATATAGTTTAGCTTTGTTTCATAAACCCACGTTTTTCCTTCGTCATTGCTCAGATAAACATCAAGCTGTGTAAAGCCGGGCTCGTTTTCACTTGCATAACGGGCTATTCCGAGCAATGAGCCGTCCGTAAGCCGCGCAATTGCAGGCATAATGCTGAAGTCGCCGTGAGGCGGGTCTTCACCCATCATTCCGAGCTTTTCCCACTTACCGTCAAAGGTAAGCTTTGCGGCAAAGGTATTTCCCTCAAGTCCGTCAGCCTTAACGCCTGTCATTGCAAGAAGATAATATCCGTCACAGACAATACAATCCGTTCTGGCACTTACACCGACAAGACCGAAGTCGGGAATATAAAACGGTCCCTCCCAGCTTTTTCCTGCATCGTTGGTAACCATAAGCTGTGTAAACACGTTTCCGTCCCAGCCCGAAGGCATCAGATACAAGCCGCTTTCGGGGGTAAGCAAATCCGAGGGCAAATCCGGAAGGCGTGTTTTGTTTTCGTAATCAATTGCAGGAATTTCAGGATATTCGTGAACCCATCCCGTTTCGGGACGGAATCTTGCAAACATTCTTATTGTAGGCTTTGTTCTGTCGAGTGCGTGAACACCGGGGCCGTTATAATGGTGAATACCCTTTTCAAAGCCGACAAGCAATTCATCATTAAATTTCCATATACCGTGGTTTGCGGGCCAGCCGAAAAAGTCAGTCTTGCCGATAGCCACGACATTATGTGTCACTGTCATTTTCTTCACCCTTTTGAATAATAATTATCAAAAGCCCCCAAATGAAACTTTTTCGTATTTCATTTGGGGGTAAAAGCCGCATAATCAGCAGCCGTGCAATTCTTTATAAATACGGATGACCTCCTGCAGGTCTTCCTCTGTGTCCACGCTGACAGCCTTATAATGTGCAGGAGCAGGAACGATTTTTATTTTGTAGCCGTGCTCGAGAACCTTGAGCTGTTCAAGTGACTCAGCCTCTGAAAGCGGCGTGGGTGCAAGCTTTGTATACTGATTGAGGAATTCATGCGTATAAGCATAAATGCCGATATGTTCAAAATATCTTGCGTGCTCTGCATGACGGGGATACGGAATGGGAGAACGTGAGAAGTAAATCGCATTGCCGTTCACATCGCTGACTACTTTAACAACGGTGTTGTTCTGCACATAGTCTTCGTCGCCCGTGATTTCCAGACTGCCTGTTGCCATAACACAATCGGGGCTGTTAATCAAGGCAGAGCCGATATCATCAATAATTTCGGGAGGAACGAGAGGCTCGTCACCCTGAATGTTTATAACGTAATCACAATCGAAATTGCTTGCCGCCTCTGCAACACGGTCAGAACCTGTGGGATGGTTGACGCTTGTCATAACAGCTTCACCGCCGAAGGCAACAACAGCATCATATACACGCTGATCGTCCGTTGCAACAACAACCTTACTCAGAACCTTTGACTTGCTTGCATTTTCATAAACATGCTGAATCATAGGCTTGCCGCAGATATCCTTGAGGGGCTTGCCGGGCAAACGTGATGAACCGTAACGTGCGGGAATAACACCTAAAACTTTAGCACTCATTATATTAATCTCCTTTAATTAAAAGCTGTATTTTTCACGGATAGCGGTTCTCATCTTGTTGAGTGAGAACGGCTTGATTTCATCGCAGATGCGCTCACGCATTGCCTTGCCTTCCTCTGTATTCTGAGGAGCAGAAGTGAAGTCGAGAGTTACACCGAGCTCATTGCAGATGCGGTCAACAAAAATCGGCCAGAGCTCGCCGATATCGCCGATAACGGGGATGCTGTTTTCGAGACGTGTGAATGCTGACATTTCCATACGGAACGGAATTTTTGTAAGCTTCGTCTTGGGAAGACCCTCGTTGATAGCCTTCTGGATAAGCTCGCTCTGCTTGTTGAGATCCCACGAACGCTTGAGGTTTTCGTCAAGGTCAAAGCGGATAAGAGTCTTGTCCTTGAGGCTGTATGTAGGAAGACCGTTCATTGCAGCCCAGATACCGTGACCTGTGTACGTTTCAAACGGACCGTCGTGAATTTCCTGTGTAAGAGCAACAGCAGATTCGATGATAACATCAGCTTCTGAAAGCATCTTTGCAATACGCTTACAACGCTGACTTACGGGAATACTGTCAGAAATGCACAGGCCGACCTGACCGCCGCCGATGAGCTGGGGAACGCTTACAAGAACAGGTACGCCCTTGATTGCACCCGCACCGATCATTGTGTTCGGGTCAGCACCGAGGCCTGCAACGTACTCGAAGCTTTCGCCGAGTGTCTGTGCCGCAACCATAATCTCAGTTGAAACCGTTTCGTTGAAATAGCCTACAGGATAAGCCATATTACCTGCAGCTTTAATAATAACCTTGCCCTCTGCCTGCTCACAGACAGAAACAAGCTCTTCGTCAAGAGGAAGCTCCGAGCGGATACGTGCCCACTCCTCGTCGCTGAGCTGTGTAAGCTCGTAAATGTTGCCGCGGCAACGGATATTTTCGGGGCATTTGTCACCGAGAATATCAGCGTCAAAGCGCTTTACTCTGTCAAGAGTACCGCCCATTTCGTGGGAAATTACTGCAGAGCTTGTTGTTACGCCGTCAATAAGACCTGCGTGAATGAGAGCAGCAATAAGAGTTGTAACACCCTCGTGAAGGTTCGGACCGCTTCCGATAACAGCCGCCACCTTACCACCGCGCTTTTTTACTTCTATAACCTTTTCGATTGCCGTATTTAAAAATTCTTTTGTTTCATCAGGGAGTGCCTGATAAAGCTGTTCAACCAAAGCAGGTGATGCCATAGTATATTCTCCTGTTCATAAATATTTAGCTTAAAGTTTTTTGCCGAAGCAAGCGTCATCGTAATCGATTGACAAGAGCTCAAAACTGTATTTTTTGTAGAAGCTCATTGCTCTTTCGTTTCTCGGCCCGCAGGTAAGACAGACGCCGCAGACACCTTTTTTTGCCAAATGGTCACACAGAGTATCAATAAGCTTACCGCCCAGACCCATTCTCTGATATTCGGGAAGAATATTTATATGGAAATGGGCAGGATATTCGTCCTTGAACCTTTCGGGAACATTATACGCGGTCGATGCCCACTCGTATCTGTCCTCGCCGTAGCTGTCCGAACGCGGAAGATATTCGCTGTCGAAAATCTCCTTGAAGCGGTCAAAATTCTCTGCACAGATTATGTAGCCTATCGCCTTGCCGTCATCGTCAATAACAAAGCAGTTTTCGGGCTCGTGCTCGATATAATAATTGCAGAACGTGTTGTGATAAAACAGTCCCGTCAAATAATCAGGCACTTCCTCGGGACCCTCGCTGTTATCGCATATAAAATGCATATCAGCACGGTCCTTGTCCTCATATTTTCTGATATATACCATTATAACTCACCACCCTCAATCCGGTTTACAGAAATAGATTATCATAAAGGATAAAAAAAAGCAACAAATTACTTGAAATTTTTTCGAAATAAGTGTATAGTGAATATATACAGTTTTAGGAGAAAATGTTATGAATTTTAAGGATAGTTTAACAAAGAAATCGGTAAACACGCTGATAAATCTTATCATTTCAACCATGCCGAAAAGGTACTTCACCACACAGGAAAGCTCTGACAGATTTATGCTCACGGGCGACAAAAAATTCTGTTCCGATCCCGGTGAAAAATGGACCGTCGGCTTTGGTAAAAAAGCATACACTCCCGAGGATTACAAGGAAAAAACATATTATATCGCAGGCTATGATTCGAACAACCCCGTAAAAGGAATACTCGATGACCTTTATGCAAGAGCAGTTTATCTTGACGATAACAGAGGCGACGGAGGTGTAATTTTCTGCGCACTTGACTGTGTAGGTATAAGCAGAAAGGACATAAACGACATCAGAAAGCTTGCTCTCGAGAGCGGCAGACTCGGAAAGGTCAAGTCAATCAATATTTCTTCAACTCACACGCACGCAGGAATCGACACCCAAGGTCTCTGGGGCGAAAAGATTTATAAATGCGGTAAAGATAAGGCTTTTATGGAAAATCTTAAAAAATCTGCGGCTCAGGCTGTCATTACTGCCTTTGAGAACAGAAAGGACGGAAAGCTGTTTTGGGGTTATACGCCTGTTGAAGATATGCAGGCTGATGTCAGAACACCCGTAACCTACGACAAGAACCTGACACGATTCCGCTTTTCTCCCGACGATAAATCAGGCGATATTTACATAGTTAATTTTGCATCTCACGCAGAGCTGCTCGGAACGACGTCGCTTGTCAGCGCCGACTTCCCCGCATATCTTATCAAGGAAATTGAAGAAAATGAGCCGGGCTCGGACGCTGTTTTCTTCAACGGTGCCGTAGGCGGTATGATTTCCGCAAAAGAAATAAAGAAGGTTTACAGAGATTCAATTGACTGCGAAGCATATATGAAGGACTTCGGCAAGCAGTTAGGCAAAATTGCTCTTTCAATCAAAGATGAAGCTGAGCTCAAGCCGATTCTTAACATAAAATCCAAGGGCGTTATAATTCCGGGCGAAAACACGGTGCTGATTCTTGCAAGATATCTCAAGGTTCTCAACAACGATATCGGACGAACAGAAAAGCGGAACAAGGCGTGCATTTATTCGGAAGTGGGATATATGGAATTGGGCGATAAGGATGTTGCCGTTTTTCTTATCCCCGGCGAGCTTTTCCCCGAGCTTTATAACGGAGAATTCCTGACGGAAAAGGACAGCGCAAATCACACAAGGGCAAGCTACAAAAAGGTTCTTGCCGATATGACAGAATGTAAGCACAAGTTTGTTGTCGGACTTTGCAACGATGAGCTGGGCTACATTCTTGCGGAAAACGACTTCCTTCTTAACAAAACTCTGCCATATATCAACAAGGCTACCGATGATATGGACAGAGACCACTACGAGGAAACCAACTCAACAGGACCCGAAACAGGCAAAATTATTCTTGAAGAAACAGAAAAGCTGATTAAATCGGCCTATAATTGATAATGAGGAGATGTCAATAATGAAAAAACTTTCCCGTTCTTTTATCGCAATTCTTCTTGTATTTACTATGCTTTTTTCTGCAAACTCAACAACATCATTCGCAATCGGCGAACAGGGCAACAACCCTATCTACTTTGTCACGAACGTGCTCGGCGGCTTTATTGACGGCTTAATCAAGCTGTTGGGAGTGTTGGCTCCTACACCCGACTACCCAACGGTTGAGGAATACTTTGCGGCAGACAGTGAAAATTTCTACGAAGGAACAGAAAGTTTTATCGACGATGCCGCTGACGGAGCAAAATGGTCTCTCGGCTTCGGCAAGGAAAGCGTCGTCCCCGACAATCTTCGTGACGGAAGTAAGAAATACTATACCGGCGGATACTTTACGCAAAAGGTCAATGGTGTTTTTGACGACCAGAAGGCTGTTGCGATCGCTCTTAACGATGGCTCGGGCCGCGGAACAACTATCTTCGCTTCAATTGACGGTATCGGCGTTGCAAATGCGGACGTCCGTGCCATAAGAAGTGCAGTTGAGCAAAAGCTCAGGGAAAAAGGTATTGACAGCGACATCAACGCCATCAATATCAACGCAACGCACTGCCATACTGTTATTGACACCCAGGGTATCGGACTTGACCTTCTGCCCAAAATTTTATTCAGCTTCTTCGGCGGAGCAAAAAGGTCGGTGAATACCGAGTTTCTTGAAGTTATGATCGACCGCAGTGCCGATGCAATCGTTGAGGCATATACAAACACGGAAACGGGCAAGCTCTATTACTTTGAAGCCGCAGATATGGGCAAGGACGAGGAACACGGCTTATACCTCGAAGACGAATATCCGTATCTTGTAAACAAGAGATACTATAACGAAAACTATCAGAATTTTTTTGCCTGCTTTAAGTTTGTACCCGACAACAAGGCTTCTGCGGCAACTATCTTTACAAACATAGGTGCTCACCCCACACTTATTGATGAGGATACAAAGCTTCTTTCCGCAGACTTTCCCGCATTTATGGAAAAGAAAATCAACGATGCAGGTATGAATTTTATGTTTATTCAGGGTGCACAGGCTCCTGTTTCAGTCAACAAATGGGCTGATTTACCTGAAAACACTATCAATGAGGTTGATGCGGAAATCGCAGTAAACCCCACCGCAGAGGATTATAAAACAGCAATACTCTTCGGTTACGAGTTTGCAAAGCTTGTGCTTGAGGCACAGGATAACGTAAAAGAAATTGAGCCCATACTCAACGTAAGAATGACGGAATATACTGTTCAGCTTGAAACCGGACTTTTCGGTTACGGTGCGACAGAAGGCTTTATCGGCACAACAACGGTCGAGGATCCCGAAAGTGAGACAGGCTATTCGATTATTACCGAAGCAGGCTACATAGAAATAGGTAAGGATATCGTCCTGCTGACCGCACCGGGAGAAATTGTTCCGCAGCTCATTTACGGCAACGTCGTTACGGCAGAAGACTCCTATCGCGGAACCGAATGGACCTATGAAGCAACCGCAGATCTTATCCCCGAAGGAAAAACCGTTCTTGTTATGGGTCTTTGCAACGATGCCATAGGCTATATTCTTCCCGACAATGACTTTGCACACTTTATTGCGGACCTCATCTGGGATGCAGACGGTGCAGAAAAGCTTTTCGGACCGTATCACAGACATTATGAGGAAATGCTTTCAGCAGGAAGCTCTGCAGGCTCAACAACCGTTACTGTTCTGAATGGGCTTGCCAAGAGTATAAACCCGTAAATACTGTTACTGAATATATCAACGGAGGCAGTACGGATAAGCTCCGTATTGCCTCCGCTTTTCTTTTTATATACGGCAAAAATACAGGTGTTCTTTTTGACACTCTGCCGAACGGAGGTACTTTATGACAAAGGAAACTGCCAGACAAAAAGCAAGAGAGCTTGTTGCAAAAATGACAGCCGAAGAAAAGCTTTCACAGCTTTTATACAATGCGCCCGCAATTGAAAGGCTCGGTATAGAAGAATATAATTGGTGGAACGAGAGCTCTCACGGTATTCACGGCGCAGGTACAGCCACCGTTTTTCCGCACGCTATTGCAATGGCTTCGACCTTTGATGCGGAGCTTGTCGGAACAGTTGCCGATGCAGTTTCAACGGAAGGCAGAGCAAAGTACAACGAGCATATAAAATACGGCGACCACGATATTTTTAAAGGAATCACCTTCTGGGCACCAAATATCAACATTTTCAGAGACCCCCGTTGGGGAAGAGGTCAGGAAACCTTCGGAGAAGATCCGTTTCTTACCTCGATGCTTGCCGTTTCTTACATCAACGGAATTCAGGGCAACGGAGAATTTCTGAAAGCAACGGCTTGCTCAAAGCATTTCGCCGTCCATTCGGGCCCCGAAAAAACCAGACACGGCTTTAATTCAGTTGTCGATAAGCACGACCTTTTCGAAACCTATCTGCCCGCATTTGAGAAAACAGTCAAAGGCGGTGTTTCGGGAGTTATGGGCGCATACAACCGTCTTAACGGCGAGCCCTGCTGTGCCCATTCATATCTTATCTCACAGATACTCCGTAAGGAATGGAAATTTGACGGCTATGTCGTTTCTGACTGCGGTGCACTCAAGGACATTTATAAATTTCACAAATTTGTTGAAACAAGGGCAGAAGCCGCAGCTGTTGCTCTCAAGAGCACCTGCGACCTTAACTGCGGGGACACATACGAGGCACTTGTTGACGCATACGAGCAGGATTTAATAACCGATGAGGACATCACTGCCGCCGCAGAAAATCTCTTCACCATCCGTTACCGTCTGGGTGAATTTGAAAATCCGAGACCGTATTCCGATATCGGATATGATAAGCTTGACTGCGACGAGCATAAGGCACTTAATCTGAAAACAGCAGAGCAGTGTATGGTACTGCTTGAAAATAAAGATAATTTCCTTCCTCTTGACAAAAACATAAACAAGAAAATTGCGGTTATCGGTCCCAACTCTCTTTCCGTTACCGCCCTTGAAGGCAATTACAACGGCTATGCATCCGAATACGTGACCGTCGCGGACGGTATCAGAAGAGTTTTCAAGGATGCCGAAATCAAGGTTGAAAAGGGCTGTAATTATTGTGACGAGTATCTTAATCATTGGAGCGGATTCCGGAATATGATAAGCGACGGCGTTGCAGCAGCCGCCGAATCGAATATCACAATTCTTGCGCTCGGTCTTGACCGAACGGTTGAGGGCGAGGACACGGGCTTTGACGATGATTACACAGCCAGCGGTGACAAGCGTTCGCTCTTCCTCCCCGCAACTCAGCAAAAGCTTGCAGAGGCAGTCTGTGACGTGTGCGATAACGTTATTGTCGTTCTTCTTTGCGGAAGCTCGATTGACATCGGCGAAAAGGTAAGAAGCCACGCAAAGGCTGTTATTCAGGCTTGGTATCCCGGCTCACTCGGCGGTCTTGCACTTGCAAATATTCTTTCAGGCGAAGTAAATCCCTCGGCAAAGCTTCCCGTTACAATCTATAAGGGCGACCACAATATACCCGATTTTGAGGATTACAATATGAAAGGCAGAACCTACCGATATATTGACGGCGATGCGCTCTACCCCTTCGGCTTCGGTCTTTCATACACAAAATATGCTTATAAAAATGCAAAGCTTATTTCCGCGGACAGCGAAAAGATAACTGTCAGCGCAGAGGTCGAAAATATCGGCAGAATTAAGGGTAAGGAAATCATTCAGGTTTATGCATCTTATACCGACAGCCGTGTTGCCACTCCTCATTGGCAGCTTTGCTCGGTAAAGCCTGTTACCCTTGAAGCAGGTGAAAAAGCAGACGTAGCTTTCGACATCGACCGCTACTGGATAAAGGCTGTCACCACGGACGGTGAAAGGGTTGACCCGGACGGAAAGATTACTCTTTATATCGGAGGACATCAGCCCGATAACGTAAGCAACCGTCTGCTCGGGTATCAATGTCTTGAGCTTGGCATTATGAGTAAAATATGATAAAATACGTTTTGCAAAATTCTGATACAGTGCTTTACTGCTCGGGAGGTTACTATGAGAGCTATACAGACAATTATTTCTTATCTTGCAATAGCGGCGGCTTTTCTTTCTTCAATCTTTTCGTTCGGTGATTCCGAAATGATACCCTATACAAATAATTACGAGATTCCCGACAGTATTCCCGGCTATCAGGTGATTTCTGACGAAGAGAAAACCGATTGGACCGCAAAATGGATCTGGGACAAGGAAAATCTGACGGAAGAAAACGTATGGATGTGCTTCAGCAAGAAGATAAGCCTTGATACAATTCCCGACGAGCTTATTGCCGACATCTCTGCCGACTCGAAATATTGGCTTTACATAAACGGAAAAACCGTTGTTTTTGAGGGTAGCGTAAAACGCGGCCCCGATAAAAACAGCGGCTATTACGACAGTATTGATATTGCGCCTTACCTCAAAGAGGGCGAAAACTCAATTTGTGCTTTGGTGTGGTTCTGGGATAACGAAACAAGCTATTCTTACAGCGGCAGCGGTCAGGGAGGTTTTATTTTCGAAGCTAAAAATTCGGATATCAGCATAATTTCCGACAAAAGCTGGAAGGTAAAAAGAAACAGTGCCTACATTGACAGCCCGTTTTATCCGCCTAATTATAGGTTGCCTGAATACAGCATCTACTTTGATGCAAGAAAAGATAACGATTGGTTAAACGGAGCTTATGATTTTTCATCCTGGGAAAACGCAACCGAATATGCCGTCGGCGGTGAGGGTGCTTACGGCAAGCTTTACCCGAGAGGAATTCCGTTTTTAAAGGATTACGGTCTTAAAGACTATGAAAATTCAGAAAGCTATGAAAACTATACCGTAAAAAAGCTTTTCGGTGAAAAAATCACCGTGGATATCCCCTACAATGCACAGGTTACTCCCTATCTTAAAATCATAGCACCTGCAGGCAAAAAGATTCGCATAACAACGGAAAACACTTTAATCGGTGCAGTTTCAACCACCTATAAGACCAAAGAGGGAGAGCAGGAATTTGAGGCATTGGGCTGGGTAAACGGAGAGCATATCACTTATAAAATACCGAAGGGCGTCACCGTCGTTGCCCTCAAGTACCGTGAAACGGGATATGACAGCTCATTCTGCGGTGACTTCAAGTGCGACGATGAATTCCTTAATTCTCTGTGGCAGAAATCTCTGCGCACGCTCTACGTTACTATGCGCGACAGCTTTATGGATTGTCCCGACAGAGAACGGGCACAGTGGTGGGGCGACGTTACAAGTGAAATGATAATGACAATGTACTCTATGGACAGCAATTCCTACCTGCTGTATCAGAAGGGTGTTGAAGCAATGCTTTCCCACGTTGATGATACAAAGGTACTCCAGACCGTTGTTCCCATAAGCGGAGACTATTTTGAGCTTCCCGTTCAGCAGCTTGCAGGAATCGTCGGCTTTCTCACTTACTATGAATATACCGGCGACAAAGCTTTTATAGAAAAGGTTTATGATGCATCTCTTGACTACCTGAAGCTTTGGGAAATCGGAGAAAACAATCTTGTTGTTCACCGCGAGGGCTCGTGGGATTGGCCCGATTGGGGCAAAAAGGCAGATATGACAGCTATCGAAAATGCCTGGGTTTACTACGCTCTTTCTGCCACAGAGGAAATGGCGAAAATTTTAGACAAAAACGAAGATATCTCATTTATTACCGAAAGAAAGGACACTATCGCCAAGGGATATAAAGCTCTTTGGACAGAAAACGGCTTTAAAAGCAAGGACGTCCGAAAACCCGATGACAGAGCAAATGCCCTTGCAGTTTTGTCGGGACTTGCAGAAAAAGAGCAGTATGACACTGTTGCAAATGTGCTCACAACCACTCAGAATTCCAGCCCCTATATGGAATACTACGTGCTTGAAGCTCTTTGCAAAATGGGAGAATATGAAGCCGCAAGAGACAGAATCAAGATAAGATACGAGGATATGATGAGCGAGGATTACTCCACACTTTGGGAATTCTGGGACTCGTGGCGAGGCACTAAAAATCACGCGTGGAGCGGCGGTCCTCTCGTTATAATGAGCAAGCATTTTGCGGGAATCACTCCCCTCGATGCAGGCTATGAAAAGGTTAAAATCGAGCCTCAATACACTCTGTCCGACAGCCTGAGCTGTACCGTTCCGAGCGTTAAAGGATTAATCACTCTTGATTACAAAAAAATTGACGGGAACTGTACTGTCAACCTCACTCTTCCCGAGGGAACGGAGACCGTTTTGTACGTACCCGCCAATGCAGTTGTGAATATCAATTCCGAGACCTTTTACCGAAACGGTGAATACGTAAACGATAAAATCGGTGAAATTGAAATTATAGAATGTGCAGTATGATAAAATCATCGAATTAAAATTTCATCAATATCACAGAAAAAGCCTTCATACCTGTTATGGAGGTTTTTTTCTTTGCTCTGATTGACTGCAAACACCTGATTGCTTGAATATAGAATTGCAATTTTTATATTTTTATCAACGTTTTCAGTAAAATGCTTTTTAACTTTTTTGTAAAGCGGATCTTTAACCTTCAAAACATCGGGAATCTGTACCGAGGATGAACAGCACAGCAAATCGCAAAGGATTTTTTCTCTTAACACTTCCCTGTCGCATTTATCACAAAAGAAATTGTATAGCTTTCCCGCATAATCGCTCAGGCGCATTTTATTGCCGTTGACAGAATTGCCGAAATCGTTGAAAACATCAAACGGCGAAATTCCGACTTCATCCGTCAGATAGTCGAGTGTGAACAAAAAACGTCCGCTGTTATAAAGTCTGTCAAGCGCATCCTCACAGCTTTTGAGCATTTTAATTTCTTCGGCTGAAAGCCACGGCGTTGACGTAACCTCGTAAGGCGGCTCGGGTGAAAACGTGCAGGGATATTTTTCCTTATTTTCACGCATATCCGCACCGTGAAGAAGCTTTAAAAATCCCATCTGAAGCATCTGCGCCTTGAGCGAATAGCCGATATTAAAGCTGTTTTTGAAGCTCTCAAGGTCTTCGCCCGTCAATCCTGCAATAAGGTCAATATGGATATGCATATTTTTAAAGGATATCAGCCTTATGATGTTTTCGGTAAGCTTTTTTGTATCGGTCTTTCGGTTAATCAGCCTTAACGTTTCTTCGTTAAAGGACTGCATTCCGATTTCAAGCTGAACCGCGCCGTATGGCATTGACGACAGAATTTCAAGCGTGCTCTCCTTTAAAATATCTCCCGCAATTTCAAAATGAAAGCACACGCCCTGCGGTATTTCCTTGCCGTAATTTTCCTTAATAAAAAGCAGAATTTCATCAGCCCTTTTCGCGTTCGCATTGAAGGTGCGGTCAATAAATTTTACCGTCTGCGTACCGCTTTGTGACAGCCTGATTATGTCTTTTTTCACTCTGTCAATATCGAAGAAGCGAAGCGGCGAGCATCTTCCCGAAAGGCAGAAGGCGCAACGGTAGGGACAGCCTCTTGCAGTTTCGATATAAGATATTCTGCCGCCCAGATTTTCGAAAAATTCCTCAACGAACGGTGACGGCGGAGTTTCAGAGTATTCCTTTTCGGGGATTGTGATAATTTCACCGTCTTTTCTGAACGTAAGCCCTGCAACGAGAGACAAATCACCGTTCAGGTTGTCGAGAAAATCGGGAAAAGTCCATTCCCCCTCACCCGAAAGCACAAAATTGATAAATTCATATTTTTCAAGGATATCCTTCGGGCGGTATGCCGCTTCGGGACCGCCGAGAACAATTCTGCAATCGCTTTTTCTTTTTATAATACTGCAGATTTCAAGAGTTTTCGTAACATTCCAGATATAGCACGAAAATGCCGCAACATCGGGCTTTTCTTTCAGTATTTTTTCGGCAAAGGCTTCAATATCGCCATTGATAGTGCCTTCCGTAACAACGGTTTCATACTCATTCTTTGCAAACTCGCGAACTCCTGCAAGCAAGCACCAAGGAGAAAGCGAAGCGTGGACATATTTTGAATTCAGACAAGCAATAACAACCTTCATAATTTCTCCTTCTTTTTAAGTCTTTTCAGAGAATACCACATATTCGAAAATAAATCAAATACCGATACTTATTCAACACTATTTTCTGATTGACCGCAACATAATAATTTGATATTATACAAAGTGAGGTGAATCTGATGTCAATAAAATATCTCCTCGGAATTGACGGCGGAGGAACGAAAACGGAGTTTCTTCTGACCGACATTGATAAAAATGAAATAAGACGGGCAATTCTCGGCACGTCGAATCCCGTTAATATAGGAATTAAAAACGCTAAAAACATTCTCCGTCAGGGCATTTCGGAAATATGTGAGGGCTTTGATTGTGCCGAAATCTCCGTTTTCGCAGGACTTGCGGGCGGCGGTGCAGATGATATAAAAGCAGAAATCAGCCGTTTTCTCGGCGAACTCGGCTTCGGCGCACATTCAAACGGAACGGATGCCGACAGCGCGATTGCGGTTGCGCTGAAAGATGAAAACGGAACGGCCGTGATTATGGGTACGGGCATCATCGCCTTCAGCCGTTCGGACGGCGGGCTTCTCAGAGTCGGCGGTCGGGGCTATATGATTGATAAGGGCGGCAGCGGATTCTGCCTCGGCTCGGATGCACTCAATTCAGCTTTCGAATTTCTTGACGGCAGAGGAGGAAGCAAGCTGATACTGGGTCTTATTGAAAAAAAGCTCGGCAAAAGTCTTGAATCTTCGGTCGCGGAAATCTATGCAGGCGGAGCTATGTACGTTGCCTCTTTTGCGCCCGTGATTTTCGAGGCATACACGCAAGGTGATGCAGAGGCGGAAAGAATTATAGACCGCAACGCACGTGAAGCGGCAAAGCTGATTGCCGCCGCCGATAAGCTTCTGAAAAACGGTGAAAAAACCGTTATCTGTGGCGGTCTCTGCAAGCAGAAGGATATATTAAAGCCGTTTCTGCTCAAATATCTTAAAAAAGATTTTCCTCTAGAATTCTCTGATGAGCCGATAATTAACGGAGCGGTACTCCTTGCAAAATCAAACATATAGGGCGGCGAAAATATGCTGAAAACCGAAACAAGAAATAATAACACTTATAATATCGACAAAATGTCAACGGTTGAAATGCTGAAGGTTATAAACGACGAAAATGCAGTCGTTACAAAGGCTGTTGACGATGCTTTACCGCAGATTGCGCAGGTCTGCGATACGGTTGCCGATGCAATTAAATCGGGCGGAAGGATATTCTACATAGGAAGCGGAACCTCGGGCAGACTCGGTGTCTGCGATGCCGCCGAATGTCCGCCGACCTTCGGTGTTTCCTATGATTTATTTAACGGAATTATTGCAGGCGGAGAAAAATGTATGTTCAAGGCGGCAGAAAACGCGGAGGACAATCCCGAGGCAGGCGTTGAGGACCTTAAAAGCCGAAGCTTCTGTAACAAGGATGTCCTTATCGGAATTTCAGCTTCGGGCTCGGCGGCCTACGTTATCTCTGCCGTGAACTACGCTAAAAGCATAGGAGCAAAAACTGCTTCAATCACGAACAATCCCGACACCGAGCTCGGCAGAGCGGCGGATGTTGACATCTGTGCAGATACGGGTCCCGAGGTCATCACGGGCTCAACGCGGATGAAGGCGGGCACTGCGCAGAAAATTATCCTTAATATGATTTCAACCGCATCTATGGTTAAGTGCGGCTGTGTATACGAAAATATGATGATAAATCTTCGACCGACAAACAAGAAGCTGCGCAGGAGAATGATAGGTATTGTGACCGAAATTCTCGGTTGTTCAGCCGAAAAAGCGGAAGCCCTCCTCGAGGAAAACGAGTGGAGCATCCGCCGTGCAGTTGGGGAATAATTTAAACACCGTCAGGGACAGCCTTGACGGTGTTTTTGTATCAATATAAGTACCACTTCTTTGAAAGCTCCTGCCAATCGGCAACTCTTTGCTTTTCTCTGACGATAAAGACTTCAGGCTCAAAGTCATCTTTTAAAACATCATCCGTACCGATAAGCTTTACAATATCAGGATTGATTTCAAGCTCCTTATGAGTTTTTCTGATTGCATCAAGAAGTCTTATCCCAACGACAAAGGGAGAAAAGGCATCCCTGTCGGTGATGTGGAGCTGAATACCGTGACAGAATATACCTTCATAATCCGAAAATGTCGGAGTGAATGAGCATTCGCGCAGGATAACGCCGTCCTGATAGCCCACCTTTTTTATAACGGCTTCGCTGTCGAGCCACGGAGCACCTATCATTTCAAAGGGCTTGGTCGTGCCTCTGCCTTCGGAAAGGTTTGTGTCCTCAAAAATACAGGTGCCGATATAAGCAAAAGCAGTATCAACCGTAGGAATATTTGGTGACGGCTGAACGAAAACAAGGTCTGTATCGTCAAAATACATCTCCCTTTTCCAGCCCTCAAGAGGTACTACGGTAATGTCACAGCCGATACCCTGCGTTTCATTCATCATAAGGGCAAATTCGCCGATAGTAAGTGCACAGCGTGTAGGGGTCGGAAATCTGCCGACGAAGGAAGAAAAACGGCTGTCGAGCACCGTTCCCTCTGCTTTGATTCCGCCGAGAGGGTTCGGTCGGTCGAGGACAACAAATTTCACTCCGTTTTCGGCGCAAAGCTTCATCGCATCCGTCATTGTGTAAGCGTAGGTGTAAAACCTTGCACCGACATCCTGAATATCAAAAATCACGGCATCAAGTGAGGCAAGCATTTTTTCACTTTCCGACGTATCGTCACCGAACAGACTGTATACGGGAAGGCCCGTTTTTTTGTCAGTGTAGGAGGTTATGCTCTCATTCGCCTGCACGTCTCCCCTCACCCCGTGCTCGGGTGCAAAAAGTGCCGTCAGGTTGCATTTTTCTTTGAGCATATCCGCAGTTGAAGAAAGGTCGCGCAGAACGCCCGTGTGGTTAGTGATAAGTCCGCATCTGCCGTGCAAATCAAGTCCGTCACGTTCCGCAACGTCAGCACCGCACAGAACCTTTTGTTTTGCCTTTTGCATACTTACCCTCCCTGTGCGAAATTTATTTGAGCTTCAAGCCGTAAACAAGCGTGGTTTCCTTTGTTTCAATGAGCTTAAAGCCAAATTTTTCATAAAATTTTATTGCGTTATAATTCTTGTGCCAGACGGTGAACATAACACCCTTGACACCCTTTTGCCGAAGATTATCGCACAGCGCATCCATAAGCCTTCTGCCGAGCCCCTGATGCTGATATCCCGGGAGAATGTCGATATGCAGATGTGCGGGATATTCCTCTTTGTATTTTTCCTGCGAGGCAATAGCACGCAATGCAGATTTTCTGCGGCGGTATTCCCATTTTGCAATACGCGTGTAATAGTCGCTGATGTAAATATCTTTAAACCTGTCAAAGTTTTCTGCCGATATAACGTAGCCGATTGCTCTGTCGTTTTCGTCAGCGGCAACAAAGCAGTTTTCGGGCTCGTTTTCGGTATAATAATCGCAATAAACCGCAAGCGCAAAATTAATTCCTCTTTTTGAGCTTTTGCAGGGACCCTCGCTGTTCAGACAGACGAAACGGACGTTTTCCTTGTCCTTTTCCTCGTAAGGTCTTATTATCATTTTCATCACTTCCGTTACGAGTTTATCATTAAAACGCACAAAAATCAAGGCGCAATATGTACGGATTAATAATTGTAAAAAACGAAAAAATATTGTATTATTGTTTTATACAATCATAAAGGAGATGTTACAATGGCAGTAGTTATCAGATGGCTTTCAGCGATTATGGCAGTTCTTTTAGGCTTACCCACACTTATCGGTGCGGTTTTTCAGAGTCTTACCAAAATAGGCTTTGACGAAAGACCGACCACGGCGATTGCAGAAAATTTTCTTGAGGGCAACGCAACTTTTATCGACGAAGCCGAGTCAGATTACTGGTCAGCAGGCTATGCCCGAAGAGTTCTTACTCCCGAGGATATTGAAGACACGCGTTATTTCCTCGGCGGCTTCCTTAAATTCCCTGCACAGGAGGCAACGGGTGTTGTTGACGATTTGTGCGTAAGAGCAGTTGTGCTTGACGATAACTCAGGCAGAGGCGCGGCGGCTTTTGCCTGGATTGATGCTGTCGGCTTTATGAATGCCGATATTAAGGAAATCCGCGAAAAGCTCAGTGACATCACGGGCGAAGGCAAGCTTATAAGCATCGACGTCGGCTCAACCCACAACCACAGCGCGGTTGACACACAGGGCTTGTGGGGTAATATCCCCAAGAGCGGCAGAAACCCCGACTACATCAATGCAGTAATCGAAAAGACAGCCGATGCAATCAGAGAGGCTTACGAAAACCGCACACAGGGTAATCTTTATTATTCGTCAAAATCCTGCCCCGAATTGTTCCACGACGGCAGAGCCCCGTATTCGATTGACGAAAGCATCCACCTTTTCCGTTTTGTTCCCAATGATAAGAGCAAAAAAGAGATTTACATAACCAACTTTGGCGGACATCCGATTAATCTTGCTTGGGAAAACTCCGAGCTTTCGGGCGACTACCCGTATTATATCGAACAGGCTGTAACCGCGGCAAAGAACGTTGATTTCATCTTTATTCAGGGTGCAATCGGCGGTGCTGTCCACTGCAATATGGGCACTCATAACGGCATCCCCGAGGAGCTTTCCTCCTTTGAAAAAATGAAAGAATACAGCCTTATTGTGGCCGACATTCTTTATGAGCTTGCGGCAAAGGGCGAGGCTGTTGAGCCTATCCTCAACGTAAGACACGCACAGCTTGATTTCGAGGTCAATAATTTTGTTTTCCTTCTGGCGGCTAGTGCTGACCTTTGCAACGTAAAGGCATTCAAGGAAAACGGAAAAATATACCTTACAAGTGAAATCGGCTACGTTGAAATCGGCAAAGACATAAAAATCCTTGAGACTCCCGGTGAGGCTCTTCCCGAGCTTATTTACGGCGGCTTCTATTCCGCAGAGGAAGCCTTCAACGGTACCGAATATCCGTACGAAGGCATAGCAACGCGCTTTGACGAGGATGACGAGGTGCTCGTTTTCGGTCTTTGTAACGATGCTGTCGGCTACATTGTTCCTGATAACGATTACAGCTCATCAGGCAAGGAAGGTCACTACGAAGAAACTGTTTCAACAGGCTCAAAAAGCGGAACAGCATTCTCCGAGGCATTCTTCAAGCTTCTTGACGTGTGGGGGTAATACAAAATGGAATTTCTGCGTTTTATCCGCCTTCCCAATCTTGTCAGAGGAATAATATCAGCCTTGCTTTCGCTGATACTTTTCTTTGTTCCGAAATCGACGTACACAACCGTAGAAAAAGCTTCGGAATATATGCTCAAGGGTGACGAGACCTTTTCTTACAGCGGTGAAAAATGGACTGTCGGCTTTTCAAAGGCTGTGCTCACACCCGACGACATCACGGAAGAAAAATATTATATAGCAGGCTACAACACTAATAATCCCGCAAAATCCGTTCTTGACGATATGCACGCCAAGGCAGTTTATCTTGATGATAATTCGGGCAGAGGCGGTGTTGTTATCTGTGCAATCGACTGTGTCGGAATCAGCCGTGCCGATATCAACGATATCCGCAAAATCGTTATTGAAAGCGGAAAAATCCCGAATCTCAAGTCAATCAACATCTGTGCAACCCATACCCACTCCGCTATTGACACTCAGGGTCTTTGGGGCAAGAACTTCCTTTCGGACGGCAAAAACGAGGGCTTTATGAATGAGCTCAAGCGCCGCACGGCA
The DNA here is from genome assembly GCA_017415025.1 of Clostridia bacterium. Lineage (GTDB taxonomy): Bacteria > Bacillota > Clostridia > Oscillospirales > Acutalibacteraceae > CAG-488. The sequence continues at coordinate 56,241 of JAFQJH010000004.1, forward strand.
GATGCGATTATCGCGGCTTACGAAGCACGTGAGGACGGCAAGCTCTACCTCGGCACAGCAGAATCGGAGGGACTTCTTTACGACACAAGAACACCCGTTGACTATGACGCAACAATAAGCAGAATCCGATTTGAGCCGGCGGACGGCAGCGAAGATACTTACATCGTAAATTTCGCCTGCCACGCCGAATGTCTCGGTGCAAGAACAACCGTTGTCAGTGCGGATTTCCCCGCATATATGGAAAAGGAAATAGTTGAACAGACGGGCGGCGCAAACGTTGTTTTCATCAACGGTGCAATCGGAGGACTTATCACCTGCGAAAAGCTTGATGACATTCTGCGCAACTTCGAGCTTGGTCTTGAATATGTCAAGGAGTTCGGCAAGGATGTGGGTGAAGCTGTTATGAGCATAAGCAACGAAGAGCCTATCTCCCCTGCCGTCAACGTTAAGACCGAGGCAATAGAAATCAAGTGCGATAACACGGCATTGCTGCTCGTTCGCATCCTCGGTGTTCTCAATAACGACATTTCAAGGGATGAGGACAAAAACATTTCGATTATTTCAGAGGTTTCGTATATGGAGCTCGGCGATAAGCAGGTCGGTGTCTATATGATTCCGGGCGAGCTTTCTCCCGAGCTTGAAAGCGGAAACTTTCTTTCTGCAGAGGAGGCGGCAAACTCAACTGAGGCTGATTACAAATCACTTTCCGAAATGGCTCGTTGTAAGCACAATTTTGTTCTCGGACTCTGCAACGATGAAATCGGCTACATCATTCCCGAAAATGATTTTCTTCTTCACGAATGGCTGCCTTACTTTAACAATACCGATGACGAAAACGGCAGAAGGCACTATGAAGAAACCAACTCCCTCGGCCCTCAGACAGCAGGCGCAATCCTTGAGGCTATGGACAGGGTTATTTCATCGGTAAATTAATACTGTAAAACAATTAAAACCATCGGCATAACCGATGGTTTTTTGTTGAATAAATTGGGGTTATCGGGATATTTGTAATGAGCCGCGTAGGGACGGGCGTCCTCGACCGTCCTTTAAATCCAGATATATTTTGCGGCGGCAGCAAGCCACCGCCCTACCGCACAAGTTTCATTTGAGGCGGTAGGGGCAGATATCATCTGCCCGCAGATTTTGATGTAATTTTCGGGAGCATACTATGCTCCCCTACTGACACAATCGTATCAAGGTATGTAGGGCGTAGCTCTTGAGACACGCCGTCATCTTTTGCTGAATCTTCGGCACGTCGCAAGCGCCGTGCCCTACAAAATAAATTTTAGTTTGCTCGACAAATAAAATTTGTAAAGTTATTCAACAGTCAACATAACATTTTTATAAACCAAATTCAGGTGGTTGAGCTGTGGCATTTGCTCGAAAACGGACATATCTTCAATCAAGCAATCTTTTCTGTTTCCGGAGTTATCCGCACTATCAAAGGTTACATATTTAACATTCGAGTTTTTCAAGCTACTTACATCGCGAAGCTTGCTGATTGACACAAAGGATAATACTTCCAGCTCTCTGTTATTTTCCATATTCCACAGCTTTTCTATGGAATCATTCCAATATACTGAAAGACATTTTAACCGTCTAAACTCCGATAAGGCTGAAAGGTCTTTTATTTTTGGACATTTAAAAAGATACAAAACCTCGGTTGTTTCCTTTATATACGGCACGATATAATCAAAATGCTCTTGTCTGAATCCGTTCAGAAACACCCTTTTTGCTTTTTCCTTCAGAGCAGAATCCTTCAGAACAGTTATGTCATCACTGCCGATTTTTTCATATATTCCGTTATAAATCGGGCTGTTCTTTTCCGCTTCGGTTGGCTTTCGGGTCACCAAAAGCTTTAAATCATATACTGCTTCATAGTAGTCGGGATAGAATTCGTTCAATTTGTTGTCTAAAGCTAAAACTGTTTGAGATGAGTTTTGAGACAAGGCATCTTTGATGACGTATAAATAATTGTTTTTCATTTTTAACTCCTTTGTGAGGATTTCAGTAGTCTACGGCGGGAGCAAGCCCCCGCCCTACCTGCGGTTTGGTAGTTCACATAAATCACACCAACAGCTCATAAAGCTCTGTAAGTTTTCCGTCTTCATATTCAACCGTTTTGGCTTCGTATTTGCAGAAATTGAGAGTAAGCTCTGCACCGTTAAGTGTAAGGGCTGTCGCTTTATTTTCGGGTGAATTGTTGAGAAGTCGGAGAATGAAGCTGTCCTTACCGTAACGCTTTTTCATTGTGATAAGGACAATGTTTTTATCTTCTATGTAAAGCTCGAAGCCGGACATCTTTTCATCCCTTTCAATCGGGAAAACGTTGCAGGCATAAGGCTTCTGGCAGAATTCCGTTGCAAGGCGTTCGAGCTCATCCTCATTTGCCACCGTGAGGCGGAATCGGAAATTACTCTCACCCATATCAATTTTTTTAACAAAGCGGTCGGTCGGGATAAGCTGTCTGTCCTCAATCGGGTGAGCGCAGTAGGATGCCGTTCGGATGAGTGAAACAGAAATTTCGTTATTCTTAAATGACGAGCCGTAGGCGGTGTCGTTTATGAGCGCGAGGCATTTTTTGCCGTTATTAACCGCCACAAAACGCTGTGAAACACATTCTCTGCCATCCATATAAAGCGGCTCTGTGCCGAAGCACGTCTGACCGATATACTGACCGTCGATATTGACGGGGAGCGAAAGCTTGATAAGCTTATTAACATCACCCGCAAAAACGTCAACCTTAACGTCAACATACGGATTTGTTTTATAAATATCGTACTCTACGCGGATGCGTGTATTATCCTTTCTGAAGAAGCACTCAACACCGAGGTAGATGTCGCCGTCCTCGATAACCTGAATCGGCTTCATCCCCTCAAACACACCGTCGGGATTTTCCGCAAGGGTAAACGGTTCGGGATTTCTGCCCATTGCCTCAAGCTGGAAGTCACCCATTCCCCACGGGTCGGCATTATCCTCATACATAAACAGACAGAACGCACCGCCCCTGATGTATTCGGTGTTATTGATTTTATAGGAACGAAGCAAGCCTGTTTTGCCGTCAATTTCGACGTGCTTGCCGTTGATATCAAAGATAATATCGCTGTTTGCAGGAAGCTCGGGCTTTGGTGTGACGGGTTTGAAATCAGCATAAAGTGAAAATCTTGAAACCGCAAGCGGCTTTAATTTACTTCTTATTACAAAACGCTTGCGCCAATCGAGATTGAGGTTGCTTTCTTCCTTGATAAACTGCACGGGCACAGCGTTGCCGTCCTCGTCATAAACCCTGAACGAGGATTCGATTTCTCTCGACCAGTTCTGGTCGGCAAGTGTCAGCTCACATTCAAATTCCGTTTCCCATTCGTAGGGATGCGGATTGAAAACAAGTATCGGATATTCACCCTCTGCCGCCTTTTTCTGTGCGGAGGTAAGCGCAAAATATGCCCTCGCGCGGAGTCGGTTGAGTGTAAGCATTCCGTGCTCGAGAAGGCGCACTCCGTTTTCCTCACCTGCCTTGATTGATGAGCCCGGAAGAACGTCGTGGAACTGGCTGTTGAGCAAGTCCTCAACAGCATCGTCAAGCTCCTTTTCGGGGTAAGCGATAAGTCCCCTCGCCGCCGCAACGGAACACATTTTTTCCGTAATTGCAAGCATCGACTCAAAAAGTGCGTGTCTTGACTTAACGCTTGACATTGTTGTATAACAGCCGGGCATACTGATACGAAGTGATTTATCGTGGCGGTCTGTCGGATTTATTTTTGCAAAGAAATCATCGGGAGTTGAATGCATAACAGGTACATCGGATTTTTCAATCAAATCCTTGATATCTCTCAAATCTTTTCTTGAAGGGCCGCCTCCGTGATTGCCGACACCCCAGAGTATCATCACGACGTCGTCCTCGGCATTATCCATTTGACGGTTGATTTTCTCCACCGCCTTGCCGAGTGCCGAGTTATAGCCCGCCGCGTGTGCCGTTTTTATCTCACTACCGTCAAGACCGACCCACATAAACTGACCGAAGGGTAATTTGTCACTGCCCTCGCGGCAGTAGATATAGTTTTCCTGTCCGCATTTTTTGATAATCTGCACAAGACCGACAGAATGGCCGAAGGCATCAAGTCCGATTGCGGTTTTCGGGAAAACTCCGAACTTTTCTTCAAAATATCTTTTGCCGTGCTGAATCTGACGGACAATGCTCTCGCCGCTCGGCATATTGACATCGGGCTGAAGATACCATCCGCCCATAATGTGCCACTTGCCCTGTCTGATAAGCTCTTTGATTCGTTCAAAAAGAGTGGGCGCGTATTCTTCGATATATTTATACAACGTTACCTCATTATGGCAGAATATATAGTCAAACTCGTCGGCAAGGTCTGCCGCCGCTCTGAAGGTAGAAAGTGCGGATGCCGCACCCTCCTCCCATTCCCATTGCCAGATAGGGTCAAGGTGTGCGTTACAGATAAGATGTACTTCTTTCATAATCAATTTCCTTTCGGGTTTTGCTTTTAACAATAGTAACACAAAACTTATTTTATTTCATCAGTTTTTAAAATAAATATTGTATAACAATTTAAAATCAGTTATAATCAAACCGTAAAACTTACATAGGAGGTTTTGATATGAAAAAGAAATTGATGAAAATTATTTCCGTAATTCTCAGCCTTACGCTTGTTTTCTCCGTTGCGGGTACGAGCGCTTATGCAGGCGTTGAGGATTATCTTCCCGAAAAGGAGGCTGTCGGCGAGCAGATTACCGATACGGCAATCGGTGCAGTGCAGACTGTCGGCGGACTTTTTGCGGGTATGGAAGAGCTTACTTCCTTTGACGCTTTCCTCAACAACCTTTTAAAGGTGCTTTACAATCTTCTTAACGTTGTTGTCGAGGTTCTTGTTAAAGCAATCTGCTTTATTTATCCCGACCCTGCAACCTGGCTCGACCTTGAAGAGCACACAACGGAAACCTTCCTTGAGGGTCGTGAGGAATACAAGACAGGCGCAGATGCAGGCAACTGCTGGTCACTCGGTTATGCAAGCAGAAGCCTTATCCCCGACGATTTTGAAGCTGATAAATACTACCTCGGCAGAGACCTTATGAACAAGAAGGCTGAAGGTGTTTATGACGATATGCGCATCCGCGTTGCAGTCCTTGATGACAACAGCGGTGAAGGTGCGGTTGTTATCGGCGCAATTGATGCTCTCGGCGTTACGTCAACAGACGTCCGTGCAATCCGTGCAGGTGTTCTTGAATACTGCAAGGAAAAGGGCATCAAGGTTTCAAGTATCAACATAACGTCAACTCACGCTCACTCTGCACTCGATACACAGGGTGTAAGCACAGAGTTTTTCTACAAGCTTTTTGTAAGCTCCTTTAAAAACCTTCTCGGCTTCAAGGGTGAATTGCCCTTTATGGAGGCTCCGACATATTTCAAGCAGTATTTCATCGAGCAGTCAATCATCGCAGTCACTGCGGCTTTTGAGGATATGGAAAAGGGCTCACTTTACTACGACAGCATTGACGCGAGCGAATACATAAAGGACAAGAGAGAGCTTGTTTCAAAGGAAGACATCCCCGAAATCGCAAGCCTTTACTTTGTTCCCGACAGCGGCAGTGAGGACACCTATATTGCAGACATCACCTGCCACCCGACCTCCTTCAGCGCAAGCAACGGTCTTGTCGGTTCTGACTATATTTACTATATCGACCAATACATCCGTCAGCAGGAAGGCGCAAACTTTGTTATGATTCAGGGTGCCGTCGGTCAGCTTACACGTGACAACGTTGACGTTGATACAACGGGTATGGACGAATGGACCGAAAAGGGCGCAGAGACAAAGCTCCTCGGTGAGACCTTCGGCGAATGCATCATCTCCGCTGAATATGAAACAGAGCTTGAGCCTGTTATCAACGCTCATCACACAGAGCTTGTTATCACACCCGAAAACAGTATTCTTGCCCTTGCCTGTGAGGTAAACCTCGTCAACAATCAGGTTTATTACACAGAGGACGGTGTCGGCATTATCTCTGAAATCGGCTACATTGAATTCGGCAACAAGGTCGGCTTTGCACTCTTCCCGGGCGAGCTTTATCCCGAGGTTTTCTGGGGTCACGAGATTATCGGCGACACAACGTGGGACGGCACCGAATGGGCATATCCCGCACTTAACAATTCGGTTGACGGCGTTGACGTTTTCGCAGTAAGCCTTGCAAACGATGCACTCGGCTACGTGCTCACTGATGACAACTTCGCATTTATGGGTCACATCATCGGAGACGGAATTGCAGACGAGGTTCTTTCCGTCGGCAAGCACACCGGCTCATATTTCGTAGGCACATACCTTGATTTGATTGAAGGCTATGTGAAATAAAATCAAAAAAGTTTACGGCTTGCAGAAAAAATCTGCAAGCCGTAATTTTTATACCGTCTTATCTAAACAGCTTTGCGAACAAGCCGAGGAAGTTTGTGACGATAGCGCAGAAAATTTCAAAAATATTATCTGCTGTGTCAAAGGATGCATCGTAGCTGTTTTTTGCATCACCGTCGTTCGGAGTGAAGGTAAAATCATCAATGCTCAAATCTGCATCTTCACCCTTGAAGCAAAGCTCGATATCCCTGATTTTCTCAAGCTTCTTGCTTGTAAAACCGATACCGCCCTCGTTGCCGTGGAGATAGAGGCAATTGAGGTTGAGCGTTACAAGATGCCATTCGCCGTCGGCAGGAATAACAAAGGACGTATCACCCGTGCCATTGACCTCGGGCGTGTGCCACATTGTGTTATTCTTTAAAAGCTTAACCTTGTCAAGCATTACGGGATTTTCGCCGTTATTACGAACGTAAAAGGACATTGTGCCGTAATCGCTGTAATCGGTATCTGCGTCAAAGAAGCTTTCCGTCTTTATACCGTCCTTGAAGGTAAGGAGAGGCTTTACGTTGAATTTCTTTTTTTCTGCGGTAACGTTAAGTCCGTTTTCACCCTCGTGTGCATCTGTCGGATTAAAGGAAATCACAGCATTTTCTGCTGACCACGAATCGAAAAATCCGCTCGTTGAATCGCCAAGCGTATGCCAGATTTCTTTACTTTCGCAATCCGTCCAGTGCTTATCCGACCAATAATGCGCATTCTCTGCTCTTTCTGTTATAAAAATGCTGACAGGTAAAGGATTCTCACCCTCGTAAAGGCAGGCAAGATTTGCTCTGCCGTTGCCCATTCCGTAGGCATAAGATGCGGAAACGGGATTTTCTATATTTTCATTCCATACCTTTATTGTGTTTGCGGATACGATTTCAGCTTCCGCCTCAACGTAAACTCCGTCCGCACCGCAGACAGCAAAGCCGTAAGCCTTTTTGCCGTTGAGCACAAGTCCGCCGCCGACATTTTTAAGAGTAACGAACACCGCGCCGTCTCTGATTTCGGTTGACTGCACCGTTGCGCCCGTGAAGGAGTCATACTTCCCGTAAACCATTCCCTTTGCACAAAGAGCCATTCTTTCGCCGATTTCTTTTTTATGCTCGGGATGAATGACACCTGTGGCAGGAAGATAAGTTATCGGTATATCGTAGATACCGAAGGTTGCTCTTGATTCAGGGCGTGATGCCTGAATTTTGCCGAAGGCTATATTTCTGTCGGGCAGAACAAGTCCGTCATCGGTATAAAAATACTCCGCAAGGTTTGTGAAGATAATCGGCAAATCACCGTTATCGTGTGCGAAAATATCCGTATACAGGTCCTGCATAGCATCAAATGCTTTTGCGTAGTATTCATCGGAAAATCCGATATCGCTTTCGCCCTGATACCATATCATTCCGACAGGACGGAAGCTGCGGAGTGCTTCTATTTTATGGTTGTAGTTCGCACCGACATCAGTATAAACGTTCTGATCTTCAGCCGTCCAGTCAGCACTTTCCTTATAAGCGCCGTAGCTTTTGAGCATATTTTTAAGCTCAACATCAGAGTCGATTTTTTCGCGCGAAATCCAGCTTGCGATTAACGAGCCGCCGAGCGGTGCATTAAGAATGCCCACGGGCATATCCAGCTCTTTCATCATTTCTTCGGCAAAGTAGAACGCAACCGCACTCATATTATAAATAAACTCGTTTTCGCCGTTCACCCACTGCGCACCTGCAATATCCTTCTGCGGCTCGTCGGGTACAAAGCCGATTTCAGAGTAGCTGTTGACATAGGGCGGTACCATTAGCACGCGGAGCCACTTGCTGAATTTTTTGCCGTTCGTCATATCCTCAAATCCGCCCTTCGCCTGACCGAGCGGATACTGCATATTGCTCTGTCCGCTTGCAAGCCACAGTTCACCGAAAACAACGTTTTCAAGACTATCAAAAACCGAGCCGTCCTTCATCAATACGATTGTATATTCTTCATATCCGCCCGACGGTGCGGCAAATGAAACGGTGAACGTTCCGTCAGCCGTTGCCGCGCTTTCAGCCGATGCAACGATTTCGCTTTCCTTGTTATAAAGCGTTGCTGTTATCTCACTGCCGGATGCAGCCACTCCCGCAAGGATTGCTTCATTATTCTGCTGAAAAAGCATACCGTCGCCGTAGACAGTATAAAGACGCGTCTGCACATCCTGCGCTGCCGCAAACGGCATACACGAAAGAGCAAAAACTACAACAAGAATAATACTCAATATCTTTTTCATAGCTGTTCCCCTTTTCATAAGTATTTTCTGAAGTTATCCGCCCAAACCTGCATCGAATAATTCGAGGTGATTTCTTTTCTTGCCTTTTCACGCTCGGCATCGGTTTCGGGCTTTTTCACATCCTCAACAGCCTTTGAAAGCACGCGGACATAATCGTCAACATCTTCGCTTTTAAAATATCTGACCGTGCTGACCTTATCGGTAAGTTGCTGCGGAATATCGCTGGCTACCGCAAGGCAGCCGCAATACATCGCCTCAAAAACTGCGAAAGGGAGTGCTCCTTCCGTGCGCGAGGGACTTAAGATAATATCTGTATTGTGATAGTAAGTTCCGATATTTTCCGTCGGCGGAAGAACGGTAATCCATTCAGGCTTTTCACCGAAGGTCTTTCGGATTTCCTCCTCAAATTCATCGCGGTGAGAAGCAACAACAACATACAGATGAACGTCGTGTTCTTCACGGATATGCCTGAAAGCTTCAAATGTAAGGTCAATGCCCTTGACCTTTACGTTATACCCCATAGTAAGGCAGGATATTTTATCCTTCCTTTCAAACTCATCAACCGTTTCAAGACGGTCAAAATAAAGCGCGTGCTCAAGCGTTTCAATCTCTCTGTCAGGGAATGAAAGCTCCGCCTTTTCGGTAACCGACGGACTGACACCGACAAGTACGTCCTTTTTGTAAAGTAATGTACGCAGCTTGTGGCTCAGACCGCTTGCATTATAGGTGCACTGAAAAAAGCGCACAACGGGAATTTTCGGACAAACAATTTTTGTGATGACATCCATAGGGAAATCGTTGAAATGTCTGAATATTTTTTTAATTTTATTCTCCTTGATAATCTTTCTGAGAAGGAAAATGTTTTTTACAAAACTATCGGTCTGAACATAGACAACCGCACCGTCACGCCGCATATCCTCAATCCAGCTTTTCGCATTGGTCGAGAGCGCACGGTGAGGCAGAAGATACACCTGTCGGATACCGTCTTTTTCGACATCCTTGCGCAAAAATTCAAGTGCGTTCATAAAACCGCCCTTATACGCGGCGGCATAATCGCAGATATGTAAAACTCCGAAATTCATTCGCATTACTCCGTTTAAATATACTATTAAAAAGATATCACATTACAAAAGCAAAGTCAATTTTTACAGCAAAAAAGGCCCGACAAAGTCGAGCCTTAAATGTTTATTCAATTAAAATGCGTAACCGAAGAAAATCTTAATCGGGAATGTGATAACAAAGAGAAGTCCTGCCTTGATTCGTTCCCAGAGGGTAAGCTCTTCAGCGTTCATATTGTAGTTAGCCATAGCCATCTTACTCTCGCCGAAATAATCCTGGAAATGAATGAGGTGTGTCTCGTAAGTTGAAGTATCTTCCTCGTTAAGGTTGATGATTCTGAAGCCTCTGTCCTCGTTGCCATAGCTGTGGAAGGTCATACCCGGTGTTGCAACAAGGTCGATTCCGTTGTAATCAACCTCAAAGGAATTGTTGTGGTCGTGGCCGAAGAACATTGCTACAACGTCGCCCTGAGCCTGAATTGCAGGCATCTGCTTTGAATCACGTGTAGCGGGGCAGGGATACTCCTTGAAGTGGCCTGCCTTGAGTACGCCCGGCTTGAACACATAGTATCTGCCGTCCTGATAAAGCTCCGAGCCTTCAATATACTCTGTGCTGCTGTCAATAAGACCAACGATTTCCTTAACAATGATATGCTGGAAAGCCATTGAAGGAACGGCAACACCGCCGTTTGCAGCCTTGAGCTCGTTTGACTTGTTGACATACCATTCAACCTGATCGTCGTGAACGTAGTCGTAACCGCCAAGCTCTTCATCATAAGTGTTTGAATCGAACATCCAGAGGTTATACATCATCTTATCAGCATCCTCTGAAGAGTAGATAGGAAGATTGTATGTACCGCAGCCGTAGAGTGCTTCGCCCTCGTCCTCGCCGATAAAGCAATCATACTTCTCGTAAATATCGAAAAGTTCTTCCTTTGAAAGCTTGTTCTCGTCATCGTGGTTACCGAAAACCATAGCAACGGGAACTTCATATTCCTCGAAAATTGACATAAACTGGTCGATAGCCTTTTCACATCTTCTTGTATCCCAAGCCTTTGAGATATCGGTACGGCAGGAGCCGCCCGAAATATTGTCGCCCGTAAGAACTACAAGGTCAGGCTTTTCCTGCTTTACAGCCTCTTCAAGGAATGCCTTGACAGCGCCGTTGAGCTGCATATCATCCTGAAGGTCTGCAACCTGCATAATTTTGAAATTTCCGTCATCGTTGAACTGAAGCTTGTCGAAATCCTTTTCTGCCGAAACGCCGAAGCAGAGAGTTGTTGCGAGCATCAGCACGCAAAGGGCAACTGAAACAAATTTTTTCATAAGTTTTCTCCTTTTAATTAGTAAGTATGAGTGCATACTTCTTTGATTTTATCTCTGAGCTTAAGGAAATCCTCAAGCGCCTGAGGCTTGTTGTTGGGGTTGCGCAATAATGCCGCGGGATGGAAGGTACCCATCATAAGAACCCCGTTTTTCTCAATAAATTCGCCGTGCTGCTGTGTTACCTTGAAATCAGCACCGATAAGCTTTTGCGCCGCAATTCTGCCGACACAGACGATGATTTTCGGCTTCATCAGCCTTACCTGCTCACGCAGCCAGCCGAGACACGCATCCTGCTCCTCGGGCTGAGGGTCGCGGTTTTTCGGCGGTCTGCACTTGACCATATTTGCAATATAAATATTCTTCTTACGGTCAAGTCCGATTGCATCCATATACTTATCAAGAAGCTGTCCGCTTCTGCCGACAAAGGGCTCGCCCTTAAGGTCCTCCTGTTCACCCGGACCTTCGCCGATAAACAGAACCTCGGCATCTTCGTTGCCGACACCGAAGACGAGATTTGTTCTGGCGGCACCGAGAGGACATTTCTGACAAGTGGCACAATCGCACTTTAACTCTTCCCAAGTGTTATACATCCTGCTTACACACCACCTTTCACTGTTGAAACATCTGATTTTATCTGCATAATAAGCTCGTCAAACGAGCTGAATTTCTGTTCGGGACGGATAAATCTGACAAGACTGACTTCAACATCCTTGCCGTATAAATCTCCGCTGAAATCCAGAATATGAGTTTCGCTCAAAACAACATCCGTTCCGACTGTCGGGCGCAAGCCGATGTTTGTAATGCCCGTATACGTCCTGCCGTCTGCCGTTACCCTCGATTCGTATACACCGAAAAGAGGAACAACCAAGCCGTCGGGCAAGCGCTGATTAATTGTCGGAAAGCCCCACGTTCTGCCGCGCTTGTCGCCGTTGATTACGGTTGCGGTATAACCGAAGCATCTGCCGAGCATTCGGTTTGCAAGCTCGATTTCTCCGTTTTCAACGGCTTTGCGGATTGCAGTTGAACTGACGGGAAGTGAGTCCGAAAGAATTTCGTCCACAATCAGGCATTCAATATTTTTTTCTTTGCAAAGCTTGTTCAGCAGTGTTGCGTCCCCTGCCGCTCCTTTTCCGAAGCGGTAATTGAAGCCGCAGACAACCGCCCTTGCATTAAAGCGGTTTATAAGAACGCTGTCGATAAATTCCTCGGGGGTAAAATTTTTTATATCCGTAAAGCTTACGGTTTTAATTTCAAGACCCTTTTCCTTTAAAAAAGCAAGTCTTTCACTGTCTGTCATAAGCTGCGGCGGTGCTTCGCCCGTTACGGTTTTAAGGCTGTGCTCATCAAAGAGCATCACCGTCGGAACAAGTCCTTTACGGCACAGTTCGGCGGTTTTTTCGATAACCGCCAGGTGGCCGATATGCATACCGTCGAAATTACCGAGGGCAACCGCACTGCCGTTATTCAGTTTTTCGTCGGTCATAGTTACTCCTTATTTGTTGAGGAAATTGAAAGCTACGCCTGCAAGCTCCTCTGCTCTGTCCTCAATGCAGATGTGTCCGCCGTCCTCAACGAGGTAATGCTCTGCTGACGGGAAGGCTCCTGCAATCTGCTGCTTCATTGAATTATTGATAATCATATCCTTTTCAGCATTGACAATAAGCACGGGACATTTGATATCCGCCGCACCCTCAAGGTCTGTCGGGCGCATTGTCTGCATCAGCATACAAAGTCCCTCACCCGTTCCGTCAAGCTGAAGAGGTGCAGTAACACCTTCAAGGTTATAGTTCTTTGTATATTCAAGGTTAGCCGTTGCCATAAGAACAACAAGGCGCATAAGAATATCAATCTTCGTAAGATATTTAAAAACAAAATCAAGCATACCGCTCATAATCGGCGAAGACATCATACCGCCCATATTACCCATATTTCCCATATCTGCAACGGGTGCGGCACAGAAAAGCATCAGCTTCTGAACGTCAACCTGCTGTGCAACGTTGATTGCAACAGCACCGCCCATTGAATGACCTGCAAGAGTCCAGGTAAATCCCGGTGCGATGCTAAGCATCAGCTTTTCAACAAGTGTTTCACGGTCGATAAGCTCCATTTCTGCGTTTTCACGTGTACTGTAACCGAAGTTCGGAAGGTCAACGCAGTAGCAGTCATAGCCCTTTGCGCTCATTTCGTCAGCCATATTTTCCCACGAGAAGCTTGACTGACCGAAGCCGTGAATGAACATAATTCTGCCCTTATACAAGCCTTCGTGCGGCTCAAAGCGGTAATGAAGCTCATAATCGCCGTAAGAGAAAAATCTGCTGTTTTCATAAGGAAGTGCCTCACCGTCCGCCGCAAATGCAGGTACACAGACAGCAAGCATCATAACTAGTGATAAAAAAACTGATAAAACTTTCTTTGTCATAACAAATTCTCCTTATTTTTTCTTGAACATCTGCTTCATACGAAGCTCCTTTGAAAGAACGCGTTTACGAAGCCTGAGTGACTGCGGTGTAACCTCAAGAAGCTCATCGTCCTTGATAAATTCCATTGACTGCTCAAGGCTGAGCGTAGTCGGAGGTACAAGACGAAGTGCATCGTCACTGCCTGCAGCACGGGTGTTTGTCATCTGCTTTTTCTTGCAGACGTTGCAGACGATATCCTCGTTTCTTGAGCATTCGCCGACAATCATACCCTCATAAACCTCAAGTCCCGGTCCGATAAAGAGACGTCCTCTGTCCTGAGTATTGAAAAGACCGTAGCCCGTACTTGTGCCCGTTTCGTGGACAACGATTGAGCCGCGCTCGCGTGTGAGCATATCACCCTTATACGGCTCATAGCCTGCAAAGAGCTGATTCATAATACCGTTACCGTTGGTGTCCGTCATAAACTCCGAGCGGTAGCCGATAAGACCTCTTGACGGAATTTTGAATTCAAGGTGAGTCGCACCGCCGTCGCGCGAGCCCATATTTTCAAGCTCACCCTTGCGTGAGCCGAGCTTTTCGATAACTGCGCCGACATACTGCTCGGGAACCTCAACGATAAGAAGCTCCATCGGCTCGCAAAGCTGACCGTTAATTGTTTTATAGATAACCTCGGGGCGTGAAACCTGGAATTCATAGCCCTGACGGCGCATCGTTTCGATAAGAATTGAAAGGTGAAGCTCACCTCTGCCCGAAACCTTGAAGGTGTCTGTTGAGTCAGTTTCCTCAACGCGCATACTTACGTTTGTTTCAACCTCCTTGAAAAGGCGGTCACGGATATTTCGGGAAGTTACAAACTTACCCTCGCGGCCTGCAAACGGGCTGTCATTGACAATGAAATTCATTGAAATTGTCGGCTCGTCAATCTTGACGAAGGGAAGCGGCTCAATACAGTCGGGTGCGCAGGCTGTCTCACCGATATTAAGGTCAACAATACCCGAAACGCAAACGATATCACCCATCATTGCCGACTCAACCTCAACACGTCGGAGTCCTTCAAACTGATACAGACGTGAGATTTTAACGTTCTGTGTCTCGCCGTCCTGCTTGCAGAGAACAACGCTGTCACCGCGCTTTATCTGACCTCTTTCAACTCTGCCGACACCGATACGGCCGATATAATCATCATAATCAAGGCTCGAAAAAAGAATCTGAAGCGGAGCATCAATCTCTCCCTCGGGCGGCCGGATGTGCTCAAGGATTGAGTCAAGAAGCGGTCGCATATCGCCCTCGCGCACATCAGAATCAAGTGAAGAATAGCCCTCTCTTGCCGAAGCAAAAACCACGGGGAATTCAATCTGATCATCATCCGCACCAAGCTCAATAAATAAGTCCAGCACCTCGTCAATAACCTCGTCGGGTCTTGCGCCCGGTCGGTCAATTTTATTGACGACAACGAGAACCTTTTTCTTGAGTCCGAGTGCTTTTTTGAGAACAAAGCGTGTCTGCGGCATACAGCCCTCAAACGCATCAACAAGAAGAAGCACACCGTCAACCATCATAAGAATACGCTCAACCTCGCCGCCGAAATCAGCGTGGCCGGGAGTGTCAACGATATTGATTTTTGTGTCTTTATAATGAACTGACGTGTTTTTTGAAAGAATGGTAATTCCGCGCTCTCTTTCGAGGTCGTTGGAGTCCATAACTCTGTCCTGCACCTGCTCATTCTCGCGGAAGATACCGCTCTGCTTGAGCATTTCGTCAACCAGCGTTGTCTTGCCGTGGTCAACGTGTGCGATAATCGCAACGTTTCTGATTGAATCTCTTTTTGTCATAATATCCGTCCTTGCATTTATATCTCTTACAACCTTATATTTTAATATATTTAAGATGTATAGTCAAGAAAAATCATTGATTTCCGTCTCTCTTTATGCTACAATTTCCCAAAATGATATAACAAACAGAAGAGGTGTTTGTATGATAAGCAGAGAAGAGTGGAAGACCTTGCGCGGCTCGCAGAAAAGCCCTGACCATATTATGCTTTCCGTCAAGGGAAATCCCGAAACATCAATGACCGTTACCTGGCGCACCTGCACGGATATTACGGACGGCTATGCCCTTTGCCGTGAGGTCGGCGGTGAAAAATGGCTGCGTTTTGATGCAGCTATGGGTAACTTCGAGTCAGATATGGATTCAAGCCATATTTTCTGGGCAGATATGACAGGTCTTAAGCCTGACACAAAATACGAATATAATGTCGGCGACGATGAAAACAGAAGCGAAAATTACAGCTTTTCAACCGTCCCCGAAAACCTCGATGATTTCAGCTTCGTCTGCTTTTCCGACGTTCAGACGGGCGGTCCCGTTCCCCCTGCCGATTATTCGGGCTTCAACAAATTTCTCAAGGAAACTCTTAAAAAGCATCCCGAGGTACGCTTCATCCTCACCGCAGGCGATAACACAAACTGCGGTCAGACCGATATTCAGTGGACAGGCGCGCTCGAGGGCTACAAGGGCGTTATGGAATACATTCCGCTGATGATGGCTATGGGCAATCACGACGATATGGGCTTTGAAAATTACTTCACCTTCGAGGGTAAATACTACTGTGAGAAGGCGGATTATTTCCGCAATCAGTTCGGCGGTGCTTACGCCGACAACGGTCCTGAAGGGTGGAAAACAGCCAACTATTCCTTTGATTACGGCAACGCTCATTTTACCGCAATCGGCATCAGCGGTCCCGAGGACGTCAACGAATGGCTGATCAAGGATACCGATGCGAGCGACAAAACGTGGAAATTCGGCTCGTATCACTTTCCCGTCTGCTATGCGGGCAGTGACCTTTCGTGCGACGATGCCTACCCGATGATGATGGAGGGTATGGAAAAATTTGACGTTATGTTCAGCGGCCACGAGCACTGCTTCTCGAGAAGCTATCCGAGACGCGGTGAAAACCTCTGGGACAAGCCGTCGGAGGGTACTGTTTTCTACAACCTCGGCAGCGGCAACAGAAATCCGTCAAGAATGCTTGCTCTGCCCAAGCTCTGGAACTGCGCGTGGTATCCGCACGAGGAAAAGCTTTCGATGTACGCAATCGTTCACGTTGAGAAAAACAAGGTTACACTCACCTCTTACCTCGAGGACGGCAGAATCGCCGACCGTTGCGTTATTGATAAGGAAAACGACTGCATTGAACCCGTTGCGCTCGCTCCTATTTATGCTGAAACACGAATGATGTTCAAGGGCGCTGACCTCGGACTTTGCGCAAGAACGACCTCGGGCGAATGCATAGACGGAGTGTGGCACGTTCCTGCGGCAATACTATTCCGCTATGCAGGCTTTGACGTTGTTCTTGACAAGGGTACGGTTTACATTGAGGCATACCGCCACAAGGCTACATTCACCGAGGGCAGTAACATTGCGGTTACAGACCGCGGAGAAATCGAAATGTCCCACGCCGTTGTACGCTCACAGCGCGATCAGCTTTACGTCCCCGTTGACGGACTGTGCAAGGCTTTTGATATGAGATGCAACTACTACACAAGAAACAACATTCTCTCCTTTGAGCACGAAAAGCAGGATAAGCCCGTGCCCGTTCAGCCGTAACAGACACTTTTGCGACATATTATGCAAATTTGAGGTATTGACAAAAAAATACAACGGTGTTAAAATATATCCAAATAAGGTGGCTTTTCACCTGAAATACGAAAGGAGATTCATCATGGATCAGATTACAGCAATTTTTGAAGGCATTGATTGGAATGGCATTCTTGACACAGTTATGAATAAGCTCACAGACCTCATCGTTCAGATCGACTTCCAGAAGGTTCTCGACGCTCTCGGTGGTCTCATCGGTAGCTTACTCGGCTAATTACATTAAACTTAAGCGGTCGGTTTTTCCGGCTGCTTATTTTTTTGAAGAAAACGATTATTTTACTATTGACAACAAGCTATACAAATGATAGAATGTGTATAATCATAGGCGATATTTATCGCTATTTTACGAAAGGAGAAAATATCATGGATCAGATTACAGCATTCATCGAGAGCATTGATTTCGACGCTATCATCACAGCTATCACAGATTTCCTTGCAACAATCGATTTCCAGGCTATCCTTGACGAGATCATGGCTATGGTTTCAGGTCTTATCGGCTAATTTGGAACATACCTAAAAATAATGGGGCTGTTTTTCACAGCCCCTTATTTTTTATTTTTCGATTGTAACACTGTCAAACATTTCGTTCGTATCCGTGTGATAGGATTTTACGGTAAGAGTATCTCCGTCAATGTCAAGTATCGAATATGTCGCTCTTCTTTCCTGCAAGGCAAAACTGCAGTATTCGGAAATTTCGTCGCCGATACCGCTGTAATTACTGCCCGAGGAAGAGTTCTGCGTAATATAAAGCGTTCCGTCAGGGTTGTTGTAAGCATCGGTTTTGCCGATATCAGACGTTATCTCCCCGTCCTTTATGATATGTGACCGGCTGTAATAATGGTCGTGACCGCTGAGGCAGACGTCGATATCAAACTCGTCGATAAAAGGAACAACGGTTGTTCGTGCGAACTTGTTGCCGATATCGTCAGCACCGCGCGCATCAAACGGGCTGTGGTGCATCATCAGCACACGCCACTTTGCCTCTGGATAAGCCTTACAGGCATTTTTGATTATCCGTCTGTTTGCCGTGGGAAGGAAGTTGTTTGAATCAACCACGATAAACAAAACGTCATTATAGCAGAAATAGTAGCCCTGACCTGCAGGCCAGCGGAAGAGAGTAAAGGTTTTATCGTTCGGATTGTTGAAATGATGAGAATAATTTGTTGTATAAAAATCGTGGTTGCCGATTGCCGCCGCAACGGGAGTTGAGCGGAGAATTGACGGAGACTCAAAATAAGTATACTGCTCTTCGGAATAAGAGTCCTCTACCTGGTCACCGCTTGAAAGAATAAAATCAAACTCATTATTTTCCGATGCGGTTTCAAGAGTTTTTGTCCATCCGTAGGTGTCGTTCATATAGATTTCTTCCTGCGTACCGCTTGAACGGCCGATCTGCGAATCGGTTACAAAAAGTGCCGTCACGCCCTCTCCGTCACCCGTGGTAAAGGAATAAACCTCACTCTCGGTTTTATCAACCGTGTAACGGTAGTAGTAGACGGTGTTCGTTTCAAGCTCGGTTGCAGAAGCATTGTTTGTCCATTCAAAGCCGAAGAGGTTGAAATCACGCTTTACCTTGAGCTGTTTTGCATCGCTTAAATCCGCTTTCTTGCCGAGAACAATCTGTTCTCTCGTACTGAAAAACGATGACTGCCAGGAGAAATTCATCTGCGTTTCGTCCTCGCCGGGAGTAAGGGTTATGTAGCCCGAGGATGCTTTGATATCCTCCCAGCCCGTCTGCCATTCCTCAAAGGTGCTTGCCGCACCTGCAGAAAAGGTAAAAAGACTGAAAACCAAAGAAATAATCAATATAACTGACAATAATTTTTTAGGCATAAAATCACCTCACGGAAATTATAACATATATTTGAAAATCCGTAACGGAAAATTTGTTGACAATTTTTTGTATAAAATATATAATCGTTTTGTCAGGAGGTGTGAACGCTAATGGAAGATATGATGTCAGTTTTCAGGTATCTTATACCCGTGCTGTGCTTTGTTGTAGTTGCGTATTGCATAAAGCATCTTTTGCAGAGCAAGGCTCCGAAGGTAACGCCCGCGTGTCTTATTGACGAGATGACGGGAGACGAGTACCTTATCACCAACTGGGAGACCTCCGTGGGCAGAAGTAACGCCTGCGACATCGTGCTCAACTATTCAACCGTTTCACGTTTTCACGCTGTTATTTCCAAGCACAAAAAGGGCTGGGTGCTGACAGATACCAACTCCAGCGCAGGAACATACATCGGCAAAACACAGGTGCAGAAAAGTGTTGTAATTAATGACGGAGACGAAATCTCCTTCGGCGGAATTATCCTTCGTTTCAGAGTAAAATAAGAAGCTGTTTTTTATCACGGATAAAAGACGGCTTCTTGTGCTTTTTTATCAAAAAAATTGCATCATTTTTTATTCTCAATTTCGCGTTTTCTCTTGAACAATAATACATTTATATGGTAAAATATTATGAATGATTTAAAAATTGGTTTTGGAGGCTGATTTTATGAAATACATTGAGTTTGACGAGTCAAGAGAGCTCGATCTTATTCCGATAGGACGAGTTGCCATTGACTTTAACCCGACCGATTATTACAACACGCTCGACAAGTGCGAAAACTACAAAAAATATGTCGGCGGCTCACCTGCCAATATTGCCGTAGGTCTTGCAAGACTCGGCAAAAAGGTCGGCTTCATCGGCAAGGTTTCCGATGACCAGTTCGGCACTTATGTTGAAAACTTCTTCAAGGATGAGGGAATCGACATTTCTCACATCACGCGCACAAAGGGCGGCGAAAAGCTCGGTCTGACCTTCACGGAAATAAAATCAGAGCACGAAAGCAGTATTCTTATGTACCGTGACGGTATTGCTGACCTTATGCTCCACCCCGACGACGTTGACGAGGATTACATCAAGAGCGCAAAGGCTATTCTCATCAGCGGTACCGCACTTTCACAGAGCCCGTCAAGAGAGGCTTGTCTGAAGGCTATGTACCTTGCTAAGAAGGTCGGCACAAAGGTTATTTTTGATATTGACTACCGTCCCTACAACTGGAAGAATATGGACGAAATCGCAATCTACTATTCGGTAGTTGCTTCAAACAGCGATATGGTTATGGGCTCACGCGAGGAGTTCGACCTCACGGAAGCAATCTCCGCACCGGGCAGAACAGACAAGGAAACTGCCGCTCATTGGATGAGTATGGGTAACAAGATTGTTATCATCAAGCACGGCAAGGAGGGCTCAACCGCTCACACTGCAGAGGGCGAATATTCAATCAAGCCCTTCCCCGTCAAGGCTTTCAAATCCTTCGGCGGCGGTGACGGCTACGGCTCGGCATTCATCTACGGTCTTCTCGAGGAATGGGATATTATGGACTGCCTCGAGCTCGGCTCGGCTTCAGCTTCAATGCTCGTTGCGGCTCACGGCTGTTCACTCTTTATGCCGACGGTAGACGAAATCAAGGCTTTCATCAAGGATGAAAAAGAAAAATACGGCGAAATGGTCGCCCGTGCATAAGGAGAGTATTATGAAAACTGTAAGACTTACCTTAGGTGAGGCTATCGTAAGATACCTCGACAATCAGTATGTTACAATTGAGCATAACGGTGAAATGCTTGAAAGCAAGTACGTTGAATACTTCTACACCGTTTTCGGTCACGGCTGTGTGCTCGGTGTCGGTGAGGCACTCTCGCAGGCTGAGCATTCAATCAAGGTTATGCAGGGCAGAAACGAGCAGGGTATGGCTCAGGCGGCGGCATCCTACGGCAAGATGACAAACAGAATGAAGATTATTCCCTGTATGTCCTCAATCGGTCCCGGTGCGGCAAATATGGTTACAGCGGCGGCTATGGCAACAGTCAACAATATGCCCCTCCTCCTGTTTATGGGTGACACCTTCGCATCCCGTCAGCCCGACCCCGTTTTACAGCAGATTGAACAGCTCCACGACGGCACGGTTACAACAAACGATGCCTTTAAGGCTGTTACAAGATATTTTGACAGAATCACCCGCCCCGAGCAGATTATGTCAGCACTCACAAACGCAATGCGCGTGCTTACAGACCCCGGTCACTGCGGCGCTGTTGCTATCGCACTTTCGCAGGACGTTCAGGGTGAAAGCTACGATTACCCCGAAGAGTTCTTTAGAAAAAGAGTTCACTTCATACCCCGTCAGATTCCGTGTGACTACGAGGTGCGTCAGGTTGCAGAAGCTGTTAAAAACAGCAAGAAGCCTCTTGTTATCGTCGGCGGCGGTGTAAGATATTCACTCGCAGGCGAAACAGTCAAGGCTTTCTGCGAAAAGCACAACATCCCCTTCTCCGAAACGCAGGCAGGTAAATCCGCTATCGAATCAAGCCATTATCTCAACGTCGGCGGTATCGGCGTTACTGGTAACTCGAGCGCAAATGTGCTTGCAAGGGATGCTGACCTTATTATCGGTATCGGCTCAAAGTTCACGGACTTCACAACAAGCTCAAAGTGGCTTTATGCCGACAAGCAGGTTGTTACAATCAACGCAAGTGCTTTCCACGCAGGCAAGCTCGACAGCATCAAAATGGTTGCCGATGCAAACGAGGGTGTTAAGGCACTTGAAAAATATCTTGACGGCTACGAGACAGCATATACAACAGAAATTGCAGATGCAAAGGCTGACTGGGACAAGGAAATGGAGAGACTCGCAAACGCTTCCTATTCCGAGGACTACAAGCCCGAAATCCCGAACCACGTTGACGATGCCGTTACAGGCTTTGTAAAGGCAACGGGCGGTGTTATCACCCAGACGGCGGCACTTGCACTCATCCGCAAGCTTATGCCTGCAGATGCAATCGCAGTCGGTGCGGCAGGCTCACTTCCCGGCTGTATGCAGAGAATGTGGACAACCGATGCAATTGACTCCTACAATATGGAATACGGCTATTCGTGCATGGGCTACGAAATCGCAGGCGCATTCGGCTCAAAGCTTGCATATCCCGACCGTGAGGTTTATGCCTTCTCGGGTGACGGCAGCTACAATATGCTCCACTCCGAAATGATTACGGCTCTTCAGGAGGGTAAGAAGATAAACGTTCTTCTCTTTGACAACGCATCCTTCGGCTGTATCAACAACCTTCAGATGGGTCAGGGCATCGAGGCTCTCTGCACGGAGTCACGTTACCGTGACGGTGACAAGCCGATCCGCGAGGGTGAATTTATGAACATCGACTATGCCGCTTGCGCAAGAGGCTACGGTTACGTTACATACACGGCAAAGACTATGGATGAGCTTGAGGCGGCATTGCTTGATTCTATGAAGCAGACAAAGCCGACACTCATTGACATAAAGGTTCTTCCGAAATCTATGACAGACGGCTACGGCGGATGGTGGAACGTAGGCTGTTCCGATATTCCCCGCACAGAAAAAGGAAAAGAAGCCTTGCAGGAAAAGCAGGAGCACCTGCTTGAAGCAAGAAAATACTGATAAAGGAGACTTCACAATGAACGCAGAAAAAATCAAACTCGGCATCGCTCCTATCGGTTGGACAAACGATGATATGCCCGACCTCGGCGGTGAAATCACATTTGAGCAGTGTGTAAGTGAAATGGCACTTGCAGGCTACAAGGGCTGTGAAATCGGCAACAAATATCCCAAGACAGTTGAGGGTATGCACGAATACCTCGACATCCGCGGACTTGAAATCGCTAACCGCTGGTTCTCATCCTTCATCCTCACAAAGCCCTTCGAAGAGGTTGAAAAGGATTTCAGAGAAAACTGTGAATTTCTCAAGGGCTGCGGCGCAAAGCGTATCGGTGCATCGGAGCAGAGTTACAGCATTCAGGGACAGATGGAGACTCCTGTTTTTGAGAAAAAGTATGTTATGAACGACGAGGAATGGAAGAAGTTCACAGACGGTCTTTCAAAGCTCGGCAACATCGCAAAGGAATACGGCATCACTCTTGTTTATCATCACCATATGGGTACTGTTGTTCAGACAGCAGAGGAAATCGACAAGATGATGGATATGTGCGACCCCGAGGCAGTTTACCTCCTCTTTGACACAGGTCATCTCGCATACTGTGGCGGGGACTATATGGCAGTTCTTAAAAAGTATGCAAAGAGAATCAAGCACGTTCATTTAAAGGACATCCGTCCCGAAATCGTCGAGAAGGTTAAGGCAGAGCATCTTTCCTTCCTTCAGGGTGTAAGACTCGGCGCATTCACCGTTCCCGGTGACGGCACAATCGACTTCAAGCCCGTTTTCGACGTTCTTGACAAGGCTGATTACGAGGGCTGGATGCTCGTTGAAGCAGAGCAGGATCCCGCAATCGCAAATCCGTTCAAGTATGCTAAAATGGCAAGAGAATATATTACTGAAAAAGCTGGCATATAAAAGGAGACTTAAAAATGGCTGAAAAACTCAAGTATTTTGTCAACGGTCAGTATGTTGAATCAAAGACCGACAAGTATTATGACCTCGTAAACCCGAGCACGGGTGAAATCACAGGCTATGCACCCAACTGTACAGCAGAAGAGGTTGAAGAGGCTATCGCTGCTGCAAAGGCTGCATATCCCGCATGGAGTGCTACTCCCGCAATCAAGAGAGCGCAGATTCTGTATAAGATTCGCGACCTTCTTATCGAAAATATGGAAGAGCTCACAATGCTTGTTGCCGAGGAAAACGGCAAGGTATGGAGCGAGGCTGAAGGCGACGTGCTCAAGGCAAAGGAAGGCACAGAGCTTGCAACTCAGGTTCCGTCACTTATGATGGGCGAAAGCACAATGGACGCTTCCGCAGGCTATGACACAGTTCTCTACCGTGAATCAATGGGTGTTTTTGCGGGCATTGTTCCCGTCAACTTCCCCGCTATGATTCCGTTCGGCTGGATGGCTCCCGTTTGTATTGCAACGGGTAACACAATGGTACTCAAGGCTGCAAGCCTTACACCGAGAACTGCTCTTCGCATTGCAGGTCTTTACAAGGAAGCAGGCGTTCCCGACGGCGTTATCAACATCGTTACCTGCTCAAGAAACGAAATCAACGTTCTTCTCGACAGCCCTGACGTTAAGGGTATCACCTTCGTCGGCTCAACTCCCGTAGGTAAGCTTATCTATGAGCGTGCCGCAAAGAACGGCAAGAGAGTTCAGGCTCTCTGTCAGGCAAAGAACCACGCTCTCGTTCTTGAGGACACTCCGATTGAAAGAACAGCCGCAGGTGTTATCAACTCCGCATTCGGCTGTGCAGGTCAGAGATGTATGGCTCTCTCCTGCTGTGTTGTTCAGGAAAGCATTGCCGATGAGTTCGTTGCAGAGCTTGTCAAGCAGGCAAAGACAATCAAGGTCGGCCCCGGCTACGACAAGACCTCAAAGCTCGGCCCCATTACATACAAGAAGCACTACGAAGAAGTTATCGCTGACATCAACAAGGGTGTTGCAGAGGGTGCAGAGCTTGTACTCGACGGCAGAAACTGCGTTGTTGAGGGTTATGAAAACGGCTTCTACGTAGGCCCGACAATCTTCGATAAGGTTACACCCGAAATGACTATCGGTGACGAAGAGGTATTCGGCCCCGTGCTTTGCATCAAGCGTGTCAAGACTTTTGATGAAGGTCTCAAGCTTATGAACGCTAATCCCTATGCAAACGGCTCCGTTATCTTCACACAGAACGGCTACTATGCAAGAGAGTTTACCCGCCACACAGACGGCGGTATGGTCGGTGTTAACGTCGGTATTCCCGTTCCCATCGGCTTCTTCCCCTTCGCAGGACATAAAAATTCATTCTTCGGCGACCTCCACTGCCTCGGCAAGGATGCTTATCGCTTCTATACAGAAAGCAAGTGCGTAACAACACGCTGGTTTGACGAAGAAGAAATGAAGAAGACCGAGGTTTCAACCTGGGACGGAACAATCTAAGTTAAATATATAAAGGAGATTTATAGCTATGATTAATGTTGGTATTATCGGCGCAGGCAGAATCGGCAAGGTTCACTGCGAATCCATTATGAGATATGTTAAGAACGCAACCGTCAAGGCTGTTGCAGATCCCTTCCTTAACGACGAGACAATCGCTTGGGCAAAGGGTCTCGGAATTGAGGAATTCTACGAGGACTATCACAAAATCCTCGAGGATGACGACATTCAGGCAGTTCTTATCTGCTCTTCAACAGACACTCACTCAACAATTTCTCTTGAGGCTATCGCAGCAGGCAAGCACATCTTCTGCGAAAAGCCCATTGACCACGACGTAAACAAGATTCTTGAGGTTAAGAAGGCTCTTGAAAACAGCAACGTTAAGTATCAGGTAGGCTTCAACCGCCGCTTTGACCACAACTTCAAGGCCGCAAGAAAGGCTGTTGAGGGCGGTCAGATCGGTGACCTCAACATCCTCAAGGTCTGCTCAAGAGACCCCGGTGCTCCCCCGGTAAGCTACATCAAGGTTTCGGGCGGCATCTTCCTTGATATGACAATCCACGATTTTGATATGGTTCGCTTTATGTCAGGCTCTGAGGTTGAAGAGGTATTCGCTTACGGCGCAGTTCTCGTTGACCCCGCAATCGGCGAAGCAGGCGACATTGATACAGCAGTTATCTCAATGAAGCTCGCTAACGGTGCAATCGCAGTTATTGATAACTGCCGCCGTGCAAGCTACGGCTACGACCAGAGAGTTGAGGCATTCGGTTCACTCGGCCAGGTTGCAATCGGCAACGATTCAGAGTCAACAGCAGTTATCTCCGATGCAAACGGCGTTCGCGGTGAAGTTCCCCTCAACTTCTTCCTTGAGAGATATATGGGCGCTTATGTTGAGGAAATCACAGAGTTCATCGACTGTATCGTAAACGATAAGGAAGTAAGCGTCGGTCTTGACTGCGGCCTTCAGCCCGTTCTCATCGGTCTTGCCGCAAAGAAGTCACTCGTTACAGGTATGCCTGTTAAAATTGCAGACATTGCCGCTGAATACGCTTTATAATTGAAAACGAATTCACCGCCGTTGCAAGTCGCTTCGGCGGTGTTTTTATGTCAAAATCGAAAAATAAAACTGATTTTCCTTAAAAATAGTTACAAAAAGTTACAAAAATTCTTAAAATGTCATAATTTCGTAACATTTGTATGTTATAAGTTTATTGCTGACTATTCGGCTAAACTTAAAAAAGGACTAATTTTTATGCACTTAAAAAACTACATAAAAAGAACTCTTATCACAATTCTTGCTCTCGTTATGGTTTTTTCAGCACTTCCTGTCGCAACAATGGCGGCTGCATCAAAGGCTGAAACCATTCAGACTATATTCGATTTCCTCGTAGATGAAATGGGACTTAATTCCGCGGCAGCCTGCGGTGTTCTTGCTAACATCGAAAAGGAATCCGACTTCAACCCCACCCTCTACGGTGACAGCGGTTCAAGCTACGGCATCTGCCAGTGGCACAACGGCAGATTTGAAAACCTTAAGAATTACTGTAACAAGAACGGTTATTCCTGGAAAACAGTTGAGGGTCAGCTTCATTTCCTCAAATATGAGCTGAGCACAAACAAGACAGATACAGGTAAAATTCTTGACCGTCTCGAAGACGTTACAAATACTGCTGAAGGCGCTTACAAGGCAGGCTATGATTGGTGCTACTACTTTGAGCGTCCCGCAAACAAGGCAAGCAAGGCTGAAGCAAGAGGCAGTAATGCTCAGACAAAGTACTGGCCGACATACAAGCTTGTTTATGAGCTCGGCGACGTTAACGCTGACGGTAAGGTCAACGCAACAGATGCGCTTATGACTCTCGAATCAGCAGTAGGCTCATGCAAGCTCAGCAAGAGCCAGAACAAGGCGGCTGACATCAATAAGGACGGCAAAATCACATCCAACGATGCATTGATTATGCTTTCAATTTCGACAGGCAGCCTTTCAATCAAAGATTACAGATAAAAATAAGACCGAAGATTTTAAAGTCTTCGGTCTTTCTTATTTTAATTTGCTTTGTTCATAGCCTTATCTATCTCACCGTCGAGCATAAACGGCAAAACCTCTGTTGCCTTGGTTATCGCCTTTTTCAGCTCCTCCAGCTCGTCCTTTTTAAAGGTTGAAAGCACCCAATCGGCAAGGTTGTAATCGGGATGCGGCTTTGCACCGACACCGACCTTGATGCGCGGGAAATTATCCGAATTAAGGTGATAGATAATACTCTTTATTCCGTTATGTCCGCCGTCAGTACCCTTTCGGCGGATTCTTAATTTTCCGCACGGAAGTGAGATATCGTCAAAGATAACGATGATTTTTTCGGGCGGAATTTTGTAAAACTGTGATATTTCGCGCACAGCCTCGCCGCTGTTGTTCATAAAGGTCTGCGGCTTGACAAGCAGGCATCTGTGCCCCGAGATAACCGTGTCTCCTATCAGCGCCTTGTATTTGAGCTTTTTGATGTCCGCATCTGCTTCAACCGCAATGTGGTCAAGTGTCAGAAAGCCTGCGTTGTGACGGGTAAATTCATAATCCTTGCCCGGATTGCCGAGGCCGACGACCATAAATTCGGGCGAGCCTGACGGTGCGGGTGTTGCTTTTTTCTTGAAAAACATTGTATTCTCCTAAACTTTACAAGATAAACGGGACGGTAATCCGTCCCGTGTTTTTTAGAATGTAACAGGCATATATGCCGTTGTTACCTGTGACCAATCGTCCACGCTGTCAAGGTCGCTTTCGATGAGTGTATAGATAATTTGAACGTCCATCTTATTGAGCTCTGCGAGGATTTCTTCCTCTGTATCAAACTTTGAAGAGTTTACAAGACCTTCAACAAGAATCGGCATTCCCCTGCCCGGATTGAAGCCGTACTCACAACCGAGGTCGGTATCAATGATGATATCCTCTGTATTTGTTGCTTTAAGCATTCTGAAAGCAACGCGCTTTGCATTGGAGTTAGCAACGTAAATGCTGTATGTAAACTTTGTCCACTTATCAGCATTGTCAACGATATCCTGAGCCTCATCCTTGCTGATGCCGAAATCCTCGTTGCGGTTGATGAACTCATCCTCGTCTTCCTTATCCTTCAAGGTATCGGAAAGCGATGAGCCCGCATTGAGGTTGCCGATAGCATCCTTATTGACCTCAACAACGTTTGTAGCATCAACCTCTTTGCCGTCGCTATTCATGCTCGGGTATTCGATAACTACCTGATTGTCGTTGATTTCAGGCTGACCGAGTCCCGTATTATCTTTACCGTCCTTACAGCCGTACGCGGTAAGTATAACGCACGCTGCAAGGATTAAGGAAACTGCTCTGATTAAAATATTCTTGTTCATTTTTTCTACCTCTTATTTCTGCCACTTATAGGGTTTTTTCTTGACAATCCAATCTTTTTTGACGGACTGTCTTGCTCTTGCGATTGCAAGTGAATTTTCGGGAACGTCCTCGGTGATTACCGAGCCTGCCGCCGTGTAAGCATTTTTGCCGACGCTGACGGGTGCAACAAGATACGTACTGCATCCGAGGAAAGCGTGGTCTTCAACCTTTGTACGGTTCTTTTCTCTTCCGTTATAATTGACCGTTGCACATCCGCAGCCGACGTTGACCTCTGAACCGAAATCCGCATCGCCGATATAAGTAAGATGAGAAACGCTCGTGCGGTCGCCGATTGTTGCGTTCTTGAATTCAACAAAGTTGCCTGCCTTAACGCCCTCGCCGATAACGCAGTCGGGACGGATTCGTGAAAAGGGACCGATTTTTGCATCCTTCTTAACCGTTGAAGAGAAGCACTGAACGTTATTGAGAGTAACGTTATCCTCGATGATACTGTCCTCAACAAGGCTGTTCGGGCCGATGACACAGTTTTCGCCGATGACGGTATTTCCCCTGACAATTGTTCCGGGAAGAATTTCCGTTTCAGCACCGATTTTAACGTCGGGACTTATCATAACACCGTCCGCGCACGGAATTGAAACACCGTCCTTCATAAGTTCATACATAACCTTTTTGCGCGCGATTTCGTTGAGCTGCTGAAGCTGAATTCTGTCATTGGCACCGAGTACTGCATCGGGATTGCCTGCTTCATAGGCAACGGCATTGAGGTTTTTATCAAGAATAACCTCAATCGCATCGGTCAGATAGTATTCCTCCTGATGCTTTTTGTCGTGCATTTCAACAATACCCTCGAGTGCTTCAAGAAGCACGGAGCAGTTGAACCAATACGCACCCGAGTTGACCTCATTGATCATCTTCTCGGCGTTATTTGCATCGCGGTCTTCAACGATTTTCTTAAGGCACTTATCCTTGTTGCGGATAATTCTTCCGTAGCCCTCGGGATTGTCAATCTTTGCAGAGATAATTGTAACCGCATTATTATGCGAAAGATGATATTCAAGAGCGGTGCTTATGGTTTTCGCATCAATCAGCGGTGCGTCTCCGTTAAGAATGAGGATATTACCGGGGGAATTTGCTTTTATAAAATCCTTTGCCTGCATAACAGCGTGTCCCGTACCGAGAAGCTCATTCTGCACGGCAATTTTAAACTTTCCGCCGAGGTGATTTTCAAGTTCCTCGTGGCAATGTCCCGTTACGACACAGATTTCGTCAACACCGCCCGCCTGAGCCGCATCGGTGACCCAATCAATCATCGGTTTGAAAAGAACCTCCGTCATAACTCTCGGCTTTGACGTTTTCATACGCTTGCCGTCACCCGCCGCAAGAATCAATGCACACTTTTTACTCATAAATATACCTCCAATCCTGGACATTATAAATATACAATTATATTATCGCAGAAAATTGTCGCAAATACAATAGTAAAATAAGGATTTTTTTGCGACAAAATTCACAAAAATTAAGGTAGGATATTGTAACTGTAATTTGGTAGTTTATCTATCTCTTTTGGACACCTCATCCACCACTAACGTGGTCCCCCTTCCCCTCGAGGGGAAGGCTCTGAAAATCACTGCTAATCAAGGCTTCTCCTTGAGGAGAGGCTCCGTCGTAGGCGGTGGTGAGGTGTAGGTTGCAACGCAACCGTTATTATTCGACATCCCGACAAATTAAGATTTGCATTTTGGGCAAGGATGAATTCCTGCTCTACGATTGTAAAATCGTGAATTGTGGAAAACGTATTTATACGTTACGGACACAATACCGAAAATTCTCTGAAAGACAGAGAAAGCTCTGTTCTTGTTGACATAAATTTTCTCAAATGATATACTTGCTTTGATGGTAAATATGCTATATAAGCAAAAAGAGGAATATATCAGGCAAGGCTCAGAGCATCCCCTATCTTGTAAAATTTTTTCAAAGGATTTGTTGCTGATGAGAAAGAAGAAATTTGTTGAAGTTCAATTACCCGAGACAGATGTTGCTGTTAAGCTCGAGGATGTAACCAAGATTTACGAAAACGGCTTTGCTAACATTTTCCCGGCAGCCGATAATATTTCGCTTGAAATAAAAAAAGGTGAATTTGTTGCAATTATCGGCACCAGCGGTTCAGGAAAATCAACGCTTATGCATATGATTGCGGGTGTAGAAAAACCTACCAAAGGTAAAGTATACATAAGCGGTTGCGATATTTATGAGCTTGACGACGACAGCCTTTCTTATTTCAGGTGCAAAGAAATCGGAATGGTTTTTCAGTTTTTCAATCTTATCCCTGTTATAAATATCGAAGAAAATATTGCGTATCCTTTGGTTGCTTCAGGCAGAAAACCCGACTTTAAAAAAATCACTGAAATTATGAATAGTCTCGGTCTGAACGGCAAGGGTTCTTATTTGCCGAATCAGCTTTCAGGCGGTCAACAGCAAAGAGTTGCAATTGCAAGATTGCTTGCCGCTTCACCTTCTTTGATACTTGCGGATGAGCCGACAGGAAACCTTGATTCCAAAAACAGCAAAGAGGTTATCGGCTTACTAATGAAAATATGCAAGGAAGAACGCAAGACCCTGGTTGTAATTACCCATGATGAAACAATAGCAAATTGTGCAGACAGAATACTTCGCATTGAGGACGGTAAAATAGTTTCCGATCAACGAAAAGCGGTGATGTAAATGAAATTTTACAGTGTTCTTGCTAAAAAAAGATTTGCGGCAGAGAAAACGGAATTTGTTCTGCTTGCGGTAACAATAGCTATATCGACTGCGGTTTTGCTTCTGACGCTTTCTATGAGTACAAACTATCTCACATTTTTAGTTAAAAATTCTCAAAGCATCACCGGCGGCAGTTTTTCACAGCTTCTGAAAAACAATTTTGAAAACCTTTCCGACATCGGTGAATATACAGGAGAGTTTTTAAATTACCTCCGGACCGGTGCTTCAGACAATGTTGCTGAAAAAGTCAGTCCGAAGCCGAATTCGTCTCTGAGCATAAATGGCTATTTCCAGAACCTGGCGGAAGAGTCAGCACCTCTTCTTCCTCCGCAGGCAGAAAATTCAGAATCAATCTTTTCGCCAACGGCCAGTGTTGAAAATATGCCGTCAACAATTTTTCTGCTTTCCGTAGTTGTATTATTTATGATTAATACAACAATTTCCATTGTATTCAGACTGTGCCGAAAAGCCCGAAGAAGCTTTCTGATAACAATGCTCGGTTCCGGAGATACAATGAACGGGATAAAGAAGTACGTTCATAAAGAAACTCAATATATTCTTATCACAGGTGTACCTGCGGGGATTTTACTTGGAGTTATCGGTATTTACACTGTCCGATTTTTCGGCAGGATATATTTTCAAAACCAAAGTTTTTCGCCATTCCCCGTAAACATCCGGATTTCTTTGTCTGCTTTGGCTGTAACGGTAATGATAATAGCATTACTGACCTTCAGGTTTTCCAAAAAGGCATACAAGAACGTGTCAATTAAGGGAGTAGCATCCGCACTGAAAACCAAGCTGACATCCGATAACGGTATAAGAACAATGACTGCAAAGCCGGAAAAATACCTTAAAAAAAGTATGGCGCATTTCGTGTCAATCGGCAATTTTTCAAGCAATATTATGAACTATATCGGTATGATAAGCTCAACAAGCATCACACTGCTCATTTTTGTTATAATTATTATGGTGTTTGATATTGTCAGAAATTACGGTGGCAAGGAAATCTTGTCTTACAGTTCTCAAATGATTGAATTCAGCTTCGCATCTGAAATCTACTTTTTTGCAGTGGCAAGTGCGCTTGTTGCAGTCTCAGTACTTACTGTATTCAGTTCAGTTTTTGCAAATATAACCTCGAATACGGGCATATACGCCCTTATGCGTTCCTCAGGTTCAAATGTCGGTGAGGTTCTGCGGACTGTTCGTAAAGAAGGCAACATAACATCACTCACTTGTTGTGTTGTTGCTTCATTTGTTACGATGTTTATCACAGTCAACACTTCGGCAATGTATGAAAACGACAGTCGGGTTATATTCAGCGGTTCGTGGAAAATCTTGCTGGTTGTAGCATCAGCAATACTGCTGATGTATACAAGTGTTTTTGTAACGACTTATTTTATGAGGAAGAAAATAAAAAGGCTCGATATGATCGGTACTCTTAAGAATTTATTTTACTAAAAAGAATAAACCGGATAGATGCACAACAAGTAACGGATTGCAGTTGTAACCCGTTACTTGTCATTTTTCGTCAGTTAATACAAAAAAATCCTATTTCACATCAAACAAATTTCTATAAAAAAGTATAGACAATTTGCATAAAACTGTGATATACTAATTTACGAATGTTAGTGGGAAAATTATGCCTATTAACACCCAATCAAGTTATTAATTTTTTGGAGGTATAAAAATGGCACACAAGTATGTATACCTTTTCAAAGAGGGTAACGCTTCCATGCGTGAGCTCCTCGGCGGTAAGGGTGCTAACCTTGCTGAGATGACAAGTCTCGGCCTTCCCGTTCCTCAGGGCTTCACTGTTACAACTGAAGCTTGTACACAGTACTACGAGGACGGCAGAAAGATCAATGAAGACATCCAGGCAGAAATTATGGAGTACATCGACAAGATGGAAGAAATCACCGGCAAGAAGTTCGGCGATAAGGAAAATCCCCTCCTCGTTTCTGTTCGTTCAGGCGCTCGTGCTTCAATGCCCGGTATGATGGATACTATCCTCAACCTCGGTCTTAACGAAGAAGTTGTTGAAGTTATGGCTGCTAAGTCAGGTAATGCTCGTTGGGCATACGACTGCTACAGAAGATTTATCCAGATGTATTCCGACGTTGTTATGGAAGTTGGTAAGAAGTACTTTGAGCAGCTTATCGACGAGATGAAGGAAGACAGAGGCGTTTCTCAGGACGTTGAGCTTACAGCTGATGACCTTAAGGAGCTCGCTGAGCAGTTCAAGGCTGAGTATAAGTCAAAGATCGGCAAGGACTTCCCGTCAGACCCCAGAGAGCAGCTCATGGGTGCTGTTGAGGCTGTTTTCCGTTCATGGGACAACCCCCGTGCAAACGTTTACCGTCGTGACAACGATATCCCGTACTCATGGGGTACTGCTGTTAACGTTCAGGCTATGGCTTTCGGTAACATGGGTGACGATTGCGGTACAGGTGTTGCTTTCACACGTGACCCCGCTACAGGTGACAAGGGCCTTATGGGTGAGTTCCTTGTAAATGCACAGGGTGAAGACGTTGTTGCAGGTGTTCGTACTCCGATGCCGATCGCACAGATGGCTGACAAGTTCCCCGAGGCTTTCGCAGAGTTCACAAAGGTTTGCGCTATCCTTGAGGATCATTACAGAGATATGCAGGATATGGAGTTCACTATCGAAGGCGGTAAGCTCTATATGCTCCAGACAAGAAACGGTAAGAGAACAGCTAAGGCTGCTCTTAAGATCGCTTGTGACCTGGTTGTTGAGGGTATGATCGATGCTAAGAAGGCAGTTGCTATGTTCGACCCGAGAAACCTTGACACACTCCTCCACCCGCAGTTCGATGCAAAGGCTCTCAAGGCTGCTACTCCTGCAGGTAAGGGTCTCGGCGCTTCTCCGGGTGCTGCTTGCGGTAAGGTTGTATTCACAGCTGAAGATGCTGTTGAATGGAACGAGAAGGGCGAGAAGGTTGTTCTTGTTCGTCTTGAGACTTCACCGGAAGACATCACAGGTATGAAGGCTGCTCAGGGTATCCTCACAGTTCGTGGCGGTATGACATCACACGCTGCTGTTGTTGCTCGTGGTATGGGTACATGCTGCGTATCAGGCTGCGGCGAAATCAAGATGGATGAAGAAAACAAGAAGTTTGAACTCGCAGGTAAGGTATACAACGAAGGCGACTATATCTCAATCGACGGTTCAACAGGTAATATCTATGACGGTATCATCCCGACAGTTGACGCTGAAATCGCAGGCGAATTCGGCAGAATCATGGCTTGGGCTGATGAGTTCAGAACTCTTAAGGTTCGTACAAACGCTGACACACCTGCAGACGCAAAGAGAGCTCGCGAGCTCGGCGCTGAAGGTATCGGTCTCTGCCGTACAGAGCATATGTTCTTCGAGGCAGACAGAATCGCTGCATTCCGTGAGATGATCTGTGCTGACACAGTCGAAGAGAGAGAAGCAGCTCTTGATAAGATTCTTCCTTATCAGCAGGGCGACTTCGAGGCTCTTTACGAAGCACTTGAGGGCAACCCGGTTACAATCCGTTTCCTTGATCCCCCGCTTCACGAGTTCGTTCCCACAGAGGAAGCTGACATTGCTGCGCTCGCAGCTGCTCAGGGCAAGAGCGTTGAGGACATCAAGGCTATCATCGCAGGTCTCCACGAGTTCAACCCGATGATGGGTCACCGCGGATGCCGTCTTGCAGTAACTTATCCGGAAATCGCTGCAATGCAGACAAAGGCTGTTATCCGTGCTGCTATCAACGTTCAGAAGGCACACGCAGACTGGAACGTTGTTCCTGAAATTATGATTCCGCTCGTTGGCGAAGTTAAGGAGCTTAAGTTCGTTAAGAAGGTTGTTGTTGAGACAGCTGACGCTGAAATCGCAGCAGCAGGCGTAGAGCTCAAGTACGAAGTTGGTACAATGATCGAGATTCCGAGAGCATGTCTCACAGCTGATGAGATCGCTAAGGAAGCTGACTTCTTCTGCTTCGGTACAAACGACCTTACACAGATGACATTCGGCTTCAGCCGTGATGACGCTGGTAAGTTCCTTTCAGCTTACTATGATACAAAGATCTTTGAGAACGATCCGTTCGCAAAGCTTGACCAGACAGGCGTTGGCGCTCTTATGGAGATGGCAGTTGCTAAGGGTAAGGCTAGCGGCAAGAACCTTCACTACGGTATCTGTGGTGAGCACGGCGGTGACCCGACATCTGTTGAGTTCTGCCACAAGATCGGCCTCAACTATGTTTCATGCTCACCGTTCCGCGTTCCTGTAGCTCGCCTCGCTGCAGCTCAGGCAGCTATTGCTGAGATGAAATAAGATTGAGTGTTGACTCATTCTGAATAAACAATCAATCCCCTTGGAGCAATCCAAGGGGATTTTTTATGAATGCAACCACCGGTTGACAAATTTCAAGGTATACTTGGTAGAATGTAACCACCGAATTTGTTATATTTTTGTTGACAAGAGAAGGATTATTACCGCATAATAAACATATGGATTTGCAGGTGATGAAAATGACAATTGGTACAAAAATACAAACATTACGAAAGCAACGTGGTTTATCACAAGAACAGCTTGCCGAGGCTTTAGGTGTCTCTCGACAAGCTGTCAGCAAATGGGAGGCGGAGCAATCCGTACCCGATATTGATAAAATAATTTTAATTTGTGATTATTTTGGTGTGACAACTGACCATATTCTCCGCAACACAGAATCGCACCAAGCCGAACAAGAACCTGAACCTCAGCCTGATAGTCTTATGCAAAATAATACAAGCCAAAATGAAGTTAATGCAGAAGAAAAGAAGAAATCCGCACTTCTTTTGGCTGTTGCAATTATGTTATATATAATTTCGGTTATTCCGCCGATTCTTATTGATGATGCGGCAGGTCCGGCACTTATGTTCGTTATGGTTGCGGTAGCTACAGGTATAATAGTTTACCGTTCAGTACTGAACTCCAGAAATAAGAGCGAAGAAGTATCAGAACCAAAGCAACCGGAAAATCCTAAACATAAAGCAGTGAAGAGCAGTGTTAGAGCTTTGTCAGTGGTTCTGTTCTTTGTGATTAGCTTTTTAAGTGGTGCGTGGTATATAACTTGGCTTGTTTTTCCAATAACTGTAGCGATTAATAATATTATTGAAGCCTGTTTTGATTTGAAAGATGGTGATGATAAATGAAAAAATCAGCAATTGCGAGAATAGTTATATGGTCCGTTGTAGCAGTTTTACTTATAGGGATTTTGTTGGGTGTGATGATTTTCAGCGAAAACCTCAATGCACCCAGAATCTTTGGAAAAGAACAAGGCTATAAATATAGTAACGAAAAAGAATATACTGTCGGTGCATCTGAAATACCCGCGGAGACCTTTACAAGCATACGCGTTGATTGGATTAGCGGAAATGTATATGTGTTTGCTTATGACGGCGATACTGTTAAAATAGAAGAAACATCAAATGATGTTATCGAAGAAAAATATGAACTTCGTTGGCGGGTGAAAGAAAATACGCTTTATATAAAGCCCTGCCAATCAACAAATTCTTGGAACTTGTCAAATAAAATTCCTACAAAGGATTTGTTTGTTTATCTTCCCAAAACTCTGGCGACGACACTGAATATAGTTTCAGTTGACACTGCAAGTGCGTGTATCGGCATAACCGATATTACCGCAAACGAGATTGATACAACAACTGCTTCAGGTGATACTTGGCTTGAAAAATGCGGTGCAGTAGATATAGATGTTGAAGGTGTCAGCGGATATATAAATATTACTGAAACGAATATGGAAAGAATTGATGCAGAAACTGTCAGCGGAAATATTGAGATTATGGGTACGGTTAAAGAGTTGAGTGCAGACAGTGTATCAGGAACAGTTCTTTTGTATACAGGCGAGGCACCTCAATCGGCTGATATTTCTACCGTCAGCGGTGACATTAAATTTGAGATTCCTGATAATAAAGGCTTCTATGTTGATTTTGATTCCGTCAGCGGTAAGATCACAAGCGAATTTTCATTGACAATAAATAACGGTAAGCAGATCTATGGTAACGGCGAAAGACATTATGACTTTGAAACTGTCAGTGGCAATGCTTATATTGAAACAAAAGAATAAGACTTCGTAATTAAAGTTTAATCAATCCCCTTGGAGCAATCCAAGGGGATTTTTGTTGCAGTTTCAGAGTGGTGATGATATAATTTAAGTACAGATCAAGAACGGGTGGGATTTTTGTGAAAAAGCTGTTTGAGAAGCACGAAACTGCATTCTGTATATTTCTTATAATCGTATACATCGTTGTAAATTCTGTTTGCGTTCAGTGCTTTGGTTATACAAGCTGTGTCGGTTTTATCGTAAACACCATACTGTCCGTATGCTTAATTGCAATTATTCTGATGTCGAACAGAGCCGAATACTATGGTTTAAAAAAGGTCAAGAACGCAAAGAAGTATTTATATTTTATTCCGCTAATCTTCATTGTGACAGTTAATCTTTGGAACGGATTTAACATCAACCATTCACCAAGCGAGATAATATTTCACATCTTAACTATGATAAATATCGGCTTCATAGAAGAGATTATCTTCAGAGGTTTTCTGTTTAAAATGATGGCAAAAACAAATATTAAAAGCGCAATAATAGTAAGTGCCGTTACCTTTGGTGCAGGTCACATTGTCAACTTGATAAACGGTGCAGATTTTGTCCCTACTGTAATTCAGGTATGCTATGCGACTGCAGTAGGCTACCTGTTCGTTGTTTTGTTTCATAAAAGCAAGTCGCTTGTTCCCTGTATCATAACACATTCGCTGGTGAATTCCTTGTCCGTGTTCAATGTTGAAAACACCTTGTCACTATACATAGCACCCGTATTTCTTACAATCGTTCCGCTTGCCTACGCACTTTATATAAACAAAACGGTCAAAGAATAATTCGGGAGGTTTTCGCCATTCTTTTCCAACCGTTGAGATAAAATAAACTTCAGTTAGAATAATCAATGCCTCGTATTTATGATATAAACCCCATTAAGTAGTTTTGAAACTTTTTATTATTTCAAGTGTGTTATATCATATCACCAAATACAAGGAGGGCAAGTTTGATTTTTAGTTAAGAAAACCAAACTGAAGCTCACGGATTTTGGGTATTACTTCTTAAGATAGTTCAGAACTGTGACACCGTTTTCGATTTTTGCGTTAATTGCTTCAAAGGTTGAAAGTGTACTTTCTGTGAATAACGGCTTATCGTTTTTATCAGCAACAATGGGAGCAACAATAAGGCTCAGCTCATCAATAACATCTGCTCTCTGAAAATATCCGTTTACAATACTTCCGCCCTCTAGAAGCAGAGTATCACATCCGATAATATTTTTAAGCTTGAAGAGTGCAAGCTCAACATCGATTTCGGTTTCGCCTGCAAATATGTACGGAATTTCCATACTTTCAAGGTAACCTAAATATCGTTCATCTGCCTGTTCGGTCAGCACTTCAATAATCTGTGCACCGTCATATCCCGGGTCACCGTCAGGGTCGACGATTTTATTCGACTTCCAACCAAGCTTACCTTTCGGGTCAAAAGCAACAGCGTAAAAGCCGGTCATATCGTCAAGAATAAAATCCATCTTTAAATCCATATCGTGACGCACGGGCTCATATTCTGAAAGGTCAGGATAATATCCACCTGTAAAGCTGCCTTCCATTGTGACTCTGCCACAGATAAATCCGTTTGATTTCAAGTTACGGTTAATCTCGTAATAGGTTTCGCAAGCAGCTGCACATTCGGTTTTTCCTAAAAAATCACCTGTAACCTTCCCGTCAAGAGAGGTTACCATATGGCAAATGATGTATGGTCTGTTCATAATTTCACCTCATCGGATTAATATGTTAAAACAAATTATATCACATCGGTACAATAACTTTCAATATATCCGTATTTATTGACAATCTTCTCAGCTGTTTTGTATTAATTATACAAATTGATATTGAATTCTTATCCCAAATATGTTAAAATGAATATTATATCATTGAGCATGAGGCGTTTAATAAGAATCTAAAATAATACGTTTTTTGTTAATCTGCATAATCAATAATGGGATCAATTGATGATTAATAAAACTTCAATTTAGAAGAGAGGTATTGTATGACACGGTTTTTATACAGAGTAAAAAGAAAATTGGAAAAAATCAAAAAGACAGTTATGAATCACTTGCCAGCATATATATATTTAAAATTAGTTTGGAAAAGCAAGAGTGGTTCACCAACAAAGCTAAATCTAAAGAATCCAAAAGGTTTTAACGAAAAACTTAATTGGTTAAAGATTTATGACAGAAATCCTGCGTATACAATGATGGTAGACAAATATCAAGCTAGAAATTGGGTTGCTAAAACAATTGGAGAAAAATATTTGGTTCCGTTGATTGCAGTTTTTGATAATGCTGATGAAATAGATTTTGATTTGCTTCCTGACAAGTTCGTGTTAAAATGTAATCATAACTCAGGGGAAGGAATGTGCGTGTGCAGAGACAAACATCAGATAAACACAGCCGAAGTAACCAAAAGACTAAATGTTGAATTATCAAAGAATTATTACTACGAAAGCAGAGAGTGGCCGTATAAAAATGTTGTACCTAAAATTCTCTGTGAAGTGCTCCTCGAAGGTGAAAAAATAGACAATTTTATTTCTACAATTGTTAACTATAAGTTTTTTTGTTTCAACGGTGAACCAAAATTTTTGTATGTTTCTATCGATAACACTGACAGCGGGAAAAAAGGAAAAACTAAACTAAATATGAAAGATTTAAATTGGAAAGAACCGCCATTTTATAGATTAGACCATGCAAACATTGTGGATGAAATTCAAAAACCTGATGCTTTTGAAGAAATGATTGAAATTTGTAATAAGTTATCTGCTAACATTCCTTTTGTCAGAGTTGATTTATACTATATAAAAGGGAAGGTGTATTTTTCTGAAATGACTTTTTCTCCAACTGGCGGTTTTGCACTTTTTACTCCTCATAAATGGGAACTAAAAATTGGTGATTGGTTAAAACTTCCCGACAAAAGAAATTTATTTAATGGTGATTTATATGGTAAAAAATAAAGAAATCTTAATTCTTGTCGAAACTTTTGTTGGTGGAGTTGGAACGGTTGCAAAAAATCTCTCAACAAGTTTTTCGAAAAACGGATATACTGTATATATTATTCCGACTCTTCAACCCCAAAAAGAGGCATCAACATTGTTAGGTGATTGGCCGACATCCGATCAGAATATCCATATATATTACATAAAAGACGATGATACTAAATTTAACAAATTAGTTCCTAAAACAATTATGTTTTTATCAAAAATAATTATCCGTCTTTGTGAAAAATGTCAAAGCAAACTATTTAGGCAAGTTTTAATTCAAAAACGTTACGCGCAGACATACCGAAAATCTTTTTTGTTGGAAAGATTTTTGAAAAAACATCCTGACATACCTATTATTGCTTTAGCTCATAATCCTATCATGCTTGCCATGCCTGTATTAAAAAAAGCAAAAATGAAAAATAAAATCGTCATATCTGAAAGAAGTTCACAGGATGAAATAACAGGCCGAACTATGGATGCTTTTATAAGAGAACTTTATAACAAAGCTGATCATATGGTTTTTCAGTCTGCGGATGTTTGTACTTGGTACGAAAAAAACTATAAGATTAAAGGTTCAGTAATTTTCAATCCAATCAAAGAAGACTTACCATTACCTTACTTTGGCGAAAGACAGAAGAAGATTGTTAATTTCTGCCGAATAAGTCCTCAGAAAAATTTAAACTTATTATTGAAAAGTTTTGCAAAATTTATAAATGAATATCCAGATTACGAGTTATATATTTATGGCAATGTAGACGAATCATCCAAGGATTATGGTGAACAAATAAGAAATGAAATTGCAAGGTTGCCTTGCAAAGAGAAAATACACGTATTGCCTGCTGTCAATGATATTCATAACCTGGTAAGAGATTTTTCCATGTTTGTTTCAAGCTCTGATTATGAAGGAATGTCAAACTCGATGATTGAAGCAATGGCAATAGGTTTACCGGTGGTTTGTACAGATTGCCCCGCTGGTGGAGCACGAGCTGTTATTAAAAATCGTGAGAACGGATTATTAGTCCCTATAAAAGATGAAGAGGCTTTATTTGAAGCGATGTCAGAAATTGCTAAAAATCCAAACTTAGGAAAAACTTTATCGTTAAATGCAAGTAAAATCAGATGCGAACAATCCGCTGATGTAATCGCAGAAAAATGGCTGGAATTGATCGAAACTTCATAAGGAGATTTTATGAAAAGAATTATATTTGTTTGCATGGGTATGGGGCTTGGCGGAACAGAAAAAACTCTTGTTTCTGCGCTCAATGCGCTTGATCACTCAAAGTATGATGTTACTCTGTATATCAGAAAAAATAGAGTAGATTTACTCCCTTGTATAAATAAAAGAGTTCAAATTATTCTTAATAATAGTGCACCAGAGTTTGAAAACAGCTTTTATTGTAGGGTCTGTAATATTGCAAAAAGATTTTGTGATAACCTTAAATTAAAATCATTATCCACAAAAATTGCTCGTTCAGCAAGAAAGTATGTTTTAAGAAAGCGTACAGAGTACGAAAAAGAAACTTTTTTTAGAAGCACTGAGTATGATTATGCCATAGCATATGATATGGCAACAGAAGTTGTAAAATTCACTCTTAACTGTATTAATGCGAAACAAAAAATTGCATTTTTTCACGCCAGCAGATTGTATAATGCAAAAATGCTGTTATATAAGAATTTCGATAAAATCGTATGTGTGAACGATGTGGTTGCGTCTGATATGAAATCTGATTATCCACAGCTGGCCAGCAAAGTGCTTGCTGTGGAAAATTATATTTCTCCAGAATATATTTATAACGAACTAAACAATTCTGAACCCTTAAAAAGACCTATAACCGAATTGGTATTATGCTCATGTGGAAGGATTGC
Organism: Clostridia bacterium; assembly: GCA_017415025.1. Taxonomy (GTDB): domain Bacteria; phylum Bacillota; class Clostridia; order Oscillospirales; family Acutalibacteraceae; genus CAG-488. The sequence continues at coordinate 98,349 of JAFQJH010000004.1, forward strand.
CAAAGAAAAGGGTTTTGATCTTGCAGTAAAAGCAGCTAAACTGTTAAAGGATGACGGAGTGTCTTTTCATTGGTATTTCGTTGGAGATTATCGTGATGGTGGCATTGTTAAAGAAATGATAGCAGTAGAAGGATTGCAGGAAGATATTACTGTAACAGGGTTTGTGAGCAATCCGTATAAGTATATGAATCTCTGTGATATATATATTCAACCATCATGGGAGGATGCACACGCAACAACTGTTGTAGAAGCAGCCATTCTTTGCAAACCAATAATCAGTACTGATACTTCAACTGGAAGGCTTTTTCGTGATAAATATGGTTGCTGTAATGTTTGCGATAAAAAAGAGAAATCTTTAGCAAAAGCAATTTATGAACTTTATAATAACCAATCTGAGCAAAATAAACTACTTTCGGCTGCAAAAAATATCGATTATTCTGGAAGATATTTAGAATATCATCAAGCAATAAATACTTTATTTAGTGGTGATAAGGATGAAATTTAACATTGTTGAAATCAAACATAAACTAAAGAAAAAGAAAGAAAGAATTAAACGGTTTAAAAGAAACTTGCGATTAGCAAAAAGAAAAATACATTTCAGGGCTTTGAAAAATGATTTAAAGAGTAGCCTTAAATCTGATGCGAAAAACATTTCATGGTTTTGTTTAACATTTAAAAATATAAAACATGCGCGCTATATATTTTTAAGAAATAATAAAAAAGTTATACGTGTTATTAACGATAGCCAAATAAATATACTTAATCCTTTTCATAAAGTTAACTACATATATATTAAATTCCATAAGGAGTTTCCTCAGAAGATTTTTATTAAAGGTCAGAATGCAAATACAACTTATCAATGCAAGTACCTGCATACCCTAATTAAACTAAATGATTTAAGTGTTCTTCGTAAAATTAGTATAAAATTTTCATCAGATGTAAAAATTAATAGGATTTATGTTTTTACAGATGGAGAGTTACCAGATTGGGTGCAAAAATGGGAGCCCCCCTGTGAAAAAGCTGATCTTTTGGCTATGAGCACACATTCAGATGATGAACAACTCTTCTTTGCAGGAGTTCTTCCTTTATATGCTGCCAAGAATAAAAGAATTCAAGTCAGTTATTTTGCACCTCCGCTCGCTTTACATAGATTTAATGAATTGCTTGATGGCTTGTGGCAAATTGGAATTAAAAATTATCCTGTTTTTGCACCATTTTACGAAGAATGGTCAATGTCTATACCTGAAGCTAAGAATAATTTAAGCAATCATAACACAACGGAGGAAGACATACAGAACTATATTGTTTCCACAATAAGAAGGTTTAAACCTTTGGTTGTTATCGGACAAGACCCTATTAATGGAGAATACGGTCATGGACAACATATGTATTTTGCTTATTGCTTGGGAAAGTACATAAGTAATTCTACAAATCCCGTCATTGACCCCGAAAGTACTCGAAAATATGGATTACATTCTGTTTCAAAGCTTTACTTGCATCTACATAAAAACAACCGTATTGTCCTTGATTTAGATATTCCGATGAAAGAATTGCACGGAAAAACTCCGTTTGAAAAATCTCAAGAAGGTTTTTCAAAACATCGGTCACAATATGTAGCGTTTTTTCCTAAATTTTTGTACGGAACAATCCGTCATCCTATAACCCAAGCAAGACAAATCAAGGATAATTCTCCATGCGAATGGGGTTTAGCCTATACAACAGTTGGTCCTGACCTGATTTGTTGTGATATGTTCGAAAATTTAGACCAAACCGATTAGGTTGTAACAAAAGCCGCTCCACCACAGATTTTTATTGTAATCGAATACAATATATGTTACAATTACAAAAGCATAGGAGACGTTATGAATGACACATAACATAGTTTTCAACAGTACGGACCATCCTGACGGAGAGATGATAAATCTGGCTTGCGGATACATATCTCTCAATGAGATTAATTTCATAAACGAAAAAATTACCGTTAATGTTGAGTCGCGTACAGGAGAGGTAGCCTTTTATGATTCTGAAGGTAATAAGCTTCTGACCGCTATGGCAAAGACTCCGCAGTCGGGCGACGAAAAGTTTTCGGAAATCAAGTGCAGTGCCAAAGGAAATCAGATCAAACTAGGCTTTCCTCATTACAGCTATAAAGATAATTACCCGCATTGTGACGGTGAGCACGACCGTTGGACAAAAACTGTTTCAGGGTTCAGCTTTTTATGCTTTGATATTACAAACAACTGTATCGTTGAGTAGTTTTTGTTTATGCGTTCCTTGAAACTACCTTTACAGATATGATATTCACAATGAAATGGAGTGTTAGAGTATGATTTTTGAAAGAATTATTGCTTTTTTTACAGCGCTTATCACATTTTTTGCAGGCGTTTTCGGTATGACGGAATGTATTGAAAAACCTGAAAATTTTCGCGTCACAACATACATCAGGGCAGACTACGTTCAGTCTCCCGACAGCCTTTATTTGGAGGATTTCGATATTATTACCGATGTCATTCTGTTTGAATGTGCATCATTTGACAATGAAGGTAATGTGATTTTGCAAAAAGAAAAGCTGGAAACAGCTTTAACAAACATCCGTAACGCAATCGGCGAAAGAGACGTTAAGCTTACTCTGAATCTGCTCGGTCCGTCGTGGTATTCGGATTCTGATGTTTGGGAGGAGCAGATGGAAGCCCAGAGTGATGAGCACAACAAGGCTTTCACGAGCGGTGTTCTTGAAGATAATATCATTGCCGTGCTTGACAAATACGACTTCGACGGTGTGCATTTCGACTATGAATACCCGCTTTCCAACAAGGCATGGCGCTATTACAACAAATTTTTAGTTTCTCTCGGCAAAAAGCTTGGTGATTATACTCTCGGCGTTGCGTGTAACGACTGGAACATCAAGTTTTCCGCAAAAGCATTACACGAAATTGACACTTTTGAAATTATGCTTTACGATATGAACGATGAAAACGGCAGACATTCCACTTGCGAGGATATGATTAAGCTTGTGCGTAAGGTCGGTTTTTACGGTGTCCCGCTTGATAAGGTGAACATCGGCTTGCCGTTCTACTCCCGCCCGACGGATATGTCAGGATATTGGTACGGATATAACGGATGCTACGGAAGCATTGATGAAAACGGCTGGTATCATTGTGAAAGCACGGGTAAGGATTTCTGGTTCAACACTCCCGATGTTATCGCAGAGAAGACCGAATATGCAATCAACAACGGCTACGGCGGCGTTATGATATGGCATTACAACTGCGATTTACCGTCAAGCCACGAGGATTCGCTCCTTCGTGCAATTGGTGAGACGGTTGGTAAATAACAGCAAAAAAATTACAGCATCAACGTGATGCTGTAATTTTTTGTTCTATAAATCAATACCTGTTCGCTACAATAAATGTCATTCTTTCCTGAATTGTAGCACCGCCGTGTCCCGTGCCGTAACCGCCGTGGTCGGATGTTATGATGATCAGCCAATCCTCTGTTTCAAACGTATCTCTGTTTTTGATTGTGCGGATTGTGTCAAAAGCAAACTTTTCACAATGCTCAAAGCCGGCTTTGTAATAAGGATTGTTGAACGAGAAGCCGAGGTTATGTCCGTTACTGTCCGTATTCTCATAAATTGCGATTGTAAAATCGGGACAAGACTCTTTTTTCAGCTCCTTTGCCGCCTTGATCATACTGCCTTCGTTACCCGTGGTCTTGATAAAAGACACGTCAAGTCCGTTATCCTCACAGTATTTCTTCTCGTTGATGTAGGTTGAATCCTTCTTCGAAAAATGTCCGTTCCATTTTGTGATAAAGGATGCAGAATCGATTGTGCCGTCCTCAACCAGCTCTGTCATAATGGTCTTGTATTCAAGGCTTTTAGGCTGACCGTTACCGTATACACCGTTTTTGTCCGCCCATACACCCGTAAGCACCGAGCACCAGCCGGGAGCGGTGGATGTATCCTGCGTGTTCTCACCGTCGGGGAAGTTCACACCGCCGCAGTATGCGAGGTTAATTGACGCACCGTCATTGAGTAATGCAGTAATACCGCTGAAATCTCCTCCGGCAAGGGAGACTACATCCGCACGGCATCCGTCATAGCCGATAACGATTGCCTTCTTTTTCGTCTTACCTTCGGGCAAATCGGATTTGTAGTGATCAACGAGCATATTGTGGATTTCAGTCTGCGGAATTGCAGTTTCGATAGTATTTTCGTAACCGACACTCTCGACGCGCTTGATATAAGCCTCCTGAGTGTCTTTTGCATCATTCATATAAAGACCAAAAAGTGCAGGAATCAAAAGAATGATGCTCATAAGCATTGATAAAAATGTCATAACAGCCGCTCCTTTATCTGATATTAGCTTTATAATACCATTTCACAGCTTTTTAGTCAATCATAAGCTTTTCTGATAGGATGTATTTACTCTATTAAAGCCCGATCACCAATCCAGAGAAAGATAGTACGGGCCTTCGGCAAAGGAGTCGATTGCGTATGACGCAATGTATCTCACTCTTCGGGTTTTATCGTTATAGGCGAATATCAAAAACCAATAGTACTCATTCTCCCAATCTTCATATTCCTGAGTATCTGCGTAATAGAGACATACCCAATCTCCTTTTTCTTCTGTATGTAAGGCAGGCTTTTGTATCTCTTCCTTTGCTTTTATATATTCTTCCTCAGGCAAAACCCATTCCGCGACAAGGTCAAAATCGGGATCCAGGACAAAGGTATGCTTATAGTAATATTTCGTCGTGAGAGGAACACCTAAATCAAACTCCCTGCCGGGGGCATCAAGCGCCGATTGCGGCACCTCATCGGGAAATACAGCATCAATTTCCGCTCCGTAATCCTCCTGAATCCACGAATCGAGAACAAGATAATCCTCAATATCATAAGTAAGCGAGTACCCGAAAAACAGCATTCCTCCAAGAGATGCTAAAAACGAGAATATACTCAAAGGCACAAAAGCTACAAGTAAAATACTGCAGATTATCTTTTTCACCTTTTGCCGTTTCTTTCGATGCTCTTCTTTCCTGTTGAGCCAAACAAGAGTCAACGATAAAAACAGTATTACAATAACTCCGCAGTTTCCGAACAAAAATCCTCGGATAAAATCATCGTCAAAATTAAGATGTATAAATGCAATTTTTTGAATCACTACGTACGCTATCATTGCGAGGACGGAAAGTACCGACATAAAAATCCCGACCCCGAAAGCGGTTTTACGGAGTGTTTCCGAAGCAAACCTCGGCTTCATATCCTCCTGCGGAACCTCATTTTCTATGATCGTTTCCGAAAGAGATTCGCATATTGTTTCAAGGGTTATATCTTCATCTGATGATATACTTTTCAGCTTTTCAACAACTTCCGTGTCGTGTCTGATATTCTGTTCGGTCTGTTCGATAAAAGCTTCGATAATCTTTTTTGCAGCGTCTTTGTCTTCAGCAATACTCTTTATTTCCGGTATAGAAAAGCCTGCCTTACGAAGCAGAGCAATGTTGTTAAGTCTGCTGACATCCTCCGCGGAAAAGTCAATACTCTTCCTTCCGCTGTATGATTCCTCAATGTTAGGAAGTACCAATCCTTCATCAATATAAAGTCTTATTGCACGGTCGGTAAGACCTGTTTTTTCGATAACCTCTTTAATTTTCAGAAAAATCACCCTCTTTCACCCTTATAATAACATTTTACCTAAGGTGAAAGTCAATAACAACGGTGAAAAATTTTTATAATTCCGAAGTTTTCTGCAGAGCTGATATGAATATTGCTTTTAAAACAGATTAATTTCAATAATACTAACACAAAAATCCCCTTGGATTGCTCCAAGGGGATTGATTGTTTATTCAGAATGAGTCAGCACTCAAGCCTATTTCATCTCAGCGATTGCTGCCTGTGTCGAGAGGAAGAAATATAGAAAATCAAAGCTTTCAGGTTGAAATTTATTCTGTTTACATATATAATGTTTTTGATATTTATTTTCGGGGTATGTTTGTTTGAGTAAAAAGAGTTTATCAAAAAAGGATGTTTTTGTTTTTATATTGATGGGCTGTACCGCGGTACTGATAACCGTTGCGGGAATTAATTTCAACCAGAGCTTTCTGCGTATTCTTCCTCTGTATAATTCGCTTATCATTGCAACACTCCAATCGCGCGTAAACCGTTACAGCAATCTGCTCGGCAGTGTCAATTCCCTGCTTTATGCCGCGGTTTATGCTTATTATCATCTTTATGCTTCGGCTTTTTCGGCGCTTTTGTTCTCGTTCCCAATGCAGCTTATCACCTTCATCCGTTGGAATAAAAACAAGTGGCAGCATTCCACAAAGCTGAGAAAAATGACTTGGAAGCAGAGACTTCTGTCGCTTGTCGGCTATGCCGTCGTGCTTGTTGCAATGTGGATAGTGCTCCCGCTCATCGGCTCGGAATACGTTTTCCTCGACAGCGCCACTACCCTGCTCGGTATTGTTGTACTTTTCCTTACGATGTTCGCTTTTGTCGAATACACCTTCTGTATGATCGTCAACGGTATTATCAGCATCGCACTTTATGTAACAATGATTCCGAAAGAACCGGAAACGATGACATTTCTGATTTTTTCGGTTTATTCGTTTATTTGCATTTGCTTTGCATTTTTCGAGGCAAAGAAACTTTACAGTAAACAACAAAATGAAAATAAAACAGCTTTGGAGGTTTAAAATATGAACGGAATGACAAGACGTGAAAGACAGGTTACCGATATGCAGGAAATTATAAAAATCCTGGACAATTCAAAGGTACTCCACCTCGGAATGATTGACGGTGACGAGCCATACGTTGTACCGATGAATTACGGCTACACGCTCGACGGAGATAAGCTTACCCTCTGGCTCCACGGCGCGCGTCAGGGCAGAAAAATTGATGCTATGCGTGCTAATCCAAAGGTTTTCTTCGAAATGGAATACGGTATCGAGCCTTTTGAGGGCGAGGTTGCCTGCAAATACGGCATTACATACTCTTCGATTATGGGAAGAGGCACGGCGCACATTATTGAGGATATTGAAGAGAAAAAGTCTGCCCTTAAATATCTTATGAAAACACAGACGGGCAAGGATTTCGACTTTGAGGATAAGATGGCATCAGTTGTCGGGGTTATCCGTATCGACGTGCTTGAGTATACCGCAAAGTGCCGTCCCCTGCCGAAGAAATAAGGTGAGAAAATGAATATATTTTCAAAGGTTCTGCTCGGAGCGGTCGGCGGTATTGCAGGATATCTGACCGTAACGGCAGGCGCATATCTGCCTTTTGTAATAAAAGACGCGAAGAAAGGCTACCGTGACGACTGCGACTATCTGCTTGTGCTAGGCGGTCTCGTAATCGGTGAGGAAACGCCGAGCGAGCATCTGCTTGAAAGAATCCGTGCGGCAGCGGAATATCTTAAAGAAAATACATCCTGCTTTGTTGTGCCCTGCGGTGGCTGCTTCCGCGACGGACAGAAAAAGAGCGAGGCACTCATCATCAAGGAGCATCTAGTTGAGCTCAGAATTGATGAAGAAAGATTTATTCTAGAGGATAAATCGACAACCACATTCGAAAATTTCGAAAATGCATTTGAGATAATAAAGGCTCATTCGGGCAGAAATCCGAACGAGCTGAAGGTTGCTTTTCTGTCTTCCGACTATCACCTTCACCGCGCAGGAATAATCGCAAAACGGTGCGGTTTCGAAAAAATAGGCAAGGTTAGCAGTCCGAATAAAAGCGATATTATTAAGAATTACACGCGAGAATATTTTGTGGCGTATGAGCTGTTGAAGAAGGATAGGAAGTAATTAAATGTTTTATGTTCTTTCGGGTATATTGAGCTTTTTTGTTGCGGCATTTATCGGGGCTGTGATTATAGGTCTGATTGCCGTTGTGAGCATATACATAACCCGTGACGCGCGTAAATACAAAATGAACGCCCGTTTCTGGATTGCGGTCGTTATTCTGCTTCAGTTTATAGGGTTGTGTCTTTATTGGCACGCAAGAAAAAGGCTGTGCGATAAGCGTTGTCCCGTCTGCGGCGCAGGAATACCGCAAGGTAATGAAAACTGTATTCTGTGCGGAGTCACGCTTCAATCCGTACGACCGATTAAAAACTCCGTCGGACGGTTTCTTGTCGGAATAGGTGCATCCTATCAGGTGTTTCTGATTTTTATGTATATCCTGATTTCGATATCGGAGTTATTTATTTGAGGAGGTACCTTAATGGGCGCGATGCTTGTAGGTATGGCTACCGCCATCCCCGCAATGATTCTGCTGATTTTCTTCACCATAGTGCAGGCGTGTGTAATCTCATATTGCGCTTACAAAAATAATATGAGTGTCAAATGGTGGCTTCTTGCATCTTTTATGCTCAATTCATGGGTGATTTTGCCTTTTGTTTTTGCTGTAACAAAAACAAAAACTCAGAAATGCAAGTCCTGCGGCACAAGGGTAGAATACAAAACGCAGTTTTGTCCCTCGTGCGGTGAGCGAATCAAGGTTTTTGATGACGAGGGCTTTATCAGAAAGATTCTGATTGCACTTGTGGTTGTTTTTTTCTGTATTTTGACTGTAGAGATGATTTATCTGACTTTTACGGCATAAAATATCTGTCGGCAGAAAAAAATTGGCTTTAAATCGACACTTTGCGTATTATTGTTCATTGACAGACAAAAGAATAATTGATAAAATAAAGTATAAATTTTTTGAGGTGATAATTGTGAAAGTTATGAAAAAGGTTTTCGCAGTATTTATGGCACTCTGTATGTGCCTTGTTCCGCTTGCTGTAAGCGCAAGTGCCGCAGGCAGAAAGCCCGCGCTCCGCACATCCGCAGGTATTCAGGCTCTCCGTGACGAATTTGACCACGATGTAGCTCCGAAGGCAGGCGGTCATGCTCTTGACTATGCTTACTACTCACCCGTCGGCAAAAACGATGATACGAAATATCCGCTCGTTATCTTCCTTCACGGTATCGGCCACGCTGACTATGAGGGCGCACAGCTTGATGACAGTGACTTCCCCTACTGGGCATCATCCGAGCTTCAGGGACGCTTTGACGAAGGCGGTGCATTCATCCTTCTCCCCCGTGCTCCCGAGGATAAGCTCATCTATTGGGGTGAAACACTTATCGAGCCTCTCCGCGCTGTAATTGATGACGTTATTGCAAAGCACGGCGACAACATCGACACGTCAAAAATCTTCATCGGCGGCAGCTCTGCAGGCGGTGAAATGACATGGAATATGATCGTTGCCTTCCCCGAGTACTTTGCAGGCGCATTCCCGATTGCTTCAACGGGTACAGTATCAGAAAAAGACGTTCTCTACTGCTCCGATGTTGCAATCTGGATGATTTCAAGTAAGAAGGACCCCGTTGTCAACTATACTACAATCACAACTCCGCTCTGGAACAAGGTTGTAAAGTACAACGCTCATCCCGAAAATTGCAGACTTTCAAGCTTTGAGAGCGTTGTTGAGCCTGCAGGAGCCTCTGCAAGCGACAACCACCACATGGCAAAGGTTGTTACTTATGACTTCCATATGCTCGACGGCAGTACATACCCGAACGTTACGACAAAGAACGGTAACGGACAGACAGTTTCTCTCGTCAGCCCGAACGGAATGATCAAATGGATGAATTCACTTTCATCTGACTTTGACGGCGGTGCTTCTGACGGTTCAGGAAACATTAAGGTTTCGATTTTCGATACACTTTTTGCTTTCATCCGTAATTTCGGCCTGAAGATTGTCAACATCTTCCAGAGAATTCTCGGCTTATAATAATTAATAGTAATTTATGGCATCTTTCACAAGAAGGATGCCATTTTTTTGTATACCAATTTTTGTTGTTTTGCGATATAATATGAATACAAATCATCGCGGAGGTGCTTTCAATGAGCTGGCTGTCCTTTACAAGATTACTTATGGCAATTCTGATGATGCCTTATTATCTTTTTAATTATGCTTTCAATCAATACGCCTACCCTGCTTACAGCAGAGAGGGTGCATATCTGTTCTGCTACTTTGTCGGCAACGAAATAAGCGAGCAGACGCTGCATTTTGCCGTCAGCACGGACGGATATAACTTTAAGGCACTTAACAATAACGAAGCGGTCATCACGCAGACTCTCGGCACAAAATGCGTGCGCGACCCCTACATTTTAAAAGGTGTTGACGAAAACGGCAAGGACTGTTATTTCATTATCGCAACGGATATGGATGCAGGTCTCGGCTGGCTTTCGAATCACAGCCTTATCACGTGGAAATCCTACGACCTTGTCAACTGGATTGACGAGACGGTTATTGACATCCGTCAGTTTGAGGGCTTTGAAACCACAAACAGAGCGTGGGCTCCTCAGGCTATCTGGGATGCGGATAAGGGTATGTATATGGTCTATTGGGCAAACTCTACCGAAGAAAATGACTGTGCAGGGCACTACTACGCTTATACAAAGGATTTCAAGACCTTTGAGACAAAGCCCGAGGTTCTCTTCGGCAGGTGGAACGAATACGTTCCCGAGCGTGACGAGGTGATGAACATCCAGTGCATCGACGGCGATATTATTTACAACGAGGATGACGGATATTATTATCTTTATTTCAAGGAGGATCTGACACAGAAAATCGCCTATGTCCGTTCAAAAAATCTGACAGGTCCGTATAACACTGATTATACAATCTGCTCGCTGAATTGGTTCGGCGTTGAGGGCAGCTCGATGTACCGCATCACAGGCAGTGATGCGTGGATTATGATTATGGACGAATACGGCAACGGAACGTTTTTTACGCAGATGACGAGAGATTTCGAGAATTTCCGCCAGGTTCAGCGTTCAACAATGGGTATTGACCACCTCAAGCCACGCCACGGCTCGGTCGTACCGATTTCGGAGGAAGAATACAAGAGAATGGTCGAGCATTACGGCGTTGAGGAATAAGGCAGATTAATTTTAATTTGAAAGCGAGATGGAATTATGAACAATGAAGTTAAGCTTGTTATTGAGAAATTCAAAGAGGTAAAAGATATATTAAAAGAAATTGCCGACAAAGATAAAGCAATAGAATATCTTGTTAATGAAACAAAATTAACAAAAGAAGAATGTTCTACTGCATATGATATTATTATGAAAATTGAAGATTAATTTTCAATTTATCAAACAAGCTAAAAATCTATTTGTAGGGTTCGGCGCTCGCCGACGAACCGAAAATCACATTGAAATTCTTGCATTTAGATAAGATTATTGTGTTTTGCAGTCTACTAAAGTATACCGAAAACGTGCTAAATAACAAAACTCAAAAATTTTATGTCACAAATCGCTTTTCGGCTGACTACTAAATGAAGACACAGAATAATGATGTAGTTTTTGTGATTTAATCAGCCCGAAACAACTATAAAAAGCAAAGGAGAATTCGTTATGAAAAAAGTATTCAAATCTGCTTTGGCAGTTTTGTTAGTCATCATTCTCGGAGGGTGCACAACCACCGTCGACCAAAAAGATACTATTGATTATAAATCCGCATTGGAGAGTGTTTTATTCTCGGAAGAATATATGCCGAGCGTGAACGAAGTTGAAGGCAATGATAATTACACATTAAAAACTTATAAAAACAAAAGGCTTTTCGGCGGAACGGGAATTACTTTAACCGAACAGCTTTCTGCAGAAGAATATGAAAAGAAGCTTGATGAAATCAATAATACTTATTCGTTTTTGGAAGAACCGCAACTGACAGATTATGATGAGGAGCATTACACAATCCCTCAGGCAGAATTTGAAATTAAAGGCTATAAATTCAGAGTTCTGTCCGACGGTACTTATCCTAAATATTTCGGTATGATAGCCGTGTCTGACGAGGAGCACAGAATAATTTATTTTGCTTGTGACTGTCAGGACCTTGACTACATTGAGGATATGGAAGACTTTATTAAAGAAAACTATCCACGTTGGTACAAATGATAAATAAAATCACCCGTAAAAGACGCAAATCTTTTACGGGTGATTAATTTTTTCTTAATTATTCTGCAATGCTCTCAATATACTTTGCCATTTCGCCGACGGTTTTGTTGTTTACAAAATCGTTCGCTTTAAGCTCGACACCAAATTCACTTTTGATATCGTTTACCATACACATTGTGTCAAACGAGCTCATGCCGAGATCAAGCTTAAAACTGTCTTCAGCCTTGATTTCGTCAGCTTCAACGTATTCTTCAAGGATTTGAACAAGTCTTTCGAATGTCTGCATTCGGGTTTACCGTTCCTTTCCGCATCTGTCAATGCAATTTTTTCGAGTATTTCACCGACGGTAATGTCGGGGTTTTCCGCACCGATAACGAGTGTCTGTGCAATTTTGTTATAAAGTATTGTAAGATCATATTCCGCCTCGGGCTCCTGTCTGTATTCGAAGACAAAATCAAGACCCTCATCAACCGAACGGTGCTTGACCGTAACGTAGAGCGGAATCATCGTTGCGCCGTTGTTATACCAGATGCTTCTGACGGACTTTTCCATTTCCTCATCAATGCTCTTGATTTTCATAAGCGGCTGATAAGAAAGACCGAAGCTGTCATAGGTCGAGTCGAATTTTGCATCCTCGGGCATTGACTTGTGTCTTTCCTTGAGGGTTTCAAGGAAGGCAAGGCTCGAATGCTGATACATCTCGTTCTGCACTTCGGAAATCTTACTTACTGCCTCGCAGAAGGTTTCCTCCGGCTTGATGATGCTTCGCATCGGAAGGAAGTTGATACGAAGTCCGCCCGATTTTTTCTCGGCAAGAGTGCCGCGGCGGTTGATAATCATCTTGAAGGAAACGTCCTCCTGATTGTCATTGAAGCAGGAAAGTCCCGTTCTGACACCCATAGAAATGAGGGAGAAAACCGAGAGATTACGCTCGGCACAAAGAGCCATCAACTTTTTGCTGTCCTCCGCGGTCATACTGAAATGCAACGAATTTGCATCAGGAAGACCCGAATGGATATCCGCAAAGCGGTGTTCGGGGTGCTTTATCTGCTGCTCCTTGAGCCTGTTTTCAATCATATAATCCGTAAAAATCGGCTCGGTTGACTTTGCAAGCGAATCGAACCAATACTGCTTGTCCGCCGAATGCTGTTCGGAGCCGATATAATTGAGCTCTGCCTCAAGTGCGGGAATATACGGGCGCATCGGCTTCGGGTACGGTGTTCCCTGCGTTTTATGAAGATACAACTCAATGATATCGTTGATAAAAATCTTGAGCGCATAGGCATCCATTGCAAGGTGCTGGATGCGCATAAACAATCCCTTATACCCTTCGGCAAAATGAACGATAGCAATTCTGTGAAGCTCACAGTTGAACATCGGGATATTCGTGCGCGAAAAAGCAGTAAGCTTTTCCTCCGCCTCGTCAACTGTCATATCGCTATAATCCCATTCTTCGACCTTGAGCGAGCTATGCTCGGTTACGTATTGCAGAAGCTGAAGCTTTTTACCCATTACAAAGCGCAGACGCATTGTATCGCAACGGTCAACAGCCTCGTAAATAGCCTCTTTCATAATTCTGACATTGAGCTCGCCCTTCCAATAGTAGCCACAGCCGATATTGTTGACGGGATAGCCCGAGCCGTATTTCAGAGACATAAGGTACATCATCTGCTGGGAGCCGGAAATGGGATATGCCTGTACTTTTTCGCCGTTCGGCAAAACCTTTTCAACCATTATTTCTCATCCTCCGTATAATGGAACTGTGTCCTCTTTATTTTACCCGTTGAAGTTCTTTCAAAGGGCTTTTCTCTTAAACGGAAAAGGTGAATCTGCCTGTCCGTATTGAGCTGTGAATTGACTCTGTCGATAATCTTAACGACCTCGTCCTCTATATTTTCAATATTAAGCGTTGCGGCAAGCTGTTCGTCAGGGAAAATCTCGGCAATAATGCTGTCCTTTTCGCCGTAGACGATAACCTCCTTGATAATGCCGTCATCAACAAATTTATTTTCAATCTCTTCGGGAGAAATATTTTCGCCGTTTGAAAGAATAATCAGATTTTTCTTTCTGCCTACGAGGTAGACGTGGTTATTCTCGATATAACCGAGGTCGCCTGTATGAAGGTATCCGTCCTCTGTAAAAGCCTCTGCCGTGCGCTCAGGCTTCTTATAGTAGCCGAGCATAACCGACGGGCCCTTGACCTGAATTTCGCCGTCAACAACTCTTACGTCGTCAACGCCGTGAAGAACGCCGTTGGAATACTTGTTATCCGCAGAGAAATCTGACGTTGTGATACGCGGACTGCATTCGCTCATTCCGTAGCCCTGACGTGCGGTAATACCGTACTTTTTGAATTCGTCAATCAAAGCACCGCTGAGGAAGGCACTGCCCGCAATAAGTCTTGTAAGCCTTCTGCCGACAATTCTATCCGCCGCCTCTCGCGGTGAAAGCTCGGGATTTCGTCTCTCGGCAATTTTTATTTTAGTTAAAATCGACTTGCAGATAAGCGGTACAACTCTCGCAACTGTCGGCTCAAAGGCAACAAAATTCTTATAAAGATTGAGCAGAGAGCCGTTGAGGCAGACCGTACTGCCGTCGTAAAGATTTTTAAGCACGTCGCACGCATAGCAGAAAACGTGGTGCATCGGAAGAAGAGACAGATTAACGTCATCGTCCCTTGACTTGTATGTATCGTAGCACGAATTTGAAGCAAGGTTTGAGTTAGAAAGCATAACGCCCTTTCTTTCCCCTGTTGTGCCCGACGTGTAAATGATAAGTGCGCAGGAATGAGGGTCAATCTCAACATCTGAAAGCTGTGAATATTCGGAATCGGAAGAATACTTTTTGAACACATCGTCAAACCAGCGCCAATCGCCGAGGGAGACAATCTGCCTTATACCGTTGTAACGCTCGCTTATCTGCTGTGCCTTTTCGCTGAATTCCTCTTCGCAGAAAAGCATTTCGATATCGGCATCGTCAAAAAGATTACAAGCTTCGTCCACACTGATATCGGGAGCAAACGGAACAACAACGTTACCGCTGCAGATCATACCCGTAAGACAGGCAACGTACTCATAATTCGTGTTGCCGATGAAAGCAATATGCATCTTTCTGCTTTCAATGTTTTTAATATATCTGCTGACAGCGTAGCAGTCTTCTTTAAACTCGTTAAAGCTCTTGGCGGTCATCTCACCGTCGCGGAAGAAACGGCAGAAATCCTTGTCGCCGTATTTTTCAGCAGCGTAATCCACCATTGTTTTAATTGTCGAAAGCTGATTGCTCATAGAAAAATCCCCATTCGCACAGTTTCCCGTTTAATCATATTAACGTGTAGATTTTAAGATAAACTGAAGAAAAAGTCAAGACAAAAACCGACAATGTGTTGCACATTGTCGGTCAGAATTTATTTATTCGCTTGTTTTTTCGTACTTTTCGGCCTGCAGACGGAACATATAAGCATATTTTCCGTCCTTTTTCATCAGCTCATCGTGGCTTCCCGATTCAATTATTCTGCCGTTTTCAAGCATCAGAATTCTGTCAGCATGACGTGTGGTAGAAAGTCTGTGAGAAATAAAGACAACTGTTCTGTCGTCACACTCACGGCTGATAGCCTTGTTCAGCTCATACTCCGAAACGGGGTCAAGATTTGCCGAAGGCTCGTCGAGAATAATGTACGGACAATCCTTATAAAAGGCTCTTGCGATTGCAATCTTCTGCTGTTCGCCGCCCGAAAGCATAAGCCCGTCATCATCAAATTCACGAAGAAGAACCGTATTCACTCCGTTGGGCAGCTCCTTTGTAAAGCCTGCCTTGCGAAGAGCATCAAGGACTCTCTGCTCATCAAAATCCTTTTCGAGTGCAACATTTTCGCCGACGGTTGCACCGAAAATCTGAAAGTCCTGAAAGACCGCTGAAAATCTTGCACGGTGAGATTCAACCGTCACGTCGCGGATATCCGTACCGCCGATTTCAATCGAGCCGTCCGTTACGTCGTAGAGCCGCAGAAGCAGATTGGTGAGAGTTGTTTTGCCCGCACCGTTGTAGCCGACGAGAGCAATTTTTTCGCACGGCTCAATTTCAAACGAAATTCCGTTCAGCGCATCCTCGTCACTGCCAGTATAGGAAAATGAAATGTTTTTAACCGTGATTTTCTCGGGCTTACCGCTCTGCGCCGCCGTTTTACCGTCAAGCACTCTTGATTGTTCTGCCATAAACACACGGTATTTTTCAATCATACCCGAGCGTTCCGTGAACTGACGTACACCGTAAACCGTGAGGTAGAGCACGCCGCCGCCAATCTGCACCGCGCCGTTGAAGGTTGCAACAAAATCACCTGCGGTCATATCGCCCGTGACAAGAGTTCTGTAACCGATGTAAAGCGTGAGTGCAAGCATAAAGCCGATAACCTGAACCGAGGTCTCCTGCACGAAGAAGATTTTGTCAATCTTTTTGACGTATTTATCCTGCGTACTGACAATATCATCCGCGCTCTCACTGAAGCGTCTGTCAAGCAGACCGAAAAGTCCGCCCGTGCGAATTTCGCCCGCATAATCCCTAAGGTAGAAAAGACGCGAGAAGTAGTCGCCCTTACGGTGCTTTTCCGTAATTTCCGTACGGCGTTTATTCATAAGATTGCCCGTATATCTGCCGACAGGAATAAAAATTGCAACCGAGGTCAGCACAATCAGCAGGCAGACAGGGTCAATCGTCAGCAAAACTGCACTGATAGTGAGGAAAGAAATAATCTCTCCTACGTAATATTTTACATTCTGAAGAATGTATTTGATGTTGTCGGAGGACATTTCGACAGCGAGGATAAAGTCGCTGTAATAGCCGGGGTCGTCATACTTTGAAAGGTCGAGCTGTGCCGCCTTTTTATAAAGAGTAGACTGTATACCCAGGTCGAGCTTTTCGCGCTCTCTGTGAACAAAAAGCTCGAAGAATATCGAATTTCCGACCTCGCTGACAACAAGAATAAGCAGGATTGCCGCTATTCCTATAACAACGTTTTTAACGTCACCGCCGTTAGTCACCTCGTCGATTATGTACTTGAGTCCGATAACCGAAATCAGCTTTCCCGGAAGTGTTTTGAGTATATGCTCGGCAATTTCGCCGACAACAAGAGCCGGAGAAATCTTAAACATCAGCTTGAGCATATAAAAAATGTTTGATACCATCGAGTGCTTTGTCTTGTTATTATTCTTTTTCATCAGTCATCCACACTCCCCTCTTGTGATTTGTAGCTTGAAGCCTGGAGTGTGAACATCTCCGAATAAATACCTCCGCTTTGCATAAGCTCTTCGTGAGTTCCGCTTTCTGCTACCGTTCCGCCGTCAAAGACGTAGATTTTATCCGAGAGCACCGCACTCGAAAGTCTGTGAGAGATATAGATAACCGTTTTATCCTGCGTTGCGGAAATAAGACTTTCATACATTTTGTATTCCGCAATCGGGTCAAGCGCACTCGACGGCTCGTCAAGCACGGCAAGGTCAAAGGCGCGAGCAAACATTCTTGCCGCCGCAACCTTCTGCTGTTCACCGCCCGAAAGTCCCGTGCCCTTTTCGTCAAACTCACGGGTAAGAACTGTCTGCGCCTTCTGAGGAAGTGCGTTCACACAGGTATCAGCGCCGCTGTTTTTCAGAGCCTCATCGACAAGCAAGGCATCATCCGCCGTCTCAACCTCGCGGCAGAGAACGTTCTCGCCGACGCTCAAGGCAAAGACCTTGTAATCCTGAAAAACAGTTGCAAGGCGGTCGCGCAGGGATTTGATGCTGTACTCCCTGATGTCAACACCGTTATAGAGAATCACACCCTCATCGGGGTCATAGAAACGCAGAAGAAGCTTGACAAAGGTTGTTTTTCCTGCACCGTTCTTGCCCACAACTGCCGTTGTTTCGCCCTTGTTGAACTTGAGGTTCACATTGACGAGAGACGGCTTTTTCGCTGACGGATAAGTGAAAGAAACGTTTTTAAATTCAAGCGTTTCAAGCTCATCCGCTTCAAGACTTCCGCCCGTGACTGTGGATTCATATTCAAAGAATTCGCGCAGATTTCCGAAGAATTTTGCCTCCTTGCGGATTGCGCCGATTGCCTCACCGAGGTCGTTGAAAACATCCTTGAGGTTGCTCATTGCCGTCATAATAACGGAAAAATTTGAAATTGACAGATTGCGCTTGATTGCAAATCTGTAAGCCGCATAAATATAGGTTATTACAACGGGAAGTGACGTTCCGAAAAGTCCCGAAAGCACCTCGAGCACAGCCATTTTTTTGCCGTATTTTTTAATGATTTCGCGGTTATTCTCAACCGCATCCTTATAGCGCGAATGCATAACGTTGAAGATGCCCGAGGTACGCATATCCTTTGCAAATTCACGAAGAAAAACCGTTCTTTTTACATAAGCCTTCGAGCGCTTGTGCGGAGTCATCTTCTTATCCTTTTCAACCTCGACCTTACCCTTTACCGATTCGATTATAACAACAATAATCATTGATAAGAGTATAAGAAGAATTTTTGCATCAATCGAAATAACGTAAGCAATAAGGAAAATTCCCGTCAATCCGCCCGAGATTATCATTGCGAAGAAATAGCTGAAATCTGAGTAATGCGAATCGCTGATAATCTCCGTCGCGCGCTGATATTTGTCATAAAAATCGGGGTTTTCATAGCATTGCATATCGACCTCGACCGCTTTTTTGAAAACTCTGCGGTTAAGGTTCTTGTAAAAGACCTTCATCTGCCGCGAGCAGACGTAGTCGCCGAAGCAGTCCACCGCCTTTGAAAGCACGCCTGCCAGCGCAAAAACTCCAACCATTACGGCAAACTGTCCGAATGTTCCGCCCTTTTCGATAATATCGAGCAAAACCTTGAGGAACATTATCTCCTGCACAAAGCCTGTAAAAAACCAATATGCAATCATTGTTGCGACCTGCGACACGAGCATAAATGGGGCACACTGCGTAATGATTTTAAACGCATATAAGGTGTTTTTCAGGTTTTCAAAGCGTTCCTTTTTCTGTTTCTTTTTTTGTTTCATTTTACCTCCTCTCCGAGAGATTATGCCTTCTGCATAACGCAAAAACTCCCGGAACAAAACGTCCCGGGAGTGCAAAAACACAATGCCTGTTATGCAGAAACAGACACAACCGCCGGATAACCGTTTTTGATGTTTTTCATAATTAATCTTGTCATTATGTCTGTCTCCTTTCTTAAATATTTACATTTTTCAATGCTCCTATAAACTACCATATTAAGGCAAAAAAGTCAAGCCTGAACATATTATTTTTTACGACATATTATGTAATGGGGATTTATCTGCAAAAATTTCCCGAAAATTTATATATTGTTAATATATATAACTATAAAAAGATTGAAAGTAGATGTATTTTGATGTATAATAATATAATTAATAATGGCATAGTGTCGTTTGGAGGAAAAGTATATGGAAGCTTATCTGGATAACAGTGCAACAACACCGCTTTGCAAAGAGGCTGTTGAAAAAGTGAATTATGCCCTTACGTCCTGTTGGGGTAACCCCTCTTCCCTGCACGCAAACGGCATTGCATCATCCGAGCTGCTCGAAGAATCGCGCAACGTGATTGCGCGCAAGCTTTCTTGCGAAAGCGATGAAATCATCTTCACATCGGGCGGTACGGAAAGTAATAATATAGCAATTCTCGGCGCCGCCAATGCTCTCAAAAGGCGCGGCAGCAGAATTATCACAACGTCGATTGAGCACTCAAGCGTTGAAGAGCCCGTCAAGTATCTTGAAGGTCAGGGCTTTGACGTTATCCGACTCCGTGTCGGCGAAAACGGACTGATTGATGAGCGTCAGCTTTATGCCGCAACAAATCCCTCCGTTGTGCTCATCAGCATTATGTACGTCAACAACGAAATCGGCTCTGTTCAGCCCGTTGAATTTGCAAAAAGAGCCGCCGTCCACGCAGGTGCGAACGCACTTATCCACTGCGACGCGGTACAGGCTTTCGGCAAAATGCAGTTGAAGCCCTACAATATGGGCGTTGACCTGATGAGCATCAGCTCGCACAAAATTCACGGTCCCAAGGGCGCAGGCGCGCTGTTCGTCAAAAAAGGCACCCGCCTTGCTCCGCACGTACTCGGCGGTCTTCAGGAAAATAAAATCCGTCCCGGCACAGAGCCGTTACCTGCGATTGCAGGCTTTGCCGCCGCGGCACAGGCTATGCCCGACTACGCACAGGGACTTGACCACGCGACACAGCTTCGCGACTATTTCGTAAAAAATGTTTCCGCAATGGAAAACATTAAAATAAATTCACCCGCAAACGCAGTGCCGTATATCACCAACATTTCCGTGCTTGGTATCCCGTCTGAGGTTATGCTCAACTACCTTTCGAATATGGGCATATACGTTTCGAGCGGCTCGGCTTGCGCAAAGGGTAACAAGAGCCGTGTGCTCAAAAATATGAATCTTTCCGATGACAGAATTAACAGCGCATTGAGAATCAGCATTTCCCGTTTCACAACGAAGGAGGAAATTGACTACCTGCTTTACGGTATCGCCAACGCGCAGAAAACTATGAGAAGAATGAAATAAATTTGGAGTTTCTGAAAAATGAAGGAAATTATTTTGCTTAAAAACGGTGAGCTTGCCCTTAAGGGACTCAACCGCCACACTTTTGAAAATCAGCTTGTTAAAAATATGAAGCAGAGGCTTCACGACCTCGGAAAAATCCGCTATGTGCAGTCGCAGTCAACTATTATGGTCGAGCCTATCGACGAAAGAGTTGATCTTGACGAGGCTTTCCGCAGACTTAAAAAAATCTTCGGCATTGCAGGTCTTTCCCGTTGCGCGGCAGTTGAAAAGGATATGAATGCGATACTGCCTGCCGCCTGTGAGTATCTCAGCGAGGAGCTGATGCTCGCAAAAACCTTCAAGGTTGAAGCGAAGCGTTCGGATAAAAAATTCCCGTTCAACTCTCCGCAGATTTGCAGAGAGGTCGGCGGAGCTATTCTTTCAAAATATCATCACCTTAAGGTTGACGTGCACAATCCCGATCTTGTCGTCACCGTCGAGGTCAGAGATAGCTACGCTTACATTCACGGCAATCAGCACAAGGGCGCGGGCGGTATGCCCGTCGGCTCGGCAGGACAAGCCGCCATACTTATCTCGGGCGGTATCGACAGCCCCGTTGCGGCTTGGATGATGGCAAAAAGAGGCTTACGCCTTTACGCAATCCACTTTGCTTCACCGCCGTACACAAGCCAGCGCGCAGAGATGAAGGTGCATACTCTCCTTCGTCAGGTTGCAAAGTACAGCGGAGATATCCCCCTTTGTGTTGTTCCCTTCACACACATTCAGGAAGAAATTAAGGACAACTGTCCCGAGGATCTTTTCACAATTATTATGCGCCGCTTTATGATGCGCTGTGCGGAGAGAATTGCAAAGGAGCAGGGCTGCGGTGCACTCATCACGGGTGAGAGCGTCGGACAGGTTGCAAGCCAGACAATGCAGGCTATCGCCTGTACCGAGGCTGTTGTCGAGGAATTACCGCTTTTCCGTCCGCTTATCGGCATGGATAAGGACGAGGTTATCGAAATTTCCCGAAAAATCGATACCTTCGAAACATCAATTCTCCCCTACGAGGACTGCTGTACGGTATTCACTCCCAAGCATCCGAAAACACGTCCTCAGGTTAAATTCGTTGAAGATGCCGAAAGCGTGCTTGACGTTGAAGGGCTTATTGAAGAGGCTCTCGGCAATTTAAAATTCATTAATATAGAGTAAAGGTGAAATCTTTTGAAAACTTGTGAAATTATCAGTGTAGGCACGGAGCTTCTGCTCGGCGACATTCTCAATACGGATGCACAGTTCCTCGCACAGGAGCTCGCAAGGCTCGGCTTCAGTGTAATGCATCAGAGCGTTGTCGGCGACAATCACGACCGTCTGCTCGCGTCTCTTAATCACGCGGCACAGAGGAGCGATATCATCATCCTTTCCGGCGGTCTCGGCCCTACTCCCGATGATATCACAAAAGAGGTTGCCTGCGAATTCTTCTCAAAGGAGCTTGTTCTCCATAAGGAGAGCCTTGAGAGAATGACAAAGTATTTCACAAACAAGGGACTCGAAATGCCCGAGAGCAACAAGAAGCAGGCTATGCTTCCTGCCGACTGCGTTGTTTTTGAAAACAACAACGGTACTGCTCCCGGTCTCGGAATGGAAAAGGACGGCAAGCACATTCTGCTTCTCCCCGGCCCGCCGAGAGAGCTCAAGCCGATGTTCTTTGAAAGTGCAGTCCCCTATCTTAAAAGATTTTCCGACAAAATAATAATTTCCCATAACGTGCGTACGTTTGGTATCGGCGAATCCGCAATGTCACAGCTCGTTGAGGATTTGCTTGAAAGCGAAAACCCCACCGTTGCCCCCTACGCCAAGGACGGCGAGGCTCTGCTCCGCGTTACCGCAATGGCTGATAACGAATCTGAAGCGGACAGACTCTGTGCTCCCGTGATTGAAGAAATCACAAACAGGCTCGGTGATTATATCTACGGCATTGACCTGACCTGCATTGAAGAGGCTGTTGTCGCCTTGCTTAAAGAAAAGGGAATGAAGCTTGCTACTGCCGAATCCTGTACGGGCGGTCTTATAGGAAAAAGAATTACCAACATTTCGGGCGCATCAAGCGTTTTCGACTGCGGTATTATTTCATATTCCAACGAAATCAAACACAAAATCCTCGGTGTAAGTGAGGACGACCTAAAAAAATACGGTGCTGTCAGCGAGCAGGTCGCAAAGCAGATGGCACAGGGCGTATTGAAATTAAGCGGTGCTGACGTTGCGGTTTCCGTCACGGGAATTGCAGGCCCGAACAGTGACGTTACGGATAAGCCCGTAGGTTTGAGCTATATCGGACTTGCCCACAAAAACGGCGTAGAGGTTAAAAAGCTGATGACGGGCAGAAACGACCGTGACTACAACAGATATGTCAACGCGTCCAACGCTCTTAATATGGTCAGAATGTATCTGAGAGGTGAAAACAATGGCTGAAAACAACATTAACAATGAAGTCGTCAACGAGGCTAACGAGCCTGAAAAGAAGGGTAATCCCTTTTTCGGTGCAATATGTGCGCTTCTTTGCGTTGCAATCGTTGCATCGGGCATTTTCTCGTTTTTCAATATAACGGGCTTTATGAGCTCTTCGGGTGAAGACCCCCAGACGGATAATGCCGTAAACGTCGGATATAACATCTACACCTCAATGGTGCCGAAGTATAACGCGACGAAGTATCCCGCGGGCATCAATCCCAATCTTGTCAAGGCTTATTCCGTCAACAATGACGTTGTCGGCTGGCTGAGTATCCCGGGTACAAACGTCAACACTCCCATAGTTCAGTCGAAGGATAACAACTACTATCTGCGCTGTAATTTCTACGGCACAAACACAAACTACGGCACACCGTACGCCGATTACAGATGCAAGAAGAACACGCTCAGCACAAATACGGTTATCTACGGTCACAATATGCCGTCGGGTACTCATTTCTACGACGTTCACCGCTATGAGGACATCGAATGGTACAAGCAGCACCCGATTATCAACTATTCTACTCTCAACGGCAGCTATACCTTCCTTGTTTACACGGCTTTTTACACCACGGGTAAGGTCAGCTACAACGGCGGATACTTCTTCAACTATATTTATCCGAATATGGGTCCCGTAAGTATGAAGGGCTTTGTTGAGCAGATTAATCAGCGCGCTATCTACACAACCGGAATTGACCTTCGTTCAAGTGACAGAATAATCACTCTTTCAACCTGTACCCATTCGCTCGACGCCGCCTGCGGAATGGATATCGACGGCAGACTTGTTGTTATCGGCAGACTTCTGCGCGCAGGTGAGACAACTGACGTTGATACATCAAAGGCAAAGTCAAACCCCGATTACCGCCGTCCGCAGATATGGTACGACAAGAAGGGCAAGACAAATCCCTACGCAAAGTCCGTAACCTGGCAGCCTTCACAGAGATAGGAGGAATTTGATTGGTAAGCAAAAAAGATGTTAAAAAATCCGTTGCTGAAAGCATCAGAAAAACCGTACTCGGTATTGCTATCATCGTTCTCGTCTGTACCGCGGCATACCTTCTGAACGCTTTTGTAATAGAACCGTTCAAGCATAACCAGACAGGTAATGACACAACAGTATCAGACGAAAGCAACACGAACACAACGCTTATAGACGGCAGTGATGACGCTATTCAGGCAAAATACAGCGCACTGCTGAAAATCAATCCCGATTTTGTAGGTAAACTCTACATCAGCGCAATTGACGAAACAGGCTACAACGTTGTTCAGGCTGATGATAACAACAAATATCTCAAGCTCGGCTTCAAGGGCGAGACAACGCGCTACGGTACGCTTTTCGTTGACTACCGCAACAATCTTAAGGAATTCAACGCAAATACTATCATCTACGGCCACAATATGCGCGACGGCTCACAGCTCGGCTCTTTAAGCCTTTATAACGACATTGAAAACTACAAGGCTTATCCCACACTTGATTTCAATACAATTTACTCTAACCATACCTGGAAGATTTTTGCCGCCTTCATTTCCAACGGAAACAAGGCACAGGACAACGGCTACGAATTCCCGTATATTGCAACAAACTTCCCGTCCGAGGCAAAATTCCTCGAATTTATCGATGAGGTAAAGTCACGCTCATATTACACAAACGAGGCAGTCGACATCGTCCCCGGTGACAAAATCCTCACCCTTTCGACCTGCGATACCGTTTTTGAGGATGCTCGCTTTGTTGTTATGGCAAGACTCGTCCGTGAC
This sequence comes from Clostridia bacterium, assembly GCA_017415025.1. Classification (GTDB taxonomy): domain Bacteria; phylum Bacillota; class Clostridia; order Oscillospirales; family Acutalibacteraceae; genus CAG-488. The sequence continues at coordinate 123,119 of JAFQJH010000004.1, forward strand.
GGCGAAAGCACGGAGGTTGATACCTCAAGAGCAAAGGTAAACGAAAACCAGAGATTCCCCCAGGCGTGGTATGACGAAATGGGTAAAACCAATCCCTTCCGCAACGCTTCAAAATTTACAATCAACTGAGAGGTGCCGTAATGGACATCAAACTTTTTTCACTGTCAAAGCAGGAAAGCCCCGAATCCGAGTCGGGTAAGGAATACATTTATGAGTGTGTAAAAAGCTTCTTCCCCGATTGCGGCGGATTTACATCCTTCACCTCGCAGAAAAGGATGCTTCTTGCCGTTTCGCAGAGTCTTCGTGCCGCCGATATCGTTATCATCGCGGTACAGAACAATATGTATAATGCGACAAAGAGGATGCTTTCTTCCGCACTCGGTCTTAAAATGACGGTCAACGAGGACGTTGCCGTTGCGCTCAAGCCCCTGCTGCACAGCGGCAAAATCAAGGAAAATATTTACGACGTCAACATCAGATTTCCCGACGGTGCACGGGTTATGCCGACCGAAAGTGCTTTGACGAGCGGTTTTGCTATTTCTTCGGGCGCACAGCATATCATTTATCTTCCCGAAAGCTCGCCGCGTGCGGACGAGGTTGTTCTCGGTTCGCTCTACGATTATCTCGGTGAATTCTGTGACGGTATGAACAGCCGTGCGGCTCAAACAAGACGCCGTGCAATCTTTGACAGATTTGCCGACAAGTTTAATGAAGAAAAAATCCGAATTGCTTTTGCGGGACTGCCGGCGGACATCAATATCGGAAAATATCTTCCTAAAGACGACAAGGGATACATCCTTTCCGAAGAAAAATTCGACTGCACCGCCGAGGATGACGAAACGCTCATCAACAAGGCAAGAGAGCTTCTCACATTCAAGAACACTCAGTTCAGCGTGCTTTTCGGTGAAAAGGCAGTTGATGCACAAACAGAGGATGAATTTCTTCCCGTTGCGATTGCCGATGAAACAGGCACAAGCACAATCAAGCTGTTCAAAGAAAAGCAGGAAAGCGATGAAGAATTTTTCTCCGCCTGCTTTGATAAGATTTTACTTATGCTCTGCGATACAAAGCAGTTCACCAGCGCCGACAATGAGGACGATTGTGACACGAAGGCAGATAAGCTCCTTCGTAAATCGCTGATAAAGCTCACAGCCGCCGTAATCGGAGGCGCAAGCGCAATCAGCCTTATAATTGCTCTTATTATGGGTTAAGGAGGTATGAAAATATGAAAAGATTTTTTGCATTAATGCTCGCGCTCGTTATCGCAGCTTCTGCTTGTCTGACCGTATCTGCACAGAAGCTCGGCGACGTTACGGGTGACAACAAGGTAAATTCGATAGATGCCCTCGCTGTTTTGCAGTATTCTGTCGGACTTAACAAAAATATCGACAAAAAAACTGCCGACGTCAGCGGTGACGGCAAGGTCAATTCGACGGATGCTCTTATTATTCTTCAGATTTCCGTCGGACTTTACGACACCTCAAAGTATAAGGCTAATTTCGCACTCAAGGCAACTGTCGGAAGCAAAAATTATGATTATGATGACGTTATTCCCGTCAAGGCGGGCGATACGGTTTACGTAACTCTTTCACTTTCAAACAATTTCTACACAGGCCCGACAAGCGCACAGCTTTACTACAACAGCAGTATTTTCTCCTCCGCACCTAGCGCAAAGTTCAACACAAGCGGAAGACTTTACGAGGTTTGCGGCAGACAGACCTGCACCTTTGTTGACTGGGCTAAGGTTGCACAGCAGAACAAAGAGCTCTGCTGGCCCGATTACAGCGAAGCAAAGCTCAAGGAATTCAAGAAAACTCACAAATTCCTTCGCGTTACGATGACACCCAACGCAATGATGGCAAGCGAGGTACCCAAGTCAATCAACGAGGATCTTGTCACAATCGAATTCAAGGTAAGCTCAACCGCCAGAAAGGGCACAACGGGTCAGATTACAGTACCCTACGAATCGAGAAGAACAAGAGATTACCTCAACGGCCACTTGATGTGCTCGGTTTATGAGAACGCTGATATCACGAGCAAGGTCAGCCCCTACGTTGAAGGTCTTTCCTACAACTGCACGAAGGCTACTCTCAATTTTAAGGTTGTCTGAAAATAAAATCATTGACAACAGCAAATGATTTTGTTTATAATTAAACTATAAATTTCAGGAGGTTTTTGTTATGAAATCATTCAAAAAGCTTATGTGCGTACTCTTAAGCATTATGATGCTCGCACAGTTTGCCGTTATCGGCGCTTCTGCGGCAGAGGATTACACAATCGTTAACCCCTACAACGAGGTTATCTGGAGCGGTAACGATGCCTGGGGCGCTTACAAGGGCACTCTTCATTCACACACTACATACAGTGATGCTGAAGATACTCTTCCCGTTATGACAGAGGAGTATTACAATCAGGACTATGATTTCCTCGCACACTCTGACCACGGTATTACAGGTGTTGATTGGGATCAGAAGCCCGATACACAGATTCTTTATACATACCAGTGGATTATCGACAATCCTTACGAGCACCTTACAACAGAGGAATATGAGGCTTACAAAAACGGCACTCATCTCCTTTACGACGGAACAGTCAGAAACAAGAAGATAGTTCCTGTCCTCGGTGCAAACGAATTCAACAATCTCTCACTTACAAAGAACCACGTCAACGGCTATTTCCTTCCCGGCACAACAGGCAGCGGCTTTGCAGGTGCTGAAAATGAAAGAGGCTTTGAGCAGGCTCTTGAGTTTATTGAAGAAAACGGCGGTCTTTCTCACATCAACCACCCCGGCGACTGGCTCAACTCCAACGCTAACCCCGATGTTGTTAATGACCCGTATTACATCAGCTTCTTCGGCGACCTTATGCTCAAGTATGACTCCTGCCTCGGTACGGAAGTTTTCAACGAGAGAAACGGTACAACAGGCTATGACAGAATCCTTTGGGATAACCTTCTTATGTACTGTCTCCCCTACGGCAAGAACGTTATCGGTTACAGTAACACAGACGCTCACTGGACATCCTGCGTTGACTCTTCCTTCAGCGTATTTATGATGGAAGAAAACAACATCGACAACATCAAGAAGACAATGCAGAACGGCGCATTCTTTATGGTTACAAGAAAGATTCGTCCCAACGAGTGGATCGGACCTTCAGAGGAAATCGATGTTATGAACGAGGGTCTCCCCTATCCGATGTTCACAAACATTGCAGTTGACGGTCACAAGATTTCTGTCAACGCAACAGATGCAGAAACAATCCAGTGGATTGCAAACGGCAAGGTTATCGCAAAATCCGCAATCGGTGCTGACACAATTACTCTCGACCTTGACGCAATCGAAGGTGCAGAGAACTTCCAGTACGTAAGAGCTGAGCTTTACGGTGAAGGCGGTCTTACTCTTTCACAGGCATTCGCTATTGATAACGGTGCAGAGCTTCTTGAATACGAAGAGGAAGAAATGACCTTCGGTGAAAAGATTGTAAATTGGTTCAAGGGCACAAAGCTCTGGGCTATCATCGGCGAAATCATCAAAGCTTTCGAATAATTTAAACAGTAAAACCCCCGACGCGATGTCGGGGGTCAATTTTTTGTCAGGCTACTATCAAGCCTTTATTTATAAAAACTGTTGCTATTGCAAAATAGATGACAAGAGTTAATGCGTCAACGATCGTTGTAATCATCGGGCCCGCCATAAGTGCGGGGTCAAGCTTAAGGAGCTTTGCCAATATCGGCAGTGAGCATCCGATTGCCTTCGCGACGATAACCGCACACGCCATTGCAAGAGAAACGACTATAAAAGTACTGCTTTCAATCTCACTGCCTGTTATGAGCTTTGTCAGCCACATTCTGCCGTAATTCGCAACGGCAAGAACAACACCGCAGAGAAGCGCAACACGGATTTCCTTCCAAAGTACGCGGAAGTAATCGCTGATCTGAATATCACCGAGGGCAAGACCGCGGATGATAAGCGTTGACGTCTGGTTGCCGCAGTTACCGCCCGTACCCATAATCATCGGGATTGCGGCTGTAAGTCCCACAACAAGCGAGAGCTTACCCTCAAAGCCTTCGATAATCTGACTTGTAAAGGTTGCAAGAAGCATAAGCACGAGAAGCCAGAGAATACGGTTCTTGAACATAGCGAAAACGCCCGTTTTAAGGTATTCGTCCTCCGACGGCAAAAGGGATGCCATTTTTTCGAAGTCCTCTGTTGTCTCTTCTTCGATAACGTCCACGATATCGTCAATTGTGATGATACCTACAAGTCGGTTTTCCTTATCAACAACGGGTACGGAAAGAAGGTCATATTTCTTTGCTATATTCGCAACCTCTTCCTGGTCATCCATTGTATTGACGAAGATGAGCTGCTCGTCATCGTACATTATATCCTTGACGAGAGTGTCCTCGGGTGTAACAATAAGACGCCTCAAGGGCACCGTTCCGACGAGCTTACGCTTGCCGTCCGTACAGTAGCAGGTGTAGATAGTCTCCTTGTCAAGCGCAGTTGCGCGGATTTGCGCAATCGCCTGCTTTACGGTGTAGGTTTCGGGGAACGAAACCATTTCGATTGTCATAATACTGCCCGCGGAATTTTCGGGATACTGCAAAAATCTGTTGATAAGATTTCTCGTTTCGCTGTCCGCCTGTGCAAGCACGCGCGTAACAACGTTTGCAGGTACTTCCTCAAGGAAGTCAACAGCATCGTCGATGAACATATCCTCAACAAGGCTCGCGAGCTCCTTGTTCGTAATTGCAGAAACGATGTTGCTCTGAATTTCGCTGTCAAGATAAGAAAAAACATCAGCCGAAGATGACTTTGGTAACAAACGGAACAGACGTACCTGTTGCTCCTCGGACTCAATTTCTTCCATCATAGAAGCAATGTCAACGACGTTCATTTCGCTGAGCATTTCTTTAATTGCCGAGAATTTGTTGTTAGCCAGCATCCTGCTGATGATTTCAACCATTGTTTCCATTTGAACACACCCCTTTTCAGCGGCAAAAACCACCGCCCGCAGGTGTGCAAGGTATTATTTCGTAAATACAGACGCACCTACGGCGATAAATCCGCCACTTATTTTCTTTTGAGTTAAATAAGCTATGAATCGTTGCCCGTAACTACTGTCGCTACTCACGAAAAATTCACCTCTCAAATTAATTATTGACACTTTATTTTAAACCCATAAAATTTAGTTGTCAACCCTTTAGCAATATTTTTATAAAGAAAACGCACTCAACCGAGTGCGTTTTAACATCTTTAAAAATCAGAATGACATTGTATTCTTACAAGTCCACTTACCCTGGATTGCGCCAACCTTAATTGTAATGCCAAGAGCCTTCGCTTGTGCATTTGCAACTGTAAGCGGCATTTCAACAACTGTATTTGTAACTCTGCCCTGTGAGTCGATTGTTGCCGTAATTGTTGTTCCGGGATAATTGAAGGTACAGCTTTCGATTTTAACCGCTGCGCCGAAATCAATAACGTTGATATCAAGCGGCCATGCGCAGGATGCGTTATACTTCGCTGTTCCGTTATGTGCACAGGATTCAGGATTGAGGGTATAAACAATCTTGTAGCCGCTACCGCTCTTTGAAACGGAGATAGTCTTTACAGCCGCATCGTAGAGGTTTGCGGGAAGAACAAACTGTGTGATATGTGTTCCGTCAGAAGCTGTGGGGCTTGTGAAGGTCTTTGTCTGAAGCTTGTCGTTTTTCTTTGTATTGTTTTTGATAATCGTGTTTGCAAAATCATCAGCATTAATACCTGCATTACCGATATCAATGCCCTGAACAGCAACGTCAACGTGCTCTGTCTTTGTTGCATTTATCTTCGGCTGAGAGTAAGACTTGTTAAGGCACTTGTTATAGTAAGCGATAAGCTGTGACTTTGAATAGTTGAGGGGATTTTCGGTGTTCTGCTGCACGGGTGTCTGCTGCTGTGCTCCGCCCTGCTGACCCTGTGTCGGCTGATTGGTATCAACAACATCCGAGGGAGTCTGCTGAACGTCGTTACCGCCCTGCTGAGGTACGTTGACATTCGGGTTGCCTACGGGATTGTTCTGCTGGATATTACTTCCCTGCTGAGTCTCGTTTCTGTCAAGCGGAAGAATATTGCCCGTAATTTTATCGACCGATACATTTATAGCAAGACACACGATCATTACGCACAAAAGTGATGCGATGACGGTTACTACTTTTTTCCAAGAACTGTTCATAGTTACACTCCTTAAATATACTGACATATATTTTAGCATATATTGAAGCGTAAATCCATACTTTTTGAAAAAATTTTATTATTATTTCAAGTGTTATCACGGCTTATCGGATGTCTTATCAGAAGACGCGAAAGTGTTTTTGCATTGAACGGCAGAAAAGGATAGAGATATCCCCTGCCCGTAACAGTTTTTGTTAAAAGCATTTCAAGCAGGACTATTACCAAGCCTGCAATATAACCCCACAGACCGAAGGCGGCGGTAAGAACAAGAACAAAAATGCGTGAGAGCTTGAATGCATACCCCAGCTCGAAGCTCGGCTGTGCAAAATTGGCAATTGCGACAAAGGCCATAAACAGTACCACTTCGGAGGAAAAAAGCTGTGCCTTCACCGCAAGGTCGCCGAGGACAAGCGCACCGATTACACTAAAAGAATTACTCAACGCGTTCGGAGTGTTGAGCGAAGCCAGCTTCAGGGTATCAATAACAACCTCGATTATAAGAAGCTGGACAATTACGGGAACTGTATAATGCTCCTTAATTATAATAAAATTCAGCCATTCGGGGATGTATTGCGGGTTGCTGATAAGCAAATACCACGTCGGTGAAAGCAAGAGAGCGAGACCAAAAATCAGCATACGGATAAAGCGCAGATACGTGCCGACAATGGGCGGAAAATAGTAATCGTTCGTGTCCTGCAGAAACTCAAAAAAGCTCGTCGGTACAATCATTGCCGCAGGCGAATTATCAACAATTACAATGATGCTTCCCTCCGCTATACAAGCGGCTGCAGAATCGGGTCGTTCGGTATAGCGTACCTTTGGAAACGGATTAAAAACCTGCTTTTTTACAAGACATTCAATAAGACTTTCCTGGCTCATTGAAAGAGTATTGACGTCAATTTTGCTGATTTTATCGCGAAGCTTTTTGACTGTTTTCATATCTGCCTTGCTTTCAAGGTAGCAGAGCGCAATGTCAGTGCGCGAGCGCGTCCCTGCCTCGTGCACCTCCATAATAAGGTCACGGTTACGGATTCTTCGGCGGATAAGTGCAGTATTGAACAAAAGTCCTTCAACAAAGCCGTCGTGTGCACCGCGCAGAACCTTATCGTTATCAGGCTCCTGAACCGAGCGGCGCGGAAAGTTACGAGTTTTAACCAGAAAACCCGTGTTGAAGCCGTCAACAATAAGCAATATTGCGCCCGAATAAACAACCTTTGCAATCGTGCCGATGTCATCACATATCTGCGTTTCAATGTAAGAAACTGCCTTCTGTGCAAAATCCTGTGCCGTCATCTCCTGCGGTAAGCTTTCAATGCTCATAAGAAAATTAAGCACACGCTCTGATATCTCGTTGTTGACAAAGCCGTCAACGTAATAAATCTTTGCGTTCTTCCCTCCCGTTCGGAAAGGCGTATCCACAACGTCAAAATTTTTATCAACCCGGAAGTATGAATCAAGATTTTTAACATTTTCAGAAAAAGAATCCGAAAACAACATTTTTTCGTTCATTATTGCACCTCAAAGATAAACTAAAAATATTGTTTTCAGATTGATTAAAAATATTCTTATGCGTAGTCGTCGTACAAATCGACAATCGTATTCCAGGTTATCGGGCCGACCTGCCCCGTCGGTTCAAGTCCGTTCAGTCTCTGAACCGCTTCAACAGCCGCCCTTGTTCGGCTGCCGTACTGACCGTCAACGCTGACTACGGGCACGGAGGGATTGTTTTGTCCGATAACGCGCAGATATCTCTGAAGCTGACGGACGACATCGCCCTGTGCGCCCGTGGTGACGAAATAGCCGGGATAGATAAGATTTGAGTAACTCTTGTAGCTCGGCGGCAAGCTGTTAAGAACGCCCTCATAAGCTCTCTGGATAGCGTTCCACGTGCTTCTGCCGACGATACCGTCAATATCAAGATTATAAAGCCTCTGGAAGGTCAGCACGGCATCATACGTTTCCTGCCCGAAAATTCCGTCAACGGATATCTGCGGTAATTTAGGGTTAAAAAATCCGAGAAACGCAAGATAATACTGCAACGTACGTACGGGCACGCCCCTGTCTCCGCGACGGAGCACCTTTGCAAACTGTCTTTCAACCTCACTTAAAGTCAGACCCTCCGAATAAAGCTCCGACAAGCCCTTGACTGCGTTGTAAATATACTTTATTTTATACCACGTTTCCTTGCCGACAATGCCGTCCTGTGCAAGATTGAATATGCTTTGAAACTTTCTGACCGCGGCAAGCGTTGACTCCTCGAAAATACCTGACGGATTATTAATTTTCGGAATTGATGGGTAGTTACGCGCAATTCGGTTGAGCTGCCGCTGAATATCGCTGACGTCCTCACCTGCACTGCCGAGGCGCAAGGGTATTCCCGGATAAGACGGTATATTGCTCTTTACGGGTGCATTCTGCACAAGGTTGATATCGTTTCCGTAGTAATTCTGCAAAATTCTGTAAGGTGTATAGCCCTGCTGTGCAAGCGGAACCGTACCCCACTGTGAAAGTCCGGGACACGAGCCTGCGCAGTACTGCGCAAAGAAAGGCTGAACCTGCCCCTGCTTTACAATATAATCGTTGAAAATCTCGTCAACAATCCGGCTGATATTCGAAAAGATATCCCTGCCGTTTACAAAAGCCTGATCATACTGCGTTGAGCTTGTGATATCAAAATCATAGCCTCTTGAGCGGTAATACTCGGTATATACACGGTTAAGAGCATAGCTTATCTGTGCATATATATTCGCACGGATTGCGTTTTCGGGCCAGGTGGGATAAATCTCGCTCGATGCAACGTTTTTGATGTAATCGGGAAAAGACACTCTGATGTTACGCGCACTAGAATCGGGCGGACCGAGGTGAACTGTTATAAATTCAGGAATTGTAGGTGTATCAGCAACAGCCATCAGCGCTCACCTCCGAAAAGATTCATAGGTTCTGTGCTTGTCACCGTCTGCGTCGGCTCACTGCCATCCGAGCTCAAGGGTACAAGCTCCACCGGCTGTATCGACTTTACGGAGTCGAAAACGGGAATTCCCTCAAAAACAGCAGACGAATACCCCGGCTTATTCACCCTTAAGGAATAAACGGCATAGGGCTCAACAGTACTGTTCTCGTTAAAGGAAATCGAGCTGTCGGGCGCAGGCAGACGGATATTATCCGCAATGCCGTCAACATCGGTTATACCGCTGTACAGCTCGCGATCACCGTCGGCAAGCCTTATATAAACACGCACCGAAGCATTGGCGGCGGGAAATGCCTGATCAGCAGTAAAAGCCTGTACACGCATTATTCCCTGCGCAGGGTTGTTACGCACAAATTCATCATAATCCGCAAAAGGAACTCTGCCCGCTATCACAGCCTGAGGCTCTTCAGGCTCAGACAACGAATCAGGTCCTGCGGCAAAAACCTCCGCCGTCATTCGCTCATCCTCGTGTTCTTCCTGAGTATGTACGGAAGACTGCTTTGAAAACTCGATAAGCTCCTGACGGTATTTTTCTATCATATCTTCAAAATTATGCATTAAAAAACCTCCTTCGCTTACATACTATGCGAAAGAGGTTTATATTGTTATTTTTCTTTTGATGAGCCGTAGCCGTAACCGTAGCCATAGCCGTAGCTGCCGTAGTTACCGTAGTTACCGTACTTACCGTATCTGCCGTACCTGCCGTATCTGCCGTATCTGCCGTATTTTCCGCCGTATTTACCCGCCTTGATTGTCGAGTCTGTCTCTACGTTAAAGACACAGCCGACGATCTCCGCACCGTTAGCATCAATATCCTCGATTGACATACGGATTCTTGAGAACGGAGAGTGGTCTTCTCTGACAACGAAGATAGCTGCATCAGCAAAGCCTGCGATAATAGAAGCATCAGTAACAACAGACGCGGGAGCAGTATCAATAATAATATAATCAAACTCTTCGCGGATGCTGTGGATAAGCTCTTCCGCATCCTTTGTTGAAAGAAGCTCTGACGGATTTGAAACAGCCTTACGGTCAGCGAGAACGTAGAGATTGAATGTCTTTACAAGCTTGATAGCCTCGGTAAGAGGAACATCCTGACGGATAACGTTTGCAAAGCCGTAGCCCTGCTCGGGAAGTGAAAGAATCTTTGCGATTGACGGCTTTCTAAGGTCAGCATCAATAAGAAGAACTGACTTTCCGTTTTCTGCAAGTGAAAGAGCGATATTTGTTGAAACAGTCGTTTTACCTTCGTTTTCACAGGCACTTGTAACAAGATATACCTTGTTGCCTGATTTAGCAGAATTACTTTCAATCTTTGTACGGATTGCCTTGTAGGTTTCGATAAAGGAGAAGCCTGTTCTTCTGTCCGCAACAAGCAAGCCCTTATCCGTCTTATTCTTATTGGTAACAAGCTGAACAGAACCGAGAACAGGGATGTTAAGCTTGCTGTTAAGCTCATCGGAATTCTTGATTGTATCCTTAATGATGAACATTATGAGAGCCAATACGCAATAAACAATGACACCGAACACTGCACTGATAGTTGCAATAACGAGCGTTGAACGATCCTCTTCGGGCACGGTTGCCTTAACGGGAGTTTCGCAGACATTGAGCTGTGCGTTGGGATAAATATCCTCAACAACGTCAGCGTAAACATCTACAACAGCCTTTGCAATGTTATAAGAAGTGTCGGGACTTTCCGTTTGCACATAAAGCTCAATAGCATTAGTTGAATTAACCGTCTGAACAGTAATACTGTTATCGATAAATTCATAAGAAAGATTACCCGGACAAGCCTCACGGACAGATTCCTTGAGAACACGGCCCGAAAGGATATACTTGAAGGTATTTGTAATGTTGATCTGTGCCGAAACGGCAGAATTCTCAACAGTCTGGTCCTCCGAAAGTGTATTAACGATAAACGCTACCTCCGAGGTATAGCTTTCCTTGCTGGTAACCTTACCGACAACACCGCCGAGCAAGCCGCAGACAAGTGCGATAATAACAATCAACCACATCTTCTTTGAAAGCTCAAGCAGGTAACCGATGATATTCAGCTCAAAGCCCTTTTGCTTTGAGGAGCTGTCAAAATTATTCATAGTGAATCCTCCGTTCTTTATCCTTCAGTATGATTTTCAATATAACTGTATTTTCGTCCGTCCGCATCCCCGACATAGGTTGCCGTATATGCAATCGCGATAACGATATGCGGCATTTTCGAGTTGTAGGTAACAAAGCCTGTTTCGAGAACAACCAGCAAAATCATAAAAGTCAGGAATAAAAGACTGATTCTGCTTTTGTGTATTAATGCGTTTCGGATAAGCTTGATTATTATAAAAGCATACATCGAATAGTAAATAAAAAATCCGACGATACCCAATTCACTTAATATCTGCCAGAAGTTATTATGGCTGTAAACGCCCTGAAGCTCGTAAACCTCATCAATAATTCGTGCAAAATTTCCCATTCCCTTACCGAAAACCGGAGACTCGCCGAACATCTCCTGCGCAAGCTGGATGTAGTAAGAACGCATATAAAGGCTGTTGTCAACCTTATGAGATCTGTCCTCAAACCAGAATTCGAGCATCGACTCAAAGCGTTTTCCGATTGAATTATAGGCATTTACGTCATTCATAATAATGAAAACAATCAACGCGGCAAGTGCTGCAATCAGAATGATATGAAACAAGTAGTTGCGCTTATAAACCGAGAAGAAAACAAACATCAACGGTCCTGCAACAGCTGCAAACAACGCTTTTCGCGAGCCGGAAAGAATAACGAAAACAACAAAAAGAATAATGAGAAACACATACCGTTTTCTTCCCCTGGAATAAAACTCATAAAAAGCCATCAGCTCCGCGCAAAAGACGAGGAAGGCTACACTGTTCTGGTTAGCTCCGCTGAAATGAGAGCCCATAACACCTGATGTCCATTCGTCTGACGGAGTTACCGCAAATTCCATAAAGACGATTATCGTCATTGACAGTATAAAAAGCTTTATCAGACGTTCAAGATCTTCTGCCGTATCGACGTAAATCGACACGGAGGTTATACTTGCTATAATAACGACCATTCGTAAAAAGTAAGATGCGATATGAGTGTCAATAAACATCGACCACAGACACGATATCGCAGAAAAAACGGTAAATGCAACATACCAGGCTGTGTTATAAGGAATGACAACTCTTGAATTTTTCCTGCCTAACCAAAGCAGCATCGCTGCCGCAAGCATCACAATACCCGTAAGCGTACCGATAAACTTGACATCATTGAAGGCAAAAAGAGTGATTGTATTTATAACAAACGTTAATTCATATATCCAACGTGCGGTATTCTCTTTATTTCCGTCTATGCGGAGAATACCTTTTTTAAAAGAGACCATATCGCACCCCTTTACTCTTTAATCAACGGTTATTACGAAATTTCCTTCGCGAATGCGGTAAAATTCTTTTCAGCATCAAAATTTTCTTCCCAGAAGAAACGTGCATTTTTTCTCATCGTTTCTCTTTCTTCCCTTGAAGAGAGAATGATTTCTTTGATTTTTTGTGCAAGCTCTTCGTCGGTAAAGCTCTCATCAATAAGAACACCGTTAAAGCCGTCCCTGACGATTTCGCTGACACCGCCGACGTCAGTTGCAAGCACGGGAATTGAAAAGGACATCGCTTCCATCATTGAGACAGGAAGTCCCTCGGTAGTGCTTGTATTGATAAGAAGGTCAACACTGCGGGAAAGGTAAAAATCCTTGACCGCATCGTTCGGAATTTCGCCGAGGAAATCAACTTTTATATTTTCAAGACCGCTGTCGCAGATTCGCCTTACCTTTTCGTATGTTTCTCCTGAGCCGATATGGGTCCACCTGATTTTTCCGAGGTTTTCCTTATCAAGAAGCACAAGTGCGGATGCAATCCTGTCGAGTCTTTTAAGCTCAATCATACGAGAGCACGATACAAGATGAAATTCATCCTCACTCATACGGGAAATGCCGTTTTCGACCGTACCGAGATAGCGGTGCTTTACTTTATCCGCATATTCGGGATAGCTCTCGAGGATGTATTCCTCACCGTTAATTGAGCAGGGATAAAGCGCATCAACCTTATCAAGCAGGAAACGTCTTTTCGGAATATAGCCGATAAAATTCGCATTCCTGTAAACGTCGTGTCCGTGGGCACGCGAAACAAATTTTACATTTTTACACTCTTTCGAGAGCTTGTCATAAATTTTGCTTGCGACAAGCGCGGCAACAAAAAACCAATAGCTGTAAACCGTAACGCTGTCGTATTCGCTGAAATCGTATTTCTGAAGTATCTTTTCGCAAAGGGCAAACTCACGCTCGCCTCTTGCTGTGAAATATTCGTAAAAAGCCCTGTGCGTTATGCCCTTTTGGGCTTCATCTTCAACGTTCCTTGCAGGGCGGAGAAGATTGACTGCGCCGTTAAAAAGTGATATCGCACGGTTAATTTTCTTCGGAAGTGACGTAATGTTGTAGCAATCGAAATTTTCCGGAACCTCACGTGTAAGCGGAGCATTTTTCTCAAGTCCGATTGAAAGAGTAATTACCTTATCAAACTGCTTTGCAAGAAAAGGTACTTCCGGCTCAAGAAAAGCTTCACCGAGAGAATACGGATATAAATTTGTTACAAGAATCAAACAACGCTTCATAGTCCGTCACCTATTATACAAATACACTTAATTGTAACATTTTTTCGTTTAAATGTCTATAATCAAAATAAAAAATTTGTCGATTTTTACAATTATTTTTTACCAAGTTCTCTTACAATTTCCTTGTAATGATTACCCTTATGCTCAAAATTGCGATAAACATTATAGCTCGGTGCGGCAGGTGAAAGCAGGCAGGTCTTGCCCCTTGCCGTAAATTCATAAGCCGCCGCAACAGCCTCCTCCATTGTCTGGACGGGGACAACATTCTTTTTTGAACCCATTTCCAGAAGAGCGTTGCAGATTTTTGTACCCGTTTCGGGCATACCGATAATATTGTTTATCGGGCAGGCATCAAGATAAGTTATAAAATCCTCATAGGTTATGCCGCGGTCAAGACCGCCGAAAATGAGGGTGTCGATATTTCCGAGAGCATCGACAGCGCACTCAACCGCGTGGGGAATTGTTGCTATACTGTCATTATAGAAGGAAATGCCCTTAAATTCGCCGACAGGCTCCATTCTGTGCGGAATACCCGTGAATTTTTCAACGCCGCGTTTTACAGCCTCGTCATCAGCACCGAAAAGACGTGCGACCGCCTCGGCAAAGAATATATCCTGATGGCAGTGCTTGCCGATAAGCCTCGGGTTAAGAGAGGTAAGGCTCTGCTGAAAATCATTTTCAGGCTCAGCACTGACGGGGATTTTCTTACTCTTATACTGTGAAAAATCAATAAGTCCGTCAACATTCTGGTCAGCGTTGTAAATGAGATAGTCTTCCTCCGACTGATGCTTGACGATGTTGAGCTTCGCATTGATGTAACCGCGATAGCCGTCGTAATGGTCGAGGTGCTCCTCGTAAATATTGGTAAAAATTGCAACGTCGGGTGAAGTCCGGCAGAATTCGAGCTGATGACAGGACATCTCGATAACCGCAACCTTGCCGTCACACTCATCAATGATATCAAAAACAGGAACACCGATATTGCCGACAAGATAAGCATCGTAACCCGCCTCGGAAATGAGGTTATAAGTAAGAGTTGATGTTGTCGTCTTGCCCTTCGTGCCCGTGATGCCGATTTTCTTGCACGGTGCAAACTCAAGGAACAAATCAACCTGACAGGTTATAAGTACATTTTCGGGAATTTCGATATTGACAATCGGCACACCCGGAGTTTTGATTACAAGCTCATAATCAAAAACCTTATCCATATATCCCTCGCCCGTGAGAAGCGTGACATATTTATCGTCGAGGGAAATTTCCTTCTTATCCGCAATTGCAAGCGGCTTTTCGGGGAAATATTTTCTTATATAATTATAGGTAGAAACGCCTTCCCTGCCGAAGCCGAGAATGACGATATTCTTATCCCTTAAAAATTCAATCAGATTATGACACATTATTTCAGTCACCCTAAAAATTAAAATTCACATTCGGCATTACAGCGCTGAGTGCTGATGAGAGAGCCTTTCTCCACCGCGCCGTTTTCCGCGCCGCACCACGGGCAGTAGATATGATCCATAGGTGCTGTAAGGTCGGTTGAAATCGGCACGCTCGTATCGCGAACTACCTCAAAACGCTTATAACAGCATTCACATTGTTTTTTCATTTTATTCAACTCCAAAAAAGGACGGTTTTGCCGTCCTTTTGTGATTTATGTAATATATTATCTGTTTGAGCCGAAAAGACTCTGACGTGCCTTGCGGATTTCTGCAATATTTGAAGAAAGAACCTCGTCGCTGTTCTTGAGAATATCCTCAACAAATTCTGCGGCACCGCTGCGGATTTCAGTTGCCCACTTATCAGCCTTTGCACGCATATCATTAGCCTGATTTGTAGCATCAACAAGAATTGAATCTGCTTCCTTTCTTGCGTTGCCGAGCATCTTTTCAACCTCGTTTACAGCCTGTGCTCTTACGCGGTCGGAATACTCGTGTGCAAGACGTGCAATCTCGGAGTTTTCAACCATCTGACGCGCCTGCTCCGAAGCCGCCTCAACTGTTGCGTTGGCATTTGTTTCTGCAGTTGCAACGATTGATGCTGCCTTTTCCTTTGCTTCTGCGATGATTGTATCAGCCTGAGTCTGTGCTGAGGAAACAATAGAAGAAGCCTCATTGTTAGCCTTTGTGATAAGGTTATTGTGATGAGCAACAACCTCCTGTGCCTTTTCGATTTCAATAGGAAGGTCGTAACGGATATCCTCAACGCACTGCTTGATTACCTCCGCATCAACTGCAATTTTACCGCCTGAAAGAGGCAATTTGCTGCCCGATTCAATGGTATCTTCAATTTTATCAAGTAAGCCCTGTACGTTCATCTGTCTGTCATCCTTTCTTCTTTATACCTTTTACAATATCGTCATATACCTCTTCGGGTACGAAATTCCGAACATCTCCGCCAAGCTCGCAGACCTGCTTGACAATGCTGGAGGAAAGATACATATAATCTGCGCCTGCTGTTACGAAAACTGTCTCCACGTCGGGATTAAGCTCCTTATTGGTGAGTGCCTGCTGAAACTCGTCCTCAAAATCGGACACGGCACGCAAGCCCTTTACAATGGCATTCGCGTTATGAATTCTTGCATATTCCGCGAGAAGACCGTCGTAATAATCCACACGGACGTTCGGCAAATCCTTCACACAACGGTTGATAAGCTCAACCCGTTCCTTATGAGTAAAGCAGCCGACAGGCTTTTTATGGTTAATCATTACAACCACAATCACCTCGTCGAAAAGCTTTGCCGCTCTCCTGATAACGCTCAGGTGTCCGTTGGTTATCGGGTCAAAGCTTCCGGGATAAATAACTCTCGTCATTCCTGAGCCCCTCCTTCGTTCAGCCTGTATACCGTCACGCCGAGCTTGCCGTATTTATAACTGCGGTAAAGTGCAAATTTTCCGACAGTCTCGGGCAATTCCTCGCCGTACGGATGCTCGCAGACGATAACGCCGCCGTCATTGACGACCTCTGCCGCAAGCGGAAGAGCCTTTTGCAGAATCCCCTTTGAATAGGGCGGATCCATAAAGATGATATCAAATTTCTTTCTGCTGTTTCTCAGAAAAGTCATTGCATCGCTCTGCAAAACGGCAGAATTTTTGTGAAGTCCCGTCGAGAGAAGATTGGATTTGATAACACTCACTGCATCCTTACTCAAATCCGTAAACGTAGCATAAGCCGCGCCTCGGCTGAGTGCCTCAATACCTAGCTGTCCCGAACCTGCAAAAAGGTCAAGGACTTCCCTGCCCTCGATTTCAAACTGTATTATACTGAATATTGCTTCCTTAACTCTGTCAGTTGTCGGACGTACGTCCTCGCCCTCGAGAGTTTTAAGAACCCGACCTCTTGCCGAACCTGTTATTACTCGCACAGTCAAAGCTCCTATCCTTAAAATTTACTTTTACATACACTGTTATTATCACATTTTTGACGGTATGTTGTCAACATTTTTTCTAAAATAATCATAAACTTTTTGCGCCGTTGAGCGATTTATTCCCTCAGCCTTGCAAAGTTCGTCAACGCTCGCTGTTTTTATCGCGGAAATTGTCTTAAAATGCTTTAAAAGCGCCTTGCTCTTTTTCTCGCCGACACCCTCAATTTTCGTCAGTGTTGCGTTGAACATTGACTTTTTATGCTTCTGATGGTGGTAGGCAACCGAATAGCGGTGAACCTCCTCCTGAATTGTGGAAATAAGCGTAAAAGCCTGACGCTTGGAGTTGATTGCAATCTCTCCGCCGTCAAACGCAACCGCGCGCGTGCGGTGCTTGTTATCCTTGACCATACCGTATACGGGGATATCAAAGCCGAATGCTCTGACAATAGGGAGGACGGCATTGACCTGTCCGATACCGCCGTCAAGCAGAATCAAGTCAGGAAGAATACCGAAGCCCTCCTCCGTGTCCTTTTCCTCAACGTAACGGTTAAGACGGCGCGAAATGACCTCTGCCATTGAAGCGTAGTCATCCTGACCCGAAAAGCCTTTAATAGAGAAACGACGGTAATTTTTCTTGTAAGGAAGTCCGTTCTTGAAAACGACCATACCTGCAACGTTGTCACTGCCTGCAGTATGTGAGATATCGTAGGATTCAATAAAAACGGGCGGTTTCTGCAAATTCAGAAGTCTTGCCAGCTCATCGAGTGCGGCTGTCGCCTTTCCGTTTCTGCCCATTGAGAGTGCAAGCTTCTGCGAAGCGTTGTTACGGCACATCGTAACAAGCTCGAGCTGTCTTCCCCGTTGAGGAATATTGATTTCCACCTTTTTGCCTGCAAGCTGTGAAAGCCAAGCGTTAAGAAGCTCTGCATCGCTGACCTCACCGTCAACCGTAACATACTTCGGCACGGTACGTCCCATTGAATAAAAGCGTGTGATAAGCTCGTGTCTCGTTTCGGGAAGAGAGTCGATTTCATCGAAAATGAACCATTCGTTGTCCCTCAATCTGCCGTCAAAAAAACGCAGAACGGACAGGCAGAATTTATCCTCTGACTGTGCGATTGCAAAGACATCCTGCTCCTTGACGGACGAGCCTGCAACCTTTTGTTTTTCGTTGACTTTTTTGATTGAATTTATCCTGTCGCGAAGCTTTGCCGCCTTTTCAAATTCAAGATTTTCTGCCGCTTCTTCCATTTCGGCGGTCAGCTCGGCAACAATTTTCGAGCTGTCACCCTGCAGGAATTTTACTGCGGATTCAACCGCCTCGTTATATTCCTCACAAGTAACCTTACCCGCACACGGCGCAGAGCACTGCTTGATAAAATAATTAAGGCACGGTCTGCCCTTGCCGATTTCACGCGGAAAGCTCTTGTTACAATGCGGAAGCATAAAAATTTTCAAAGCCTCATCAACGGAGGACGAAACGCTGAACGAGCTTGTGTAAGGTCCGATATAGCGTGCTCCGTCGTTCAGCTTCTGCTTGACTGCGCTGATTTTCGGCCATTCGCCTTTTGTGATTCTGATATAGGAATAGCCTTTATCATCCTTTAAAAGAATGTTGTATTTCGGGGAATACTGCTTAATGAGTGAGCATTCAAGCACAAGCGCCTCGAACTCGCTGTCGGTTAAGATATAGTCAAAATCGTTGACATTTTCGACCATTCTGCGCACCTTGACGGAATGGTTATTCTGCGAGCCGAAATATTGGCTGACACGGTTTTTTAGTGCCTTCGCCTTGCCGACGTAGATAATCTTGCCCTTATCGTTTTTCATAAGATAAACACCGGGCGTTTTCGGCAAAGCCATTGCTTTTTTTCTTAAATCTGCGAGCTCCGTAGCAATTCCCCCTTTCATAAAAAAGAAAAAGGTCGCCAACGCGTGGCAACCCTTCAAAAGTTAAATCGAAATAAAATTATACAGCAAAGCCTGAATTAACAAGCTTAACAAGCTCCTCAACAGCCTGCTCCTCGTCGGGACCTGCAGCGATAACCTTGATTGTTGTACCGCCGTCAATACCGAGTGAAAGTACGCCGAGAAGACTCTTTGCATTAGCGCGGCGCTCCTCTTTCTCAATCCAGATAGATGACTTGAAGCAGTTAGCCTTCTGGATAAAGAATGTAGCAGGACGAGCACTCAAACCAACCTGATTCTGTACTGTAACTTCTTTCTCAAACATAACTTATATCTCCCAATCAATTAAATTCAAAGTATCAGTTTACCACTTGTTAATTATTATATCACAAAACTTTTCATCGTCAACAAATAAACTTCACTTTAAAAATAATTCGTATTGTAGTCCAAACTTGCACTTTTTTAATACCTTTTGTTTGTGCAGATTTACTATGGGGTATGCTACATTTTAATGCAGAATGACTATTATTTACTCGCAGTTTTTAAGAGTTTCCAAAAATTGCTTGTCTTTTTTGTCTAATTCTGCCGACTCAAGCAGGTCGGGACGACGCTCATAAGTACGCTTTAACTGCTGCTCCCTGCGCCATTTGCAGATATTGGCGTGATGCCCCGATAAAAGAACGTCGGGCACCTTTTTGCCGTGCCATTCGTAAGGTCTTGTATATTGGGGATATTCGAGCAGAGAGTTGTAATGACTCTCCTCCTCAAAGGCAATATCCTCGGCAAGCACACCGGGAAGCATACGGGAAATGCTGTCCGCAAGCACAAGTGCAGGCAGTTCACCGCCGGTGAGCACATAATCACCGATTGAGATTTCCTCATCAACGATTTCTTCAATAACGCGCTCGTCAACGCCCTCGTAATGACCGCAGAGAATTGCGATATTCTCAAGCTTTGAAAGCTCCTTGACTCGCTCCTGCGTAAGGGTTTTGCCCTGAGGCGACATATAGATAAGATGCGGGCGCTTGCCGATTTCCTCACTCAGCGCGCAGAAGCAATCGTAAATCGGGTCAACCTGCATCAGCATACCGACACCGCCGCCGTAGGTTGCATCATCAACACGGCGATGCTTGTCCTTTGAATAATCCCTAATATTTGTGCAGTTGATTTCCACAAGTCCGTTTTCTCGCGAACGGCCGATTATGCTTTCGCTAAGCACTCGCTCACACATTTCGGGAAAAAGTGTCAAAATATCAATTCTCATCGTCAAAAATTCCTCTCAGGGGCTTGATTTCAACACGGTTTTCGGCAACGTCAACGCTGATAACGACATCAGGAATTGCAGGAATAAGGTATTCTTTGCCATCCTTCGTGATATGCCAGACGTCATTCGCGCCCGTTTCGCTGACATCGGACAGCGTGCCGTAGCAAATGCTGTCATCCTCGGCATCAAAAACATCACAGCCGATAAGCTCGGAAATAAAATATGAATCCTTTGCAATCTTTGCATCAGCACGCTTTATAAAAAGCACACGGTTGCGCATTGCGGAAGCGGACTCAACGGTGTCGATACCCTCGAGCTTGAGAATTACAACATTTCCGTGAGGTCTTGCAGAAATCACCTTTACGCTCTTTTCCCCACGGTTATCATAGTACAAAGTCTTAAATTGTTTCATAAATTCGGGACCGTCCGCCCACGGATTGACGCGCATTTCTCCGCGAACACCGTGAGTGCCGACAATCTGACCGACCTCGAGATATTCTTTAATCATAAAAACACCTGAAAAGCTTTACCGGAGTTCCCAGCGGAAACCCCGGCAATTAATTAGTCAATTTCAACAGAAATCTTCTGCTCACTGCGGTTAGCGGCGGAACGCATAACAATACGGATTGCCTTTGCAATTCTGCCCTGCTTACCGATGACGCGACCCATATCGTCGGGAGCAACGTGAAGATGATAAACGATTACGCCATCCTCATCGGGCTCGTCAACAACAACGGAAACTGCGTCGGGATCGTTTACAAGACCCTGAGCGATCTGTGTCAATAACTCTTTCATCGTTTTTTAACTCTCCTTCGAGCAATTATTTGATGATGCCGTTTTTCTTGAAGAGATCCTTAACTGTGTCTGTGGGCTGAGCGCCGTTTGCAAGCCACTTTGCAGCCTTTTCAGCATCAATTTTAACCTCTGCGGGCTCTGTCATCGGGTTGTAAGTACCGATTTCTTCGATGAATCTGCCGTCACGGGGATACTTTGAATCTGCTACAACTACACGATAGAAAGGAGCTCTCTTTGCACCCATACGACGAAGTCTGATTTTAACCATGATAAATTCCTCCAAAATAAAAATAAATTAAATTTTATATATCAATCACGCAAAGTGAATTGTGCGTGTTGAAAGCTTAAATGTTAAAGCCCTTCAATGCTGAAAGGTCGGGTCTGCCGCGTCTGCGCTTTTTACCCTTGCCGTTGAACTGCTTGAACATCTTCTGCATCTGCTTATGCTGTGAGAGAAGTCTGTTGACAGCCTCAACATCCTGACCGCAACCCTGTGCGATACGGCGTTTTCTTGACGGATTGAGAATCTCCGGCTTTTCACGCTCCTGCGGGGTCATTGACTGGATGATTGCCTTGATTTTATCGAACTGGCGCTCATCTATATCAACGTCCTTAATCTGCTTTTCCATACCGGGAATCATTGAAAGCATATCCTTGATTGAGCCCATTTTGCGAACCTGGTCAAGCTGATCCATAAGGTCGTTGAGGTCAAATTTATTCTGACGGAGCTTCTTTTCAAGCTCTATCGCCTTTTTCTCGTCAAGTGCGATTTCCGCCTTTTCGATAAGAGAAAGCATATCGCCCATTCCGAGAATTCTCGATGCCATACGGTCGGGGTGGAAAACATCAAGATCGGTAAGCTTTTCGCCGATACCGACAAACTTAATCGGCTTTCCTGTTACAGCTCTTGTTGAAAGAGCCGCACCGCCTCTTGTATCACCGTCGAGCTTTGTAAGCACGATACCGTCGATACCGAGAGCATCATTGAAGGATGTTGCTACGTTTACCGCGTCCTGACCTGTCATTGAGTCAACAACAAGAAGGATTTCGTGAGGCTTGACCTCAGCCTTGACGTTTTTAAGCTCGGTCATAAGCTCCTCGTCAATATGAAGACGACCTGCCGTATCAAGGAAAACGTAGTCATAACCCTGGTCTTTTGCGAGCTTGATTGCCTCACGTGCGATTTCAACAGGATTTATCTGTCCCATTTCAAAAACGGGAACTCCGATGCTTTCACCGACAACCTGCAACTGTTTGATAGCAGCAGGACGGTAAATATCGCAGGCTACAAGCAAAGGTCTGTGACCCTCGTTCTTGAGTCTTAATGCGATTTTTGCACTGTGAGTTGTTTTACCTGAACCCTGAAGACCGCACATCATAACGACTGTCGGCGGATGATTTGCAATCGCAAGACGGGATTTTGTTCCGCCCATAAGCTCGGTAAGCTCTTCTTTAACTATTTTAATAACCATCTGTGCAGGTGTAAGACTTTCCATAACCTGCTCACCGACGGCTCTCTGACTGACCTTTTCGGTAAAGTCCTTGGCTACCTTGTAGTTAACGTCAGCCTCGAGCAACGCAAGACGAACCTCTCGCATAGCACTCTTAACATCGGCTTCTGTCAAGGCACCCTTGCTTCTTAACCTTTGAAAGGCGGCTTCGAGTCTGTCTGAAAGGCCCTCAAATGCCATAAGTAGGTACCACCTTTTTAACTGTAATTCTCTGCTAACAGAGTCTGGGCAATGGCTTTGATCTTCGCCGTGCCGTCATTAATCTCCATTGAGAGAGCGCTTTTTCGGTTGTGTATCGCAATTTCCTCTGCGTGTTCGATGATTTCGCTCAAACCGATTTTCATATTCTCGAATCGGGCAACAAGTCCGAGACGCTCCTCCATAGCGATAAGCTGGGTTTCAGCCCTCTTGATAGCATCGCGAACACCCTGACGGGTGATGCCCTCATCGGCGGCAATTTCCGAAAGGGAAAGGTCATCGTTGTAGTAGTAGCTGATAAAACTGCGTTGCTTGTCCGTAAGCATATCGCCGTAAAAATCAAGCAAGAGAGTTATATCAAGATTCTTACTCACAACCAAAGCTCCTTTACAAAAAATTGCCTGTAAAGTTTTTTTCTTTACAGGCACAGATTATACATTATAGAGAGGCTCTTGTCAAGCCTTTTTTGAATATATTTTAAGGTTATTTTTCCACATCTTTTTGTGGAAACCGCCGTTGAAAAAGGAAATATTATCCATATATTGTAGCATATCCCATTTTTCGACGCTGTATGTGCGCAAGGGGTGTGGAAAACTATGTTGAAAGTGTTTAAAATTTATTTTTAAGATAATCCTCAGCCATTTCTTTTGCAGTTGCTCTCAGGTCATCAAAGCACTCTTTTTTGAGCGTTTCAAAGTCTTTTCCGACCTTATCGGTGACGTAAACCCTGCGGATTGGCGAATTTTCGGGCAAATCAAGCTTACTTCTGCCTGCAACTGCGATGACAGGAGTTCCGCCTGCCAGCTCGGCTACACTTGACGGCGCTTTGCCGAGAAGTGACTGCTCATCGAAGCAGCCCTCACCCGTTATGATAAGGTCAGCATCAGCCGCAATAGTGTCAAGTCCCATAATGCGGAGCAATGTCGGTGCTCCCTTAACAAGTCTTGCGCCGAAGAAGCTGACAAGACCGAAGCCGAGCCCGCCTGCTGCGCCTGCGCCCTCAAGCAGAGCATTGTCCCTGCCGATTGCATCCATTGTAACCCTTGCTAGATTACGCAGTCCGTCATCAAGGATTTTTACCGTTTCAGCATCCGCGCCCTTCTGCGGAGCAAAAACGTAAGTCGCGCCCGTTTCGCCGTAAAGCGGACTTGTAACGTCACAAAGGACCTGTATATCCGTTTCTTTAATTCGGCTGTCGAGTGCCGAAAGGTCGATTTTTCGTATTTCCGCAAGTCCCGCCCCGTTGAGAGAAACCGATTTTCCTTCGCAGTCAAGAAAGCGCGCACCGAGTGCCGACGCACAGCCGATGCCGCCGTCATTGGTCGCACTTCCGCCGATTCCGAGGAGGATTTTTCTGCATCCTCGGTCGAGCGCGGATTTAATCAGCTCGCCCGTGCCGTAGGTCGAGGCAAGCAAGGGATTTTTATTATCTCCGACAAGAGGCAGACCGCTCGCCGCCGCCATTTCGATAACAGCGGTGCCGTCTGGCAGAATGCCGTAAAAGGAATCAATCTCCTTGCCGTAGGGATTTTTCGCGTTCACGCTGACACGCTCACCGCCGAGAGACAAAAGTGCATCAACAGTACCCTCACCTCCGTCGGCAATAGGCATACAGCGAATGTCGAGAGCCGCATCCGCTTTTAAAAA
This sequence comes from Clostridia bacterium, assembly GCA_017415025.1. Lineage (GTDB taxonomy): Bacteria > Bacillota > Clostridia > Oscillospirales > Acutalibacteraceae > CAG-488. The sequence goes on from JAFQJH010000004.1 coordinate 147,642, forward strand.
TTCTTCCTTTATTATTCTGCAAACCTCGGTTGCAGTCATTGTTCCCTTAAAGGAATCGGGTGCAATTATAATCATAAAATCATCCTAACAAAGTAAGAAGCTCATCCACCTGTGATTTTTCGGTTGCCCAGCTTGTCGCAAAACGGATAACCGTATGCTCGCCGTCAATATTTTCCCAAAAGCTGTAGCCGACCTTATCCTTGATTTTTTCGAGCTTTTCGTTTTCGATCACAATAAACTGCTGATTGGTGGGAGAATCGAGGTAAAGCTCATAGCCGAGAGCGCACAATCCGTCACGCAGATACATCGCATTATCAACGGCATTTTTTGAAATATCAAAATAGAGGTTATCATAAAAAAGCATATCAAACTGCACGCCCGCAACCCAGCCCTTTGCGAGCAGAGCACCGTGGCGCTTGACCTGAACAAAAAGCTTTTTCACGCTGTCAGGCTTCGGAACAACAAGCGCCTCACCTATCATTGCGCCCACCTTTGTTCCGCCGATGTAAAATGCATCCGTCAGACTTGCAAGGTCACGAAGCGTAACATCACAGCACCGAGCGGCAAGTCCGTAGCCGAGTCTTGCGCCGTCAACGTAGAGTCGGAGCGAATATTCGTCGCAGATTTTTCGAAGTTGCATCAGCTCATCCTTTGAATAAACCGTGCCGTATTCCGTCGGAAAAGAAATGTAGACAAGTCCCGGCTGAGCCGCGTGCTCGTGGTTTTCGTCGGAATAAAAATCCTTCATATATTTTCCGAGAGCTTCGGGCAGCAGCTTTCCGTATTCACCTTCAAGGGTAATCACCTTATGACCGCAAGCCTCGATTGCACCCGTTTCGTGAGTTGCAATATGCCCTGTCGAGGCACAGACAACCGCCTCGTAGCTTTCGGCAAGCGCATCAATGGCAACCTTGTTTGTCTGCGTACCGCCTGTGAGAAAATGTACGAGTGCATCGGGGCATCCGCAGGCTTTTCTTATTTTTTCACGCGCACTTTCCGAATAGCTGTCAAAGCCGTAGCTCGTATTTTTATCAAAATTTATCTCAACAAGCTTTTCAAGAATTTTCGGGTGTGCGGTTTCCATATAGTCGCTGTCAAAACGCAACATAAATCTTCCTCCAAAACAAAAAGGGACGAATTGCTCATCCCTTACAGTTCAAAATCTTCCTTTGTAAATTCTCCCATACCTCTTTTGCGCATAGGTACGCGCTTGAGCGGGTCGTATTTAAAGCTGCGACAGCTCGAATCAAGCTGGCGGATACCCGTCTTTACACAAAGCACGCTTTCACCGTCAGCGGAAAGTATGCCGTGAGAACAGATACGGCAAGCGGGAGCAGTTTCTTTTTTATTAAGAACGGATTTTCTCATTTTCATCATCCTTTGTTTTACTTTTCTCATTATAGCATATTACTTAATTTGTTTCAAGTAAGGCTTTTGACTTTGTTTTCAACAATAACAAACGCACTTAAGACAAGCATCGCTACGGCAGCAGGCACTGAAACCGAAAAGAGTGACGGTGTAACGTCCGTAAAGGTTGAAAACACACTGACCTCGCACGGAAAAATCCTGAAAAGAAGCTCGGCAATCACGGTTGAAATTCCGCCGTGAATCAACCTCGATAAACAGAAGTGTGAATATTTAAGCCCCGTTTGTCTTATAAACGGATAAAGCTGACAATGCACCGACAGTCCCGACCAACCGAGCACGAGTGCCGTTACGCAAAGAGGAAAAGCCTTTGTCGATTGTGCGCAACCGCCCGTAACCTCCGTTATGATATTGACCCACATCATAACACGCTGCGATAACGGCAGACAGCGTACAAGAGCATTAACGCAAGAAAACAGCAGTATCCACGCACACATCATCAGCATTGAATTTGTTGCGTTCAGTACACTTTGGGAAATTATATCGGGCGCAAACTGCTTTTCGGTATGTATTTTTTCATCCGCCTGCTTTTCGCAGAAAAAACGGAGAAAAACGCCCATAAACAACGACGATATCACCGCTGAAGCGTAGAGGACAATCCCTGCTCGCGGACTTGAGAGCATCACCGTACCGACAGTACCGATAACAAAAGCAGGCCCTGCATTAACGCAGAAAACAAGCATCCGCTTTCCCTGTGACCGGGTGATACTGCCGTCTTCGATAAGCTGGGATATCATTTTTGCGCCGACGGGATAACCGCCGACAAGGCTCATAAGCACTGCACAGCCTGCACTGCCGGGCAGACGGAAAATAAAATTCACGGCAGGTGCAATACTTTTTCCGACAATATCGCAAAGTCCCGAGCGGATGAGAAAATCTGACAGAAAAATAAAAGGAAACAACGACGGAATCACCGCCGTTGAGCAAAGTGTAAGTCCCTCGCTGACACCCTTAACCGCTGATGACGGTTCGGCAAAAAAGCCGACAATAAAAACAAGCGTTGCTGAGAGCGCAAAAATAATCTTCAAGCTGTAATTATTCAAGTAAATCACCCGTAAATATATATGAGAACGCACTATATTGTTATGATAGGAGAATTTTATGGCATTATCGGATTATCAGCAATTCATAACTCCCCTTTCACACCGAATCTGCGACAAGCTGGAGCTGCCCGAGGACATCTGCAGTAACTGCGGTTACATCGAAATTGTCTCCAACACCTGCGCCCTGATTGACGGCTGTAAGGGTGTTCTCGAATATGATGACAGCACAATAAAACTCAGCCTCGGGAAGAAATCCGTCTGCTTTTGCGGAAGCGGTCTTTCGATAAAATCACTCTCAATGGAGCAGGCAATGGTTGAAGGATATATAGTCAGTATGGAGTTTTGTAACTGATGGTAACGCGTGATTTTATCAACCTTATTTTCGGCTGTGTTTCACTCAGGGCGGAAAACGGCTTTGCGGAAAGATTTATCAATTCCTGCACGGCTGAAGGTATTCCGCTGTGGGACATCAGCAAAACCGCAACGGGACTGACAGCCAAAACGACAATCAAGGGTTATCTGCAAATCCGCTCGCCCGCACGCAAAAGCTCGATGCGCGTCCGTCTGACCAAGAAAACGGGAATTCCTTTTCTGATTAACCGTCATATTCACCGAACAGGTCTTATAGCAGGCTTTTTAATTCTCGCTACGGTACTCAATCTTCTTTCGGGTCACATCTGGATTGTCGAGGTTACGGGCAACAGCACCATTCCCGATACCGAAATTATTGAGGCTTTTGAACAGGCAGGTCTGACGATAGGTAAGAAGGTCAAAAAAATCAAGCGTTCGGAAATTGAAAGCAAGGCTATGCTTCTTCTTAATAATGCAACGTGGGCGGCGATTAACATCAAGGGTTGTACAGCAGAAATAAACGTCCGTGAGCTAGAAAAAATCCCTGACATTGAAACACATCAGGGCACATCAAATATTGTTGCAAGCAAGGACGGGCAGATTGAGCTTTTAGAGGTTTACCGCGGTTCTGCCGCCGTAAAATGCGGCGAAGCCGTTACGAAGGGTGACCTGCTGATAAGCGGAATTTCCGAGAAGAAAAACCAGCAGAATCTTTTTACGGATGCAGACGGACTTGTGGTTGCGCGGACGAACACCGACATCGAAACACAAACACCATATAAGATGATCGTGCTCGTTCCAAAAACAAAGAAAATACACTCGTTGTATTTTCTCGGCATTGAAATTCTGCCGAAGCGTAACCTTGAAGGCACCTGCTACGAGCACCGCTCACGGTTGGTGATTAAGGGCAAAGCTCTGCCCTTCGGTATCAACTACCGCCTTTACACGGTCTACGAGGAAAAAGAAATAACCATAAGCAAGGCGCAGGCCCGACTTATGGCTATGAGCGACTATTCACTTGAATACTACAAAAAAACAAATCACGCGCAGATAATCACACATCAGGCGGAAATACGTGAAGACAAGGAAGGCATACGCGTTGAAGGAAAATGCGCCTGTCTTGAAAGCATCGGCGAAAGCCGACCGTTTGAAACAGAGGAAATTCCTGATGATACCAACTCAGAACAGCCCTGAAAACTTGCGATTCTTTGCCATTGAAAAAACATCGTCACGGGAAACGATAACGTGGTCAACAAGATTGACTCCTATTGAGCTGAGCAAATCCTTGAGCTGTGCCGTAGCTTCAATATCTGCGGCTGACGGCGCGGCAAAGCCGTGGGGATGATTGTGAGCAATTATCACGTTTTTCGAATTAAAACGAATCACCGATTCCACAACCGTACGGTTATCAATCGATGCTCGGTCGATCGTGCCCTCACAGATTTTTGTGCAGTGTTCAGCCCTGCCGTGAGCATCCACCGCTATTAAATAAACAATCTCTCTTGTTTCTGCTATATACTTTGAACGTATAAAATCCGTTATGTCGGTATACTCTTTTTCTGCAAGTCCGGGAGCTTTTGCGTCCGAATATTTCAGCGCAATATCCCTTGTCAGCTTTAAAAGCGTTGCGGCATTCTCGCCGATTCCGTCAATTTTCATCAGCTCCTCAACGGGTGCATCAAGGATGCCGTTAAGACTGCCGAAGGTTTCGATAAGCTCGTGTGCAATCGGGTTGGTATCCTTGTAAGGAATCCCGAAAAACAGCAGAAGCTCAACGATATTATGCTCTGCCATTGAGCCGAAACCCTCACTTAAATATCGGGCACGGACGCGCTGTCTGTGATCCTTGTGGATGTTTTTCTTTTCCATAAAACTGACTTCCTTTTTATTGACGATAAAGAAACGATGTGATAAAATTACCCTGTACATACTCGGAAAGGATGATAAATATGCCGATTTCTTTTGACAAAGAACGAAGAATTTTTAAAATTGATTCGTTGGGCTCTACCTATGCGATAGGTGTTTTCCGCGGTGAATATCTTGTTCACCTTTATTACGGCAAAAAGCTGCCCGACAATAATCTTATATCAACCGCTTTCAGAGGCGGATTTGCTTCCATTTCTCCCCTTACGGCCTCCACCGCTGACGACGGATTTTTCTCCCTCGATATTCAGCCGATGGAATATTCCTGCAACGCGGGCGGTGATTTCCGCCTTGCCGCTCTTTCAATCAGAGACAGCGAGGGCAGAAGCACAACGGATATAAGATACGTTGACCATAAGATATACAGCGGTAAGCCGAAGCTCAAGGGCTTGCCCCATACATACTGTAACTCTGACGACGAGGCTGACACTCTTGAAATTTATGCCATTGATAAATTCACGGGCGCAAAGGTTACTCTTTGCTACACCGCCTTTAAAAATCATAGCATAATTACGCAAAGTGTCAAGATAGAAAACACGGGAACCGAGGCTTTTGAGATAGAAAAGGTTGCAAGCTGTTGCGTGAACTTCCCTTCAATGAGCTACAATATGGTCAATCTTTATGGTACCTGGCTTCGTGAAAGAACCGTTCAGACACGCCACCTTGCTCACGGAATACAGTCCGTTGCAAGTAAGCGCGGCTCGTCAAGTCACAACCACAATCCGTTCGTTGCTCTTGTTGACGACAACGGCGGTGAGGACTACGGCGATGCATTCGGCTTCAATTTTGTTTACAGCGGTAACTTCGCAATCGACATTGAAACCGATTATATGGATTGTACCCGTCTCGTAATGGGCATTAACCCGATTGACTTCACGTGGTTGCTCGAGCCCGGTGAAGAGTTTCAGGCACCCGAGGCTGTTATGGCTTATTCTTCAAACGGACTTGGCGGAATGAGCCGTACCTTCCACGATTTTTATGCGAACAATCTTATCCGCGGAACGTGGAAAAAGAAAAAGCGTCCGCTTCTTATCAATAGCTGGGAGGGCTCAGGCTTCGACTTTGACGACGAGACACTCGTCCGTTATGCAAAGCAGGCAAAAGAGCTCGGCTGTGAGCTTCTCGTTATGGACGACGGCTGGTTCGGCGTCCGCAACAGCGACAACTGCTCACTCGGTGACTGGTATGTAAACGAGGATAAGCTCAACGGACCTCTTTCAAAGCTTATTGAAAGAGTAAACGCGGAGGGTATGGAATTCGGCATCTGGTTTGAGCCCGAAATGATTTCTCCCGATTCTGATATTTACAGAGCTCATCCCGATTGGTGCGTTCACGTTGAGGGCAGAGAAATTTCTCCCGGCAGACAGCAGTACGTTATTGATATGACACGTCAGGACGTTCGCGACCACATCTTCAATCAGATGTATGAGGTTCTTTCGAAGAATAATATCGCTTACCTCAAATGGGACTACAACCGTCCTATTTCCGAGCCTTCTTCAATGCTTCTTGACAAAAAGCATCAGAAGGAATTTTTCCACCGCTTTATACTCGGCACTTACGAGCTTATGGACAGAATCACATCCGCTTTCCCCGACATTCTTTTTGAAAGCTGTGCAGGCGGCGGCGGACGTTACGACCCCGGTATGCTCTACTATATGCCGCAGACCTGGTGCTCGGATAACACCGATCCGATCGAGCGTCTGCGTATTCAGTTCGGCACATCAATGTGCTACCCCGCATCAAGTATGGGTGCTCACGTTTCTGCCTGTGACCGCACGGGGCTTGAAACAAGAGCCGCCGTTGCTCTCTGGGGCACATTCGGCTACGAGCTCGACCCGAAGCATCTGACCGAGGAGGATAAGGCAACCGTAAGAGAAACCTCCGAGCTTTATCACAAGTATTATGACCTGACTCATTACGGCGACCTTTACAGGATTATCGCCCCGACGGACGATGAATTCAAGTGCGCATGGTCATTCGTTGCCAAGGACAAGAGTGAAGCTCTCCTTACGGTTGTTATCAAGACGAGAACACAGCACACCTTCCTCAATGTCCGCTTCAAGGGTCTTGACGAAAACAAACTCTACCGCAACGAGGCTGACGGTGAAATCTATTCAGGTGCACTGCTTATGAATGCAGGCATCAACCTTTCCTACGGCGGAGATTTCAGCGGCGGAACAAGTATAATGGTTCACATTCAAGAGGTTAAATAAACTTAAAATGAGCGGAGCAGTAAGAACGATTGTTTTACTGCTCCGTTTTTTTACATAAAACAGCGCTGTGTCCGCGGGGACACAGCGCCTAAATTTTTATCTGTTCAATTATGCTGCTGACTGTGAGAGAAGCATCATAATCTTATCAACCATCTTGTTCTCTGCATACTCAAGACGGCGCGGACCGAAGCCTACATCATAAGTGCCTGATTCGAGAAGCTCTGTTGCTGTCTCCTCAAACTCTGCGCTTGCAAGCTCTGAACGGATTGTAGCATCGTAGTACTTGCCATCCTTGCTTACGAAGTACATTACGTGGTAACCGTATTCTGTCTCAACGATTGCAGTGTCGCCCTCTGCACGAGCCGGATCGAAAATCCAAGCATCGAACTCGGGTACCATCTGACCGGGAAGAACGTTCTCATAGAGACCGCCTGTTGACTGTGAGCCTGTATCCTCTGTCTTCTCTGCTGCGATTTCGCCGAAGCTCTCGGATGTCTTGTCGCCCTTCTCCCATTCCTTGAGAGCTGCTTCAGCATCCTTCTTCTTCTGTGCGATTTCTTCTTCTGTAAGAGCATTTCCTTCAGCATCCTTGTTTGCAAAAAGGATATGACGGACAGAAACTGTATCCTCCTGATGACCTGCTGCTGTAAGAAGAACAACGTTGAAGGTCTTTTGGTCAGATGATTCGAACATCTTTACAGAGCCTACTGCTGTCTTTGAATCGAAGAGCCACTTTGCAACATCCTCTGAAAGACTGCTCTGAACGTCTGCCTTAAGCTGGCTTGTCATCTTTGTGCTCTTATCAGCATCGTAGTCCTTTGTATCCTTGTTGAGCTCCTTTGCCTTTGCAAGGAATGAAGCCTCATCCTTTGCTGCTGCAGCAAAATCCTGAGCATCCTTCTTAACCTTTGCATCTGCTTCAGCCTGACGCTTCTTGAGAGCATCGCTTGACTCGCCCTCATCTGCTGTAAGAGTTGTTGTTGTGAACTGATATACGCGGAAATCAACAACGTCATAAGCTGATTTGTCGCTGTTGTACTTCTTATCTACCTCTGCCTGGTCATAGGATGACTCAAGGTCAGCAATCTTGTCAGTATAGTACTTTGAAACGATAGTCTCTGCCTTAAGAATCTTCTTGAGGAAGCTTGAGTTCATAAATGAACCGTAGTTCATACGAAGGAAAGCGTTAAGAGAATATCTCGGCTTTTCTGTACCCGTAGATGTAGTTGTGGACTGAGCCTGCTCACGAATCTGGTCGAGCTGAGCTTCGATTGCCTCTTCCTCTGCATCTGTAAGCTCGCCGTAGCCTGCCTTGATTGCCTCGTTGTAATATGCCTTCTGAACCTTGATGTTGTCGATTGTCATATTACGGAGATAATCCTCCCAGGAAATCTCGTTGCCGTCAGCATCCTTTGTAGTTGTTGTCTGCTCGGACGGACGGAGAGATGTATCAAAGCCGTAGTCAACACCCATTGAGCTGTACTGTGAAATGAGGCTGAGGAACTGGCTGTATGTCTGCATATAATAATACTCATACTCAGCAGCAGAAACCTTCTGCTCCTCACCTACGCCGCCGATTTTGATCATTCTTTCAAACGTGCCGTAGTAGTTGAACACGATACCAACCGCACCGAGTGCAATTGCAGCAGCAAGAACGATTGAGATAACCTTGCTTGCAGCTTTTTTAGCTGTGTTCTTCTTTTCCATATTTTTGGCGTTCTTTTTAGCAGCCTCCGCAATTCGAGCCTTTCGCTCATCGCGGTACTGTTCCGCCTTTGACTTTTCGTTAGCCATTACATTCATTCCTTTTCTTATGTTTTGCCGTTCGGCATTCTCCATTATAATGAAGAATAATATATGTATTTTAAACTATTTATCAGATTTTTACAAGAGCAAAAGCACAAATTTTTCGTCGATATTTATCATTTTACAAATTGTTTAAATTTTGCATTTTGCGGTTTTTGTCAAAATTATACAAAAAAGGCCCTGACTTTTTGTGTCAGAGCCTTTCGGGTTTTAAAACAATCAGATATTGTCCTTGCCGTATTTCTTTGTCATAATGCCCTTCATTACGAAGAGGAAGCCGATTGTTACAACAATACCAACGGGAAGTACAATTGCTGCACTCTTTACAAAGCCTGCAAGAACGTACATTACAAAGGAGATTGCTGCAACTGAAATTGCATACGGAAGCTGTGTTGAAACGTGGTTGAGGTGGTTGCACTGACCGCCTGCAGATGACATAATTGTTGTATCTGAAATCGGTGAGCAGTGGTCGCCGCAGACTGAACCTGCAAGACAAGCTGACATAGCAACGATCTGAAGCGGGTCGCCTGTTTCGAAAATTGTGATAACGATCGGAATAAGAATACCGAAAGTACCCCATGATGTACCTGTTGCGAAGGAAATGAAGCAAGCAACAAGGAATACGATTGCAGGAATGAAGCTTGCAAGGCTGTCGGGAACGTTGCTCATTACGTCATTGACGAACGGCTTTGCGCCGAGAACGCCTGTCATATTCTTAAGAGCTGTTGCAAATGTAAGAATAAGGATAGCGGGAACCATTGCGATGAAGCCCTTGGGAATGCACTCCATAGCCTCTTTGAAGGTAACAACCTTACGGATGCAGAAATATGCAATTGCAAAAACAAGAGCAATAACACTACCCCACGGAAGACCTACTGTTGCATCTGTATTTGAGAAAGCATCAATGAAGTTTGCACCGTCAAGGATGCCGCCGTTGTAAACAAGAGCGAATATACAAACAACGATAAGAACAAGAATGGGAAGAACAAGGTCGATAACCTTACCCTTTGCAGAGTGACCTTCATCGGCAACCTCTGCCTTATCACCTGCTGTATAAAGGTCGCCCTTGAGCTTTGCGTTAACCTCGTGAATTCTCATCGGGCCGTAATCAAACTTCATAAGGCTCAATACAACGATGAAAACGAGTGTAAGAAGTGAATAGAAGTTATAGGGAATTGCACGGATAAAGAGTGAAAGTCCCTCTCCCTCGGGAGCGTAGGAAGCAACTGCTGCAGCCCATGATGAGATGGGAGCGATCATACAGATAGGAGCTGCTGTTGCGTCGATGAGGTATGAAAGCTTCGCTCTTGAAACCTTCTTGCTGTCCGTAACGGGACGCATAACAGAGCCGACTGTAAGGCAGTTGAAATAGTCGTCAATAAAGATAAGTACGCCGAGAACAAAAGTAGCGAGCATTGCGCCGACTCTTGACTTGATGTGCTTTTCAGCCCATGCGCCGAAGGCTGCAGAGCCGCCGGACTTGTTGATAAGAGCAACAATAACACCAAGAACAACAAGGAAAATGAAGATACCTGCAGTTCCTGAAACAGCGTCAATCAGGGCGTTACCTGTAATAAGGTCCATTGTGCCCGTGAAGCTGAAGTTTGAGCCGAGGATTGCACCGGCTACAATACCGATAAAGAGTGAAGAATAAACTTCCTTTGTGATAAGTGCGAGTCCGATAGCGATAACCGGGGGAACAAGTGCCCACCAGGATGCTGTTACATTGCCTTCGCCTGCGCAGGTTTCGCAAGCAGCGTCATCAACAAGACCTGCACCGCCGCAATCAACACAGGGTGCTGTTGCAAGGTGACCGCCGTTGACAGCAGCAAATGCAAGAAGTGCCACGATAGCAACTGCGACTACAGCCAAGACAATTTTCTTAGTTTTTGTCATACTAAAAACCCTCCATAATTTTTACAGAAAACGATACCGAAAGCAGTATCAATTTCTATTTAGAAAATTTTATCATTGTGAAGAATAAAAGTCAACGATTTTTGACTAAAAAGCAAAATTAGTCACTATTATCGACCCTGATTTCCCCCTTACTGTTCCACTTGATTTCACTTGCGGGATAATATTCGTTCCCGTCAGAATCAACGAAAACATACTCTCTGTCGGTTTTCTGAAGTCGGTTTTCTTTATCATATATAATAAATCCGTCCTCATCAACATAGACACGCTCGGCAGTATACATATATTTACCATCCTTGGAAACAAAATGCCAACGGTCAACCTTTGTCTGATAAAGTATATATTCTTTGCCGTCACGGTCGTAGTAAAGAACATCCCCCTGCGAGGTATAAACATTACCCTCGCGGTCGTAGAATTGATTTACGTTGATGTAAAACACCGAGAACGCAACCTCAACCGCTATAAACACAGCAAGGAAAGCCGTAATAACAGCTCCCTTTTTTCTGATATCCTTTTTTAATATTGAGCGGATAAAAAGCGGAACCGAGATAAGGTCAACCGCAATCATAATTGCGATAATAATATAGGGACTCATATAATCACCTCAAAAGTATACTTAAATTATAATATCACAGACTCCGGCAAAAGGCAATTTCAAAATTTCGTTGCAATCCGCAGATATTCGTACTATAATGACAGCAAGAGGTGATAATATGGGTAACAAAAAAATGATGAAAGCTTATATGGGACTCTGGGGCGTAATCGCAGTTGTGTACGGCTTATGGATGTCTCTGTTTATGGGTTGGGACAAGTATCCTTACATAATTCCTACCGAGGCGGATATGGCTTTGCCTGCTGAAGAATTTATTGCAAAATTCGACGGTATGCTGTATGAGCCGTTATTCTCAAGTCCCGTAGTTTATTGGATTTGGGTAGCCGCATCAACGGCATTGCTTCTCCTTTATGCAGTGTTTATCAGAAAGATACTCTTTGCAGACAAGCTGACAAAGGCTACAACCGTTTTCTGTGCCGTAAATCTTATTGCAGGCTTCGCGTTCATCACGTGGTACGGCTTTTTGAGTTTCCCCGAGCAGTTCGGCAACATACTGACGGACGTTACGGCAAGTATGCTCGGTCTGCGCTATCCTTGGTATTTCAGAATCTGGGGTGTGCTTGCATCGCTCTCGATTTTCACCAATACATTATATATGTACCGCAAGAACAACTATGAAGGCAAGGCAGGCGTTATCGTAACGTCGCTCGGCTGTGCGGCAATCTTCGTAACAGTCAACGTTCCCTCGGCAGGTCTTGACCTCGTTATGACAGCACGCTGTCTTTCACACTGGGCAACGGCTCTCATCTTCGCATTCCTCGGCGCGGCAGGCGTTATCATCTTCCTTCTCCACAAATTCAAGCAGAAGGATAAAAAATATATGATAGCGACAATCGTTTTCGTTGCAGTTCTCGTTCTGATGCTCGTCCTTCTCGTAACAGTCGGCAAGAGCGCATTCATCGAAAACCTTCCAATGTGGGTTGCTTATGCACTCCTGTTCATCATCAACTTCACATCCTTCTTCGATAAAAAGGGAATTAAAGCAAAAGCTAAAGAAACAGTTAAAGTATAAAGTAAAGCCACCCTCATCGGGTGGCTTTTGCTATATACATTATACATCATATAACTTTGTAAAAATGCACGATATTCATATCCTCGGGCATCATCAGGCCGTGGCTGCCGGCTTCGCCGTCAATTTCGTGGCATCCGTGGTCGGGCGCAAAGCCGAGGAGAGTCTTATGGTTTGTCCAATTCTCGCGGATAGCCTTTGCGAAGGTTTCGTAAGCCTTGACGTTATGCTTCAGCGCTTCAATCGCTTCCCCGCCCTCGGGTCCGACACGGTGCATTCTGCCGTCATAGTTTCCGTTGTATACACAGATTAAATCATATTTATCCTCTTTGATAAGCTCGAGTGCTTTTTCATTCGCTTCGTCGGGTGTTTCGACAATAAAATAGTCCATATCACGCTCGAGGAAAATCTTTGACATACTGTCGTTACCCGTTGATACGATGCACGGCTTTTTGCCCGCACGGATAAGCGCATCAAATACGCTGTCCGTCTTTACAACAGGCTTTGTATAGGACTGTATTCCGTGAATCTCGGGTGCCGCGCCCGTATACATCGTCGCAAAGCACACGGGTGTGACAGACGGCATTACGCTCTGAAGCGGCAGAGTAACATCCGCATTGAGCATTACGGGTGCGAAAAGGTCGGTATATTTTTCAAAAATCCACAGCGCAACCGCATCAGGATTATACATAAACACGCGGTCAATCCCCTTGCCCTCGGTCAGCTTTGTTAAAATATCAATGGGCTTATCCGCACTTTCAGGCGCTTCAACTCCAAGTGCTCCGCAAAGTGACGCGGCAACTCCTGTCAGTTTTAAAGGACAGAATAAATCTAACATCAAAATCACCTCAAAAAAATTATATTACATTTTAATTGTGTGTCAATAAATTATTTACAAATATTTCACTTGATTTTATCGCGCGAATAATGTAATCTATATGTATAAAACCTTTGGAGGTATTACAATGAAAAAAGGCTTATGCATCGCTCTTTCCGCTTTAATGCTGCTCGTTTCCTTTGCGGCTTGCAGTAAGGACGACAATTATGACGGTTCACAGACAACCCAGCTCAACGCGAACGGTGACGCTTACATAAACGTTACAAATAAAAACGGTGAGAATATGACGGACACTGACGGTAATACCGTAACATCCGTGCTCTCTGACAAGGATAAGAGCAAGCTCGACAAGACAAACAAGAACGACAAGACGGATAAAAACGATAAGACTGACGGCACATCTTCCACAACACCGTCCTCGACAGTTCCGAGCGTTCCGCTTGACGATATTCTCAACGGCGGAGATTTCAACATCAACGCTTCTCCCGACGACCTTCGCGAAGAGGGCACAACCGTCGCAAAGAAAACTACCCTTCGTGAGGACATCATCGGCAATTCGCTCGAAAAGAGAAAGTTTACACTCACTACCGTAATGGTCGGAGAAAGCGGCAAGATTCCCGTTACAATCTCTATGAACAAGGATGAGCTTGCAATGTACCTTCAGGTACCCGGTATGCCGATGAAGGTAATTACCAAAGACTCTATGACCTATATCGCTTTTGACTATATGGGCAAATTCTACATTGAAAGCCCCGGTGAGTCGTTCGACTTCAGCCAGATGACTCCCACCACGGAAGCACAGAAGTACGTCGGCACTTCGACAGTCAAGGAAGGCAACAAGACTTACACCTGTGAGGAATACACCGACGAATCAGGCGCAAGATACAAGTTCTACTTTGACGGTAAGAAGTGGGAACGCTACGAGTTGATCAACGGCGAAGAGGTATTCATTCTTGAGATTCAGGAATTCAAGACAACCGTTGACTCAGATCTCTTCAGCCTCAAGGGTTACAAGAAGTTCGACCCGAATACTTTTTCAAGCGGTAATCTCGGCGGACTCGGCAACCTCAGCGGTCTTGGCAGCAACTGATGGGTACGGTAATTGTTACAGGTTCAGCAAGAGGAATAGGCGCAGCAACCGCTGCGCTTTTTGCTGATATAGGATATAACGTTGTAATCAATTACAACACAAGCGAAGCCGAGGCTCTCGCCCTTTGCGAAAAAATCACGGCAAACGGCGGAAGGGCAATCGCAGTTCAGGCAGACGTTTCAAAAATGAGCGAGGCAAAGCATCTTTTTGTTGAGGCAAAAAAAGCTTTCGGTGCGGTTGACGTGCTCGTCAACAATGCAGGCATCGCACAGCAGAAGCTTTTTACCGATATCACCGAAGATGACTATGACAGAATGTTCGATTGCAACGTAAAAAGCGTTTTTAACTGCTGTCAGTGCGCTCTGCCCGATATGATACATAACAAATACGGCAGAATAATCAACGTTTCTTCAATGTGGGGCGTTGTCGGCGCATCGTGCGAGGTTCACTATTCCGCGTCAAAAGCGGCGGTTATCGGTATGACAAAGGCTCTTGCGCGTGAGGTTGCGCCTTCGGGCATCACGGTCAACTGTATCGCTCCCGGCGTTATCGACACCCCGATGAATAAGGGCTTTGACGAAGAGACAATCACCGCACTCAAGGAGGAAACACCCGTCGGCAGACTCGGAACTCCCGAGGATATCGCCCGTGCAATCGCTTTCCTCGCGGATAAAAACAGCGGTTTCATCACCGGTCAGACGCTTGGAATTGACGGCGGCTTTATATAAATTTTGCTTTAATATGCATTTTGCTTAAAAAGTTGCTTGATTTCTATAAATTTATGTGTTAAAATATGTGTATTAACTAACAGGAGGAGTACCGTTATGGCAAATTGTCCCAAATGTGGTAAGAAGCTCGGTTTGTTTAATTTCAAGCCCGAGTGTCCGAATTGCGGAGTAAACCTTTTATATTATAAAATTGAAGAAAGACTTGAGGTCGATGCTATCAACGCGGAGCTTGAGCACGCTAAGACACAGCAGAGAATCGACAGAGTTAAGAACGCTATTTTCGGCTCACCGCTCTCAATCGTCCGTCTTGTTCTTATTCTTCTCGTTGTAGGAACGTTTTTCCTTCCGCTTGCAACGTTACATACAGTCGGCCCGCTCTTTGACGACAGCGTTACATTCAACGCTCTTGAGATTTACAACAAGGTCTCGGCTATGGATTTTGACGGCTTGTTCGCAATGTTCGGCTCACCCCTTCTCGGTAAGGCATTCATCTTCCTTGCTGTTTCAATGGTGACAATCGTTCTTGCTGTTCTTATGGCTCTTCTCAGCCTTATCCTAAGCATCCTTTCAAGCTCACCGAAGGGCTTTGTAAGAAATATGTTCTTCGCAATCTTCGGCATTGTTTCAACAGTTGCTTCAATCGTTTGCTACAACCTCTTCATCAGCAACATCACTCCCGTTTTCCCGGGACTTGTTGAAGGCGGTGTAGGCTTCGGTGCTTACTGCATCATCGCTGCTTTTGCACTTGTTGTTGCTATCAACGTAATCATCAAGGTTAAGGGCATCAACGTTAAGTACAAGCAGAGCTACATTGATTCAATCCCCTATGAGGTATTCGTTGAAAAGTTCGGCATTAAGAAATACGACCTTCAGGCTGTTGAAGACATCAAGGATGAGTTCATCAAGCTCAACGACGAGTACAAGGCTGAAAAGACAGCTTAAATCAATCTGATAATTAAAATCGGTTTGCTGATGCAGACCGATTTTTTTTGCACAAAAAAGTCAAGGCTTACGGTATTGACCGTAAGCCTTGACTTTTTATTAAACTCAGATTTCGGGAATAACAACTTCAACCTCTTTGCCGAGCTCTGCTGACTTGACAATGTGGTCAATGATTGCCTGGTTGTAGAGAATTTCACTTGTCGGGATGGGAGCCGGATCGCCGTTTGCAACTGCATCAAGGAATGAACGGCACTTCTTATAGAAGAGACCCTTGCCCTTGTTCTCGAGAAGAGGAACAACAGTTTCAACCTGCTCGCCTGCAACATCGTGATAGATTGTCATCGGGCCTGACATTGAGCCGTTCCAGCAGTCTGTTGACGGAATTCTCAAAGCACCTTCCTTACCGAAGATGATTGTGTCACCCGGAGTGTCGGGATGCATTGCCCATGAAATACGGAAATCGAGGATGATGCCGCCCTCAAGACGAACAAATGCTGCCGCAAAGTCTTCAACGTTGAATCGTGCTGCATCTGCAGGGTTGTTGTACTTCGGATTTGAGCCGAAGAAGCCTGATGTATAACCTGTAACTGTCAACGGCTTCGGATAACCGATAGCGTTGAGAACAACGTCGAGTGAGTAACAGCCGATATCGCCCATTGCGCCGATACCTGCAGTTGACTTTTCAATAAATGTGCTGTTAGGCACACCGCGTCTTCTGCCGCCGCCTGTCTGGATGTAATAAATCTCGCCAAGCTCGCCTGACTGAACGATTTTCTTAACCATCTTCATATTCTCATCGCCGCGGGGCTGGAAGCCGACGGAACAGATTTTTCCGCTTTCCTTTTCAGCCTTCATAATTTCAACTGCTTCTTCAGTTGTAACGCACATCGGCTTTTCGAGAAGAACATTAACGCCCTTCTTGAGTGCATAAATCGTACATTCTGCGTGAGTCATATTGTATGTACAAACGCTGACTGCATCGAGGTCTGTCTCTGCATCAAGAAGCTCCTTATGGCTCGGATAGAAACGAACATTATCAAGCTTGCCGTCCTTATTGAACTTCTTTGCAAACTTTTCAGCCTTACCGGGGATAAGGTCAGCCATAGCAACGATATCAACGTCATCCATATCGAGATAGCTTTCAAGGTGAGATTCTGCAATCCAGCCTGTACCGATGATACCGACCTTAAAGCGTCTGCCTGTATCTACAACCTCTTCTTCAACTGCCTGTGTAAATTGATTCAATACTGCATCTGACATATTAAAAACTCCTTATTTATTAATCTCTTTGATATAATCAATGCTCATCTGAGCACATTCAACGGGTGTCTTATCGAGTGCGGGATTATCCTGTTCAACAACGACCCAGGATGTACCTGCCTTTTTGCAAGCCTCAAGGATTGCGGGGAAATCCTGCACGCCGTAGCCGCAGGGACGGAAGCCGAATGCCTCTTCTTCGTTCTGCTCCTCCTGTGCACCGTCATCAATACCGATAAGCTGATAAAGCTTTGCGGGCTTACCCTTGCCGCTCATATAGAAATCCTTGAGATGAACAACGGGTGCTCTGCCCGAATACTTTTCGATATATTTTGCAGGCTCTTCACCGCCGACGTTAACCCAGCAGGTGTCAAGCTCTGTCTGCAGCTCGTCTGCCGACAAGGTGCTGTAAAGAAGATCAAGACCGTAAACGTCGCCGACCTTTTTGAACTCGAAATCGTGGTTGTGATAAAGCATCACAATGCCGTACTTCTTTGCGATTTCTGCAAATTTGCGGATACCCTCGACAGTATCGTCAAAAAGCTCTGCTCCCGGGCGGCGCTCTTCAACAGCGTAGGGAATTGCAATATACTTACAGCCGATTTCAGCGTAATCTGCAATCACCTTTTCGGGGTCTGCGATAAGCTCGTCGTAAGCAACGTGAGCAGAAATCGGAGTAAGTCCGACCTCTTCAAGAAGAGCCTTGACGTCAGCGTGCTTGTTGTCAAAAAGACCTGCAAACTCAACGCCGTCATAGCCCATTTCTTTTACTTTTTTGATTGTGCCTGCAAAATCCTCACCCATAGCGTCACGCACCGAGTAAAGCTGCAATGCAACAGGAAAACTCATAAAAAAACCTCCCTAGGTAGTTTGGTTTATTCTACCATAAGAGGTTTAAAAAAACAATATAAAACTGTTATCTTTGTGCAATTTATCCGTAAATTAAGCTTGAAATTATGGTATTTGACAATAGAAAACCTTTGCGCGTAAGGCTTAATGATTCTTCGGATATTTCAACCAAGCCGTGTTTCTCAAATTCTCTTGCTTTTTCGAGAATTTTTGCAGAAAAGCTCTGCCCGAAGCGTGCTCTGAAGTCATCAAACACAACACCTTCAGCGAGGCGCAGGCGAAGCATAATATACTCCTCCTCACCACCGCCGTCACCGTCGGGTACAGGCTCACAGCCGAGACGGAAGGCATCAATATCGCGCGGATAAAAAAAGCGTTTGCCGTTGATAAAGGAATGAGCCGAGGGCCCGATGCCGAGGTATTCTTCACAGTTCCAATATTTCAGATTATGCTTACCTTCAAAGCCCGGCTTTGCAAAATTTGAAATCTCGTAATTGCGATATCCGTTTTCCTCGAGAATATCGCCGAGAAAAGTATACATATCCGCCGTCGCATCCTCATCGGGAAGGTTCAGCTTTTCGGCATTATTATAATAGTATGTACCTTCCTCCAATTTGAGCATATATGCGCTGATGTGAGGCACATCATTCTTAAGGCAGAAATCAATCGTTTTTTTGAGACTTTCCGCGGTCTGGTCGGGCACACCGAGCATAACGTCGAGGGTGATGTTACTGATGCCTACACCGCGTGCAGCTTTGATACATTCCTCTACCCTTTTGCTGTCAGCTACTCTGCCGAGCTTTCGTCTTTCGCTGTCCACCGCGGACTGCATACCGAGTGAAATTCTGTTCACGCCCGCCTTTGCAACAGTATCAAAAAAATCATCCTCTGTTGCGGACGGATTGCACTCAACCGTGATTTCGCCGTCAACACCGAAAAGTGCCTTTGCTCTGCGGGTTATAAGAGCAATGTTGCTTCCACCGAGAAGCGACGGTGTTCCGCCGCCGAAGTAGAGAGTATCCGCCTTCCTGCCGAGCCTATCCGCCCAATGCTCAAGACTTTCAAGCACGCAGGCGGTGTAATCGTCAGCCTGTCCGCCGCACATACGCATAGAGTAAAAATCGCAGTAGGGACATTTCGATTTGCAAAACGGAACGTGAATGTATAAACCGATGTTTTTCATAATATCAGCACCTATTAACAGACGGCAAGTGTCGCCACCCGCCGTCCGTAAAATATTATTCGTCAAGCTTGAGTACAGCCATAAACGCTTCCTGCGGAACCTCAACGGTACCGAAGTGGCGCATACGCTTTTTACCCTCTTTCTGCTTTTCGAGAAGCTTCTTCTTTCGAGTGATGTCACCGCCGTAACACTTTGCAAGAACGTCCTTACGCATTGCCTTGATTGTCTCACGTGCAATAACCTTGCCGCCGATTGCAATCTGAACGGGAATTTCGAACATCTGTCTCGGAATATTCTCCTTGAGCTTTTCGGCAATCTTTCTTGCTCTGCCGTAAGCCTTGTCCGAATGGATTATAAATGAAAGCGCATCAACGCCGTCGCCGTTGAGAAGAACGTCAAGCTTTACAAGATTTGAACGCTCATAGCCCTTTATTTCATAGTCAAAGGAAGCGTATCCCTTTGTTCTGGATTTGAGAACGTCGAAGAAGTCATAGATAATCTCGTTGAGCGGAAGCTCATAAGCAATGTCAACACGGTCGGGTGTAACATAGGTCATATTCTTGAACACACCGCGGCGCTCCTGACACAAATCCATAATCGCACCGACATATTCGTTGGGCGCATAGATATTAGCATTCGTAATCGGCTCTTCGCAGAAGTCGATATATGCAGGGTCGGGATAGTTGGTCGGGTTATCAATTTCCATTACCGTGCCGTCGGTAAGGTGAATACGGTAAACAACGCTCGGAATTGTGGTAACAAGGTCGAGGTCGTATTCACGCTCGAGACGCTCCTGAATAATCTCAAGGTGAAGAAGTCCGAGGAAACCGCAACGGAAGCCGAAGCCGAGTGCACCCGAGGTTTCGGGCTCGAATGAAAGTGCGGCATCGTTGAGCTGAAGCTTTTCGAGCGCTTCACGCAGATTCTCGTAATCCGCACCGTCTGCAGGATAAACACCACAGAATACCATCGGATTTACCTTTCTGTAACCCGGAAGAGGCTCTGTTGCCGGATATTCGGCAGTTGTGACGGTATCGCCGACGCGTGCATCGCCTACGGTTTTGATTGAAGCTGTGATATAACCAACCTCACCCGAGGTAAGCTCCTTTGCAGATTCCATCGAGGTTGCGCGCATATAGCCGACGTCAACAACCGTAAATTCCGCGCCCGTTGCCATCATACGCATTGTGTCGCCCGCCTTGATTTTACCGTCAACAACACGGACATAAACAATAACGCCCTTATAATTATCGTATACAGAGTCGAAAACAAGCGCACGAAGCGGCTTTGAATCGTCAGAATCAAGCGGTGCGGGAATATCGGAAACAATTTTTTCAAGCACCTGCTCAATGTTCTCGCCCGTTTTTGCGGAAACGCGCGGAGCGTTCATACATTCAAGACCGATAACCTCTTCTACCTCGTTCGCAACTCTTTCGGGGTCAGCCGCAGGGAGGTCAATTTTGTTGATTACGGGAACGATTTCAAGGTCGTGGTCAAGTGCAAGGTATGTATTTGCAAGAGTCTGCGCCTCGATACCCTGAGATGCATCGACAATCAGCACCGCACCCTCACAGGCCGCAAGCGAACGCGACACCTCGTAGTTAAAGTCAACGTGACCCGGAGTGTCGATGAGATTGAGCTCATACTCCTCACCGTCCTGCGCCTTATAGTTGAGCTTAACCGCGTGCGCCTTGATTGTGATACCTCTTTCTCTTTCGAGGTCCATATCGTCAAGAAGCTGTTCTGTCATATCGCGCACAGCGACGGACTGCGTCTTTTCAAGAAGGCGGTCGGCAAGTGTTGACTTGCCGTGGTCAATATGCGCAATGATAGAAAAGTTTCTTATGTTTTCTTTTTTAGCTGCCAAGTTATCACCTCAGTAGTATATATAACTGATGTATTATACCATAAAAAATATAATTCTTCAATCCAATTATCATAAATAATAGGTAAAATGAGTATGATATTACAAAAGTTACAATTTGGTTATCGTTTGTAACTTTTTGTAACTTTTTATGTTTTGCACAAACAAAACAGCATTTTTGTTCCGAAATAGAATTATTTTTAAAGTAAATCCGCTTTTTCGCACAGAAAATGAAGCAAAATGAACAAAATTAATCGTTTTTTCAATTTGACAAACACCCACACTCTACATATAATGGGGAGGCTGTCGGCGATGTATTATATCGTTTTCCCATTATTTTGTTTTCCGCCGACGCAGGGCGAACAGCCCTGATAAAGGAGTTAATTTTATGGATACTATTAAAAAGATTGGCAAGGCGATTGCTAAATCCAAGGTAAAAATTATTATGCTGACGATTATCGCAATCTTCTGTGCAGCTACAATCTATGCCGCTGCTGCTAATTCGGTAACGGTTACACTTGACATTGACGGTCAGGTTACACGAGTAACAACAATGCGTGAGGATGCACACGAAATCCTCGCTCAGGCAGGTGTTACACTCGCTGAAAACGACCTTCTTGACCTTGACGGCTTTACGGGCGGCGACAATTCCGTCATCAAAATCTACAAGGCTTATAACATCAAGGTTTCCGTCAACGGCGGTGAGGCTGTAAGCTGTGTCGGTAACGGCTCGGTCGGCTTTGCGCTTATTGAAAACGGATTTAAGCTCAATGACGGTGACGACATCAATTACGATAAGAATGACAGACTCTTCGAGGGTATGGAAATTGAAATCAAGCGTGCTTTCCCCGTTCACATTGTTGCTGACGGTGAGACCGTAACGGTAAACCTTGCAAGCGGTACGGTAAGCGATGCACTTGATAAGGCTGTTATCACAATCGACGATGACGATATCATCTCAAAGCCTCTTGATACACCTCTTGAAAAAGACCTTACGGTAAGAATTACGCGCGTTGCCTTCGTTGACAGAACAGAAACGGTTGAAATCCCCTTCAAGACAGTCAAGAAGGAATCAGCTTCAATGTATACTGACCAGTACAAGGTTGAAAAGAAGGGCGTTAAGGGTCAGAAGACTATCACTTACAGCGAAAAATTCGTTGACGGTGTTCTCACCGAGTCAACTGCAGTAAACACTGTTGTTGAAAAAGAACCCGTTGACGAAATCAGAACAGTAGGCACAAAGAAGCGCAAGGCGGCAGTTTCGGGCGTTACGCTCGCAAACGGTAAGAAAACAATCTCAACTCTTACACCTCCCGCAAGCCTTCAGCTTGATGCAAACTACGTTCCCGTTTCATATAAGAAAAAGATTGTCGGCACTGCATCCGCTTATTCGGGCGGCGGAAGAACTGCAACAGGTAAGGGTGTAAGACCCGGCTACATCGCTGTTAACCCCAAGCAGATTCCCTACGGCACAAAGATGTGGATTGTTTCCAACGATAAGAAATACGTCTACGGCTACGCTTCAGCCGAGGATACAGGCGGCTTCACAAAATGGACAGGCAGCCGTGCTACACTTTGCGACCTTTACTTCCCGAACTCGTCTTCAATGTACGCTTTCGGCAGAAGAACAGTTACAATTTATATTCTCTGATTATGACGGAGTGCAGGAATGCACTCCGTTTTGACTTTTATGCGCTTATATAGTATAATCTACAAAAAAACGAGGGCAGGTGAAACGGATGAAGCTGACCGAAAAAGCCAAGGAAAATATAATATTTTTCGTCACGTTCATTTTGCTGTGCCTTACTGCGCTTAATTTTATTTTGCAAAGGGATTTCACCCAACTCGTTGACAATGAATACTATCCTCTCTACGTTGTAAATTACGATTGCGGTTTCAGCTCGCGATTGCTTGTCGGCGCGGTGTTTTCGCTTTTCTTCGGAGAAACGCTCAGCGTAGAAGCCCTTACAACGGTGCTGTTTGCAGTTTATCTGCTGTTGTGTCTGTGTCTGAGTCTTTTCATCAACAATTATCTGAAAAACACGGAAATTGAAGCAATCGGCATCTACGCGGCATTTATTATTGTCAGTCCCGCCTTCGTCAGCGTGCTCAACTATTTCGGCATACTTGATATTTTCTGGTTTTTCTGCGCTATGGGTGCACTTGCAGCCGTTGACAAAAAAGGTTGGCGGTGGCTCGTACCCGTGTTCTGTATAATCGGTCTTGCAATTCACGAGGTTTTCCTCACGACCTACCTCCCCGTGATTGCGATTGCGGTGCTTTATCAGTTCATCAAAAAGCCTTGCGCAAATAATTTTGTTTTTATTGCCGTATGCGCGGTTGTTGTCGGCGCAGCTTCAGTTTATTTTCTTTTCCTCGGTGACGGAACAATGAAAATGACGGCTGACGAGATGGTAGCTTTTGCTCGCAACCGACTTGATTCAAGCGGCAGTAACTTCGACGATTGGTATATGCGCTCGGTTTTCTTCTGGGAAATTCCCAACGTTGAAGAATACGAGGGCTTTTCAGGATATCTGCAGTATAACCTTGTCGAATGGCTGAAGACAAACCCCTCTGCTATTCAGACTATCGTGTTTTTCGCCGTTTCGAATATTATCAGCAGTATCCCGTTTATATATCTGATTTCAAAAGCTTTCAGAAAAGCGGAAAAGCCCGCGATAAAGTTCATTTATTTCTGTTCGATGATGACTGTACCTCTTCTGCTCACGCAGATATTCTTCTCAACGGACACGGAAAGATTTTCAATGCATTGGCTGACGGTTATGCTCTTTGTTCTGCTGTTTTTCATCAGAGAAAAGGACAGCGCATTCCGCCTTGCCTTTGAGGAAGCAAAGCAGAAGCTTTCCGAAAACAAAATCTCACTTGCCCTTTTCGGCATCGCCGCGGCAAGAATTATTCTTTCGGGGGTGAGATTTTGACAGACCTTAACAAGAGGGAAAAATTAATTGCCGTTATCTGTTATCTTGCCTATTCCGCCGTGCTCACCCTTCAGCGGCACGAACCGTTTGCACTGATTTATTTTGCTTTTGTTGCACTTACTGTTTTCTTCGCTGACAAGCTGATAAAAAGTGATACGATAAAATGCAAAACTCTTACCGCATTCTTTATAACCGCTGTCGGATATCAGACAACGTTTGAAATTTTTTATTCCATACACAACGATTTCAAGCAGATTTTATCTGCGGTTGCCGTTGCCGTTTTTTACGGCTGTGTTTTTATGCTGACGGATAAAAGCAGGCTGCCGTGGTGCATCGGCGCAGTGCCCGTGCTATGCGCACTGAACGTCAGAATCGCAATCGGATTTTGCGTTCTTTTGCTTTGCCTGTCGGTGATGTCACTCGGCAAGAAAGCGGAGAAAATCAACCTTATCTCAACGGCAATCAGCGCGGCAGGTCTTATTGCCTGCATTATTATTGCGCTGACAGCGGACGGATATTTTCTCGAAAACAGCCGTTATCTTCTTGAAAGATTCAAAAATCCCGTTTTTCTTATTATAATTGCAGCTTACCTTGCTGTGAAGCTGATTCAGAACAAGGCCGTGAGTACCGCAAAAATCTGCATCTGCCTTGCGCTGACGGTTGCCGTGACGGTTTTTGCAACTCTCACGCTCGGCTGGACGGTATTCGCACTGATGAGCCTGTGTTTGCCTTTATTGCTCGGTCTTGTCTGCCTTAATGACAGCCGCACAGCAAGCGCAATCAGGTCGGATTTTGAGAAAAACAAGCTCATATTTATTGCAGTAATCATCTGCTCCTTACAATAACAAGCATCTTCTGCGGAAGGTGCTTTTTGTTTTGCTGTTATTTTGACAAAACAATAACAAAATAACCACATTTTGCGTTTTGTCAAAGCCGTTATTCATATACTTTGATTATTGACAGTTTTTGCATATTGGACTATAATTTACGATAGCATATTATGAATTTTATATAATGAGGGAGAATTGGTTTTTATGCTTTCCAACACAGAAAAGACAATGGAAAAAATCGTCGCTCTCTGCAAGGGCAGAGGCTTTGTCTACCCCGGCAGTGAGATTTACGGCGGACTTTCAAACTCTTGGGATTTCGGCCCTCTCGGCGTTGAATTCAAGAACAACGTTAAACGCGCATGGTGGCAGAAATTCGTTCAGGAAAACCCGTATAATGTAGGTCTTGACTCTGCAATCATTATGAATCCGCAGATCTGGGTTGCTTCAGGTCACGTCGGCGGCTTCTCTGACCCGCTTATGGACTGTAAGGACTGTAAGACACGTCACAGAGCAGACAAGCTTATTGAGGATACAGGCGTTAATCCCGCAGGCTGGAGCTTTGAGGAGATGAGCAAGTACATCGCTGATAACGGTATTGTATGTCCCGATTGCGGCGGTCAGAACTTTACGGACATCCGTAAGTTCAACCTTATGTTCAAAACCTTCCAGGGCGTTACGGAGGATGCAAAGAACGAGCTTTACCTTCGTCCCGAAACTGCACAGGGTATCTTCGTAAACTTCCAGAACGTTCAGCGTACAACCCGCCGCAAGGTTCCCTTCGGTGTTTGTCAGATAGGTAAATCCTTCAGAAACGAAATCACTCCGGGTAACTTCATTTTCCGTACACGTGAGTTTGAGCAGATGGAGCTTGAATTCTTCTGCAAGCCCGGCACGGAGCTTGAGTGGTTCTCATATTGGAAGGACTATTGCCACAAGTGGCTTCTTTCACTCGGCATCAGAGAGGAAAATCTCCGTCTTCGCGACCACGAGCAGGAAGAGCTTTCACACTATTCAAACGCAACAACAGACTTCGAGTTCCTCTTCCCCTTCGGCTGGGGCGAGCTCTGGGGCGTTGCTTCAAGAACAGACTTTGACCTTACACAGCATCAGAACACATCGGGCAAGGGTCTTGAATACTTCGACCAGACAACAAACGAGAAGTATCTTCCCTACGTTATCGAGCCGTCACTCGGTGCTGACCGTGTAACACTCGCATTCCTTTGCGACGCTTACGACGAAGAGGTTGTTGATGCAGAAAAGGGCGACACAAGAGTTGTTCTCCGCTTCCACCCTGCTCTTGCTCCCATTAAGGCGGCAGTTCTTCCCCTTTCAAAGAAGCTCAACGATAAGGCTGAGGAAGTTTACGCTATGCTTTCAAAGAACTTTATGGTTGAATTTGACGATGCAGGCTCAATCGGTAAGCGTTACCGCCGTCAGGACGAAATCGGCACACCGTTCTGCATCACCTACGACTTTGACTCGATTGAAGACGGCTGTGTAACAATCCGTGACCGTGACACAATGGCTCAGGAGCGTATCGCAATTGACAAGCTTTGTGAATATATCAGGGAAAAAATCACATTTTAATTAGTATAAAGAAATCAGATACAGAAAGGCAGTCGTTATGAACAAGATTAAATTTACAGAAACCGTGCTTCGTGACGCTCAGCAGTCACTTATCGCAACAAGAATGTCCTTTGATGACTTTGAGCCCGTTCTTGCAGAGCTTGACAAGGCAGGCTACTACTCACTCGAGTGCTGGGGCGGTGCAACATTTGACTCCTGCCTTCGTTACCTTAACGAGGATCCGTGGGAGAGACTCCGCAAAATCCGTAAGGCTTGCCCGAACACAAAGCTCCAGATGCTTCTTCGCGGTCAGAATCTTCTCGGCTATAAGCACTATCCCGACGACGTTGTAAGAAAGTTCGTTGAGAAGAGCGTTGAAAACGGAATTGACATCATCAGAATTTTTGATGCTCTCAATGACGTCCGTAATATCGAGGTTGCAGTTAAGGAGGCTATCCGTTGCGGCGCACACGCATCAGGTACAATCTGCTACACACTCAGCCCCGTACACGACATTGATTCATACATCAAGCTTGCCAAGGATATGGAAGCTATGGGTGTTCACTCAATCTGCATCAAGGATATGGCAGGTATCATCAGCCCGAAGGAAGCTTACGACCTTATCAAGGCTCTCAAGGCTAACACAAAGCTTCCCATCATCCTTCACACACACTCAACAACAGGTCTTGCCGCAATGACTCTTCAGAAGGCTGCAGAAGCAGGCGTTGACGTTATCGACACAGCGATCTCCTGTATGTCAGGCGGTACATCACAGGCGGCAACCGAAACAATGAACTATGTTCTTACACAGAACGGCTTTGAGACAGGTCTTGACACAAAGGTGCTCAAGAACATCAACGATTTCTTCAAGCCCGTACGTGCAAAGGCTCTCGAATCAGGTCTTCTCAACCCCGTTGTTCTTGCAACAGATACAGACGCTCTGAGCTATCAGGTTCCCGGCGGTATGCTTTCAAACCTTGTTGCACAGCTTACAGCACAGAACAAGATGGATAAGTTCGAGGAAGTTCTTCAGGAAGTTCCGAAGGTACGTGCTGACCTCGGTTATCCGCCGCTCGTTACTCCTATGAGCCAGATGGTCGGTGTTCAGGCTACGCAGAACGTTCTTCTCGGCAAGTACAAGAACGTTTCAAAGGAAGTCAAGAACTACGTCCGCGGTGAATACGGTAAGGCTCCCGGCGAAATCGACAAGGATCTTATCACAAAGGTTCTCGGCGACGAGAAGCCCATCGAAGGCAGATTCGCAGACTCTCTTCCTGCAGGCTTCGAGGCTGCAAAGGCAGAAATCGGTGCAAAGGCAAAGAGCGAAGAGGACGTGCTTTCTTACATTGCTTTCCCCGCACAGGCAGAGGCTTTCTTCGACAAGAGAGACGAGCTTGAGAGAAACACCTTCAGATACACCATCAGAGAAGTATAAGGAGGCCAAAAATGGATTTTTCAATTTTGACTCAGCCTCCCGTTCCTGCGTTTGTAGTTGCAGGATTTATGGTTGCATTCATCCTTTACGTCTATATAGCAAAAGCAATCAATGCTAAGAAAGCTCCCGTTGAGCCGAAAAAAACTGCTCCCGTGACCCCTGCAAAGGCTCCTGCCACGGCAACAAACGCACCGGGTACATCCTCGGGCGACCTTGAGCTTGTCGGCGTTGACGAAAAGACGGCAGCAGTTATTATGGCAATCGTATCTGACAAGAGCGGCATTCCGCTCAACAGACTTCAGTTTAAATCAATCGCTCTGATGGAGGACAAATAAAATGAAATACGTAGTTACATTAAACGGAAAAAATTATGAGGTAGAGGTAAACGAGACAGAAGCTGTTGTAACAAACGTTTCTGACGCAGTTTACGCTCCCGCTCCCGTTGCAGCTCCTGCTCCCGCCGCAGCACCCGCTCCCGAGGCAGCACCTGCACCGCAGGCTGTTTCGGCACAGGGCACACAGATTGTTGCTCCGATGCCCGGTTCAATCATCAACATCAACGTTTCTGCAGGTCAGGCTGTCAAGGCAGGCGATGTACTTATCGTTCTTGAGGCTATGAAGATGGAAAACGACATCACTGCTCCCTGTGACGGTGTTGTCAAGCAGGTCGTTACCGTGAAGGGCGCAACAGTCAACACAGACGACGTTCTTCTCGTTATCTGAGCGGAGGTATAGTATATGGACGTTTTACTCGAAAACTTTTCCACCGTTACCTTTCCGCAGGTAGCGATGTGGATTATCGGTGCAGTTCTCATTTTCCTTGCTATCAAGAAGGAAATGGAGCCGTCACTTCTTCTCCCGATGGGCTTCGGTGCAATCCTTATCAACCTCCCCAACTCGGGTGCACAGCACATTATCGACGTTATGTTCCGTGTAGGTATTGACAATGAGTTCGGTGAGCTTATGCCCCTTATACTCTTTATCGGTATCGGTGCGATGATCGACTTTACACCTCTTCTTACAAATCCGAAGCTTATGCTTTTCGGTGCGGCGGCACAGTTCGGTATCTTCTTTACACTCTGTCTCGCTTCACTTCTCGGCTTTGATATCAAGGATGCCGCTTCAATCGGTATTATCGGTGCGGCAGACGGCCCGACAGCTATCGCAGTTGCAATGGAGCTCGGCTCAAAGTACATCGGTGCTATTATGGTTGCCGCTTACTCCTATATGGCTCTCGTTCCCCTTGTTCAGCCGCCTATCATCAAGCTTTGCACAACAAAGAAAGAGCGTCTTATCCGTATGGATAACACAGCAGGCAAGGCTCCCTCAAAGCTTACAAAGATTCTCTTCCCGATTGTTGTTACAATCATCGTTGGTCTTGTAGCTCCCGATGCGGTTGCTCTTATCGGTTTCCTTATGTTCGGTAACCTTATCCGTGAGTGCGGTGTTCTTAACTCACTTTCGGAAACTGCACAGAAGGTTCTTGCAAACCTCATCACAATCTTCCTCGGAATCACAATTGCCGCTCGTATGCGCGCTGAAGAATTCCTTACAGTTGATACACTTATCATCATCGGTCTCGGTCTTTTCGCATTCATCTTCGACACATTCGCAGGTGTTATGCTTGCAAAGTTTATGAACCTCTTCTCAAAGAAGAAGATAAATCCGATGATCGGTGCTGCGGGTATTTCTGCTTTCCCGATGTCCGCACGTGTTGTTCACAAGCTTGGACTTGAGGAGGATAACCAGAACTTCCTTCTTATGCATTCAATCGGTGTTAACGTTTCGGGTCAGATTGCTTCCGTTATCGCGGGCGGTCTTATCCTCACATTCTTCAGATAAACGGGAGGTAAAAAAACTATGACTATTGATTTTAACGCTTTCCTCAATTCCCTCCCCTATATGGGCAAGGGTATGCTCGGCATTTTCGTTGTTACAATCGTTATCGTCCTTGTCGTTAACGCACTCAACAACATTCCCGAGAAAAAAGAAAAGAAGAATAAGGATTAATTCATCAGTAGCCTGTTTTTGCGAAGTGAAAACAGGTTGCTTTTTTAAAAAACACAAGGAGGTTACAGTATGAAAATTACTCCTCAATTGCTTGGTATTTTCACTAACATTTACGGCTCTTACGAAGCGATGACAATTTCGCGAGCACTTATGATTGCCCTCGTTGGCTTTATGACGGTACTTGTAATTCTCGCAATCATTGCCCTTTTCATCAAGCTGATTGCTTTTATCTTCTCTGCGATTGAAAAGAAAAACGAGAAAAAAATCGAAACAATTATCACGCCTGTTGAGCACAGCAATGCTACCGCACCTTCCGTCGGAGTTACCTTGCCCGAGACAGAATCACAGGGTGAGCTCGAGCTTATCGGTGTTGACGAGCCGACAGCGGCAATGCTTATGGCTCTCGTAAGCTATAAAACAGAAATCCCGCTCAACAGACTTGCTTTCAGGTCAATTAAACTTGTGGAGGACGAATAAATGAAATACGAAGTATTTTTGAACAATAAAAAATATGAAATTGAGGTTGACGAGTGCTCCGTTGCACTCAAGGGTGTAAGCGAGGTTGCCGCTCCTGCGGTCAGCGCTCCCGTTGCATCCGCCCCCGCTCCTGCTCCTGCGGCTGCCCCGACAGCTTCTGCATCGGGCACAAGCGTTGTCTCCCCGATGCCCGGCACAATCCTTGCCGTCAACATCACAAACGGACAGACCGTCCGTGCAGGCGAAGTACTCTTTATCCTTGAGGCTATGAAAATGGAAAACGACATCGTTGCTCCCTGCGACGGTATCGTAAAGCAGGTTCTCGTTACAAAGGGCACAACAGTTGAGACCGACCAGGTTCTTGCAATAATCTGACGGAGGGCTGACTATGGAATTGATTACTAACCTGCTCGCAGGTTTATGGGAATCATCGGGTTTTGCACTCCTGACGTGGCAGAACCTTGTTATGATTGGCGTTGCAATCGTGTTCCTTATCCTTGCGATTGTTAAAAAATTCGAGCCTCTGCTGCTCGTACCGATTGCTTTCGGTATTCTTCTTGCAAACCTTCCCGGCTCGGGTGTTATGGATGACGTTACACTCTCGCAGGCATTCGGCGGTGACGGCTCACTCGCAGGCACGGGCAGCTGGTACGAATCGGGCGTTCTGCGTATACTTTACGCAGGCGTTAAGTCGAGTATCTTCCCCTGCCTTATCTTCCTCGGTGTCGGTGCGATGACGGACTTCGGCCCGCTTCTTTCAAACCCGATCAGCCTTCTTCTCGGCGCGGCGGCACAGCTCGGCATCTACGTTGCATTCATCATTGCAATTCTCCTCGGCTTTACTCCGCAGGAGGCTGCTGCAATTTCAATCATCGGCGGTGCTGACGGCCCGACGGCTATCTGGCTGACAGGTAAATTGGCTTCTCACCTTCTTGCTCCGATTGCGCTCGCCGCATATTCATATATGGCGCTCATTCCGCTTATTCAGCCGCCGATTATGAAGCTTCTTACAACAAAAAAAGAGCGTGAAGTCAAAATGACTCAGCTCCGTAAGGTTTCAAAGACAGAGAAGATTGTTTTCCCCGTTGTTGTTCTGGTTCTTATCGCACTTATTCTCCCGTCCGTTGTGCCTCTTCTCGGTATGCTTATGCTCGGCAACCTCTTCCGCGAATGCGGTGTTGTTGAAAGACTTTCCGACACGGCGCAGAACGCAATGAACAACATCGTCGTTATCCTGCTCGGTGTTACGGTCGGTGCTACGGCTAACGGCGAGAGCTTCCTTAAGGTACAGACTCTCGGCATTGTTGCCCTCGGTCTTACGGCATTCGCCTTCTCAACGGTCGGCGGTGTGCTCCTCGGTAAGCTTCTCTACGTTGTAACAAAGGGTAAAATTAATCCGCTCATCGGTGCGGCAGGCGTTTCCGCTGTTCCTATGGCGGCACGTGTTGCACAGAATGAAGGCAGAAAATATAACCCCACAAACTTCCTTCTTATGCACGCTATGGGCCCGAACGTTGCAGGTGTTATCGGCTCGGCTGTTGCCGCAGGCTTCCTGCTCCTGATGTTCAGTAACTAAAATAAGATAAAATAAACAGTATTGAGTTTTAATCAAGCTCAATACTGTTTATTCTTTTATGTGCTTTATAATTTCTTCTACTTCGCAATCAAGAGTATAACACAGCGCATCAAGGGTTTTTGTACTGATTGCTTCACCATGCTTAATACGGTGAATTGTGTTTGCCGAGAATCCCTCTTTATAAATCAAATGATACTCCGTGATGCCCTTTTTGAACAGCGTTTTATAGAACGGCTCATAACTAATCATATCTATCACCATTCAAATTTTATCATACTCAAACCCTTGACAATACTCAAATTATTGACTATAATTATTATACTCAATAATTTAACTATAATATAGTTAAAATCTGAAAGGGGTAGTATTATGAAAAAATGCAAAAAACTATTAGCAACAATTCTCGCTGTTATGGTTGTGTTATCTTCTTTGTCTATAACAGCCTTCGCCGCCGGAGACACAATGGGTACTGCAACGAGTATGACGTTAGGCTCAAGTTATAGTGGAACAATATCCAACAATAGTACAACAGAATTCTATAAATTTACACTTTCATCATCAGGAAGAATAAACATAAAACTAACAGCATATTTAGCTTATCTCAGTTTTTATGTATATGATTCTAATGGCACCGAAGTTTGGAAAAAAACAGGACAATATTGGAATAGTACCACTCAACAGCTTAGTTTTAATGAAAACGTAGATTTAACATCAGGAACTTATTATTTTGTCATACAACAAAGTTATGGATATGAAGGTTCATACAATGTCAAAATTACTTTTACAAGTGCAAATGAAAACTACAAAGAAACCTTTGGTGGAAGCAACAACAAAATTTCTGCTGCAAGCACACTCAGTTTGAACACAACCACATACGGACAAATTGCAAGTAACGATGATAGAGATATCTATAAATTCACAATGCCAACCTCAGGCAGACTCCATATTAACCTTTCCGGTAATTTGAATTATCTTAGTTTCTATATATACGATTTTGAAGGAAACGAAATATGGAAAAATACTGGCAAATATTGGGATTCTACAGCCGAAAAACTTACATTTGAAAAAAATTGTGATTTATCATCTGGTGTCTTTTATTTCGCGATACAGCAAAGCTACGATTATACTGGAAATTATTATTTTACAACTAACTACACATCAGCAAACGAAAGTTTTAAGGAAACAGACACAAAAACTGACAATAATATAAATTCTGCTAATTCAATTTCATTAAATACACAGTATAACGGAAATATCGGAATAAATGATGAAAAAGACTTTTACAAATTTTATTCATCTGCTGGAAAACAAAAGCTAACACTTAGTTCCAATTCAACATATCTTAGTTTTTATCTCTATGATACAAACGGTAACGAAGTTTGGAAAAGTACAGGAAACTATTGGAACAGCACAACACAAAAACTTCAATATGAAAAGGAAATTGAAATAAAAACTTCTGGCACATATTATTTTGCTGTTACAAGAAGTTATGACTATACTGGTTCATATACTTTTAACATTGGTAACGGAACAACACAACCACAAACATATAAGATTACCTATAACGCCAATGGTGGTAGTGTTTCACCGTCCAATGCAAGTGTTATATCCGGAAGTTACGTTACACTTCCCACTCCAACCAAAAGCTACACATTGTATTATAATGCAAATGGTGGTAACGGAGCACCTTCATCACAAAAAATAAATGTATATTGTAAAGGTTGGTCCTCAAGCAGTTCTGCAACAAACGCAAGCTACTCTTGTGGCTCATCTTACAAACCAACATCGAACACCACTTTATATGCCGTATGGAATTCCTCTGCTGACACCTATTTGTCAGGTAGCAAGCCTACACGTGCCGGTTACACTTTCCTTGGGTGGTCTACCGAAAGTAATGCAACAAGTGCCTCATTTTCCTCGGGTGCCAACGTAACTGTTTATAATAATGTTACTATATACGCCGTATGGCAAAAAAATTCATCTTCAGAACCCGAACAGCCTTCTTCTCCCTCAATTGAATATAAAACAATTTTTTTGAATTATAAAGATACTTACAAAATTAACGTTAACAATTTTGCTGTGCTTGAATATGTTGCCGAAAACGATTCAATCGTATCTGTAGATTCAGAAGGCACAGTAAAAGCAAATTCTACCGGCATATCAAGCGTATATGTTTATGACAAGAATTACGATATTAGAGAGGTTTATACCTTTGAAGTTGATTACACTTGGTGGCAGTGGATTATTGTAATCGTTCTCTTCGGTTGGATTTGGTATTGATAATTTGTTTTTTAGCATATAACGAACCACCGCAGTTTTTTAAACTGCGGTGGTTTTCATCTCTTATGCTCTTGTTTTCTCTTGTGCTATCTTGAACATTTCCTCCGTTGCAAAGCAAAGCTTTGTTATAACGTTCGGCTTTGACGGATAGCAGAAGAAGGAATCGTGCTGGGTTGAGATATCGAAGCAGTCAATCGGCTCGATATGGCAGTAGTCATATTCAACGTGGAGGCTGTAAAGGCTCTTTACGCTCCGCTGAACACGGTAAGGCTCGCCGTTATAGCTGCCCTCCAAAACGAAGCCCTCCTCGGGATTATGGCGCACCTTCGCGTCGCCCATATAATAATACTTCATAGCACCGGGCAAGGTATAAACGCGGACGTCATCCTCGAAGGAGTAGCTTCCGCTTTCGATTTCCTTGCGGACATTCGCCCTCTCCCACTCAAACCAATCGGGAATGTGCGCAAACTCCGTTTCTCCCTCGAGCGCTTTAAGCTCGCCGAGCTCCGTCAGCTCCCATTTCTTTCCGCATTCCTCACAGAAAAGGTGGATACCCTTTGAATTCATCTTTGATTCCGTCATACAGTGCGGACACTGATAGAGAACCTTGTGAAGTCCCTCTGCGCGGTAATCCTCCGTGATACGGATGTTGTTATCCTTCTGCCACTTGTATTCGTTATACTGCATTTCTTCGCGGATTTTAGCGTTGATTTCATCAGCACTCATCTGCTCCACCTGCTCGGCAGTTAAAATCTGCTTGACGGTCGTATAAAGCGGTACAGCCTTTTTACGGCGGAAATCCCAGAACGGCGCGCGCAGATAATTTCCGTGGTGGATAATTACAACAACGGGAACCTTATTTTTCTTCGCAAGCTTGCCGATAACCTCGGGAATTTCCGAGCACGTGCCGATGGGCGTATACCTCGCCTCGGGATAGATGCAAAGCACATCCTTGTACTCGCGCAGAACCTTTGCACAGGAGCGGATAAGGCTGATATCCGTTGTGAATTTACGCTTACAGATTGAGCCTATCTGTTCAACAAGCCACGGCTTTTTGTAATATCCCTCAAGGGTTGCAACCGTATGCACACGGTGCGGAAATGTCGCCTTATATTTAAGAAGGAAATCCGTAAACTGCATATGATTGCTCAAGAGCAGATACGGCGGTTTGAGACCCTCCATATTGATTTTTTCTATTTTATAACCCTTTTTTACCGTAAGACGAAGAGCAGCACGCGATGCTAAATTAAGAAGCACGGTGAAGAAAAATTTCTGTCTTATCGGCAGCTTTGAGGTGTCATATTTTTTGACATCCGCAGGGTAATCTATATAATCTTTGATTTCTTTATTTTCGTTCATTACATCACTTCACAAATCAGATTTCACATCATTTTATCATAATTTGTTGAGTTAAGCAATAGAAATATTTAAGCAAAAAGGAAAGGCTTGCACAGGTAATCTGTACAAGCCTTTATATTTTTAGGTCTTCGCTATGTGAAGAAGTACGCTCTTATTCGTCTTCGTCAACCTTTGCCTCAGCAATAACCTTCTCTGCAACTGCTGCAGGAGCGTCCTCATAGCGTGCAAATTCGAATGTATAGTAGCCTCTGCCTGCCGTTACGGAACGGAGAACTGTTGAGAAGTTGTTCATCTCTGCCATCGGAACCTCGGCAACGAGCTCCTGATACTTCGGCTCTTCTTCAGATGCACCCATACCAAGCACACGGCCGCGGCGCTTTGTAACGTCACCCATAATATCGCCGAGGAAAGCTTCGGGCATAACAGCCTTCAATGTTCCTACGGGCTCAAGGATTGACGGGCTTGCCTGCGGAATACCTGCCTTGAATGCGATTGAAGCAGCCATCTTGAATGCCATTTCGGAAGAGTCAACGGGATGGTAAGAACCGTCATAAAGAACAGCCTTAAGACCAACCATCGGATAGCCTGCCATAACACCCTTCTTCATACACTCGAGAAGTCCCTTTTCAACTGCAGGGAAGAAGTTCTTCGGAACTGAACCGCCGACAACCTCTGACTCGAAGATAAGTCCCTCTTCCTCTGTCGGCTCAAAGCGGATCCAAACGTCACCGAACTGACCGTGACCGCCTGACTGCTTCTTATGTCTGCCCTGTACCTTAACGGACTTGCGGATAGCTTCTCTGTATGCTACGCGGGGAACTGTAAGCTCAATGTCAAGACCGAACTTGCTCTTGATTTTTGAAACGATGATATCAAGATGCTGTTCGCCGAGACCTGAAAGAACCTGCTCCTTTGTTTCCTTATTGATTTCAAACTTGATTGTCGGATCTTCTTCAAGAAGACGGTTGATAGCGGAAACAATCTTCTCTTCCTCGCCCTTCTTGCAAGCCTTGACAGCCATTGAAAGGCACGGAGTCGGGAACTTGACGCCGCTGAGCTCAATAACGTTATTAGCGGCACAGATTGTATCACCTGTCTTTACGCAGTTGAGCTTTGTAACAACGCCGATGTCACCTGCGGGGATGCACTTGCAATCCTCCGACTTATTGCCGCGGACGGTAATAATCTTACCCATACGCTCTGTTTCGCCCGTACGTGCATTATAAACGGGAGTTTCGGGAGTAATCTTACCGCTGCTTACCTTGAAGTATGACATCTTACCTACGAACGGGTCAGCAACCGTCTTGAAGCAAAGTGCTGCAAGCGGGCCGTTCTCGTCACAGTCAACATCCTTACCGCCGGCGTAAGAAGCAGCATCGGGAGCTGAATATGCAAGCTCATCCATAAGAAGGTCAACACCGTCCATTGTGTAGCCTGAGCAAGCGTATACGGGATAAACTGATGAAGCATTAACGCCCTCGTTGAGAGCTGTAATAATCTCTTTACGTGTGAACTCTTCGCCTGCGAAGAATTTTTCCATAAGGTCATCGCTTGCAGTTGCAACAGCCTCTGTAAGGATGTCGAGCATTTCCATAATCTTCGGGTCATTGGGCATCGGAATTTCCGTAGCCTTGCCGTCCTTGTATTCAAAGCCCTTACGTGATGCAAGGTTAACGTAAGCCTTAACCTCACCGTCAACTACGTAAGGTACGATAACGGGGCAGACTGCACCGCCGTGAACAGCTTTAATCTCTTCAAAAGTCTTATAGAAATCGGCGTGCTCCTTATCACAGCGTGTGATAGCGAACATCTTACCTCTTTTTCTTGCAGCCTTGAAAGCCTTTTCTGCGCCGACGTCATACTTGTGGCCTGCGCCGAGAACGATAAGTACACATTCAGAAGCTGTGATACCTTCTGCCATTTCACCCTCAAAGTCGAAGAGACCCGGAGTGTCAATTATGTTAAGCTTGCAGTCCTTCCATTCAATCGGAGCAATTGCAGCGGAAACGGAAACGTGGCGGCGCTTCTCTTCGGGATCGAAATCGAGAGTAGCATTGCCTTCGTCAACTCTGCCGAGTCTGTCCGTAAGTCCTGCGATATAAAGCATAGCTTCTGCAAGAGTTGTCTTACCTCTGCCTGCATGACCTGCAAGTGTGATATTTCTGATATCCTTCGCGTTATAGTATTTCAAAACAAATTCCTCCTTTGTTTCCAGAGCGTCAGATTAAATTTGCGGGTGCTTTTTTAATATAAAAAATCATCTTGCTTACCAACGCATCATAGCGATACTATATCACATATTAACATAAAAAACAATAGATACTGAAGAAATATGTGAATATTACTAAAAAAATAACCAAAAAATTATGACTTTGGACCTCGTAAGGAAGTCCAAAGTCATCAGTTGTAAAAATTATCGGTCTCAATTTGTATAAAGTGCTGTCTTTTCGGGCTTTTATCTCATCAGACCGGGATTATAGTAATCCTCAATATGTGCAGCTTCAACGTTGAGCTGGAGGATAATAAGGGCATCAATCGAGTTGACTCTGCCGTCGTGATTGATATCGGATGCAATTGCCTGACACTCGTTTTCGAACTCGATAAGATTAACGGAATTCATAAGAACCGTCAGAGCATCGACAGAATTTGTTCTGCCGTCGAGGTTGGTGTCGCCGTAAATAACGAGACTGTAATCAACCGTGCCGATTTCATCCGTAAGCGAAAGAACTGAACCTGTTGCAATAAGCTCGGGCAAGGTTGCCTCGAACTTCTCCGTATCAATTGTACCGAAGAGTGTCTCTGCTTCGGGCTCATTGACATAGAGGTAGATGTACTTGTTAACGTGGTCAACAGTTGACGGTGCGCCGAGGAAGAAGTCCTGGCAGATTTCAGCATCAAGCGGAAGGAAAGCAAAGCCAAACGTTCTTGAATACTCATCCGCAGGAGTTGCAAGATAGCCTGTAACCTCAAACTCTGCGTTAGGAACGAATTTGAACTCGCCCGTCGGATTCATTTCTTCATCAAGGATTTCTGTCTTAACAAAGCCGAACGACTTTTCGCCGATAGCCGTTATATCCTTACCGAGGCTGATTTTGTTATACGGTGCCGTTGTATAAAGAGCATAGTCACCGATAGCGGTAACACCGTCTTCGACTACAACGCTTTCGATTTCATAATCCTCAAACTCTGCGGGTGTTTCTGCAGTATAATCATCAGTTGTGCCCGTACCGCTGACAGTAAGAGTCTTTGTCTCCCCGTCATAATTCCAGGTAACATTTTCGCCGAGAGCACCTTCTGTTATAAGCTTCTTGCCGAGAGAAACGAACGCAATTCCGTTTTCCGTCGCATAAGCCTGAGCCGCAGTATCCTCGTAAGCAGTGATTGAAACAACGATATCAACAGCATCCTCGCCGTTCTCATCAGCGTAATAACCGATAGCCTTTTCGCCGATTTCGGTGATATTCTCACTCAACGCAAAGTCCGTTACAATAGAATTATAGAATGCATAAGCGCCGATTCTTGTAACCGTATCTGCAATTTCAACGCTTTCATAAGGAATAGTGGCAAAGCGTGCAGGAGCTTCCTTTGAGAAATCCTCCATAGCACCCGTTCCGTTAATTGAAAGAACCTTTGTTTCCTCGTTATATTCCCAGGTTACGCCCTCACCGCAGACACCGCTTGTAATAAAGCCGAGAGAAACGAATGCAAAGCCGTTGGCATCCGCATAATCCTTGGCGGGAGAATTTTCATAACCTGTGATTGTAAAGCCCTCAACCGGAACGTTCCATTTGCCGTAGCCGACAGCCTTTTCGCCGATAACGTTAACAGATGCCGGAATAGTGATTGCAGAAAGCACATCGCAGAGAGCAAAAGCACCGTTTTCAATCACTCTGACACCTGACGGAAGCGTTACGCTCTCAAGTGCACGGCATCCGTTGCAAAGGTCGGTGGGAATTGTCGTTATAAGCTCGGGAATCACAATAGACTTGAGTGCGCGGCAGGCGTCGAACGTGCTTGCACCGATTGCTTCAAGTGTTGAGGGAAGAGTAATCTCCGCAAGCTTCTCACAGCGGAAGAATGCACGCTCGTTGATTGCCGTAACACCCTCGGGAACAATAACAGACCTGAGCGATGTGCAATATTCGAATGCGGATTCTCCGATTGTCTTAAGAGTTGCAGGAAGAGTGATTGCTTCAAGAGAGATACATCTGTAAAATGCATCCTTGCCGATTGACTCGACACCGTCACTTAAGGTAACGTTCTCTAACGCATCGCAAAGTGAGAACATACTCTCGGGAATTTCCGTTGCAGGAACCGTCACGGTTGTAAGCGCCGCACAGCTGTAGAAAATACCCTTACCCAAAGCAGTAACAGTTGCAGGAATTTCTACGCTGACAAGCGACGGGCTGTAACAGAAGGCGTAATTGCCTATGCCCGTAATTCCCTCGCCGAAGACGATGCTAGTATATGCAACGTCGCTCCAGGGGTACACGGTATCAATTTCATCAAGCTCGTTTTTGTATGTATCATAATCGGGAATTGAGCCTACACCGTCAAAAGTAAGCTCGCCTGTTTCTTCGTTAAAGCTCCATGTCACCTCCGTGCCCTCGATAGGAGTACCTTCAGCAGGGGTATCCTCCTCGGGGGTGTCCCCTTCGGGTGTATCCACAACAGGAGTGTCCGTAACGGGAGGTTCTTCGGCAAAAGCCGTAACGATACCCGTGGAAAGCATTGTAAACGCAAGACATAAGCAAAGAAATACAGAGACAAATCTTTTCATTTTTTAATCTCCTTTACCATTTTATAATTATTTACATTATATTTTATTTTCAAGCTTATGTCAATGTAAAAAAGCGGTTGACCTTCGCCAACCGCCTGAAGCCTCGTGTATTTTACTTAAAAGCAATATATGAATAAGATGTGCCCGCCTGATTGAGATTTGTCTGCGTTCCCGTAGCGGAAACTGACATTGCTTTAAAGCCTGATGACGTAATTTCAACGCCCGAACCGCCCCAAGCCGTGCACATTCCGAAATAATTTTTAACTGTACCGCTCGCAGAATCGTACACGCTCGGATGGTTTCCGAACACAGAAACAATCACAAGATTAGGCTTGAAGCCGATGTTAACTGACCTTGAAGAGCCGCCCGAGCCGAGGTAACTGCCCGTTACGAACAGCTCGTTCCATTTTTCCTTATCCTGTGCCGTAACGTGTATCTCGCCGTTTCTGATATGACTTCCGCAAATAAGTTCCTTGTCAAGGAATGATGCGAAATTTTCATCCGTGCTCTGCGCAGGGCAAAAATCCGCCTCCATAAGAAACCATCCGTTCATAATCAGAGCATCCGTGTCGCGGTCGGACTTGATTGGGGTACAACCCGATTCCGCGATATTAAGATTTGTTCTGAATGTAAGAGCATTGGCTATTCTCGTAAAAATATCGTGACAGGTCTGTCCGCCCATTGAAAAAGGAACACATATACTCAGGTTAGCCTTGATTTTAGCAAGACGGCAATATTCCTGCCTTTCGAGCACACCGTCATCGTTTGCAACAAATTTGTCAACGATGTCTATGCTGTCCATTCCGACAGCAACAATAGTACGGCGCAGGGGTACGGCTTTATTGACAGGAGGATATTCAACAAAAAACTTGATGTCATCCATATCACTCTGCGCCGAAAGCCATTCGACAATCCTTTGCGGTAAAGAAACTATACTGTCCATTATTCAACCTCCACAATCTCACGGATGATTGCCCATATATAAACAACCTCGTTTTTAAAATAAACCTTTTCACTGCGGTCAACAGTGAATTTTTTAAAATCCGCTTCAATCCACTGCTCCTTATCAAGACGGCTGACGTCGTGGTCAGGCGGTCCGATATAAAGATAATGCCCCTGACTGTTGAAGCCGATAACGGTATTGACACCGTTGAGATACATTTTGTTTTTATATCTGAGCGGCTGGATGAAGCCGCCGAAAATCGGTGTACTCCATCCGTCCGCACCCTTGAAGGTGATTTCCTGACCGTATTTTTCAAACATTGATTTAAGTGTCATATTTTCACCTGTATTTTTATATTTTCGAAAGCAAAGCTGTTATCCGTACATAGAGGAATAATGCTCTTCAACGCTTCGGAATAAAGCTTTTCCGCTTTTTCAAGCTGTTTTGAATTGTCACCCGTATTCTGCGTTATGCTTACGTCACCCGCCTTGAAGCTTGTAATTTCGTCTGAATAAGAAAAGGTCTTTTTCAGAAGCATTTTGTAAAATGCAAGCGCGGCGGCAGCAGAGGCAATACGCACATCATTACGGTCAGCGTCAGACTTTAGCCTTGCCTCAATTTCACGCAGAGAAGTTCTGCACAAATCCAGCACTTCCTCCTGCGCCGACTGCTCAATTTCAGTCAGATGACCAAGGTATTCCTTAACCTCCCAAGCTGTCACAGGCATCAGCCTCCGATTTCTTCCGCGCCTGAGCCGCCTGAATTGAAGCCCACGTCGGAAAGAGTCTTAACACAGCCGGGAAGAATTCTTGCAAAGCCCGTGATTGCAGTGATCGCAATCTGCTCGAGTTGTCTGTCAACAAGCTTGCCGTAATCCGTCTCAATATCGCCCACCTTAACCATTTCGAGCGCACAGTTCTTATCAAGACCTACCATAAGGTCGGGCTGTGAAATGCACTTTGTCTTGATAAGATTTGCGCCGAAGGGAGTGATGAGCTTGCCCGTACCGTGGAAGTTAAGACCCGCGGCGGCATCTCTGAATTCGGGCATTTTGAGAAGTGTTGCCGTCACACCGGGTGATGCAAGAATTGTATTGAGCTCATACGGAGAAAACTCGCCCCAGAAATCAATAAGGTCAGCATAAGTATAGCTGTCACCGCTGAGAGTAATGGATTCTGCGCCGTTGTTCGCTTCGGCAGAATCGCCGTTAAGAAGCACGTCAACAGCATCCTCCATAAGGCTCTGCGCAAGATAAGAGCCGATGCGCTTGAGCGCAATTGAAACGATATCAAGTCGCTGAAAGCGAAGCACGTCATAAGATGTCGTGAGCATTCTTCCGCGCTTTTTGAGGCGGATTGTTCTGTCGCTGACGGTAAAATCCGCATCAGCAAGGGTTTCACCCTCGGAAATTACGTTCATTCTCGCGTTATCGGTTGTCATATTAAGATCCATAACGCGGTAATCCATTGAATCAATGTTTGTTGTTGCGGCAACGATATCGGGCAGGAAGCTTGCCTCATCCATACCGTAGCGTACTGCTCTTGAAACAAATTCGGGGAAAAGCACAGCCGCATCACTTGTCTGGAAAAACTTTGCGACAACGGAGCTGTCCGCGCCCGAAGGCCTGATATTAAAACGCTTGAGCTGTCTTTCGTAAGCATCAAGTCCCTCAAGCTCCGTGCCCTTGTAATTTTCCGTCGGGTCGAGAGCCTCAAGTGTCTGTGTAAAAGAACGGCCTGTGCCGTACATACCCTTTTCAAGTCTGATATTATCAAAGCTCATTTTAAGTCCTCCTTAAAATTTAAAATCATTGTTATTTGTTTTCGGTTTTTCTTTCTTTGCTTTGAGCTGAGGCGAAAGCGGAATAATCTCGCCCGCCTTAAGTCTGAAAGCATCCTTCATTTTTATAAGCTCTGCCGTCTGTGCCGTTGAGCACATATTTATTACAGTTTCCCTGTCGAG
The DNA here is from genome assembly GCA_017415025.1 of Clostridia bacterium. Lineage (GTDB taxonomy): Bacteria > Bacillota > Clostridia > Oscillospirales > Acutalibacteraceae > CAG-488. The sequence goes on from JAFQJH010000004.1 coordinate 190,847, forward strand.
TTCCGGAACGGCAATCAGCGCAAATCGCACAGCTTCATCCGTCAGTGATTTACGGAAAAGTCTGCCGTCGAGCGCATCGGCTTCAAGAGCTTCAATATACTCACAAAGCTGACTCGCCTGCTCACGTGTAAATTTTACGCACTTACCTTCCCTGACAGCCTTAATAAGATTTTCACAATCCTTAAAGCGGTCACCGAAGCCCTTTGTTACGCCTGCATTGACCTGTGCGGGGATTGCCACGAATGACCATTCGTAAGCATCCGTGACATCCGAAAGGATGCAGGAGCAGATTTTATCGCCGTAGCGTCTGCCTCTTATGTGCTTGCACTTGCCGTCGCGCATATCCTCACCGCAGATTGAGCAGGTAAAGGTACTGACGGCACAGCTCACGCTGACCTCCTTTTTGATACCCGCTTCAATTTCGGCAATAAGGTCGGCGTTTTTCACCGTGCGCGGCATATACGCCTTTGCCTTAACACAAGCATAGCCCTCACCGAAGGAGGTCATCTTGCCCGTAACCTTTTCGCATACGGTGTCAAAAATTCTTGCAGTCTGGTTGCCGCCGCAGGGGTTGTGGTCGAAAATCCCCGTAACTCCCACAAACAGCTCTGCCAGCTTTTCAAGCGCCGCAATATCGAAGCGCTCACTGTCGCGGTCAACCTCGTTATCGCAAAGGATAACGTTAAAAGTAAAGACTTCCTCCGCCTTAAGCTCTCTGACGGTCAGCTTGTTGATAAGCTTCAGTTCATCCTCCGTGACCGCGCAGGGAGAAATACTTGTTTTAAATTCTTTATTCATTGTTTTTCAACTCCTGTTCGATCCTTCTGCTCTGCGCTCTGTAAAGCGCCGCCCTCGCAAGCTCAACCTCATCCTGAAGCGTGATATCATTCCATACGATTTCGACTCTGTCCTGAATACCGTTCGTTCTGAACCAATAATTGCAGATTTTTTCAATCACGGGCTCAAGGATTCTGCGGTATGCTTCAAGCTCACTTGTCAGCACATCAGCCTGCTGTGACGACATTCTCTCCGTTGATGACCAGTTAAGGCCGAGCATAAACGGAGGGATTCCCGTCTTTGCTATAATCTGCTCAAGCATCTGACGTACGGGCACCTCGCTGTCGAGAATCTGATTATCCGCACCGATAGCCTTGATGCTGACGTCGCCCACGGCAACAAAATCACGAACCTGATTGCCCGATTGCATTGCCTCGCTCCATTCGCGGGCAACCTGCTGTGCTCTGTCGCGTGCATAGGCGCGGTCAACAACGTCATTCTGCGGTTTATACGTAACAGCAAAGCGGACATTTCCGACCCTCTCCCAATTGATGCCGATAGTGTTATAAATCTTCATCAATATATTCGTAACAAACGGTAAGCCCTTCATTATCGAAGTGCCGTAAAGCTTGCCTGCATCGGGATTGAGCACGGAAAGCGCAACCAGCTCGGGATATTCAACAGGAACGGTTTCGCAGTAGTTCTTTACGCAAACCACAGTCGAAAATCCGTCGTCCGCGCGCCTTAACTCGATATCATCAATATCAGCGTTATAAAGTGCGGAAAACCGTCCGTCGGAATCCGTCACAATCTCACCTACGGCTGTGCCGTAAGTGAGTAATTGCTCAAGATGAGTTGAGATAAAAGCCTCTATGCCGCGCTGATTACCGCCGACCGACACGTTTTTAAGGAAGTGATTGAGTCCTTCCTCAACTCTTCGGTCAGCACATTCCGCACGGAAGCCTCCTGTCAGACGGACAATCTTATAAATTGCCGCATCAAGCACGGGCACGGCCTCACGCAGCTCGCGGTAAAGGGAGTTTTGAACATCGGCAAGCGGAATATAACTGTCAAGCCGGTCGAAAGGATTTCGTCTGTAAGTCTGCGGTGCGGTGACCGCAGTTTTAGCAGAGGATAATTTTTTAAAAATTCCCACTGATACTCTCCTTTCCTTGGGAGAGTGTACCGCTTTACCGCGATACACTCATTACGAAAAAGTCGTTGTCAGGTGCGTTTAGCGCCGTTGTGACGAAGTAACGAAGATCGTCCATAGCATGGTCATTTTCCTTGCGCGGTGCATCTCGGACAGCTTTTTCGTCCCATTTGTAAAGTGAAAATTCACGCAGGGTATCCTCGCACTCGGGAGAAAAATAAATCAGCTCCTGCTTTAGTGCATCGGACACCTGACGGATACCGTCAAGAACATCGTTCCTTGCAGGTATCACCGTGAATCGGCCTTTTCGGCGGATACATTGGATAAAGCTCGCGGCTGACGGGTCAACGATAACCGCCTCGGGCTCAACGCTCCCCGCCAGCCTTTCAAGCTCGGCATAATGCTCCATATCCGTTCGCTGCTCGCCCTCCGAACGCGAATTATAATAGTATTCGCGCAGTCTGTACCACTTGCCGCCGTATTCTCCCCACAGCCCGAAGGAGCAGGGATTGACCGTGCCGTAATCGCACGAAATATAATAACGGCTGATAAGCGAATGGTCGGGAGGCTTGCGGACGTGGATTTCCTGCGAAAACATCGGGTAAACCGTGCCCTGCGCGGCAACCCACTTTCCCTCAACAAAACGCTTGTAGAATGCGCCCGAATACAGACTTTCATACCGCCTGATAATCGCATCCGTCAGCGCAGGATTATCGCGCATGGTAAAGTGCAGGTAAAGGCAGTTTTTCTCGTCCGCCTTTTTTATCCATTCACGGTAAAACCAATGCATCGGATGCTCGGGGTTGCAGTTGAACCACATCTTTGAGCGTTCAAGCGAGCATCTTGCAATAGCCTGCTCAACAAACGAGCGCGGCATAAGCGCAACCTCATCAAGCAATACACCGCCGAGGGTCATACCCTGTATGAGCGAAGCCGAGCCCTCATCCTTGCCGCCGAAAAGATAAAAGCGATTAATTTTTTCCTTGTAGCTGATTTCAATATAATTCTGCGAAGCCTTCATTTTAAGTCCGAAGCCCAGGGAGGTTAAAATAGGTGTCAACGGTGTTATAACGTTGCGTTTAAGTGATGCTATTGTTTTGCCGCAGATTGCAAATGACGTTTCGCTGAAATCATAAAAAGACCACGCTACAAACGAAAGAGACATACACACGGTTTTACCCGAGCGCACTGCACCGTCACAGATGATTGCATCGTAGCGGTGCTTTTCGGAGCTTCTGCACCACCACGTCAGCACCTCAAGCTGCTTCGGTGAAAATTCAGAAAAGCTGTCGAGCGCATTACTCATTCTCACAGCTCCTTAAGGCGGAGGCACTCTTTTCAAGCGCAAGATAAAACGGCAAAGCGGAATCCTCATCCTTACCGCCGTCACACATCGCCTCGAGATGTTCAAGCGCCTTCAGGCGGTCGAAGAATTTAATCTCAATTCCGCCGCCCTTCGGTCGCTTGATTTCGCTGACGTTAAAAAGCTCAAGTCCCTCCATTTCGAAACGATCCGGACCTTCATCTGCGTAAACGAGCTTGAGTGCATCTGCAACCGAGCCGAAAGCAAGCTGACGGTATCCCGCTATAACCTCCTCGGCACTTACGAGCCTTGTTCGGTCAATACGCTCGATTTCCTTGCGGATTTCTTCACGCGCAAGCAGTTTAACCGCACTGCGGTGGGTGAGAATCCCGTAGCCTGCCTTCGCGGCGGCAGAGCGCGCGTTACGCAATTCCGAATAATATGAGCAGAACAGCTTTTCCTTTTCTTTAAGTGGCATTTGTATATCTCCTTTCATCGCCTTCAGAGAGATTTACCTCTCAACCTAAAGAACAAAAACGGCAGACTATACCCCGAAAAGGTTATAATCTGCCGAAAAAGCGGAAAATTTATTTTTTTGTTATATTTTACAAAAACAATATAAAAATTTTTTATATTTTAAAAAAGAGCATTTGATATGAAAAAACGAGGAAAACGGAGAAAAAACGAGCTTGTAAAAGTTAAATTAAAAAATTGCAAAAAAGGTATTGACTTATCATTTGCCTTATGTTAAACTATCCGAGCATTAAAAATTATTTGGAGGTAAGTTTATGTCAACTTATATGCCTAAGGCGAACGACATCGTTCGTAAGTGGTATGTGCTTGACGCAGCAGGCAAGCCGCTCGGTCGCGTAGCAACTGAAGCAGCAACACTCCTTCGCGGTAAGCATAAGCCCACATTCGCACCGCACGCAGACTGCGGCGACCACGTAATCGTTATCAACGCTGAGAAGGTAGTTCTCACAGGTAACAAGCTTGATCAGAAGAAGTATTTCCACCACACAGGATATATCGGCCACATGAAGGAAGTTAAGTACAGCACACTTATGCGTACAAAGCCGACTTTCGCAATGGAAAAGGCTATCAAGGGTATGATTCCTGACACAACAATCGGCCGCGAGGCTCTTACAAGACTTCGCGTATATGCAGGTGCAGAGCATAAGCACGCTGCACAGAAGCCCGAAGAGTGGGCATTTTAAGAAGGGAGGCAATAAATAATGTACGATTCAATTCCGTATTTCTACGGCACAGGCCGCAGAAAGAAGTCCGTTGCACGTGTTCGTGTATATGCAGGTACAGGTAAGGTTACAATCAACGACAGAGATATCAACGATTATTTCGGTCTTGAAACACTTAAGCTCATCGTTCGTCAGCCTCTCGAGTTGACAGGCACAACTGAAAAGTTCGACATCGTTTGCCGTGTAAACGGTGGTGGCGTAACAGGTCAGGCCGGTGCTATCCGTCACGGTCTTTCAAGAGCTCTCCTTCAGTATGACGAGGCTCTCCGCCCGGCACTCAAGAAGGCAGGCTTCCTCACTCGTGACCCGAGAATGAAGGAAAGAAAGAAGTACGGTCTCAAGGGCGCACGTCGTGCACCGCAGTTCTCAAAAAGATAATCTGTCCCGAACGGGATTATCAGCCCCCTTGGAATCATCCCGATTCCAAGGGTATTTTCTTTGTACTATCAATAATAAACACGGGAGATGTTTTTATGACTGCTACGTTTGGTACGATTTATGTTATTTTTAAAAAGTGCGTAACATTGATTTCTGCAATAATGCTGCTTATTGTCGGTGCTGACGAAAAGAATACCCCTGCACCGGTAGGGGCTGATATTATCGCAAAGACCACCTATGTTTTGTATGATTATCACATGACCTCACAGGGTGTTACGAACGACGGCGAATATTTCTATTTCAGCGGCAAAAAGAATCTCGGCAAGGCTGACGTTGAAACGGGTGAGATTTTTCTCATTACCACAAACGCAATACCCGATGAGCTTGAAGATATGGGTTATGACCACATCGGCGGATTGAGTTATCACGACGGAATTGTCTATGCCGCTGTAGAGGATGGCCCCGGTTACGAGCGTTCGTGCATTGTCCTCTACGATGCCGAAACGCTTAAATATACAGGTCAGTATTATCCTCTTCCCTACGACCTTCACAAGGAAGGTGTGCCGTGGTGTGCGGTAGATGTTGAGAAGAATTACATCTACACCGCAGAATGGACAAACGCAACCGTTCTCAATGTTTTCGAACTTGATACTTTGGAGCTTGTTAAAACAATTCCTCTTTCACAGCCCGTAGACAGAGTTCAGGGAGCCGAAATGTTTGACGGAAAGCTCTATATGTCCTGCGATGAACTTGACGGCAACAAACACATTTACTGTGTTGATGTTGAAACAGGTCTCGTTCAGGTGGCATTCACAAGAAATGTCGGTGCAGATATTGAGGCGGAAGGTATGACGATTTATGCCGACGAAAACGGCGAACCTGTTTTCTGCGTACTTGACAGAGGCGCACGCCGCCGAAGCTCTAACCTCACAAGATATATGCTCGCAGAGTAACTTAAAAGACAACAGACTTATCTTGCATTACAGCTCGTTGGCTTCGGTCAACGGGCTTTTTGTTTTATACAAAATTATAAATTGTCTATTTTAATTGCTTTGAATTTATTTTATAATTTGATAATAAATTATCAAGGCGGTGTTTAGCTTGGAGCTGGTAATCGTTCAGTTGATTACGGGTATCGTTCTTTCTGTCTTCGGCTTTTTGCAGATGACGGGTTACATCAATGCCGTCCGCGTCCGCCCCAAGCGCGGTGTCACTCCGCACGAAATCAAAAAGCTTCAGTCACTTGTCGGCAGAGGGATTCTGTTTGTCGGTTTTTCATTTTTGTTTATGGGTGCGTTTCTTCTCGTAGCACTGATATTAAAAAACAACCTCTTTTTTATTCTTGGTCTTGCTTCATTGCTCCTTTTCCTTCTGGCGGGCGGTCTGACATTTTTCCTCTCTTTCTGGAAATATAGCAGAAACAAATACTAGCATATATGGGTGTCCTTATGACACCCGTTACTTTTATACAAATATCTTTACTATTTCGCGCACAAGTGTTATTATTTACATATACTGATTACAGAACAGTTCTTTGAAAGAAGGCTATCCCTATGCAAATGGTTCTTTTAACCGCGCTCGGTGTCGGCGGAGCGACGGTAATCGGTGCAATCATCGGTTTTATTTTCAAAAACATATCTCATAAGTTCAGCGACATTGTCCTCTCCTTCGCGGCAGGCGTTATGCTTGCGGCGGCTGTTATCGGACTCATACTCCCCTCCCTTGATTACGGCGGAAAATTCGGTATCGTAACAACCGTTCTCGGCATTTTTGCAGGCGCACTCTGTCTTAATTTCATCGACAGGCTCGTTCCGCATCTGCACAAAATGGTCGGCACGGAAATTGAAGAGCACAACGGCAATGAAAAGCTCAGTAAGGTTCTTCTTTTTGTTATGGCAATCGCTATCCATAATCTGCCCGAGGGTATTGCCGCAGGTGTCGGCTTCGGCTCGGGCAACACAAACGAGGCTTTGCTTATCGCAGGAGGAATTGCTCTGCAAAACGTTCCCGAGGGTATGGTTATCATCGGCCCGATGCTCGCGGCGGGTATCACACCGCGCAAAACCTTTATCTGTGCGATGATAACGGGACTTATTGAGGTTGTCGGCACACTGCTCGGCTATTTCGCGGTAAGTCTTGCTTCGGCAATTCTCCCCTTCGCCCTTGCATTTGCAGGCGGAACAATGCTCTACGTTATCAGCGATGAAATGATACCCGAAACCCACGCCCACGGCTCGGAGCGCGGTGCAACCTACGCTTTGCTCGTCGGCTTCTGCGTGATGCTCGTTTCGGATGTCCTGCTGGGATGAGCAAAAATATATCGGCAAAATCAAAAAACAGTATTGAGTTTTTACGCTCAATACTGTTTTCGTTTTATTATCAATCTTCAAAGAAAATCGGGTTTGTCCAGGCGCGCTTGCCGTCCTTATCTATGATGCAGGCGCGTATGTATTTATAATTTTCGGGATCGATATCCGTTTCCGCGTGAGAAATCTGTCCGCCCTCGTTAAAATAAATCTCTGTCGGGTGGCAGTCGCTGTAAAAATAAATCTTCTCGCACGGCTCGCAATCAAGATAGATATAACCGTCCTTGAAATAGAAATCATTGATAACAGGACCGCAGGAAGAGTAGAATCTGCCCTCTTTGATAGCTTCAAGGATTGATTTTACATTATTCTCCGCATTGACCATTACCCAACCCTTGCAATGGTGCTGAGGCTGGTGTCCGTCATCCGTCGCAACACCCCAGAGGCGGATGCCCTGACCGAGCAGGTCATCCCAATAAAGAGCGTTTGTATCCATATAGTTTTCGTCCGCACCGCCCGAATTCCAGATTTCCATTGCAACGTTGCCCTTGAGCTTATCGAAATATCTCGGCGGCGTTGAGCTCCATTCGGGGTGACAGTAGATTGTAATATTATTTTTTGAATGAATTTCATCAAGATACGGCTGATATTCGAACTGGTCTCTCGCCGTGCCGTTCGGCAATCTTTCGTCCTGCTTATAGCCGTTGGTTTCATCATCAGGGCCGAGGCAGACGTGGTGGAAGGTTCGGAAGCCCTTGATTCGCTCAAATGTATTGTCAACCTCCATACCGGGAATAATGGTCAGCTCAACGTCCTCGGCATAGCTTTTATAATTGTATATGTTATGGTCGGTAATTGCCAGAAAATCGTAGCCGTTTGCCTTATGAAGACGGATAACATCCTCGGGTGTCACCTTTCCGTCAGAGCGTGTTGTGTGACAATGTAGAGCTCCCTTGAGATGCTTATTTTCTCCGATAAAAGCCTGCTGTCTGATTAACATAATATCATCCTCCTTGCTTTTGATTATATCAAACCCCAAAATCTATTTCAATTATTTTTTCTATTTACTTGCCAATTCGGAAAATTTCGTGTATACTGTTTCCAAATTAACAAAAAGGCAGGGCTTTTTATGACACAGATTATTTCATTTATTATGGCTCTTATCTACACTCTTATCCCGTTTGTGAACTACTCACCGAAGAGTGATGATATTCTTCTCAACGTTTCAATCATCTCCGATACGCATCTTGACGACCGTTTCCCCGGCGGTAAGCTTAACCTCAAAAAGGGTCTTCAGGATATGAACAGAATGAAGGCGGATAACGATGCAGTTGTTGTCGTAGGCGACCTTACAAACTACGGTGACGAGGCTTCCGTCGAGTGCTTTTACGAGCTTATGGAAAAGCATTGCGAGGTTCCTGCGGAAAGCTGGGTTGTTGCAACAGGTAACCACGAAATCGGACATCCCGAGGAATTTACCAACGAGGAAGCAAGACAGAATTTTGTTAAGTACCACAACGAATACACGGGTCAGGGAATCGAAAACGCATATTACAGCGTTGATGTTGACGGCTATACCTTCGTTGTGCTCTGTGATCAGAGCGAAGACAACTGGGACAGCTGTGACATTTACGAGGATCAGCTCGCATTCCTTGATGCCGAGCTTGCAAGAGGTACTGCAGAAGGCAAGCCCGCATTTGTCATCTGCCACGTTCCCGTTGAAGGCGTAAACGGACAGGAAGTTATCTATGAGGACGGCGGACTTGACCCCGAATATTCCGAGGCTGTAAAAGGAATTATGGAAAAGTATGAAAACATCTTTTTCATCAGCGGTCACGTTCATACGGGCATCAACGGCTATATCTCCGAGGAGCTTTTCGACATCTCCTGCGTTGAAGAATATAACGGCGTAACCTACGTCAATCTTCCGACCTACGGCATTGTCAACCGCTACGGTATTCCGTGGAACGGTATGGGCTTCCAGATGGAGGTTTATGAGGATGAGGTTATTTTCCGTGCAAGAAAATTCAACACCTCAAGATGGTACGGCTTCTACGAGTTCGAGATTCCTCTTGTATAAAACCGATAAAATATTCAAGGCTTACGTTTTTTCGTAAGCCTTTTTTCCATATTGTCTTGCTTGATGATTTGTGATAAAATGTCCTGAAAGAGAGGGATTTACTATGGATATATTGAATCAAAAATTTGAAAAGCTCGGCTTGCATCCTGCAAAGGTTGCACCCACGGCACGTCAGGTTGAGTGGATGCGACGCGAAAAAATGATATTTTTCCACTTTGGTATGAACACCTTTACCGATATGGAATGGGGCGACGGCACTGAAAGTCCGACCGTTTTCAATCCGACAAAGCTCGATTGCAGACAATGGATAAAAACAGTTAAAGATGCAGGCTTCACAACCGCCATACTGACCGCGAAGCATCACGACGGATTCTGCCTCTGGCCGAGCAAATATACCGAGCACAGTATCAAAAACTCACCGTACAAGGACGGAAACGGAGATATCGTCAGGGAGTTTACCGATGCATGTGCGGAATTCGGCATAAAAGCAGGCATCTACCTTTCCCCGTGGGACAGACACGAAAAAACGTGGGGCAAGGCTGAATACAACGACTTTTACACAAATCAGCTCACCGAGCTTCTCACCAACTACGGCAAGATATGGGAGGTATGGTGGGACGGTTCCCAAAGCAAAAACGTAAAATATGATTGGAAAAGATATGCCGATACCATACGTTCACTGCAACCCGATGCTGTCATCTTCGGCACACTCGGTGCAGAACCATACGTTGAGGCTCGCTGGGTCGGCAATGAAAGCGGCTTTGCAGGTGATCCCTGCTGGTCAACTATTGATTCCGAAACAATAATTAATGAAACAACAAGTGAACTTAACAGCGGCAAGCTTGACGGCAACCGTTTTCTTCCCGCAGAGGCTGACGTTTCTATCCGACCGGGCTGGTTTTATCACGCAGAGCAGGACAACGAAGTGCGTGATGTTTCCAACCTGCTTAAGCTCTGGTTTTTATCCTGCGGAAGAAACGCAAGCATACTGCTTAACCTGCCGCCCGACAGACGCGGTCTCGTTCACGAAAACGATGTTAAAAATCTGCTTGAATTTAACAAAGTACTCTCCGAAACGCTAAACAACAACCTCGCAAAATGTGCAGAAATCTCCGCTGACAGCGTAAGAGATACCTGCTGTTCTGCGGAGAATATTCTGACTGATGACATAAACGAGTTTTACACATCTACTGAAGATTGTAAAACACCCGAAATTGTACTTACATTCAAAAACCCCATAGAATTCAACGCCTTCATTTTACAGGAGATTGTTGAGCTTGGTCACAGAGTTACCGAATACGAGGTATCTGCTTTTACTGACAGCAAATGGAAAGTGCTTTACAGCGGCGAATGTATCGGTTATCGCAGTGCCCGGCATTTTACAACAGTCATAGCCGACAAAGTTAAAATCAAAATCAATTCAGCACTTGCTTCGCCCGTTCTGCGCTTCTTCGGACTTTACAGATTTGACGAAAATCTTTTACTTGACAAGGAATATGCATTAAGCGACGAAAACATTCTCAACAGCAAAACTGCTGTTGTAAAGCGCGACGGTAATGAATTTGACATTCATCTTGGCGGAATCATTCCGTTCAATCTTATTACTATCGGGTCAAGCGCAGAAAAAGACGTGGAAATTTCTTTATTTAACGGTTTTGATTTTGAGCCGTGCAAAGCGCCTATCCGTTATACTGACGGTGTTACAAGTGCGGAATTTGATAAACCGATCGGCTGGTGTTACAGAATCAGAGTCTCCTTTAAAGACACCGTGCCTGACAGCGTAAATTTAGGAGTATACCTCAAATAAAAATAGAGAGCGTTCACAGCGAACGCTCTCTATTTTATTTAAAGATAAAGGTTTTTAAGATAAAGAAATATGCACTGTATATTGCCTTACGGAATGCATCCCATACACATCCGAGGAATTCCTTTTCCTCAATCTGCAGGAAATTGCCCATATCCTCCATTTCGAAGAACTCAACGTGCTCGAAGGTATCTTCTGTTGCTCCGTTAGGAGAATGAAGTGCCATCATCAGCCTGCCGTCAAAAGTCTCGAAGAGCATCGCGTGTCCGCCGTCCGGCTGAGTTTTTGTGCGCTTGTAGATAGCCTGAGTATGCTGAATCCAATTGCCGTCCGGCTGACCGTTATCCGACACCGCCATTCCGACAGCGTACCCGCCCGAGCGTGCGCTGTTCGACCACAGCATAACAAGTCTTCCCTTTGAGGTTTTATAAACAAACGGGCCGTCAGTAATGTTACCTTTTGTCCAGATATGCTTATTGGCTCTGAAAATCATTTTCGGTTCGGAGACAAAATGCGTGAGGTCTTCGCTCAGCTTTGCGACCGCCATTTCACCGCAGTTATCATGGGTTGAAGTCCACTCGTTGACGTAAATCATCCAGGGCTGACCGTTATCGTCAACATAGAGAGTACCGTCAATACAATCAATATCCTTCGGCGTAGCGTGACCGTCAGAAATGAGTTCAAAGGGTCCTGTGGGAGAATCGGATTTAAAAACCGCCGTACCTCTCTTTTCAGAAAGGCGGGAACGGTATGTAGCAAAAAGATAAAAGCTTCCCTTATAGTAATGACACTCGGGTGCCCAATAATCCGCATAGCCGTCGAAGCCCTCCGACGGAGAGAAAATCTGAATTCTTTCCGACCAGTTTTCGAGGTCCTCGCTGACAACACAGCCGTAGCCCTCACCCTGACTCAGGCACGTTCCGTACATATAATACTTGCCGTCATACGCCAGCACAAACGGGTCGCGGATGTGCAAATCTTCACGCTTGACGGGGTATTCCCCCTGCGCCGATACAGGCAAACAGAAGCAACAAAGAAGCGTTGCAAGCACAAGAACGAGTGAAATTACTTTTTTCATAAAATCAACTCCCGAGGATGTTATATGTTCATTTTAGCATATATTATATGTAATTTCAATTCATTGTTAAAATCAAATAATTTTCAAAATATACTTGATTTTTCTTACAGAGTTGGTTATAATAGTTAGGCTATCAATCAAATACGGAGAGTTGTCCGAGCTGGCCGAAGGAGCACGATTGGAAATCGTGTAACAGCCATAAACTGTTCGAGGGTTCGAATCCCTTGCTCTCCGCCAAAAATATGAGAGTCGCATTTTGCGGCTCTTATATTTTTTGTGTAAAAATTAAGCAAGGGATTCGAAGCCCGAGGGGGTGAGCCGCGTTAAGAAAACAGTCCGGTGGACTGTTTTTAGCGGCGAAGTCTGAGGCGGGTACTGTTGCGAAGCAACGGTCGCCGAGGACGCAACCTGCGTAGCAGGTGTATCCCTTGCTCTCCGCCAAAAGAAAACGACAAGTTTCGACAGAAGCTTGTCGTTTTCAGTTTTATTCGCCTACGGCGAGTTATATTGCTTCGCAGTTTTATTGTGCTTTGCACAGTGTTATTCGCTACGCGAGTTTATGGGCGAATAAAATAACACTGAAACCGCAGGTTTCGATAACACTTTCACGGTAGTGAAAATATCACTCTGCCGAAGGCAGAATAACACTAAATGCTTTTTTGTATAAGAACAAAGCAAGGGATACACATACTGCGCAGATTACGTCCTCGACGACCGAAAGACGACTACAGATTAAGCATAAATATCCCTATGGTTGCAAGAATATCCGTCACAGTCGACAGAGGTGTTTTATCTTCAATAAATATTCAACAACTTTCTATGTGACATAATTATCCTAATAACTATAAAATGCGGATAACAATCTTATATCGTGTAACACGAGTATAAATCGTGTCTACTGACAAACAACCCAATTCCTTGATACATAACAAGTTACAATAACAACTATGAAAATACATATTTATCTATAAAGTATTTACCTTATCGCCAAAATGATGACGAATAATGTGTGTGTTTATAATATGCTCAATCTGTAATCGTTGTTTTTATAGTAGATTTTTTAATGTTGGTATGATATAATAATTCAAATTAATTTATGAGAAAAGGTGACGTATTGGAAAATATTTCTAATTTTATCGCTTTGATGGAAACTCAAAACTCTAATACCGCTAAAGTTGTTAAACATGTATTTAAAAATATTGATAAAGACATTATAGATTTAAATGAGAACGAACTATATAGGTTGGTTCTTGATTTAAGACCCAACAGCCCTAAACATATCATAACAATTTGTTATGTTCTTGGATTATATGCAAAATGGTTGTTTGAACAGAGTATCGTCAAAACTGATGTGCTGTTTAATACAATACAAAATCTTGACAGGAAAGCTCTATGGAAAGATGCAAAACCAAATGCAAATAAAAAGTTTATTTCTTATGAACGATACAAAAAATTAATTAGTGATATTGATACTTTTGAGGAATTTAATTCCATATATTATAAAACCTTATTTATGTGCATTTACGAAGGAATATATAATGATGATTTAAGTGTTATTAAAAATCTTCGTTCATCTGATATAGAAGATAACATAGTAACTTTGCACGAAGATAGTGGATATTCATATAAAATTAAAGTTTCTAATGAACTTTCAGAGAATTTAAAATATCTTGCTACGTTGAATGTTTGGGAAAGACCAAATAGATACGGGATTTGTCGTGTGAAAATGCGAGGACTCTATAGCGATACTGTTTTTAAAATTGAAAATAGAACAACGGCGGTAGACGATTCTTTCAGATTTTCGTACTATGCAAAATTAAGAAATACTTCTAGAGAATACCTTGGTAATTCACTTTTTCCGTTGCAACTGTATACAAGCGGAATTATGCATAGGCTTAATTATTTGTTGGGAAAAAACGATATTGAAACAAACGAAGCTTTTTCAAATAACTGTAGAAATAAAATTGCACACAACATAATTTCTGCGGAATTGTTCAGGTGTAACTATAAAACAGAGGTATCAAATTTCAGAGAGTTAGTAAAAGGGCACTTGGATGTTTTTGAGAATGATTCCTTTGGTGATTTAAATGATGAACTTTTTGATGATATTTTATCTGCTATAGAAGATTATGAGTTTGGTGGTTTTGAAGAAGGTGAAGAAGTTATCTTTGAACATCTTACACATGAACGAAATGCTGAAGTGGTTGCATTAGCAAAAAACTTATTCAAAGAATCACATAACGGAAAAATATATTGTTCAAATTGTGGTTTTGATTTTAGTGTGAGATATGGTGAAAGAGGTATTGATTTTATAGAAGCTCACCATGTTAAACCTGTTTCTGAAATGACAGACGGTAATATTACAAGGGTAGAAGATCTTGTTTTGTTATGCTCGAATTGTCATAGTATTGTACATTTAAAAAAGCCATGGTTATCTATGAAAGAATTAAAGAGAATTACTTTACTTTGTAAGTAAAAATAATATTTTTTGACAATTCTTTTTAATCCTATCAAATTTGGAGGGATATAAGATGAGCTTATTGGGTATTTTTTCGATTTTTAGTACAGCAAAGCAAGCGATTAAAGAAACGTTCGAACCTACTATTCCAGCAGAGAACTGGGCAAACAGGGAACTCTATCATAAAGATCTAATGAGTGGAATGTCTGTAGAAGAAAGAATGAGAAATGTTAAAAATGGTAGATATAAGTTGACAGAAAAATATCCCAAACCTCACAGAGACCCTAAAAGCGGAAAAATTATTATTGAAAACTGCAAATTGTATTATGAAGATGTAAATAAATATGGTGCATATCAAGCACAACAATGGGTTAAACAAGGTAAGTATAATTTAACACCCGAAGAATTAGAAAAAGAGAATGAGCGAATAAAAGCAAAATATGATTATTTATACAAGTTGAAATAAATTTATAAAACCAGTCGAATGACAATCTGTTTTTGTAACTGTTTTTTATAAAAATTCAACCGCACTCACAATTCGGAGTGCGGTTTCGTTATATTATTCAGAAATTTTGTTCAACCATATCCTTAATAAATGCATTGAGCGCAAGCATATTTTCTGTTCCCCGCGGATATGAACGGAACTTTATTTCGCCAAACTTGTCGGTAAGTGCCTTTGCTACCGTTTCCTTGCCGACGAGGCTTTCGAGAAGCTGTAATGCGCGCATTTCCTGCAGGGCATCGAAGAACACCTCTGCGCGGACAGACATAATCGCGCCGTTATCGTAAGGATAAACAAGGAATGAGTCACCCGACGGGAATGCACAGTCGGCATCCGTTACCTCGTAGGGGCTGACGTGGCGCAAAGAGTGCGCTGAATTGTAGAAATTGAAGCCCCACTGCAAAAAGCCCTTGATATCGTGGAGATAAAGCTGTGCGCCGATAACCTTTGTCGCGGAAAGAGGCATACCGAAAAATCTGTTGCTCAGCTCCTCGCCCTGTCCGCAGCAATAATATGTCCAGCGGTTTTCAAATCCCTTTTCGATGAATTCATCAATACTCGAAGTTGCGGGAATCGGCTGCTTTATAAGTCCGCTTTCAAAAAATTCGTACTCCGAAAGAGCATCAATAATCGGGAAATCCTTGAGAAGGTCAGCAATAACATCCTTCGCCTTTGTGTAGGAGTCAACCTGCTCCTCACTCGGCTCGTCCGAAACGTGGAAATAAGTTACGTCTTCAATGCCGAGCTCGTTAATAACCGTGATAAGCTCGGGAATGAATGAGCGGAGAAAAGCGGAATACTCCTCCCCTGCCGCCTCTGTCTCCCAGCCGAAGATGCGCTTCATCTCGCCGTCAACCTCTGCCATAACCTTCGGTGCGGCAAAAGCTCCCCACTGTGAGAAAAGGTGTGAAATTTCAAAATATTTTATTCCGCACTCCTGTGCAAGGCTTACCCAACGGCGAAATTTATCGAAGTCGAAGCAATAGCCTTCGCCGTCCTTTTTAACGTCAACAAGCTGTACCGTTGTGCGCTCTCCGCCGATTTTTGTGTCAAGCGGAGGAGTGAAAACGGGTGTGAGAATCATATTGTTGCCGCAACGGATGAAAGCCTGCATAAAGCTCCTGATAAGAGTCCAGTGCTCCTCGGAGAAAACGGGAACCTTATAATAGTCCGCAATGCAATCCGTGTGGAACCATTCGGTATTGATAAGCGTCTGCTCGGGCAGAACAGCATCAAGCACCGTCAGGTTGAAGGTTTCGCTTGCAACCTCGCCCTCTTCATCTGAAGTGATTTTAACGGTGATGCCGTAATCTCCCGCTTTGATATCCGTGGGAATTTCCGCCGTAATCCAGAGTGAAAACCACTTATACGGCTTTATAAAATGAGTGTCCTCTATCGGGAAAAGTACATCGGGGAACAATCCCGCCTCAGTACGCTCACAATAAGCCGCCCTATCGGGATAGCACGGAAGCTCTGACGGCACATTGCCCACGGCGCGCACGCTGACCGCTTCGCCGAGCTCACTTTCGACCGTGATTTTCGCTGTAAATCTTGTATCTGATTTATAAGCTATCTGATACGAATAACGCTCACCCTTAAGCACCTTTGCACTTTTTACGGGTGTGAACTCACATTCGCCGTCAAGAAAAATTCGGTTAAGTGAAGCAACCTGTTTAACCTGGAAATCCATTGTATCCGCCTCCGTTGTTTTTCTTTATTTTAGCAAACAACGGAAGCTTTTTCAACCTATTTCCGCTTATTAACGGCAATAATTCCGCCGATTGCTGAAAACAAAAGCTGAACTGCAAGAAGTATCCACCCGATAAGACCGATTCCGCTCCGTGATACGAGCACGCTCGCGATAATTTCAAAAAGATACACGGGAAGTACACTCAAAGCGCCGACAGCAACACCGTTTTTGCGTACAGGGCGCACGGCAACAAATCCGCAGACAAAAGCAGACACCGCACCGATAACGAGCGAAACGAATTTATACACACTCTCGTCCGTATCGGCCTTCCATAATATCAATGAAGCAAGCGCGTTAAGCGCAAAAAACAGAATTATTCCGACAAGTGAGCCTGTCAGCGCTTTGATAATCACCGTTTTTATATCTGAGCCTGCTTGCGGCTTCGTCCGTCTTTTTTTAGGCATAAAAAATCCCTCCTCAATCAATCTTATGAGGAGGGATTTTGCAGTATTACTGATTTCTCTTAATTTTTGCGGTTGTGGTTTTTTCAAATTCCTTTTCCATAATCTCAACGGATTTGATTGCCTTATAGCTGACAACCTGTTCATTAACGTTGCGAACCGCATCATTAACAAACGAGCTGATTTCATTTTCGGAAAGAATACGGTTTCCGTTTTCCTGTGAAAGAGCCTGAACGTCAGGGAAAATCCTTGCCTTTACAACAACGTTATCCTTGTCGTCCTTTGACTCAACAACCATACATTCCTTAACGGCAGCTTCCTTCATCAGAAGCGCCTCAAGCTCCTCGGGATAAACGTTTTTACCGTTACTTGTAACGATAACGTTCTTGCTTCGTCCGCAGATATAGTAGAAGCCGTCCTTATCCACACTTGCAAGGTCGCCCGTATGGAACCAGCCGTCATAATCAAAAACGGCGTTCGTGGCATCCTCGTTTTTATAATAACCGAGCATAACCATCGGACCCTTGATACAAAGCTCGCCTATTCCGTTTTCGTCACAGCCCACAAGCTTTGCCTCAACGCCGGGAATCGGTCTGCCGATCGAAGCGTGCTTCATATCCTTATCCGAATTGCAGATAACAATCGGCGAACACTCCGTAAGACCGTAGCCCTGGAAGGTCTGAATGCCGTATTTATTCATATTTTCGATAATTGTGGGGTCGATGCCTGCCGCACCCGAAATAATGAGACGGATTTTTCCGCCGAAGGCATCCTTGATTTTACCGAAAAAGAGATTGCTTGTATCAACACCGATTTTTTTCGTTGCCTTGGCAAGTCTGCTTGCAATACCGATTTTAAGCTTTGCGCCCTTTTCCTTTTCAAGTGCCTTCTGAATTCTTGCATAGAAAAGCTCAATAACTCTCGGAACAACAATGAGGATATGCGGCTGATATTCCTGAAGGTTTTTCGTAATGTAACGCAGTCCGTCGCAGAAGCAGATTGAAACTCCGCCGTAGATACAGCAAAGGAAGGTTACCGTACATTCATAAGTATGATGAATGGGCAGAAGCGACATTATGCGTTCGCCCTTATTAATTTTAACAACGCCCATAATGGACATAATGTCCGAGCAGATGTTGCGTGCACTGAGCATAACAGCCTTTGACATACCCGTTGTGCCCGAAGTAAAGAGAAGCACCGCAAGCTTGTTTGAATCGGGAGTGATGTTGATATACTCCTCGTTGCCGTCCTCAATAAGGCGCGCGCCGTCTGCAAGAAGCTTGTCGAAAGAGAGAATATCACCGTCGTCCTCGGTGATGTCCATCGCAATATAAACCATACCCTCGGGAAGCTCATCGCGGTGTTCAAGGATTTTTTTACCGAACTTTTTGTCAAAGATAATCGCCTTTGCCTCCGATACCTCGAGAATACTTTTGATATCCGCAAACGGAAGCTCTTTATCAGTCGGAACAACTACACCTGCACCACAGGTAACAGCCATATAGCTGACGCACCACTTATAGCTGTTTGCGCCTGCAACCGCAATGCGTGCATCCTTAAGTCCGAGAGCGAGAAGTGCCGTACCGAGAGAGAAAACCTCGTCGTGGAAACGGTCATAGCTGACATCCTCAATCTGACCGACGGCGTTCTTGACCTTGAACGCAGGACTGTTGCCGTATATAGCCATACTCTGCGTTAAAAGCTCGCGGAAGGTATAAAATTCTCTGACATCATATAATGGACGAGTCATAGTTTTTACCGCTTTCTTAGTTTTTAGTTATTTAAAAGCTTTTCAACTGCTGCAAGCTTTACGCATACTGCGAGAAGCTCAACTGCTTTTTCAAGCTCATCAACGTCGGGGAAGGACGGTGCAATACGGATATTGCTGTCATCGGGGTCGATGCCGTAGGGATAGGTTGCGCCGACAGTCGTGAGGGTAAGTCCTGCATCCTTGCAAAGCTCACCTACTCTTTTTGCACAGCCGTTCATAACGTAAAGGCTGACGAAATATCCGCCGTTGGGCTTCTTCCAGTGTGCGATGCCCGTGCCGTCAAATTCTCTGCTGAAGCCTTCGGTTACTGCATCAAACTTCGGCTTGAGAATTTCCGCGTGCTTTTTCATATGAGCCTTGATGCCGTCAAGATTTTTGAAATATCTTGCGTGGCGGAGCTGGTTCATCTTATCGTGAGAGATAACCTGAATCGTAAGTCTTGCAAGGATATCCTTAACGTTTTTATCTGAAGCCGCAAGAGCGGAAACACCTGCGCCTGCGAAGCTGATTTTCGATGTTGAGCAAACCTCAATGAACATATCCTCGCTGCCGTATTCCTTTGCAACGTCAAAGATGTTGAGAAGCTCGTCGGGAGTGTCGTTGATGTCGTGAACGATGTAAGCGTTATCCCAGATAACTCTGAAATCCTTTGCAGCAGGCTTGAGAGCCGCAAAGCGTCTTACAACCTCATCAGAGAATGTGATACCGTCGGGGTTTGAATATTTCGGTACGCAGAATGCACCCTTAACACTACTATCCTTTACCAATTCTTCGATAGTATCCATATCCGGACCGTCATCAAGCATCTTAACGGTAATCATCTCAATGCCGAAATGCTCGAGAATCGAGAAATGTCTGTCATAACCCGGTGCGGGACAAAGGAACTTGATTTTGCCCTGCTTTACCCACGGCTCATCGCCGCAACCGAACATCATACACTGTGCAATATAGTCATACATAATTGTGAGGCTTGCCGTGCCGAAGATGACAGTGTTCTTCATCGGTACATCCATAAGCTCGGCAAAGAGCTGTCTTGCCTCGTCAATACCGAGTAAAAGTCCGTAGTTTCTGGTATCCGTACCGTCAACAGACTTCACGTCGCTTTTGGAATTGAAAACGTCAAGAACCTCGTTTGAAAGGTCAAGCTGTGCTTTATTCGGCTTACCTCTTGACATGTCGAGCTTGAGACCGAGGCTCTTTATTTCTTCATACTTTTTTTCAAGCTCTGACTTGAGTGAAATTAACTCTTCTTTTGATAAATCGCTGTACTGTGCCATAGATATCTCCAAACTTAAGGGGCACATTGCGTGCCCCTTTTATTATACTTTTGCTGTTTCTTTTTTGTCCATATGCTTTGCAATGAACTCTTTGATTTTGTTTTCATACTCTTCCTTGGCGTTGTAATAGCTGAACGCGTGAGCGGTTTCAGGCACCCACAGGCAATCCTTTTCTACCTTACAAGCCTCATAAAGCTTTTTACCGTGTTCAAACGGAACAAAGGTATCCTCCATACCGTGAACAAAGAGCATCGGGTTTTTCGCCTTATACATATTCTTGAGAGGATCGCTCTCCTCAAAGAAGTAACCTGCCTTAATTCTTGCAAAAACACTGCCGAGATGAACGAGGGGCTCGAAACGGAAGCCGGCTCTGTCCTTAAGAGTATTATTCATAATCTCAACTGCCGAGGTAAATCCGCAGTCTTCGATAATAATCTTGACCTGGTCAGGCGGTGACATCATATTGCAATTCATAACAGTTGCCGCACCCATTGAAATGCCGTGGAGGATAATTTCGATATCCTCACCGAAGCGGTTTATAAGATAGTCTACCCAGAGAAGGATGTTTTTTGCATCGGGAGCACCGAAGCCTATGTAATCACCCTCACTTCTGCCGTGACCCGTAAGGTCGGGAAGAAGGTAGTTATAGCCAAGGTCGTTATGATAAAACGGCACAAAGTGGCTGAATTCGTCGGGGCCGTTGCACTTGTAGCCGTGAACGCAGATTACAAAACGCTTTGACGGCTTTTTTGCAGGAAGGAACCACGCTCTCATATTGTGACCGTTGACACTCGTAAGTGAAAGATCCTCAGGGTCACAGTTGAAGAAATTGCGGTTATTTCTCTGTCTGATTTCTGCGCGCTTTTTATAAACCTCGCGGGTCTCGGGTGCTTTCTCTTTGAGAGGGTCGGGACGTTTGATAGCATAATCACAGGCTAAATTACCTGCAACTGCCGTAACAGCGGCTACACCGAGAGCGATTGCGACTTTACCCTTCTTTTTCATAATATCATCTCACTTATATTATTTTTTCTCACCGAGGAGCTTTGCAAGCTCATCCATAAAGGTATTGATATCCTTAAACTGTCGATAAACGGATGCAAAACGGACATAAGCGACCTCATCGGTATCCTTAAGCTTATCCATTGCAAGCTCACCGATACGCGTTGCGGTAACCTCACGGTCAAGTGAATTCTGGAGTGTCAATTCGATTTCATCAACAATCTTTTCGATAGTGTCGATAGAAACGGGACGCTTTTCGCAAGCTCTGAGAAGACCGTTAAAGAGCTTTGCACGGTCAAAAGATTCTCTTGACTTATCCTTCTTCACAACGATAATCGGCACACTTTCAATAACCTCGTATGTGGTAAATCTTTTTGCACAGCTCGTACACTCTCTGCGACGGCGGATGCGCTCACCCTCATCTGTGGGACGCGAGTCGATAACCTTGCTTTCGGAAAATCCGCAGAACGGACACTTCATAATAAGTCACTTCCTTTGACACTTATTGCATTATTAGATGTATTATATCATACATCTGTATATAATTTCAATATTTTTATTGTATATTTTCTAAAAATGCTTTTGCTGTCGATAATTCGGATATTTCGGCAAAATTCTGACGGTAAAGCTCGATTATCGCACTTTTATCGTAGCCGACGGATTTTAGTTTTTTGAACAGGTTTTCAAAGTCATATTTTCCTGCACCGGGCGCAAGGCAGTTTTCCTCCCCGAGGCAGTCGGAGATATGCACCTGATAAATCTTACTGCCAAGAGAGTCTATATATTCATCCTCGCTGACACTGCAGCGGCGGCACTGCTTGATATCAAGCACCATTTTAAATTCATCGCCCACGTTATCGGCAAGCGCTTTCATAAAAGACGGACTGCCGCACAGATGGTTGTGCACGTTTTCGTGGGCTATATATAGTCCGTTTTCACGCGCGGCATTGTGCAGGAGAAGATAATTTTCCGCATATCTGTCAGGCTCAATCCGTGCCGCGGAAAGACCGCCGTGAAGCACCACCATTTCGGCACCGAGCACCTTCGCCGCCCCGAAATACTGCTTATAAAATTCAACTCCGTCAAGGGTTCTGCGCTTATAGTCGCTGAAGAGCAGATATGTCTCATAAGCCGAGGTGAAGGGATGCACGGAGCGTATCTCCATACCGTAGAAATCCTTGATTGCGACAAGCTCGCCGAGGAGCGGTTTTTCAAGCTCCGAAGGAGAATTGAAGAAAATTTCTGCCGTTTTTGCACCGAGCTCACCGACCGTCCGCAAAGCCTCTTCGGTCTGCATAGGATAAAGGCAGGAGGAGGAAATTCCGATTTTCATAATAATCACCACCTATATGATACCATTATTTTATGATGTAGTAAAGTAACAGTTTCAGGCATAAATATTATAAAATTGTTAATTTTTAGAAAAGGGGTTGATTTTTTCTTAAAATGTGGCTAAAATAGATTTAGCACTCGACGAAAGAGAGTGCCAAAATTAATTTTAAAACATATTTTTATAGGAGGCAATCACTATGAACATTAAACCGCTTGCAGACCGCGTTGTGGTTAAAATGACAGAACTTGAGGAAACAACCCAGAGCGGTATCATCCTTGCAGCTGCTGCAAAGGAAAAGCCCCAGGTTGCAGAGGTTCTCGCTGTCGGCCCCGGCGGCATCGTTGACGGCAAGGAAGTTGAAATGTACGTCAAGGTCGGCGACAAGGTTATCACAAGCAAGTACGCAGGTACTGAAGTCAAGCTTAACAAGGAAGAATACATCATCGTTCGTCAGAACGACATTCTTGCTATTGTTGAATAAGGGAGGAGAACATCACTATGGCAAAGCAGATTATTTACGGCGAGGAAGCTCGTAAGGCATTACAGAACGGCATCGACAAGCTCGCAAACACAGTTAAAATCACACTCGGCCCCAAGGGCAGAAACGTAGTTCTTGATAAGAAATACGGCGCACCGCTCATCACAAACGACGGCGTTACAATCGCAAAGGACGTTGAGCTCGAGGATCCGTTTGAGAATATGGGCGCACAGCTCGTTAAGGAAGTTGCAACAAAGACAAACGACGTTGCAGGTGACGGTACAACAACAGCTACTCTTCTTGCACAGGCTCTTGTCCGCGAGGGTATGAAGAACGTTGCCGCAGGTGCAAACCCGATGGTAGTCAAGAAGGGCATCAAGCTTGCAGTTGACACTGCAGTTGAGGCTGTAAAGGCTAACTCAAAGCCCGTAACATCAACAAACGACATTGCCCGTGTTGCTACAATCTCTGCCGCTGATGAGGAAATCGGCAACATCATTGCAGAGGCTATGGAAAAGGTAAGCGCAGACGGCGTTATCACAGTTGAGGAGTCAAAGACTGCTGTTACAGATTCAGACATTGTTGAAGGTATGCAGTTTGACCGCGGCTACATTTCACCCTATATGGTTACAGACACAGACAAGATGGAAGCTGTCATCGACGACGCTCTCATCCTTATCACAGATAAGAAAATTTCTAACATTCAGGAAATCCTTCCCCTTCTTGAGCAGGTTCTCAAGGGAGGCAAGAAGCTCGTTATCGTTGCTGAGGATGTTGAGGGCGAGGCTCTTTCAACAATCCTTGTCAACAAGCTCCGCGGTACATTCACCTGCGTAGCAGTCAAGGCTCCCGGCTTCGGCGACAGAAGAAAGGATATGCTCCGCGATATCGCTATTCTTACAGGCGGTGAGGTTATCGCTTCCGAGCTTGGTCTTGAGCTTAGCGAAACAACACTCGATATGCTCGGTCAGGCTCGTCAGGTTAAGATTTCAAAGGAGAATACAATCATCGTTGACGGTGCAGGCGACAAGACAGAAATCGCTAACCGCGTTGCACAGATCCGCACACAGATTGAAACAACAACATCCGACTTTGACCGCGAGAAGCTTCAGGAAAGACTTGCAAAGCTCGCAGGCGGTGTTGCAGTTATCCGCGTAGGTGCCGCAACAGAAACAGAAATGAAAGAAAAGAAGCTCCGCATTGAGGACGCTCTTGCCGCAACAAAGGCTGCAGTTGAAGAGGGTACCGTTGCAGGCGGCGGTGTTGCACTTCTTAATGCAATCCCCGCTGTAAAGGCTCTTCTTGACAGCACAGAGGACGCTGACGAGAAGACAGGTATCAAGATTGTTCTCAAGGCACTTGAGGAGCCCGCACGTCAGATTGCCGCTAACGCAGGTCTTGAGGGCTCTGTTATCGTAAACACAATCACAACAACAGAGAAGGACGGCTGCGGCTACAACTTCGCAACAGGCGAATTTGTTGATATGTTCGAGGCAGGTATCCTTGACCCGACAAAGGTTACACGCTCTGCTCTTCAGAACGCCGCAAGCGTTGCATCAATGGTTCTTACAACAGAATCACTTGTTGCTGATAAGCCCGACCCGGCAGCAGACGCCGCTGCAGCAGCCGCAATGGCAGGCCAGGCAGGCGGAATGTATTAAGAAAGAGCGCACCGCGCCCTTTCAAGGGTCTGCGACTTCACTTAAAAAACCAAACAGGCTTACGGTTAGTATCGTGAGCCTGTTTTTCTTTACTATTTTTTACAAATTTTGCCGTAACTCTGTTTACTTTTTTCAAAAAAGTTGTTACAATGATTTTATCATTGTTTTGAGGTGATTTTATGAGTAAAAAATTAGGCGTTGCAATCATCGGCTGCGGTAACATTTCAGGTTCCCACATCCCGAATTATTTAAAGCTCGATAATGTCGAGGTCAGATATTTCTGCGACATTATCCCCGAAAGAGCAGACAGAGCCGTCGAAAAATACGGCTGCGGTACTGCTGTATATAACTACAAGGAGCTTCTCGGCAAGGACGATATCGACATCGTTTCCGTCTGTACTCACAACGACTTTCACGCTCCTATTTCTATCGACTTTATGCGTGACGGCAAGGACGTTCTTTGTGAAAAGCCTGCCGCAAGAACTCTCGAAGAGGCTCTCGAAATGCAGAAGGTTGCCCACGAGACAGGCAGAATGCTTCAGATTGGTGTTGTCAACCGCTTCTGCGACAATGTAAATCACGTTAAAAACCTTATCGCATCAGGCGAGCTCGGCGAGGTTTATCAGGTTTATGTAAGCTTCCGTGCTCACCGTTCAATTCCCGGACTCGGCGGCGACTTTACCCAGAAGGCAAAGTCAGGCGGCGGTGTTCTTATCGACTGGGGCGTTCATTACCTTGACCTCACTCTTTATTGCCTCGGTGACCCGACTCCCCTCTCTTGCTCGGGCGAGGCTTACTGCAAGCTCGGTAAGGATATGAAGAACTACACATATACAGGTATGTGGGCAGAGGATTCTTCCGATATGGAAAACGGCACTTATGACGTTGATGATTTTGTAACGGGCTTTATCCGTACAACCGGCGCAAACATCACCTTCAACGGCGCATGGGCACAGAACATCGGTGAGAGCGAGACCTTCGTTGATTTCCTCGGCACAAAAGCAGGCGTACGTCTCTACTACGGCGGCAAGTTCACAATGTATTCAACAATGAACGGTATGCTTACCGAAATCAAGACAGATTTCAAGACAACAGGCTTCGACTACGGCGCAGAAATCAAGGCATTTGTTGACTCTGTTGCAACAAGAGAGCCCAACCAGGCAAACATCGACAAGGCTGTTCTTACTTCAAAGCTTCTTGATGCAATTTACAGATCATCTGACGAGCAGAAAGAAATCATTTTATAATCGGAGGACGTTAAAATGGAAACCAGAATTTTTGAAAACGCTGAAGAAATTGCAGTTGCGGCTGCCGAGCTTTACAAGGAGCTTATTAACGCAAAGCCGAATGCAGTTCTCGGTCTTGCAACAGGTGCAACACCTGTTCCTACATACGAAAACCTTATAAAGATGTACGAAAACGGTGAAATCAGCTTCAAGGACATCACAACCTTCAACCTTGACGAATACTGTGACCTTGATAAGTTCGACAAGAACAGCTATTACACCTTTATGCACGAAAACCTTTTCTCAAAGGTTGACATCAAGGAGGAAAACGTAAACTTCCTTGACGGTAACGCTCCCGACTGCGACGCGGAAAGCAAGCGTTATGCCGAGGCTATCAAGGCTGCAGGCGGTATCGACCTTCAGCTTCTCGGTATCGGCACAAATGGTCACATCGCCTTCAACGAGCCTGCTGACGAATTTACCGACGAGGCTTTCAAGGTTACTCTTACACAGAGCACAATCGACTCTAACCAGAAATACTTCGGCGACACTCCGATGCCGCGCTATGCGATGACAATGGGTATCGGCTCAATTATGCGTTCAAAGAAGATTCTTCTTATCGCAACGGGCGAAGCAAAGGCAGAGGCTGTCAAGGCTCTCCATTCAGGTGAGGTTACACCGCGTATCCCCTGCTCAATTCTCAACAATCACGATGACGTAATCATTATGCTTGACAAGGCAGCGGCTAAGCTTCTGTAAATTTTCGCAACAATTCAACCGCCTTATCCGACAGATAAGGCGGTTTGTGTTTTTTATTCATCACTCTTAAGATGAAATCATTATACAATTTAACGATTTTGTATATCTGTTGTTGCCTTTTTTAAGTATATATGGTATAATTTCGCTAATCATTGAAATGGAGAGGTATAATAATATGAAACCTATGAAGGCTAATGTTGCGGGCAGAAAATGCCCCAAGCTCCCCGATTTTAAAACAGCTAAAGAAATCGTACTTTACGGCGCACAGGCAGGCGGCGACAAGCTGCAGTATAAATTCTACAACTTTGCAGGCGACGTTGAAGACAAAACCTTTAATCAGGTAAATTATGAATTCAGAGGTATCGGCGAATATCTTTACAAAAAAGGTCTCGCAGGCAAGAAGGTTGCTATCCTCAGCGAAAACAGCTACTATTGGATTGCGGCTTACTTTGCAATCATCACGGGTAATATGATCGTTATCCCCATGGACCCGAAGCTCCCCGACGAGGACCTTACGGACGTTATCGTCAGAAGTGACTGTGACGCTATCATTTATTCAAAGGACTTTGTTTCTTCAATCGAAATGATGAAGAAAACAGAGGGCGTTGTTCTCACAGAGTACATAAAGTTTGAGGATTACTACGACATCATTGAGGAAGGCCACGCTTACGCCAAGGAAACAGGCAAATCCTACCTTGACGAGCCCGTAAACGAGGATGACGTTGCTTTCATCGTTTACACATCAGGTACAACAGGCAAGTCAAAGGGCGTTATGCTCACACAGGGCAGCGTTGCGGCTGACGCTATCGCAGGTGTTAAGTCTGCACCCAGCGGACACGCAATCGGCTTCCTTCCGCTCCACCATACATATTCCTGGGTAAGTGCACTCTTCACGGGCTGTCTTCTTTCCGAGTGGGGCTTCATCTGCCGAAGCATCAAGGACATCCAGAAGGACCTTGCAGAATATCATCCGCACAACTTTGCAGGTGTTCCCCTTGCAGTTGAGACTATCTACAAGAAAATCTGGTTCACTGCAAAGAAAACAGGCAGAGAGGACGTTCTTAAAAAGGGTCTTAAAATCAGCAACTTCCTTATGAAGCTCGGCATTGACAAGAGAAGAAAGATTTTCAAGACAATTATCGACAACCTCGGCGGTGAGCTTGCTCTCATCATCTGCGGCGGCGCATATCTTGACGAGAAGTACGAGCGCGGTATGTATGATATGGGTATTCATATCGTCAACGGCTACGGTATTACGGAATGTTCACCCGCTATCACAGCCAACAACCCCGAGCACTTCAAGTTCGGCAGCTGCGGTACTCCGCTTGAGTGTAACGAAATCAAGATTCACGAGCCCGACGAGGAAGGCGTAGGCGAAATCTACGTCCGCGGTAAGAACGTTATGAAGGGCTATTACAAGGACCCTGAAGCAACGGCAGAAGCATTCGACGGCGAATGGTTCAAAACGGGCGACTACGGCTACATCGACGAGGACGGCTTCCTCTTCTTCCGCGGAAGAAAGAAGAACCTTATCGTTCTTTCAAACGGTAAGAACGTTTCTCCCGAGGAAATCGAGGATAAGCTCTCCACAATCGAGTACGTTAAGGAAGTTATCGTTTATGATGAGGACGGCTTTATCACGGCTGAATTCTTCCTTGACACTCTTGAAACTCCCGATGCAAAGGACAGAATCAAGGGCGACGTTAACGAGATTAACAAGAAGCTTCCCGGCTACAAGCAGGTAGCAAAGGTTAAGACAAGAGACACCGAATTCCCGAAGACGACAACGCTCAAGATTCTCAGAAACAAGAAATAAAATGCTTTCGGCTTGCAGTTTTTCTGCAAGCCGATTTTTTTACATAAAAGTATCCATCAGATTGTTAGCGGTTTTTATCGCCTTGTTTGCCATTTTCTTATAGTTCATTTTCTTTGAGCTTTTCATCGTGCCGCCGATAAGCGCAGTTGCGCCTCCGACAAGCATTCCGACGCCGATGCCCTTCATAATTGAAGACGTTGTACTTTTCATAAAAATCACCCCTTGATTATATTATTTGTTCGATAGGATAAAATATAATTAGTTGCTTTTTTCCATAGAAATTGTTATAATTATTCTTTGGAGATGATAATTTTGGAAAAGCAGAAAAAAATTGCATTGATTAACGATATGTCCTGTATCGGCAGATGCTCGCTGACCGCAGGTATTCCTATTATATCCGCCTGCGGCTTCCATTGCGTACCGATGCCGACGGGAATTTTTTCCGCACAATCGGAATTTGACGGATATGTCTGCGCCGACCTTACGGATAAAATGCAGTCCTTTGCCGACCATTGGAAGAATATCGGCGTCCGCTTTGATGCAATATACACAGGCTACCTTGCAAGTAAAAATCAGGCAGAGACAGTCAAGCGTTTCCTTATTGATTTCAAAAAAAGCGACACCTTCTGCATCGTTGATCCCGTTATGGGCGATAACGGCGAATTTTACAGCGGAATTGACGAGAGCTTTGTAGAGGAAATGCGTTTTCTCTGCTCAATGGCAGATATCATCACCCCTAACGTTACGGAAGCTGAAATGATTGCAGGTATTGACTGCACCGAAGCGCCGTACAGCACCGAGCATATAAAGGAATTGCTCTTAAAGCTCCGCAACCTCGGAACTCCGCGGATTGTCATCACGGGTATTGAGAGTGAAGACGGACAGATCGGCTGTGCCGTATACGACAGCTTTACGCGCAAGGCAAATATGTTCTTCACACCGAAGTCTGAGGGACGTTTCCCCGGTTCAGGCGACGTTTTTGCAGCATCACTCGTTTCCGCAGTTATGAGCGGAAAGGAATTTACCGAGGCTGTGCAGATTGCAATGACGTTTACCTGCGACTGCGTTGAAAAAACGGCACTTTCAGACGAGCCCAGAAACTTCGGTCTTTCGTTTGAGCCGCAGATACATAAGCTGATAAAAATATTATTATAATACGGTGAAACTATGGCAACACTCAATATCGTTCTTGTCGAGCCCGAAATTCCGCAGAACACGGGCAACATCGCGCGCACCTGCGCCGCTACGGGCACAAGACTTCATATAATCGAGCCGATGGGCTTTAAAATCGACGACAGAAAGCTAAAAAGAGCAGGGCTTGACTATTGGCACCTGCTCGACATTACATATTACATAAACCTCGACGACTTTTTCGAGAAAAACAAGGGCGGTGAATACCGCTTCTTCACCACAAAGGCGCTCAACAAGCACACGGACGTGGAATATCACGACGATGTTTTCCTTTTCTTCGGAAAAGAAACAAAGGGATTGCCCGAGCAGCTGCTCTTTGACAATCCCGAAAAATGTGTACGTATTCCGATGATTAACGATTCCTCCGCGCGAAGCCTCAACCTTTCAAACTCCGTAGCAATCGCAGTTTACGAAGTGCTCCGCCAATGGGATTACCCCGACCTTCTGTGCGCAGGAAAGCTGACGCAATTTGATTGGGATGACGCGGAATAATCACCTTGTAGTACTGCCAAAGCCACCGTTGCGGATATCGGTAACGTCATCATCATAGGTGATGCCGTACTCAACAAAAATACCCTGTGCAAAACCCTGACCCGCTTTGACTTCAACGACCTTACCCTCGTTGGAGTCATTTGTTATTTTTATGAAGATATGTCCCTCATTATCCGAATAAAAATAATCGCTGTCAATTACGCCGACGGTATTGTTGAGCTGGAGACGGAATTTGAAGCCGAGACCGCTTCTCGGATAAACCTTGAGCACCCAGCCCTCATCAATCTCACATCGGATTCCCGTCGGGATTTTGAGAGTTTTTCCCGGCTCGAGAGTAAAGTCAACGGGGCTGTAAATATCATAGCCTGCCGAGCCTGAGGTTGCACGGCACGGAAGCTTTATTGCCTCATAAATTTCTTTTATCTCCTGCTCGGTGCCGCCGAAATCCTCCGCCCACGCGGAGCAGAAATTTTCAGGGCTTACCTTGCTGAATTTTGCCATTCTTTTCATAATAAATCTCCGTTATACTGCAATATTAAGAATCGTTAGTCCGAGGAGCATCTGAGCGTAAAAGTAAGTCCAGATGTTCACCTTTCTTATCGCATAGCTCTGCGAATATCTGTGCGTAAAGCGCAGAAGTGCGAGTGTAAAGTCCGAAAGGGTAAAAAGACCTGCGCCAAAAGCAAGAATGATGCCCGTAGCGAGCGCGTTTTCAACCGTGCCGTTCATTATAAATCTTATGCTCAGCCACAAGGCCTTGACAAGCATAATCATTATAACGTTCATATAAACCGTACAGGGCAGGAATGCTTTTCCGTATTCTGCCTTATGCGTATACAGTCTGAATTGGCTGAAGCAGATGCCCACTATCATCAGCAACGCTTCCGTAAAATCAAGGAACGGTGCATCGGGAAAATATGTCCTTTGTACATTCAGAAATGCCGCTATGTAGCAGATGTGTCCGCACATAAAGGTCATCACACCTGCGATAAACCAATTTTCCGTCACCTTATAGTGAAGCAGGAAATCTCCCACCCACGAAAAAGCAAGACCGATAAGAATAAAAAATGTATAATTTGAAAAATTACCTGCTGTGATCATTGCAAGCAAAGCGTTGAGGATAAAAATCGTCGAGCACGTCATTTTCATCGTCAACGATTTTTTGCTGGGTTTCGGTATTTCGACCTTTAAAAATATAAAGGTTGTCACTGCCTGTAAAATAAATAAAACTGCAAAACCAATAATAT
Organism: Clostridia bacterium; assembly: GCA_017415025.1. Lineage (GTDB taxonomy): Bacteria > Bacillota > Clostridia > Oscillospirales > Acutalibacteraceae > CAG-488. Next base: position 222,346 of record JAFQJH010000004.1, read on the forward strand.
TCGGTACTGACATTATCAAAACCCCTTTACAAATTTATTTTTCTTCTTTGATAACAAATTTGCCTTTGTGAGGAACATCTATGACGTGGTGTGCTTGCTCAAAGGCAATTGTACCAAGTTTTTGAACAGGTGCAAACGGAGGGAAGAACACGTCAACATCCTTTTTAAGGTGTTCCGCAAGTGCCGTTATCGGTGGTTTACTCGACGGGTAGAAGGTTACTTCATCCTCGTCGTCAAAAGTGAATTTGATTATTCGCTGACATACAGCCTGAAGCGGTCGCATATGAACTGTCAGCTCGTTCTGTGATGTCCACGCCGCCGTTGAGTTTGCCGTAAAGGGCATACCTGCAAGTTTAATCGGGCTCTTGCGCGCCTTACCGTCCATACCGCAGACGATTGTGTTGTGCTCGTCGCCCTCATCCCAGGTCATTGTGCAGGTATCCTTTTGGAAATTAAAAACAACATTCGTGATTCCGCCGGCTCTGTCACCCGACATATAAACAATCGGAATCGGGAGCATACTGACGGGAAAGCCTGCCGTTGAAAGGACAAGATTCTTCTGGAATTTCATCATCTTACCGCTGAGCCAATCCTCGAGGGTGCTTCTCTGCATCTCGGGAAGGTCCTCGTCAAGCGGTGCAAGTGCAGGCTTTTCTTCGGAAGCTTCCTCTCCGTCAATTTCAATAAGACATTTCGGGAAATGCCTCCAGATACAGTCGCGTGTTTTCTGCTCGTCAATCTCACTTGCCGTCAGAATAAAGCACGCATCGTAATCCTTCGCAACGATGCCGAACTGCGAGAACATTCCGTCCGCGCGGTAGCCGTTCGTGCCTGCACAGCGCCAGAAGCAATAGCCGTAGCCCGACTGCGAATCGGGTGTTTTGTTGACGGAATCGTTGAGAGCCTGTACCTTCTGTGATTTATGTACCCAATCGGCGGGAATAACCTGCCTGCCGTTGAACATACCCTTCTGCTGATAGCAGAGCGTGAATTTCGCAACGTCCTCCGTCTTGAGGAAAAGTCCCCAGCCGCCTGCCTCAATGCCGTCGATATCGTGCTCCCAGAAAGGAACATCAATGCCGAGCGGCTCAAAAAGGCGCGGTGTGAGATACTCAATAACGCTCATTCCAGTAACACGGGTGAGCATTGCGCAGAGCATATACTGATTTTCGCTGATATATTCCCAATGTCCGTCACCGGGAGTAAAGCTCCACGGCGCATCGAAGAAATCTTTTATCCAATGGTTTTTGCCCTTATCCGTAAAGACACTCACGCCCTTGCCCGACTGCATTGAAAGAAGATGATGCACGGAAAGCATCTCAAGATTTGCATCAGGCTCATCCTTGCGGAATTCAGGAAAAACGTCAATAAGTCTTGTGTCCGTTGTTATAAGACCTTCACTGACCGCAAAGCCGACCGCCGCAGAGGTAAAGGACTTGCTGACGGAATACATCGCGTGCGGAATATCGGGTGCATAAGGGTCTGCCCAGCTTTCAAAGGCAACCTTGCCGTGGCGCAGAATCATTATGCTGTGTACTTCAATATTACTTTCTTTAAAATCCTTGATAAGCTCGGCGACCTCGCGCGAAGAAACGCCGACCTGTTCGGGATAGTCAGCCCTTTCGAGGCTGATTTTTTTGTTTTCATTCAAACCTATCACCTCAAAATATATTGTTTTTACTGTGCTTTTTTCGTCTTATCTCTTCTTTTGAAAAGGAGAATCTGTGACACGACAAATGCCGCGCCAACGAGCACAACTGCCACAAGTCTGCCGACTGTGAAATCGAATTTAAGTGTTACCGCCTTTTTTTCACCAAGGGTAAGATTGTCAAAAGACAACTGCAGAGCGTGGCGGGCGTTCTGCAATTCGGAAAGCGAGCCTGAATTCTCAATAAGCGCCTGCGCATTCGTCAGCGCAGATGCAAATGCGTTTTCGGTATCTGTCGTATACACCTGCAGGTCGGTTGACTTATATAAATCAACAAAATAAGAAAGCTGTTTTTTCTCACTTTCAATTCTTTCGAGATATTCATTGAGCTGCTCGGGATAATCGGTTTCAATCACGGTGTAGCCGAGAGTTATAAGGTCATCCCATCCGCGCTCCGAGTCAGGTCGCTTGCCGCTTCTGCCGCCGACCATAGAGACCATTGCTCTGCCCTCTTCATCAAAACGGGACATAAGGAATTCATCGTAAAGCACGCCGTTGCCGTTTGTACTGCCAAGCTCAACGGTATTCATACCGTTTGCAAGACTCTTCTTAACAGCAGAGGTTGCAAGAAAAATAATATTACCCTGATAATTTCCGAAAGCCGTGACAGCCTTTGTGTCCTTTACGGTCTCAGAAATATTCTTCATTGAATCCGTGTTAAAACGAAAAATAACCTTATCCGTTGCACCGAGTTCTGTTACGTTCTTATACACCGCGTCAAAATCCTCGCAGGTAAGATTGAGGATAAGCGCCGTATCCCCTGCCGCCTGAATTGCACTTTCAAGGCTTGCAACCTTACATTCGGTGACCTTTTTATCCTCACCGCCGTTTTCTGCACGCAGATAAAGCGAGGTCAGCTCGTCAAGTGTCATATCAGCGACGTTTTTTGAAACCGTTTTGCCCGTTTCGTCCGCAACCATTCTGTCAGTTGTTTCGTCGGCCATAAGAACAGTCTTGCCGTCCTTCGTCACGCGTACGTCAACGCTGACCGCGCCGTACTGCGCGCCTGCCCGAACCGCCTCTGCCGAATTTTCGGGAAAGGAATGCCAATCGCCTCTGTGTGAAATGCAGATGACGTCACCCCTCTGCGAAAAACCTTTAACATCGGTCGCGGCAACACTTGTTGCGAAAATGTTGAATATCAGAAACAAAGCCATCATTACTGATGCTGATTTTAGTATTTTATGAGTCATTTTGCGCTCCTATGCCATATTTTTCTATTATTATAGCACAAATTTGTCAAAAAATAAAGAGAAAAATTTTATAAAATTTAGCAAACAAATGTTTGCTTTTTCTGAAAAGATGTGTTATAATGGTTGCAAGAATAAAACCGAAAGGGGTTTTTTGATGCAGATTAACGAAACTCAGCGAAAGATATATGAATTTCTCGTAGAAAGAAGTACGGACGGTGTTCCGCCCTCCGTGCGTGAAATCGGCGCGGCGGTCGGCTTGCGCTCGACCTCTTCCGTTCAGTCAAACCTTGACGCGCTTGAGGCGGCAGGCTATATTCAGCGCGACCCGATGCTCAAGCGTTCAATCCGAATCGTCGGCCAGGAGGCAGAAAACGTTACCCAGGTTCCGATTCTCGGTACGGTTGCCGCAGGTGCACCGATACTTGCAGTGGAGCATATCGAGGGCTACTTCCCATATACGGGCACGGTATCAAGAGACAAGCCTCTTTTCGCACTTCACGTCAAGGGCGAAAGTATGATTCAGGCAGGCATCCTTGACGGTGACCTTGTAATTGCAGAAAAAACACCCTTTGCACGTAACGGCGAAATGGTAATTGCTCTTGTTGACGATGAGGCAACGTGCAAAACCTTCTATAAGGAAAACGGTCATTTCCGTCTTCAGCCCGAGAACGACACCTATGAGCCGATTATCGTTGACGATTGTTCAATCCTCGGTAAGGTCGTTGCAGTTATGAGATATTATTAAGTTAATAGCATAAAAAAGCAAATCTCCGTCTTGGAGATTTGCTTTTTTGTTGGTAATAAAGGAACTATTCGGTCTCGCTCTCCGATGTTATTGAAAAGACATTTAATATCTGCATCGGATAGGACTCGGCTACCATACCGTCAAATTCAATTTTCAAATAATCGCCGACGGCATAATCGGGACAGCCCTCAATATCAGTTTTAACAACCACCTTGTCAGAAGACATAAAACGCTGATTGCCGTTATCTGTCACCATAACAAGGCAGCTATCTTTATACTTTTCGATAACAACACCTTCAAAACACGCTTGTTCTGAGATGTATTTCTTCGGTATGGTTTCGATGGGCCAATCATATCCCATAGCATTGTATTCTTCATAAAGAAAGAAGTAATAACTATGCTCCTTGTCAGCCTTAAAGCTTATGATTTCTTCTTCCGTTAAGAGTAACGATATAACGCTCGAGCCCCATTTGTCCGTTTCTATTTCAAGCTCCTCTGTATATCCCCACTCATAAAAATTATCCTTAATTTCTTTATATTCTGTATCTGTAATTGTAAAAAAATCTTTACCAACTCGGATAACAACTCGGAATAGTTCATTATTATTATATTGTTCAAGCGCGGCTTTCAAAACAGCTGAAATTACATAGTCACCATTTACAGGCATACCATAGTCACCCGCCGTGTCTAACCCTTCCATAGACGAAATAATAAGCGGCTTGGGCAAGTTCTGCTTGCCTGCGCCGTCGCTTTCATCAAACAAGAAGAAGAAATATCCGTGCTCATCATCAGCCTTGAATTTTCTCAACGCATCCTCCTTGACAAGCATCGTCAATACTGCGCGGTTCCAGTTATCATCTGTTATTTCGAGTGCGGAGCTGTAACCCCAATCATAAAACATATCCGCTATTTTCTGAAGCTCCTTGCCCTGCACCATTTTGCCGTCCTCATACACACGGACGATAACCCTGTAAATCACCTTATCTTCATACTCTTCCAACGCGGCATTCAGCGGAATAGAATAGTGGTGTGTTCCGTCCTTGGGCAAAGCATAGCACGCGGATGCCGATGCTTTTTCGTAGGAGGAAATCAGCGTCACGCCTCCCCTGTTCTCCGTCGTTCCCATCGGCTGATATACATTATTTTCGTTTACTGACGGTTCCTCTCCAGGGCCGTAGTTATCCTTAATTCCGGGATAGATTGCATCCTCCGTCTGTTGCACTTCAGGTGTAAAGATTCCGCTCTGCCACAATCCGACACCGACAAGCACCGCCAGACACACGCACGAAAGTGATGTCACAATACTTTTCCTTGTCCGCCTCTGCTTTTGCACAATTTCATCTCTGCGGCGGAAAACGTCATCCGCCATTTCATTATAATTCTTCATAAATAAAATCCTCCTTCTCGAGTTCTTCCCCGAGAGCCTTTCTTGCCCTCGAAACAAGAGCTTCAATGCTGTGGACTTTTTTCTTCATCACTGCGGCAGTTTCCTTGTTGCTGAAATCCTCAAAATAGGTCAGCCACAGCACCTGCCTGTATTCGGGCTTTAATCTGCACATTGCGCGGTGCACCGTTATTCTGCGCTCCTCCCGAAAAAAATCCTCCTCGAAAGACCTTTCATCATCCGTCATTTCGCTAATTTCATCAATCGGAATTTCCTTTCGCTTTGAACGCTTTTTAAGATAATCAAGCGCAACGTTCCTGCCGATTGCATAAAGCCACGTTTTGAATGCCGATTTACCTGAAAACTTCGGTTTTCGGGTCACGAGTTTAACAAAGGTGTCCTCGGCAAGCTCTTCGGCAGTATGTAAATCACTCACAAAGCCGTGCAGATAAAAAATCAGCCCGTCCTTATAATCGCGTATAACTTCAACAAATCCGCTCTCGTCACCTTCCAGAAAACGGCGGTAGCTACCTGCACCGTTATCCATCGGCATTCTCCTTTCCGAAAGAATTATCCTTTCACTTATTAGACTGACTAAAAAAGCAAAACCTCACATTAAAAATAAAAAAGCTGAAAAAACTTAGTTTTCAGCTCCTTGCAACTATTAAATTAAACAGAAAGTATTCTCGCAACCCAGAGAGAGAAGAAGATATAAAAAACGGCAACTAAAATATAGATGTAATAAAGAATAGATTTAAGTATGTACTGCTTTTTTGCTTCCTTGTTTTCCGCAAGAGCAAAGCGCTCCGTGCTGACCTTCTGTGCCGCAACAATTATAGTGAAAAGAAGTGCAACGGTAAAAGCCACCGTACCCCAGAACGGAAGCTGAACGCCGCCTGTTCGAAGGAAGTAGCCGACAATCGCAATAACGACCGACACACCGAGCCAGATAAATTTTTCAACAGGCTTCGGCATTTTTTCAGTTGTCTGTGTTTTTTCATTCTTGCTCATCGCAAATACCCCTAATATATATTAAAGTTATAATAACACAACGCTGTACCATTTTCAAGAATAATATTGAAAATGTTTTTTCTGTATGATAAAATTAACAAGATATGTTTTTACAATAAAGGAGGCAGTCCTATGCAGAACAGAAAATTTGAAAATCTCGGAGTTGAGGCATCCGTTCTCGGCTTCGGTTGTATGCGTTTCCCCACAGTTGACGGCAAGATTGATGAGGCAGAATCCGAGCGTATGCTCGACCGTGCTATGCAGGCAGGCGTTACATATTACGATACCGCTTATCCCTATCACGACGGAGAAAGCGAGCCTTTTGTAGGCAAGGCACTCAAAAAATATGACAGGTCGTCATATCTGCTTGCAACAAAGCTTCCTATATGGAAATTGGAATCCATTGAGGACGTTGAAAAAATCTTTAATGACCAGCTTGCAAGACTCGGCGTTGATTACGTTGACTTCTATCTTCTTCACGCAGTTGATATGGAAAAATGGAAGACCATTCTCAAGCTCGGCATCCTCGACTACTGCGACAACCTCAAAAAAGAGGGCAAAATTCGTTATTTCGGCTTCTCCTTCCACGATGAATACGAGGCTTTTGAGGAGATTCTTTCTTACAGAAAATGGGATTTTGTTCAGCTTCAGCTCAATTATATCGACATCCGTGAGCAGGCAGGTCTCAGGGGCGTTGAGCTTTGCAACAAGCTCGGTGTGCCGATTATCGTAATGGAGCCTGTCAAGGGCGGTACGCTCGCAAAGCTTCCCGACGAGGTCGAAGCAAAATTCAAGGAAGCTGACCCCGATGCATCCACATCCTCCTGGGCTATGCGCTGGTGCGGTACTCTGCCCGGAGTAAAGGTAATCCTCAGCGGAATGAGCACAATGGAGCAGGTTGAAGATAACCTTAAAACCTTCGGTAATTTCAAGGAGCTTGACGAAAAGGAGAAGGCTCTTGTTCAGGACGTTGCCGATACTCTTAACAGCCGTATGAGAAACGGTTGCACGGACTGCCGCTACTGTATGCCCTGCCCTGCAGGTGTTAATATTCCCGCAAACTTTGACCGTTGGAACAAGTACGCAGTTTACGGAAACACAGAAAACGCAAAAGAGCGTTGGGCAAGCTTCAAGGATGAAGAAAAAGCTCACAACTGCATTGAATGCGGAGTGTGCGAGACAAAATGTCCGCAAAAAATCAACATCCGTGCAGATCTCAAGACTTTACAGAAAGAGATGGACAGCCTGAAATGAAAAGAGACTCAAAAACCGTAAAAATTGCCCTTGGCGCAATGCTGACAGCCCTCAGCATTGTTTTGCCGCAGATTTTTCACCTGACAGGTATTCCACAGGTAGGTGCGGTTTTTCTGCCGATGCACATTCCCGTGCTTCTCGCGGGCTTTATGCTCGGTCCCGTATATGCCCCGATTATCGGTGCGTTTGCACCCGTTATCAGCCACCTGCTGACTAATATGCCCGTCGCCGCACGACTGCCGTTTATGATAGTTGAGCTTCTGTTTTACGGACTTGCGAGCGGTCTTTTCTACCACGTTTTCAGGTTGAAGGAAAAACGCTTCGGTGCTGTTGTTACCCTTGCACTTTCGATGCTTGTCGGCAGACTTGCTTATGCACTGTCTCTCGTTATCGCCGCCGAATTTTTCGGTATTGAAGGCGGATATATGGCAGCCGTATCGGCAACGGTTACGGGTATTTACGGCATCGTGCTTCAGTTCATTACCATTCCCCCGATAGTTTTCGCCTGTAAAAAGGGTGGTTTTATAAAATGACAGACATTGAAAAAGCGAAGGCTTTATTAAAAGAAAAAAACGCAACCCTCGTTGCGGTGAGTAACAGCGAAATTTATTTTTCACACGACCGCGGAGTTTCGCCCATCCTCAATCTTATTGACACAAATCCGCATTTTTTCCGCGGTGCATCGGTAGCCGATAAGGTTATCGGCAAGGCGGCGGCAATGCTTCTTGCAAAATACGGTGTCAGTGAAATTCACGCCGTATTGGTTAGTGAAAAAGCAATCGGTTATCTTAAAAGCAAGGATATTAAGATAACCTTTGACACGGCAGTTGACCACATAATAAACCGCGACAAAACCGATATGTGTCCGATGGAAAAATGCGTTCTTAATACCGACAACGAAGACGAGGCTGAGGCACTTATCCGCGCAACAAGAGAAAAACTTTTGAAGAAATGAGGAAAATATTATGCCGATGATTTTAACAAAAACAAATACACCTATCTCCGAGGCTGACGAGCTGGAGCTCAAGGAGCTTTTCGGAAAGGCAATTGAAAGTCTCCCCGGTAAAACCGAAAACTGGCTTATGCTCGGCTTTGAGGCAAACCACAGATTGTGGTTCCGCGGCGACAATTCCAAGGCTCTCGCCTACGTTGAGGTAAGCGCACTCGGCAAAATCAGCCCCGATTCTGCGGAAAAGCTGACAGCAGAAATCTGCGATATTTTAAAGACAGTTCTCGGCATTGAGGGCGACGGAGTTTATGTTAAATATGAAGAAACCGACAAATGGGGCTTTGACGGCGGAAATTTCTAAAAACTTAAAAAATAAATTAAAATTAAAGCGGTAAGGTATTGACTTTACCGCTTTAAAGTGTTATACTGACGGAAATTGTTTAAAGGAAGATAAAAATGCCTATTACAGAAATACTTAACAAAAACGCGGAGCTCTGGCCCGATGACATTGCTCTCGTAGAAATCAACCCCAAAAATGAGGAAGCGGGCGGAAGAGTTACCTGGCGTGATTATTCTCTTATCGAGGCTAATCCGAACGAGTTTTACCGCCGTGAAATCACATGGAAGGAATTTAATAAGAAGGCTAACCGCTTTGCGAACCTCCTTATGACAAGAGGCATCAAGAAGGGTGACAAGGTTTCCATACTTATGATGAACTGCCTCGAGTGGCTGCCGATCTACTTCGGTATTCTTAAGGCGGGTGCGGTTGCAGTTCCCCTCAACTACCGCTATACAGCAGAAGAAATCAAATACTGCGTCAACAAATCCGATTCCGAATTTGTTGTTTTCGGCCCCGAGTTTATCGGCCGTATTGAGGAAATCTGCCACAGAATGCCGTCAGTCAAGATGTGGCTTTATGCAGGCGAGGGCTGTCCGACCTTTGCGGAGAGCTACGAGTCACTTATCCAGTACTGCTCAACCCACGCTCCGAAAATTGAAATTACGGACGAGGATGACGGCGCAATCTACTTCTCATCAGGTACAACAGGCTTCCCGAAGGCTATTTTACATAATCACGAAAGCCTTGTTCACGCGGCACGCACAGAGCAGGCTCACCATTCGCAGACGAAGGATGACGTTTTCCTCTGCATTCCTCCCCTTTACCATACGGGTGCAAAGATGCACTGGTTCGGCTCGTTCCTTGTCGGCGGTAAGGCTGTTCTTCTTAAGGGTATCAAGCCCGAGTGGATTATGAAGGCTGTTTCGGAAGAGAACTGCTCTATCGTATGGCTTCTCGTGCCGTGGGCGCAGGATATTCTTGATGCGATTGACCGCGGTGATATCAAGCTTGACGAATACAAGCTCGACCAGTGGAGACTTATGCACATCGGTGCACAGCCCGTTCCCCCGAGTCTTATCAGACGTTGGAAAAACATTTTTCCGAACCACGATTACGATACAAACTACGGCTTGAGCGAATCAATCGGCCCCGGCTGTGTTCACCTCGGTATTGAAAATATCCACAAGGTCGGCGCTATCGGTAAGGCCGGTTTCGGCTGGGAGGTCAAAATTGTTGACCCGTGCCACAACGAGGTTGCACGCGGTGCGGTCGGTGAGCTCGCTGTCAAGGGTCCCGGCGTTATGACCTGCTACTACAAGGATGAAAAATCCACCAACGAGGTTCTCGCTGACGGTTGGCTCTTCACAGGTGATATGGCGCAGGAGGATGAGGACGGCTTCATCTACCTTGTTGACCGTAAGAAGGACGTTATCATCTCCGGCGGTGAAAACCTTTATCCCGTACAGATTGAAGACTTCCTTCGCAAGAACGATGCAATCAAGGACGTTGCGGTTATCGGTATTCCCGATGCAAGACTCGGCGAAATCGCGGCGGCAGTAATCGAGGTTAAGCCCGATTACACTCTTACCGAAGAAGAGGTCAACGACTTCTGTCTCGACCTTCCGAAATACAAGAGACCGAGGAAGATTATCTTCAGCGACGTTCCGCGTAACCCGACGGGCAAGATTGAAAAGCCCGTTCTTCGCAAGATGTACTGCGGCGAAAGCGTTGTTGCACAGCAGAACGAAATCAATAAATAAAGAAAGAAAGAAATAAAGAAAGAAGAGTTGGCTTAATTTTTCAAGCCAACTCTTTTGCTTATTTATAACACTCAACAACCGTCATATCTGTACCAGTGATTGCGAATTTATTTTTGATAATCTCGGGAACGAAGAAGTAATCACCCTTCTTTATTGCTTTTTCATATCCGCCGCCGACTATTTTGCCGTTACCCTCGGTTACAACGTAAATACAAGCGCCCTTGTCAAGAGTAAATTTTCCGCCGTCAAAAACAATTTTTCTTACCTTGAAGCTCTCTGTGATGCTCTCGTCAATAACAGACTGATAATCAACTCCCTGTTCACTTGCAAGCGGTTTGCTTGAAAGGGGTGCCGGGAAGGTTTTTTCCATATCAAAGCATTCAAGTGCCGTCTTTTTATCAAGACCGAGGTACATTTCGTTATCCGAAAGACGGTAATCACCGCACCAGCGTTCGGGCTGGATTGTAAAATCCGTCGGCTCCTGCACCTCGAGAAGAAGACAGCCTGCGCCGATTGCGTGCACCATTTTTGCAGGGATGTAAATGATGTCGCCTGCCTTTACGGGGAAGGATTCGAGCAGCTCCTCCATAGCGGTTGTGCTCGTTTCACTCTCGGCAATAGCCTTTTCGAACTGCTCGAGAGTTACGCCCTTTTTAAAGCCGTAAAAAATCCTCGCATCGGGTCTTGTTGCAAGAATAACCCAGCTTTCCTCCTTGCCGTAATTCGACTTGAAATGCACTCTTGAAAAAGCCTTGTCGGGGTGAGCCTGAACAGGCAATCTGATTGCGCTGTCGAGAATTTTTGTAAGAATACCGATATCCTCACGCTCGCCGATAAGCTCGTTTTTATACTGCCTGAGTGCATCGTTGAGATAAAGGTCAGCACCCTGAATTTTTGAAATGCCCTCGTACTCGTCAGTACTGCCCTCGTTAAGAGCGTGCACGGCGGAAACTACCCATTCCTCGGGATAATTGCCGTCCGTTGAGTCTTCCGAGAAAAAATCCGCAAAAAGCTTACCGCCCGTGTAAACACGGAAAACACGGTTCTTTTCAAAAAATATAGGATAATCAAAAAACATAAAATCACCTGTAAATAATCAATTTCTGTGCCTCGTCGATGTTCTCCGCCTTACCGATTGCAACAAGTGAGGTGAGTGCCGCACCGTAAGCCGCCTCTTCCTCGTAACGGGGAATTTTTATTTCAGCTCCGAAAACCTCGGACGCTACCCTTTGCAAGGCTTTATTCTTTCTTATACCGTTGCCCGAGCAGACGATAGTTTCGGTTTTTGCACCCGTATACATTGAGTGAAGCTCGTTTGCAATTGCATAAAGAATCGCAATACTCATATCCCCTGCCGTAAAGTTATCCTGCGAAACGTTCGTAAAAGCACCGCGGATTGTCGGGTCGGAGCGCGTTCCGCAGAAACGGCTGTCTGCAACAAGGTCAGTATTAACTGCTGTTTCGAGCATTTTATCAATCTGCGGATAAAGTGAGCCGCATTTTTCACCCGTCGCCATTTCCACAACCGAAGCAAAGAAGCGTTCGAGCATTGAAAACGCTCTTCCGCCGCAAAGCGATGCGCCGACGACAAGATAACGCTTGCCGTCATAAGGACGGGATTCAATATTTTCACCCTTTACGGGAGTATCGTTAAGATAAGAAATCTGCGAGCCCGTGCCGACATTCAGAAGCGGTGCACTGACACCGACAGAGCCCATAAAGCTTGCCTGATTGTCACCGATAGCAACCGAAACCTTAATGCCGTTCCATTCGCCGACAACGTCAAACTCTGCCGTAACCTCGGGGAGCATACCGTTATCGAGAGTAAATTTATTCTCAATAATATCAAAGCAACCGAAGCTGGCGGCATTCGTAATATGCATCAGTGCAGTTTTTCTGCCGGTGAGCTTCATCGCGATATAGTCACCGATTGTGCATACGCCGACCGCATTTTCGGGAACGAGTGAATTTTCGCGGTTATAAAAATCTGTCACAAGACCGTAGCCTGCAAAACTGCCGAGATACTGTGCGTAGGTTTTGCCGTCCTTGTAGGGAAGGTTTCCGCGCTCGTCCTGCCAGATGTAAAGCGGACTGACAGCATTGCCGTCCTTGCCGTAATAGAGAATACCGTGCATCTGATTTGAAATGCCGATTGATTCAACCTTAACGTCAGCATTACGCAGAACGCTGTTTATAACCTCAAAAATCTTTTCTTCAATCACCGCAACATCCTGAATTTTCTCCCAGGTGTTCGGTGTTGCGATAAAAGAATCGTTATTATGTGTTGCCGAACAAATAATTTTGCCCGTTTCCGAATCCATCAGCACGGCGCAGATGCTCGTCGTGCCGATGTCTATACCTATTGAATACATTTTATTACCTCAGCAGCCTAAGTTTGATGATTTCGGGTCAAGACGCTTGATGATATCCTGCTGAATTGCGGGTGACAAGTCGAGGAAGTTTACAAATGTACCGTGAATTCGCATAATGTAAACTCCGCTCGGAGCATACTTCTTCGGATTTTCAAGCACCTTTTTAAGAATTTCCGCTGTTGTTACATTGACGTAGAGATAGAAGGGTGCAACGCCCTCATTAAGCGGATTGAAGAAGAGCGGATTGATAATCTTATCTCTGAATTCAACTCCCTTACCCTCATCGGAATCGCTTGTAAAATATTTCGGGTCAATGCCGAGATGTGAAGCGTAGCCGCCATTGAATTTTTCGAACGGAAGCTTCATATTTGAAAGCATACGGAAACCGAGTCCGTTTTCTGCACTGCCGTAAAGCGGGTCAACGCCGTAGCCGAGCATTTCTCTTGACTTTCTGCCGTCGGGAGTTGCGCCTACCCAATAGCCGTAAAGAAGATGTGTTGACGGACTGCTGAAATCGGGACGGAAGCTGTTGCCGAGATAATTCTTTGCATTTGCAACAATGTCAGCAACCCTTGAAGCAACCTCTGCCGCGTAGTTGTCAACCTTTTCGATATTGTTGCCGAACTTGTCTGTTGAAAGCAGGAATTCCTGCAAATCCTCATAGCCGACAAAGTTCGCCTTAAGTGCTTCGACAAGCTTGCCTGCATCCTCGGGACGCTCCGAAAGAAGCTTATCAATTGCGCTGAAGGAATCGGCAATAACGGATGTGCCGTGGATAAGACAGCCGCTGCCGTTGTATTTTGTTCCCTGTGCGTTGAAGTCACGCATATCAATTCCGTTTTCAAGTCCGCCCATAAAGCAGGAAAGAAGCGGTACACGCTGAGTAGAGAGCGCAACGGAAGCACCGTTTGCTGCCTGTGCCATTTCCGCAACAAAGCGCTCTACATTCTTATAAAATTCTTCCTGCACGTTTTCGAGTGTGCAAGCCTCAACCTCGGCAAGCTTTTCGCCCGTTACGGTTGAAATACCGCCCGTGAGTGTCATTTCAAGAATTTTGGGAAGGTTAAGCCAGCTGTTTGTCGTGTTACCGTTATCCTTACCCATAATCAAAGGCTCCTGACAGCCTGCGATTGAAATATCGGGAAGGTCTGCCTCGTCAACACCGTTTGCGCCGAGCACCTCGAAGAGTGAATCGTCGTTGAACATTGACGGAGTGAGCACTCCGGGTGTGAAGAAGAATCTGCCGAGCTCCTCATAGAGCTTCTGCGGAGTGTTCTTGTGAAGCTTGACCGAAAGAATCGGCTGGGGTAAGTTCATATCAAAATACGCATCAAGCATTGCGTAGGAGGTATCGTTTGTAAGGTCGTTGCCGTCCTTGTCGCGGCCGCTGATAATAACGTTCTGTGAAATCGCCCAGCTTCTGTCCGCAACGTTGAAAAAAACGAGGAAATGCTTGAAAAGACCTGCAACCGTGTCACGGTCAAGTCCGTTTCTGTAAGGCTCGAAAATTCTGTCTGCATTGCCGACGGAGAATGCAAACGGATTGGGGGTCTGCTCAAGGCACATCATCTGCCAGATAAGCAGGAAGGACTGCATAGCCTCGTACATATTCTCCGCGCCGAATTCGGGAACCTTGCGGAGAGTTTTTATCATCAGCTCAAGCTCTGCCTTGCGCTCGTCGGAGGCGTCCGCAAGCTTGCTTTGAGCAAGGTCAGCATACTTGTGAGCAAGGGCAATAACGCTTTCCATTGCGATTCTGAATGCCTTGTAGCCGTTGCCTTCCTTGTCAGCAACGCTGTCAATCATCGAACGCAGACCGTTTTTGATTGCATAGCGGTAGTCGGGGATAAGGTGTCCCGTAACCTGCTCAACAAAGTAGATAACCTCTTTTGTGCTGTCCTCGCACTTTGCATAGGTTTCGCCGAGCTTTACCGCATATTCAGTCTTGCTGAACTCGGTTTTTGCCTTTTCAATACGCTCTGCGGTGAATTCGTCATTCGGCTCAATGTCACCGAAAACAGCCGCAGGGTCACAGTAGCCGCTGAAGCCCTCAACCTTAAAGGACGGATTGATAAGAGCATAGCTTCGTGCAAAGCCGTCATCCTGTGTGCCTGCAAAAATCTGGTTATCATCAAGATAAAGCGGAACGATATTAACAAGATCCAGAAGGATTGCCGCCTTTTTGACCTCTTCTGAAAAATCCTTATATTTTTCCTGCAACGCAAGCTCTGCTTCCTTGGCTATAAACCAGCCGTCAAGACGCATCTTTGCGCGCTCGTTTTTAAAAAGTGCCTTTGCCTTCTCTGTTAATTTTTCGGGAGTGTAGATGTTAAGCATAGTGTGTTCTCCTTTAAGTCTTAACGACCTTCAAGCCGTTTGAGACAAACAAATTCTTAAATTCTTTAACAGTTTCATCGGAAACAAATCCGTTTTCAATTTCATATTCCGCCGACCATTTATCCTTACCGAATTCGTGGTATGGTAAAAATTCAAAAACAGCGTTTGAGGTATCGTGCTTTGTGAAGAAATCGACAAAGCCCTGCGGAGTGTCATTCACGTTATGTATAAGAGGTATTCTGATATGTATCTGCCTGCCCGACAAAAAGACTTCTTCAAGATTTTTCTTGACCGCCTCGTTGCCGACGCCTATCCATTTTTTATGGATATCAGTATCAAAATGCTTGAAATCGGCTATCAGATAATCGACGTATTCTGCAATTTCAATAAGATGCGGGCTTGATGCATTTGTTTCAATCGCGGTGGATATTCCTGCCTCCTTCAGCTTTTTCAGAAGCTCGATAAGCTCCTCATACTGCAGGGTACATTCGCCGCCCGTGAAGGTTACTCCCCCACCGTCAAAAAACATCATTCTGCTTCTTTTCACCTCGTCAAAAAGCTCGTCAACGGTGTAGTTTTTTGCGGATGAATATTCTGCTGACATACTCTCGGGATTCGAGCACCACTTACAGCGGAAATTGCATCCCTGCAGGTGGTAAACAAGCCTGTTTCCCGGTCCGTCCTGCGAGAAATTGAAGCCTTTTTGCAAAATTTTCATTAAACTACCTCTTATATATACATATATAATAACAGTTTGATTGTATACTTTGACGAACCATTTGTCAAGAATAAAAATAAATTGTATATATGCAATAAATTTTAGAATATTCCGTTATTTTGCTTGACTTTATCAGAAATTACTGTATAATTATTCAATATCAATGAATATAGGGTGATTAGGTGAAAAAGATTTTTATTGACGGAAAAGCAGGTACTACAGGACTGCGTATTTATGAAAGATTAAGCGAAAGAAAGGACATTGAGCTGATGCTCATTTCCGATGAGCTGCGCAAGGATGTGAATGCGCGAAGAGAGATGCTCAACTCCTGCGACATCGCTTTTCTCTGCCTTCCCGATGCGGCAGCAATGGAGTCGGTTTCGCTTATTGAGAACCCTGATGTAAGAGTGCTCGACACTTCTACGGCTCACCGTACAAATCCCGCCTGGGCTTACGGCTTCCCCGAGCTTTCAGAGGCTCACAGAGAGAAGATTTTTAATTCCAACAGAATTGCCGTTCCGGGTTGTCACGCAAGCGGATTTATCGCACTTGTTTATCCCCTTGTTGAAAAAGGTGTGCTTTCTCCCGATGCACTTCTTGCGTGCCATTCACTTACAGGCTACAGCGGCGGCGGCAACAAGATGATCGGCGAATATGAGGCTGACGAAATCGATGAAGGCTATTGCTCACCGCGCCAGTACGGACTCTCACAGAGCCACAAGCACCTTCCCGAAATGACGGCAATTACGGGAATTGAGAATGCTCCTGCGTTCACTCCGATAGTTGCAAGCTATTACAGCGGCATGCTCGTGACCGTTCCTCTCTTCAAATCACAGATAAACGGCGCAAATTTAGAAGAAATTCGTAAAATTTATAGTGCAAAATACCACGGACCTGTGGTACAATATAAGTCTGACATCGGCGAGGGCGGTTTTATCTGCTCAAACAAGCTCTCCTTCAACGACGGTATGGAAATCTTTGTTGAGGGTAATGAGGACAGAATTATGCTTATGGCTCGCTACGACAATCTCGGTAAGGGTGCTTCGGGCGCGGCTATACAGAATATGAACATTATACTCGGTGTCGATGAAACTACAGGACTTAATTTTGAGGTGTAAGAAATGAAAGAAATTACAGGCGGTATCTGCGCCGCTAAGGGATTCAAGGCAAACGGAATTCATTGCGGAATCAGAAAGAACAAGACAAAGAGAGACCTTTCACTTATTACAAGTGAAGTTAAGGCTGCGGCTGCGGCTGTATATACAACAAATCTCGTTAAGGGTGCTCCCCTTACCGTTACAAAAGCTCATATCGCTGACGGCTATGCTCAGGCGGTTATCTGCAACAGCGGTAATGCCAACACCTGCAACGCAAACGGAATTGAAATTGCAGAGCAGATGAGTGAGCTTGTCGAAAAAGCAACAGGCATCAGCAAGAACGACGTTGTTATCGCTTCAACGGGCGTTATCGGTCAGGTGCTTGACATTACTCCTATCGCAAACGGCATGGACGAGCTTGCCGCAGGTCTCGGCGACCACAGCGACTTGGCCGCTGAAGGTATTATGACAACAGACACCGTTAAAAAGGAAATCGCAGTCAGCTTTGACATCGGCGGTGTTGAATGTAAAATCGGCGGTATTGCAAAGGGCAGCGGTATGATTCACCCGAATATGGCAACAATGCTCGTATTCATCACAACTGACGTTGCTATCGCTCCTGAGCTTCTTCAGAAGGCGCTGAGCACGGACATCGCTTCAACCTTCAATATGGTAAGCGTTGACGGCGACACTTCAACAAACGATATGGTAACGGTACTTGCAAACGGTATGGCAGGCAACGCTATTATTGATAAAGAGGATGAGAGCTTCGCAGAATTCTGCAAGGCACTCAACAGCGTTACAGTTTACCTTTGCAGAAAAATTGCAGGTGACGGCGAGGGCGCAACAAAGCTCCTCGAATGTAAGGTAACGGGTGCGACTGACGAAAAGACAGCAAAAACTGTTGCAAAGTCGGTTATCTGCTCATCACTTCTCAAGGCAGCTATGTTCGGCGCTGATGCTAACTGGGGACGCGTTCTCTGCGCTATCGGTTACAGCGGTGCTGACGTTGACGTTAATAAGATTGATGTCAGCTTTGAGTCGGCAAAGGGCAGACTTGACGTTTGCGTAAACGGCGCAGGCATTGAATTTTCCGAGGAGAAGGCAAAGGAAATCCTTCTTGAAAAAGAAATCGACATCCTTGTTGAGCTCAACTCGGGTGATGCCAAGGCAACAGCCTGGGGCTGCGACCTTACTTATGATTATGTTAAAATCAACGGCGATTACAGAACCTAAGGAGATTTTGATATGAGAATTCCCAACGCTGACAGAGCGCACGTTCTGACTCACGCTCTGCCTTACATACAGAAATACAGAAACAAAATACTCGTCGTTAAATACGGCGGTAACGCTATGATTAACGAGGACTTAAAGCAGTCCGTTATGAGCGACATCATCCTTCTCTCAACGGTCGGCATCAAAGTTGTTCTCGTTCACGGCGGCGGTCCCGAAATTACCGAAATGCTTGCAAAAATCGGCAAGGAGACAAAGTTCGTCAACGGACTTCGCGTTACCGATAAGGAAACTGCAGATGTTGTTCAGATGGTGCTTGCAGGTAAGATTAACAAGAGTCTTGTCAGCCTTATACAGTCAAAGGGCGGTAAGGCAATCGGTCTTAGCGGTGCTGACGGCCATATGATTATCGCAAAGCCCAGAAGCGCAGAGCTCGGCTTTGTCGGTGATATCGAAAAGGTTGACGTTACACCGATTCTCGACACACTTTCAATGGGCTACATCCCCGTTGTTTCAACTGTCGGCTGTGACAAGGAGGGCAACGTTTACAACATCAATGCTGACACCGTTGCCGCTAAAATCGCAGGCGAGCTCAAGGCAGAGAGCCTTATCTCGATGACAGATATCGAGGGCATCCTCCGCGATAAGGACGACCCGAACTCGCTGATTTCACGAATTTATATAGAAGACGCTCCGAAGCTTACACAGGAAGGCATTATCTCCGGCGGTATGATTCCCAAGGTTCAGTGCTGTGTTGATGCAATCAATTGGGGCGTTCGCAAGGTCTTTGTTATCGACGGCAGAGTGAAGCACTCAATTATCATTGAAGTGCTGACCGATGAAGGTATCGGCACGATGTTCGTCAACGGCGAGGACTACAAGAAAAGACACCCGGAGGCAAAATAAATGAGCATTGCAGAAATTGATAAAGAATATATAGCTAACACCTACGCGCGTTTTCCCGTTGAGCTTGTCAGCGGTAAGGGCGCAATACTTAAGGATACAAACGGCAAGGAATACATCGACCTCGGCGCAGGTATTGCCGTCAACGTTTTCGGTGTTGCAGATGACGAGTGGCTGAAGGCTGTTACAAATCAGCTGAACACTCTCACTCATACATCAAACCTCTATTTTACAGAGCCCTGCTCAACTCTTGCAAAGATGCTCTGTGAAAGAACAGGAATGAAAAAGGCTTTCTTCGGCAACAGCGGTGCAGAGGCTAACGAATGTGCAATCAAGGTTGCGCGCCGTTATGCTTTTGAAAAGTACGGCGACGAGAACCATTCAACAATTATCACTCTTAAAAACAGCTTCCACGGCAGAACGATAGCCACTCTCACCGCAACAGGTCAGGACGGCTATCATACCCATTTCGGCCCGTTCGTTAAGGGCTTTGTTTACGCCGAGGCTAACAACCTTGACGATGTCAAGCGCCTTGCAGAAGAAAACAACTGTGTAGCCGTTATGATGGAGCTCGTTCAGGGCGAGGGCGGAGTATGCAAGCTCGACAAGGATTTCGTTGACGGTGTCAAGGCTCTTGCAGACGAAAAGGATATGCTCATCATCATCGACGAGGTGCAGACAGGTAACGGCAGAACAGGCTCACTCTACGCTTTCCAGCAGTACGGACTCAGCCCCGACATCGTCACAACAGCAAAGGGCATCGGCGGCGGTCTTCCGATCGGTATCGCAATGCTCGGCGAAAAGGTAAAGGATGTACTTGTTCCCGGCTCACACGGTACGACCTTTGGCGGAAATCCCGTTTGCTGTGCAGGCGCCTGCAACATTCTTTCACGAATTGATGACGAACTCCTTGCAGAAGTCAAGGCAAAGAGCGAATATATTTTTGAGGAATTGGGTAACGCTCAAGGGGTTAAGAGCGTAAGCGGTCTCGGTCTTATGATCGGCATTGAAACCGAAAAGAGCGCAAAGGATATTGTGAACGCTTGTCTTCAGAAGGGTGTTCTCGTTCTTACTGCAAAGACAAAGGTAAGACTTCTTCCTCCGCTCAACATCGGCTGGGATGAGCTTAAAAAGGCAATCGCAATTCTTAAGGAAGCTATTGCTGAATAAAATACAACCATATACAAATTATAAAAGTGCGGAATTTCAACTCCGCACTTTTTCTTTTTAAGGAGATTATTATGTGTACCGCTATCAGCTTTAAAACAAAAGACCACTATTTCGGCAGAACGCTCGACCTTGATTATCACTATAACGAAAGTGTTGTTATAACCCCAAGGAATTACCCTTTCAGCTTCCGTAACGGAAGAGAAATTAAAAATCACCTTGCGATAATCGGAATTGCAACGGTAATTGATGATTATCCGCTTTATTATGAGGCGACTAACGAAAAGGGGTTAAGTATTGCAGGGCTCAATTTTCCGCATAATGCGCACTACTTTCCCGTTTCCGATAATAAAGAAAACCTTGCACCGTTTGAGCTTATTCCGTGGATGCTCGGTCAGTTTACAAGTGTTGACGAGGTAAAGGAAAATCTTAACAAAATCAACATTGCAGACATCAATTTTAATAAAAGCTTCAAAAACTCTCCCCTGCATTGGATTGTTGCCGACAGAGATAAAAGCATCACGGTTGAGTGTGTGGAAGAAGGTTTGAAAATCTACGACAACCCGTTGGGCGTACTGACAAACAATCCGCCGTTTGACTTGCAGTTAAAAATTTATGAAAGCACAATCGGCACGCTCGGCAAAGAAGAGTCTGACCCGAAAATAAATTCAAAGGGGCTTGATGCGTTCGGTCTGCCGGGTGATTTATCCTCGCCGTCGCGTTTTGCAAAAGTGGCTTTCGCAAAAGAAAAATCTGTCTGCTGTGAGACGGAGGAGGAAAGCGTTACGCAGTTTTTTCATATTCTCGGCACGGTCAACACTCCGAGAGGCTTTATAAAAGACGATTATATGACGGTTTATACCTCCTGCTGTAACACGGACAAGGGAATTTATTATTACACCACCTACGGCAATTCGCAGATAAGTGCGGTTGATATGAATAAAGAGAGTCTTGATTCTGATAATCTCATATCCTACCCTCTTGTGACAGAACAGCAGATTAACAGGATGAATTAAGAAAGCAAGGTAGCAGTTAGCTACCTTGCTTTAATTTTATTCCTTATCAGAAACCTTAATAATATATTCTCTGAAGAATACAACAGCCTCTTTAAGCGAGCTTACGGGAATACGCTCGTTTGTTGCGTGAGTTGTAAAGAAAAGTGAAAGCGGAACGTTGAACGGAGCAAAACGAAGAATGTTATCGCAGATTTCGCCGTAACGGTAAGCGTCCGTACCGCCCATTACAAGGTAAGGTGCAACCGCAACTCCCTCGGGGTGGATGCTGTTTTCAACGCTCTCAATTGCCTTGAACGCTCTCGATGAGGTTGAAGAGAACGGTGTCGCTTCCTTGCCGTTGAAGTATTCGATGTCGATATCCTTGTATCTGATGTTCTTACGCACGTGCTTTTCAACATCAGCAAGGCTGTCGCCAGGAAGCGGACGGAAATTGACCGTAATGCTCGGTCTCTGCGGAAGAACGTTTGCCGCGGGACTTCCCTCGCACATTGAAACGCTTGTAATTGTTCTTACCATACTTGCTCCCTGCGGAATTGTCTTGAGAATAAACTTGAGCAGGGGCTTAAAAATCGGATAATTGCAGATAAGAATTTTACCAAGGTATGTTGCTCTGCCGCCGACAGCGTGGATAAGCTCGTCAAGGAATGGGAGCCAATGCGACTTGAACTGATTTTTTTCAAGGTCGCGCACCGCATTTGCAAGCTTCCACATACCGCTGTGCTTGGGTGCGGCTGATGTGTGGCCGCCCTTATCGTGCAGGGTTATTTTCATATCAACATAGCCCTTTTCTGCTGTTCCGACAGCGGCAAGGCGTGTGTTGATGACTCCCGGTAAATTAAGGTCAATGAGCGCACTGCCCTCGTCAAGAACGCTGTCAAGACGCACTCCGCGCTCCTTGAGAGTTTTTACAATTGTGCCTGCACCCGTATAAACTGTCGAAACAGTCTCTTCATTATGACCGAAGCAAAGGTAAACGTCGCGTTCGGGCTGAAAACCCTCTGCCATAAGAGACTCGACAGCCTCCATAACGCAGATAAGGTGGTTTTTCATATCGAGCGCACCGCGTCCCCATATAAATTCACCGTCGTTGTGACCGCTGAAGGCATCGTATTTCCAATCCTTCTCGGTGCCCTCGGAAACGGGAACAACGTCCTGATGCGCAAGCATTGCCATCGGCTCAAGGTCAGGATTCTTACCCTTCCAAAGATAGAGAAGGCTCGCCTTGTCGATAATCTCCTTTGTTGTATTCTTTGCAACAAGCGGATAGGTTTCGTCAAGGTACTTGTGGAAATTGTAGAACTCATCCCAATCAACACCCTCATCGCGAACCTTTGAAATTGTCTTGAACTTGATTGCATCGGAAAGATGCTCCGCGACCTTTTTCTCGTCAATCTTTGCATCTCTGATATTGATTTTTTCAATCTTTTTCGGTTTAAAGAACGCCGCTCTGATAAGTGTGACAATCACAAAAAGAGCCAGAACTGCCAACAAAATTTTCCACCACATAATGTTTTTATTCCCCTTTGTTACATTGTAAAAAAGCTCATTTGTGTGCTTTCGGGTAAGCCCTCGAGCGCACCGCAGGCGGCAAGCGTTTCCATAACGGATTTACTGATACCTGCTCTCTGCTGCAGGTCCTCGCGCGACATATATTCGCCATTGCCGTCATCGCGCGCATTCATCAGCGCAACAGCCGCGGATTCGCCCGTACCTGCCATTGAAGAGAACGGAAGTCGGATTTTGCCGTCCTCGATTTTATAAATTTTTGCGTGCGACTTATAAAGGTCAACGGGAAGGAACCCAACGCCGCGCGCCATCATCTCGTTGACAACCTGCATTGAGGTAAAGATACCCTCTTCCTTTGCAGTTGCTTCGTGATTCTGCATTTTCGCCTTTATCTGCCGCATACATTCCTTAACGGCTTCTCTGCCCTTCATAATCGCCACCGTGTCAAGGTCTTCACCGCGGACGGACATATAAGTCGCGTAATATTCAATCGGGTGATAAACCTTGTACCACGCAAGTCGCATTGCCGCAATAACGTAAGCGGCGGCGTGAGCCTTCGGGAACATATACTTGATTTTCATACAAGAGTCAATGTACCACTGCGGAACATCGTGGTCACGCATCGCCTGCATATGCTCCTCCGTCAGGAGCTTTGTCGCGTTACCCTTACGCACGATTTCCATAATTTTGAACGCCATATCGGGCTCAAGTCCCTTGTGCATAAGGTAAACCATAATATTGTCTCGTGTTCCGATAACTTCGGCAATGGTACACGTTCCGTTTTTGATAAGCTCCTGCGCATTGCCGAGCCAAACGTCCGTGCCGTGTGAAAGTCCCGAAATCTGAAGCATTTCGGAGAAGTTCTTCGGCTTTGCTTCCATAAGCATCTGGCGGACAAACGGTGTTCCGAGCTCGGGAAGTGAAAGTGTTCCCGTCTCGCAGTCGATATCCTCCGCCGTTACGCCGAGAGGCTCGGGAGTAGTGAACAGCTTGTATAGCTCGGGGTCACAGACGTCCGCATCAAAAACCTTGATACCCGTGGAGTCCTCAAGGTGCTTATAAAGCGTGGGAACATCGTGGCCGAGATTATCGAGCTTGAGAATTGTATCGTGAAGCGAATGGAAATCAAAGTGAGTTGTGCGCAAGCCGCCGCTGACATCGTCCGCAGGATGCTGAATGGGTGTGAAGTCCTCCGCATCGTTGATTGCGGGCACAACAACCATTCCGCCGGGGTGCTGACCGGTCGTTCTCTTAACGCCGACACAGCCCTTTGTGAGTCTGTCCTCTTCAGCCTTACTTATGGAAACGCCCTTGATTTCTGCCCATTTTTTTACAAAGCCGTAGGCGGTCTTATCGGCAACCGTACCGATTGTACCTGCCTTGAAGGTATGGTCAACGCCGAACAGCTCTTCCGTATATCGGTGGGCATAGAACTGATATTCACCGCTGAAGTTAAGGTCGATATCGGGCTGTTTGTCGCCCTTGAAGCCGAGGAAGGTTTCAAACGGGATGTCGTGGCCGTCACGGTGCATCGGAACTCCGCAATTAGGACAATCCTTCGGCGGCATATCAAAGCCCGAGCCGACGGAGCCATCCTCGAAAAATTCGCTGTGCTTGCACTGTCTGCAAACGTAGTGCGGAGGCAAGGGATTAACCTCGGAAATACCTGCCGCGTGAGCAACGAAGGATGAGCCGACAGAGCCTCGCGAGCCGACGTAATAGCCGTGCTCCTCGGAGTTCTGAACGAGCTTTTGCGCAATCATATAAAGCACACCGAAGCCGTTGGAAATGATTGATTTGAGTTCCTTGTCAAGTCTCTTTGCAACGTTTTCGGGAACGGGATCGCCGTAGTCGCGCTTCGTTCTTTCCCAACAGATTCTGGTCAGATCCTCGTCCGCACCCTCAAGGCTCGGCGGGAAAGTACCGCGCGGGAACGGAGTCATTCCGCTTTCGCACATATCGGCAATTTTATTTGTATTTGTAATAACGATTTCTCTTGCAGTTTCCTCACCGAGGTAAGAGAACTCCTCGAGCATATCGTCAGTTGTCCGAAGATAAAGCGGTGCCTGCTGTGCCGCATCCTTAAAGCCCATTGTGGTCATAAGGATTTCGCGGTAAATTGCATCACCCTTTTTCATAAAGTGAACGTCACCCGTTGCAACAACAAGCTTATTTAATCTGTCCGCAATACCGATAAGGCGGCGGTTATGATTCTGCAAATCGTAGGTTGAGTTGACGTCGGAATATTTTTCATCGTCCGAACGCACCATAAAGTAGTTGTTGCCCGTCGGCTGAACCTCGATATAATCGTAAAAGGACGCAATCCTTGTCAGCTCTTCATCATTTTTGCCGTCCATCATCGCGCGATAAAGCTCGCCCGCCTCGCACGCACTGCCGACGATAAGACCCTCGCGAAGCTGCATCAGTCTGTGGCGCGGAATACGCGGACGCTTTTTGAAGAATTTAAGATTGGATTCCGTGATAAGCTTATAAAGATTTTTAAGTCCCTGTGTGTTTTTAACAAGAAGTATGATGTGGTAAGTGCCCTTGACCTCCTTGACGTCGTTCATATATCCCGTCGGGATTTCGTCGCCGTCCTTGAAGCCGTAGTTGTCATAAAAAGCATCGTCATCAACAAGGTAGCCCTCCATACCGTAGATTACCTTGATGCCGAGCTTTGCGGCGGTGTTGCACGCCTCGGGGAAGGACTGAACACAGCCGTGGTCGGTGATTGCAATCGCCTTGTGCCCCCACTTTGCCGCACGGGTTACAAGATCCTTTGCGCTCGCCATACCGTCCATAGCGGACATATTTGTATGAAGATGAAGTTCAACTCGCTTTTCGTCAGCGGTGTCCTTCTCTTCGATTTGTTCAATTTGTGTGATTGCGCGGGCGGTAATGATATATGCATGCTGATAGGTATCCATACTGATAGCACCGCGCACAAGAACCGTCAGACCCTCCTTGAGAGAGCCGACGATATCGCCGCACTTTTTCTTTTCGCCGAAGACCTTGACTATGTAAGACGAGGTGTAGTCCGTCAGGCTGAAATTGATGATGCTGTATTTTCCGTCGCGCGATTCGCGTACGTCAACAGAGAAAATGTCGCCCCAGATTGTAACCTCGCCGTCCTCGGGCATACATTCGGCAATCGGCTTCGGCTTATTTTTGATAACCGTGCCGTAGAGTGCCTTTGCATTTGAAAGAGAAATCGGCAAATCCTCAAAGGTCTGCTCCACGGGATTTTTCGGAGCGGGCTCACCTGCCGACGGCTTGACAACAACCTTTTTCGGCTGAGCCTCCATAAGCTTTTTGTTCTCTTTTTGCTGGAATTCCTTTAGCTTTTCAACATCGTCCTGCTCGGAAGCACCGCTGATAAACTCAACCTTTACAAGACGCTCAAAACGTCTGTCGAGGGTGTCGCGGATGAAATTTTCACAGCCGAGATTGATAAGAGTGTCCTTGCCGTTCTGCGCAAGACGGATAGTCAATTTATCGTTATCAAAATTGTATTCCGCACCGTCGAGAATGGACTTTGCGGCAGGAAAATTTTCACAGATTTCTTTCACGAAAACCGTGATGTAATTCATATCGAGGCTTTCGGACGGGAAACGGAAATCCATTTTAATATCGCGCAGATTCATCACGCGCTTGAGCTCGTCCTTTGCTCTTTTTATAACGGAAGTGTCCACAGGTGCGCCAAAGCTGACGGACATTCTGACAGTACGGTCAGAGAGTGCCGCCTCAATACTTTCAACAGTTGCGCCGCCGAAATAAGCCAATATGCTGTTGTCAAGATAACTGCCGAAGAGGCTTAAAAAGCTTGCTGATTTCACGTGTTCACTTCCTGATCAAGAATCCCTCCACCGCTGTCGCGGTCCCCCTCCCTTTAGGCAAGGGAGGCAAAGAGGTTTTATAATTTTTCAATTTCTGCCAATAATTCCTTGACGATGTCCTTTTCGTCAATTTTTCTTAAAATCTCGCCCTTTTTAAAGAGCATTGCACAGCCGTCACCGCCTGCGATACCGATATCTGCCTCGCGTGCTTCACCCGGGCCGTTGACAACACAGCCCATAACGGCAACCTTGATTTTCTTTGTGCAGTCGCGAAGAGCGTTTTCAACCTCGTTTGCAACGCTGATGAGGTCAATTTTTGTTCTGCCGCAGGTCGGGCAGGAAACAATCTGAACGCTGTCGGATTTAAGTCCGAGTGCCTTGAGAATATCGTGACCTGCATAGACTTCATTCACGGGGTCATCCGTTAATGAAACGCGGATTGTGTCACCGATACCGTGCATAAGCAGGCTTCCGATACCTGCGCTAGACTTGATAAGTCCCATTCGTGCAGTACCTGCCTCGGTAACGCCGAGGTGCAAGGGGTAGTCACATTTTTCGGCTACTGTTTCGTAAGCCTTAATCATATTTTCAACGTTTGACGATTTGATTGAAATTACGATATCGTCAAAATCAAATTTTTCAAGTAAAGAAGCGTGGTACATCGCGCTTGCCGCCATTGCCTCGGGAGTGGGGCCGCCGTACTTTGCAAGAATTTCCTTTTCAACCGAGCCCGAATTGACACCGATACGGATAGGAATATTCTTCGCCTTACAAGCATCAACAACAGCCTTAACTCTGTCGTCCGAGCCGATGTTGCCGGGATTTATACGCACCTTGTCAACACCTGCCGCAACAGATTCGATTGCAAGGCGGTAGTCAAAATGAATGTCGGCTACAATGGGAGCCTTGACAGCCTCTTTCAAAGCGGGGATAAGACCGACTGCATCCATATCGGGAATCGCTCCGCGGATAACCTGACAGCCTGCTTTTTCAAGCTCGGCCGCCTGCTTTACGCTCGCTTCAAAATCGTGGGCAGGCTTATTGAGCATCGACTGCACACTGACGGGTGCATCACCGCCGATAAAAATATTGCCGACCTTAACCTTTTTAGTCATTCTGCGTTCCATTGTCCTGCTCCTTCTCTTGAATTGTGTCATATTCATACCATCTGCCACCGAGGGCACCCTCGCCCTGGCGGATTTTAACGTAATCGCCGATATCGTTTGCAAAATAGCTTTTTGGGCCAACCCGTAACTCAAACTTTCTTTCGGGATTTTGCCAATCTTCAATTATAAAATAATACAATGTCGAACGATGCCTACCGCCACGCTCTTCTTTCTTTTCAAATATAACACTTTCATAAGTATTCGGCTCTTTATAATCCCAAATATAATTTGCAGATCGTACAGAATAAAAAGAAAAAAGAACCAACAAAGCGACAATTAAAATTGTTTTATCAGATTCAAATTTGCCAAATAAATGTGACAACAATAAACTCAATAAAAGAATAGCCGCTACTATAACAACAATTATCAGCATAATTGCTGATATATTTGAATCTGTGGGAGTAAAAATAAGTGCTAAAACAGTAAAAATCAAGCCTTTAATAGGTGTTTCACCGCTTAGATCATCTGACAAAGGGAAAAGGTCGTTTTTAATTATAAATCTGAAATAAGAAATAACATTAAGTATTACCAACGGTATCCACGCAAACTTCACTACCGAGAATATCGGAAAGAATACAAAAATTACTACCAGATAGTATATAAAAGTTTTCAGAATTTCAGACACTTGGTCGTCACTGGAGTTTTCCCTTTGAAGCCAACCGGAAACAATTTTATCTTTGAAAATCAAGGATAAAAAATTTGTTCTCAAGCCACTGTTATCATAGCCGAAAACAAGAAAAATCAGAGGTATGAAAAAACTTAATTTTTCAGCTATGAAACCTAAATTTAAAAACTCACAAACACAATACGCAATTGCCGCTATTGCAAGAACGGCAATTGTAAAGGTAAATACATTTGCCTTTTTTGCTTTCATTTCTTATTTTCCTCTTTTCAAATCCCTACTTTATAAACAGCGTGTAAATATCCTTAAACGAAATGAGCAGCATAAACAACAGCAGGAGCACCATTCCGATGCCGTGTACCCAGGCTTCGTATTTCTGATTTATCGGCTTGCGTCTGATAAGCTCGATAAAAAGGAAGAGAAGTCTGCCGCCGTCGAGTGCGGGCACGGGTAAGAGGTTGAATATGCCTATATTTATTGTGATGAGTGCCATCATTGTCAGAAGTCCCGTATAGTCAGCCGTTTTGACGGATTCCTGTGCGGCATCCGATACGAAATCAACAACACCGATAGGACCTGAAACATCCTTGACGGAATACTTTCCCGTTATAAGGTCAAAGAGGCTGAGCCATACCATACGGCAGATACTAGCCGATTGCTTGAAGGTATCCTTGAATACGGTTCCCACAGTTTTGTCAATACCGAGTATAACCACCTGTGACGGTGCAAGCTCAACATCCGTAAGCTCAATTTTTTCGCCGTCACGCTCAATTGTCATATCCGTCTTGCCGTCAGTACGGCTGAGAAGATATGCAACGTCGGTATAATAAAGAACATTTCTGCCGTCAATTTTCAAGACCTTATCCTTGGATTTAAGTCCGTTATATTCGGCAACCTGCTGTGACTCAACTCTGAAGCTGTGGATATAATTCGTGCCTGCATAGCCGTCAGAAATAGTGAGTGTAACAGCAACAAGAATCAGACCGAGGAAGATATTGACAAGTGCACCTGCAACAACAATGACTATCCTTTGCCAGCACGGCTTTTTGTTGAATGCGCGCTCGTCCTCGCTGTCCTCATCCTCACCCTCCATACTGACAAAGCCGCCGATAGGAAGAAGGCGGACGGAATACTGCGTATCACCCTTCTTTTTGCCGAAAAGCTTCGGGCCCATACCCATTGAAAACTCATTGACCTTGACCTTAAAGAGCTTTGCAAAGGTGAAGTGACCGAGCTCATGCACCATAACGACAACACCGAAGAAAAGAATTGCAACAAGTATTGTCCATTTGCTTGCTATAAACGATAAAAATTCTGCCATTACTGATGTCACCTTATTTTAGATTTAACATAATTTCTTGCCCAATCGTACATTACATATACGTCGTCAAGAGTATAGTTATCAAAGTGCTGCGAAGCCTCCACCGCAGAGCGTACAAGCTCCTCAATTTCAAGGAATTTGATTTTACCCTCACGGAAGGCAAGGTTAGCCTCCTCATTTGCGGCATTTGCACAAGCAGGATAAAGTCCGCCGTCACCGATTGCCTTTCGGCAGATGTTGATAAGACCGAAGGTTTCGTAATCGGGCTCAAAGAATGTGAGCGTTCCGTATTCCGTAAGAGATAACTGCTTGACGGGTGACGGGATTCTGTTCGGGTAAGTGAGTGCGTACTGAATCGGAATACGCATATCGGGCACACCGAGCTGCGCGATAACCGAATTGTCACAATATTCAACGAGTGAATGGATAACACTCTGACGGTGAACGACGATGTCTATATCGTTCGGATTCATATCAAAGAGCCATACCGCCTCGATAAGCTCGAGTCCCTTATTCATCATTGAAGCGGAGTCAATGGTTATTTTTGCACCCATACTCCAATTCGGGTGATTGAGTGCCTCCTTGACCGTTACGTTACCGAGCTCCCCGCGCTTTTTGCCGAAGAACGGTCCGCCCGATGCCGTGAGGATAAGTCTTTTGATTTCTTTTTTATCCGCACAGCCCTGAAGCGACTGAAAAATTGCCGAATGCTCGCTGTCAACGGGAAGGATGCTGACACCCTTTTCTCTCGCAAGGTTCATAACGAGCTGACCGCCCGCAACAAGGGTTTCCTTGTTGGCAAGGGCAATCTCACTGCCTGCATTTATAGCCGCAACCGTCGGCTTTAAGCCTGCCATACCGACGATACTGTTAAGAACATAATCGGCTTCGAGCGAAGCACATTCGCAGACACCGTCCATACCCGACAGCACCCTTGTGCCTGTGTCGGCAACGCGTACAGCCAGATCAGCGGCGGCTTTTTCGTCAACCATTGCCGCATATTTCGGCTTGAATTTCCTTATCTGCTGTTCAATAATATCCGTGTTTGTGCTCGCGGTAAGCGCAACAACCTCATAGCCCTGCATCTCGATAACCTCGAGCGCCTGAGTTCCGATTGAGCCCGTTGAGCCGAGCAAGGTTACAGCTTTACTCATATTATCACCTTATTTTCAGATGGTATTAATTATGCTGATAATCGCATACATTGTCGGCAAAACGAATGCGATACTGTCAAATCTGTCCATTATTCCGCCGTGGCCGGGGATAATCCAGCCGTAGTCCTTAACGCCGTAGTTACGCTTGATAACAGAAGCGGAAAGGTCGCCGAAGATGCTGACAACGGAAAGAAGAATTGAAATCGGAATAACCGCATACCATTCCCAATCTGCAAACGGGATGCTGAAAAAGCGGTTTCTGAAGATAAAATAGAGAGCTACGTTTACACCTGCAGTAAGCACGATGCCGCCGATTGCACCCTCCCAGGTTTTCTTGGGACTGACAACGGGAGCCATTTTATGCTTGCCGAGGAAAACGCCGACAAAATAAGCGAATGTATCGGAGAACCATGAACAGAAAATTGCAAAAAGAAGAAGATAAACTGCGTGTGATTCCGCATATTTTCCGTCAAAGGCAAACTGTAAATCTTTAAGTCTTATCCAGCACGCAAATGCATTAGGAACTGCCAGAGATGCAAAAAGGCTCATTGCCACCTGCTCGAATTTAACGCTCGCGTGCCATTTTATCATCATTATCAGCATAATGATAAAATATGCTGTCAACGCTGTCAGCGGAGTTATGCCGACCAAATCGAGAAGATTATATTCAACGTCAAAGGGAATAAATGCACCGACCGCGATTGAAAGAATCATCAGCGGTAATTTTACTTTTGCCACATTGTTAAGCTCATAAACAGCAATACCGCTGACAAGAGCGATAAAAATCGGCAAGGCGGGTGTATCCATAAAGAAAAGTATTGCTATTACGGGTACGCAATAGCACAGGGCTGAAATAATACGAGTTTTCATCATACACCTCCGAAGCGTCTGTTACGGTTGTTAAAATCGTCAATTGCTCTGTCAAGGTCAGCCTCAGTAAAATCAGGCCAAAGAATATCCGAGAACCAGAATTCCGAATAAGCGGACTGCCAGATAAGGAAGTTTGAAAGCCTGTACTCTCCGCTCGGACGGATAATAAGGTCGGGGTCTGCCTGACCTGCGGTGTAGAGGTTATCGGAAATATCATCCTCGGTGATATCCTCGGGTTTCATTTCACCGTCCTTGACCTTCTGTGCTATTTTCTTGACAGCGTCAACAATTTCAAGTCTTCCGCCGTAGTTGATTGCAATATTAACGTCAATTCTGTCCGCATCCTTTGAGTCGCGTTCAGTTGTATCAAACCTGTCGATAATGTCCTGCGGTACACCCTCGCGGTGACCGAGGAAATGTATGCGCATACCCTTCTGCTTGTTCTCCTCCTGACGCTCCTCAGCTTCGTCAAGATAATCACGGAAGAGGTTCATAAGTGCGCTTACCTCTGCAGGAGGACGTCGCCAATTTTCGGTTGAAAAAGCGTAGAAGGTTATGTACTTTACGCCGATTTCATTTGCATATTCGCAGATTCTTCTGAATACGTTTGCGCCTGCCTTGTGACCTTCGGAACGTTCAAGACCCCTCTGCTTTGCCCAACGGCCGTTGCCGTCCATAATTATGCCGATATGCTCGGGAATTTTTCTTTCCATTTTGATTACCTCGAAATTAAAGGGCAGACTGTGTAGTCTGCCCTTATTTTCTGACTTGTCAGACTCAGATTTCCATAACTTCTTTTTCTTTTGCAGATGCGATTTCGTCAATCTTCTTAACGAATTCGTCTGTGATTTTCTGAAGTTCGTTTTCGCCGTTCTTAAGGTCGTCCTCTGTGATTTCGGATGCCTTCTGCATCTTCTTGATCTTGTCGATTGAATCACGGCGGATTGAACGGACAGCAACCTTTGAATCCTCTGCAAGCTTCTTGATATCCTTAACGATTTCCTTACGTCTGTCCTCTGTAAGAGCGGGGAACATAAGGCGGATTACAGTACCGTCGTTCTGCGGATTGATACCGATATCGGAAGCCTGGATTGCCTTGTAAATCGGCTCGAGAGAGGACTTATCCCACGGCTGGATAACAAGAATTCTTGCCTCTGCAACAGAGATTGCAGCCATCTGATTGATAGGAGTGGGAACTCCCCAGTAATCAACAAGAATCTTATCAAGCACGGCAGCGTTTGCTCTGCCTGCGCGGATTGCAGCATACTCATCCTTGAGCACGTTTGTAGTTTTTGTCATTTTCTCTCTTGTTGAGCTGTAAACTTCTTTCATAGTGATATCTCCTTAAAGTAATTTATTTGGATTATTCTTTTACAAGTGTACCGATGCTTTCACCCTTGACCGCACGGATGATGTTTTCGGGGTCTTCAAGGTTGAAAACAAGAATTGCAATGTTGTTATCTCTGCAAAGAGAAGCCGCCGTGCTGTCCATAACCTTGAGTCCCTTT
This sequence comes from Clostridia bacterium, assembly GCA_017415025.1. GTDB lineage: Bacteria > Bacillota > Clostridia > Oscillospirales > Acutalibacteraceae > CAG-488. Next base: position 255,516 of record JAFQJH010000004.1, read on the forward strand.
GCAAGAACCTCTGAATGAGTAAGAACATCATATTTGACGGCATCGTCAAACTTGTTCGGGTCTTTATCGTAAACGCCGTCAACGTTTGTTGCCTTGAAGATAACGTCAGCTTCAATCTCTGCCGCACGGAGAGCCGCTGTTGTATCGGTTGAGAAGAACGGACAGCCCGTTCCGCAGCCGAAGATTACAACCTCACCGTTTTCAAGATGCTTTACGGCATCGCGTGCCACGAACGGCTCTGCAATAGGCTGCATTGCCACAGCAGACATAACGCGTGCCTTTACACCCAACTGCTCGAGTGCTTCGCAAAGAGCGAGAGAGTTCATAACAGTTGCAAGCATACCCATATTATCGGCTCTTGTTCTGTTCATTGAGCCTGAACTTCTGCCGCGCCAGAAGTTGCCGCCGCCGACAACAAGTCCGACCTGTACGCCCATATCCGCAACCTTTTTGACATAGGTGCAGACGTTAGTAACCATATCAAAGTCAATGCCGTGACCCTGCTCACCTGCAAGGACTTCACCGCTTAACTTGAGCAAAATTCTTTTAAACATCAATAACCCTCCGTCATATTTGATGTGATTAATAACATTTTACTTTAAAACACCGTTTATGTAAAGTCTAAAAGCGCAAATTTTAACAGAAAATTTAAAAATTTATCTTTATTTATTGCCCCGTTCAATGTATAATAACTTTTAGTAAAAAACGGAGGCAGAATTATGCTCAATTTTATTCAGCGCAACACCCCGAAGGTAAAGGATAATTTCACTGTTAAGCACATTGAAGCCGATAACGGCTGTGACCGCTACGAGATTTATACAGAGGATAAAAAAATAGTTCTTGCGGGTAACAGCACGTTAAGCCTTTGTATGGCTTTTTACCGTTATCTCAACGAATACTGTAACGTTGTAATCACAAGCGGTGATTACGATATTTCATACATAGCAACGACTCCCCTGCCCGAGGAGAAAATCACACGCACAATAAAACAGAAAATCCGCGCGCGTACAAGCTATGAGATGTTCTCCCTTGAGGGCAATTATTGGGGCTTTGACCGTTGGGAGAAAGAAATCGACTTTATGGCGATGCACGGCATCAACACCGCTCTGCAGCCCGTGGGTTTTGACGGTGTGCTTTTCCGCACTCTGCGCGAAATGGGTATGCCCGAGGATGCCTGCTCCGACTTTTTGAGCGGACCTGCCTTTCTTATGCGCCAGCTCACAGGTAACGTTGCGGCAATGAACTCCGTTCACAGCAAGGAATATCTTGAAAGAAAAATATACATAGGCAAAAAAATTACCGAGCGCGAAAAAGAGCTCGGCATCACCCCCGTTTTCCCTGCACTTATCCCGAGTGTACCGTTCAATATCCGCCGCAAGTATATGAAAATGAAAATATTCAAGGCTCCGCTGTGGCACAATTTCCCGCCGATATTCTTTATGACACCCGAAAACGCATTCTTCGGAATTTTCAACAGAAAGTTCCTCGAAATTCAGCGTGAGGCTCTCGGCGAAACAGATTCATTCATCTTTGAACCCCTCTATGACGTTAATAAAAAGGGCTACAACAATTACCTTGCAGAAATCGGCAATGGTATTGCCGAGGCTCTTGCACAGCACAACGAAAACGCTGTCTGCTACACACATTTAAGCTCAATTAACGAGGACTTTTTCAAAAAAGCTTCTCCCGAAAAATTCATTATCATCAATGATTCAAAGGACGAGAGACCGCAGTTTTTGCAGGACAAAAAGCATATCGTTGCAATCAAGGGCAACACCTGCGGCAGAACAGGTCTCTGCGGTGATATCGACACAGTCAGCCGTTGCCCTTACGCGGTTTCGAAAAGCGAAAACCTGCTCGGTACGGCACTTGAGCTTGATACCTTCTCCGAAAACCCGATGTTCTGCGCAGTTGCGCTTAATGCAGTGACCGCTGACGAGGCTTTTGATGCTGACGAATTTGTAAAGGATTTTGCAAGTAAGCGTTACCGCACCGACGGCTTCAGCGAAGAAATAATCAGACTCAAAAATCTCTGCTACAACACTGACGAATGTTCGGGCTCAATCATCTGCGCACGTCCGTCAACGCTTCTTAAGCACACTGCCCCCTTCGACACGCTCGAAAGAAAATACGATTGCAGTGAAATTTACGAAATCGCGAAGGCGATAACGGAAAGTGACACAAGAAAGAACGACAAAATGCGCCTTGACCTTGTGCGCATCATCTGTCAGTGCCTCAGCGAGCTTGCATACCCGATTTACCTTAAAGCGACGGAGTTTTTCAAGGACAAAAACGCAAGCAATTTTGAGCAGGCAAGCAACCTCTTCCTTGAAATATGTCAGGATATGGACAGACTCCTCAAAACGCAGGAAGGTCTTAACCTTTCAACAAAATTTGAGGAGGCACACGCCCTTGGTAATAACAAGGACGAAATGCAGATAATCGACCTTAACTTCCTTATGTACCACACTATCTGGGGACCCTTCGACCGCAGTATTCTTTACGATACCGCGTGGTGCGAGTGGGGCGGAATGATCAAGGATTTCTACGCACAGCGTTGGTTTATGTATTTCCGCGCGCTTGCCGCATACTTTGACAACCCGAAGAAGCTCAAGGATTATTCAAAAAATCAGCCGCTTGACCGTAACGAGTACAGAGGCTCTTATCAGCAGAAGCGACACGCCCAGTTTGAAAACAATTTCCTTGAGAATTACATCCCCCGTAAGGACGGCATCGGCGAAGAGGACACTCTCGAGGTTGCAAAGGAAATTCTCAACAAATATTCCGAGGTTGTATATCAGTTCTGAACAAAGAATTAAGCGAGTCCGCGTTTGCGAACTCGCTTTTATTTTGTTATTTCACACCCTTAAGCTTCACGCTGTATCCGTAATATCCGCTCTTGAGCTTATACGGCTCGTGGAGGCAGGCATTACCCGGCATATCGCCGCCGACACCTCTCTGTCTGTGGTCGATATTCAGAGTAAGGAAGTTATCCTTTTTAAGCTCGTAAAGATGCTTTGCACTTTCAAGCTGCTCCTGCGAATATTCGCGAAGGCTGAAATCAAAGGTCTTGTCGGAATAAATCTCAAAGCCGTAGCCCTCATTGTTGGTAACGGTAATGCTTCTTGTATCCGTGCGGTTACCGTTCTCCTGCGGGCGCATATATCTGTGCTCGAGAGTTTCGGGCGTTGCATTGTAAATACCGATTTTCTGACCTGTTTTACGGTCGATGTATGCCTCGTGCGGGCCTCTGCCGTACCAATTTACATTGCAGAATTCCTTGTTTATGCCGAGTCTTGCACCTGCTTTAACCATCGGAAGAACAAGTCCTGTCATATTAAGGCTCAATTCAACCGTTCCGTCAGCATTGAATATAAACTGAGTCTGAACGTCCTTTGCAAGCGGTGCAGACCACCTGATGCAGACGAAAACAGAGCCGTTGAGCGTAGAAACGTGTGTGTTCTTAATCTTGACCATACGGCTGACGCAGTCCCACGTGTAAAGCGGATTGATACGCTTGAACATCGGGGCAAAATTGAAATAATTAACGTCGTTATCCGTAAGCGGACGGAAGAAATTCGGACGGTAAGTGAGTGATGCATCAAGCACGTTACCCTTGCCGAAGTCGAGATAAACAAGCTCGCCGTTATAGAAGCGTGCGCTTGTCTCGCCTGCCTGAATGTTATATACACCGTCGATAAGTCGGCAGGAAACTACACCCTGCTTTGCCTTTTCTTCGGGCTTTTCATTGCTTACAACAAACTGGCTGAAGCTGATTTCCTCATCCTTGAGATGCCATTCGTTCTTTGATTTATAGCGGTAGGAAAGAGTGAGGATATATTCGCCGTCCTTGAAATTTGTTTTATACGGGATTTCAAACTCCTTCTGAGTTTGCGGAGCAATACCGTCAAGGCTTATTTTTCCGCTCTCAACCCTCTTGCCGTTGCGTGTAATTGTCCACACAGCATAAGCATAGTCAAGATTTGTGAAATAGTTTTTATTTTTAACCGCAAAGGTCTTTTTCTCAAGGTCGATTTCCTCTGCACTGATGTTTGAATAAACCTGCTTTACCTCGTAATATGCAGGGTGCGGTTCACGGTCAGCGCCGATAATACCGTTAGCACAGAAGTAGAAGCTTGAGCCACCCTCCTTGAAGTCGCCTCCGTAAAGCCATTTTTCCTGGCCGTCCTCAACAACGCGGATTGACTGGTCAACATAGTCCCAGATAAATCCGCCCGTCATATGGTCATACTTTTCGAAATCGTCAACGTATTCCTTGAAATTACCGAGGCTGTTTTCCATTGAGTGCGCATACTCGCAATAGATAACAGGATGTGTTTTGAAGATCTCTGCCGGTACGGGCTTATTGTCCGCCGCAAGTGCATTTGCAACATTATCAAAGAGAGTTGTCTTGATTTCTTCCTGATTTACAAGCTGTTTTACGATACGCTCCGTCGGGTACATACGGCTGATGAAATCTGACTTTGTGAAGTCGAAATCACCCTCGTAATGAATCGGATAAAGGTCGCAGAGCTCGAGCATAGCCTCCTTCATACGTAAGAAGTTCGTGCCGTCGCCCGCCTCGTTGCCGAGTGACCAGAAGCAGATGCAGGCGTGGCTTCTGTCACGCATAATCATACGCTGTGCTCGGTCAACAACAGCAGCAGTCCAAAGCGGATTATCTCCGGGAACATTCTTGCGTCTTACGCCGTGAGTCTCCACGTCGCACTCGTCCATAACGTAGAAGCCGAGCTCGTCGCAAAGCTCATAGAGGAACGGATCATCGGGATAATGGCTCGTTCTGATTGCGTTGATGTTCGCCTGCTTCATAAGATAGAGATCCTTATAGAAGGTCTCGCGCGGAACTGCCCAGCCGTGGTCGGGGTGGAAATCGTGACGGTTGACACCCTTGATAATAACCTTCTGACCGTTGACGTAATATACGTTACCGATAATCTCAACACGCTTGAAGCCGATTCTTATCTGCTTTTTAACAATGCACTTTCTGTTTTCGTAGAGGACTACCTCAAGCTTATAAAGCTCGGGAGTTTCTGCCGACCACTTGCGTGCATCCTTTTCGATATGCTTTATTTTTATAACCTTTTTGTCGGTTTTTTCATCGTAGATAACCTTACCGTCAAGGCTGACCTTGCAGGTAACCTCCGCCTCACGGCTGAGAGTTACGGTGAGGTCAAGAATACCGTCCCTGATTTTTTTATCAAGTGTAGCGGCGGCATAGATATCCTCGATTGTGGTCTGCGGTTCAGCTACGATATAGACGTCACGGTAAATACCCGATAACTGCCACATATCCTGATTCTCAAGATAAGTCGCATCGCTGAATCGCATAATTTTAACAGCAAGCAGATTTTCGCCGTCAACGACAAAATCCGTTACGTCAAATTCCGACGGTGTCATTGAGCCCTGCGAATAGCCGACGTATCTGCCGTTAAGGTAAACGTACATCGCAGACTTTGCCGCACCGAAATGCAGGATGAGTCTTCTGCCGTCAAAATGCTCGGGCAGAGTAAAGGTCTTGCGGTAAAGACCGATTTCATTTTTAGAATGGCTCACCTTCGGGATTTCACATTCTACGGTTGAGACCTGCGGAGGCATAAACGAGCAAAGGTAGATAGGCTTGCCGTAGCCGAAGCTCTGCCACACCGACGGAACGGGAATCTCGTCCCACTCGTCATCATAGAAGCCGGGCTCCTCAAAGCAGGCAGGCTCGTCCTTGATACCCATCTGCCAATAGAACTTCCATTTGCCGTTAAGACTGAATTTATACTTCGACTCGTCAGAATTTGCCCTGTCCTTCAAATCAAAAGGAAGTGCAAGATTGTGACCGTCGAGCTTGTTCTCCTTAAAAAACAAAGGGTTTTCCCACTTGTGCAAATTTGCGTTCATAGTAAATCCTCCTGTGAGTAACACATAGTTGTATTTATTATACATTGTATAATTCCTTTAGTCAAATAAAAAACTGTATAAAATTTTGCTTTATGGTGTTGTAAAAATTTCATATTCATATTATAATAAAATGTATTTTGAAATTGAGGGTGTTTCAAATGACCAGAATTGGCTTCGACAATGAAAAATATCTGCAGATGCAATCCGAACACATACGTCAGCGTATCAATCAGTTCGGCGGTAAGCTCTACCTTGAATTCGGCGGTAAGCTCTTTGACGACTTCCACGCTTCAAGAGTCCTTCCCGGCTTTGCTCCTGACAGTAAAATCAAAATGCTTGAGCAGCTCAAGGATCAGGCAGAGGTTGTTATTGTAATCAACGCGGCTGACATCGAAAAAAATAAAATCCGCGGCGACCTCGGCATCACCTATGACCTTGACGTGCTCCGCCTTATTGATGCTTTCAGAAATATGGAAATTTACGTCGGCAGTGTTGTTATGACACGTTATCAGAATCAGCCCGCCGCCGATGCCTTCTGCCAGAGGCTTTCCTCTCTCGGTATCAAGGTTTATAAGCATTTTTCTATCGAGGGCTATCCGTCCGACATCGAAAAAATCGTCAGCGACGAGGGCTTCGGCAGAAATGAATATATCGAAACAACGCGCTCGCTCGTTGTTATAACCGCACCGGGCCCCGGAAGCGGTAAAATGGCAACCTGTCTTTCACAGCTTTATCACGAGCATAAGCGCGGTGTCAGCGCAGGCTACGCTAAATTTGAAACCTTCCCCATCTGGAATCTCCCCCTCAAGCACCCCGTCAACCTTGCTTATGAGGCGGCAACAGCCGACCTTAACGACGTCAATATGATTGACCCGTTCCACCTCGAGGCTTACGGCGAAACAACAGTCAACTACAACCGCGACGTTGAAATTTTCCCCGTGCTTGCGGCAACCTTCCACCAGATTTACGGTGAATGTCCGTACAAGTCCCCGACGGATATGGGTGTCAATATGGCAGGCAACTGTATTTTTGACGACGATGCCTGCTGTGAAGCATCAAGACAGGAAATCATCCGCCGTTATTACGCAGAGCTTTGCGCAGTAAAGAAGGGGCTCGGCAGTAAAGAGACCGTCAGCAAAATCAAGCTCATTATGAACCAGACAGGCATCACTACGGACGAGCGTCCCGTTATCGCAAGGGCTCTTGCAAGAGCTGAAGAAACGGGCGGTCCCGCAGTAGCAATCGAGCTCGGTGAAAACGACATCATCACGGGAAAGACCTCACTTCTTATGGGCGCAAGTGCTGCGGCAGTGCTCAACGCACTCAAAAAGCTTGCAGGCATTGACGAGGATGCGCTCCTCATCTCCCCCGAGGTTATCGAGCCCGTGCAGGAGCTCAAGGTAAAATATATGGGCAACCACAACCCGAGACTTCACGTAGATGAGGCACTCATCGCACTTTCCGTTTCTGCGGCACACGACCCGAGAGCACAGCTCGCAATCGAGCAGATTCCGAAGCTTCGCGGAATGCAGGCTCACGCAACAGTTATACTTACAAGCGGTGACGAGTCGATGTTCAAGAAATTCGGCGTCAACCTCACCTGCGAACCTCAGTATCAGACGAAAAAACTTTATCATAAATAAAAAATAAAGGGGTATTTGTTATGTCAATCAATCTTAAAAACGCGTATTACAGAACGTATCAGAAGGCATTCAAGGTAGTTATGCCCGTTTTCAACTGGGACGAGCCCGAGCTTCTCAAGGGTCCAGGTGCTATCAAGGATTTGCCCGCACTCGTAAAATCAAAGGGTGTCAATAACGTTCTTATCGTTACGGATAAGGGTCTTATGAGCCTTAACCTTCTTGACAGCCTTTTCGAAAATCTTGAAAAGCAGAATATCAAGTATACCGTTTATGACGGTGTTCAGCCCAACCCCTCAATCGAAAACATTGAAGAAGCAAGAAGAATCTACCTCAAGAATAACTGCGAGGGAATCATTGCGTTCGGCGGCGGTTCACCTATGGACTGTGCAAAGGTTGCAGGCGCAAGAGTTTCCAACCCGAATACAACGGTTTCACAGATGCGCGGTCTTCTCAAGGTGTTCAAGAAGCTTCCCCCGTTCTTCGCAGTTCCCACAACGGCAGGTACAGGCTCGGAAACTACTCTTGCCGCTGTTGTTTCCAATATGCAGACTCACGAAAAGTACGCTATCAACGACCCGAAGCTCCGTCCGAAGTACGCTGTGCTTGACCCCGAGCTTACAACAGGTCTTCCGAAGAAAATCACATCAACAACAGGTATGGATGCTCTTACCCACGCAGTTGAGGCCTATATCGGTCAGAGCGGCGTAAAGAGCACTAACGATTATGCCGAGAAGGCAACAAAGCTCATCTTCGACAACCTCGAGAAGGCTTACGAGGACGGCAAGGACATTGAAGCCAGAGAAAATATGCTCGTTGCTTCCTTCTATGCAGGTATGGCATTCACAAGAGCTTATGTCGGCTACGTTCACGCAATCGCACACAACCTCGGCGGTCTTTACGGCACACCTCACGGTCTTGCAAATGCCGTTATCCTCCCCCACGTGCTCGAGTACTACGGCGAAACAGCTCACGAGAAGCTCGCAAAGCTTGCTGATATCGTAGGTATCGACGGCGACAGCGACAAGGAAAAGGCAGAAAAGTTCATTGAAGAAATCAAGGAAATGAACGAGGAAATGGATATCCCCGAGCACTTCGATTTCATCAAGGATGAGGACATTCCGACAATCGTTGCACGTGCACTCAAGGAAGGCAATCCCCTCTACCCCGTTCCGAAGATTATGGACGAAGAGGACTGCACAAAGGTTGTTAAGGCAATCAGAGGCTTCTGATAACAGCTATCAAAAATCAGTCACCTTGAACATAACGTTCAGGGTGATTTTTATACATTTTTTAAATTTGACTGATTGACGAAAAAAGAAACTGAAAGTATAATACAGTATTGTAAACCAAAGGATGTGATATTATGCTCAAAAGATTTATGTACTACTACAAGCCGCACGCCAAGATGTTTGTTCTGGATATGATTGCATCGCTGTTCATCTCGGTAATCGGTATGGTTTATCCCGTTGTTACCAACAAGATGCTCAACGAATACATCCCCAACAAGATGTATTCGACAATCGTAATTGCGGGCATCATCGTTCTTACTCTTTATGTTGTAAGAATGTTACTGCGCTATTTCGTGCAGTACTACGGTCACGTTGTCGGCGTTCATATGCAGTCACAGATGAGAAAGGATTTGTTTGCTCATCTTGAAAAGCTCCCCTTCCGATTTTTCGACAATAACGAAACAGGACGCATTATGACCCGTCTGACGAGCGACCTTTTTGAGGTTGTTGAGCTTGCTCACCACGGTCCCGAAAACCTGCTGATAAGCTCCGTGATGATTATCCTCTCGTTCGCTTATCTTATTACAATCAACTGGGTGCTGACGCTCATCGTCTTTACCTGCGTGCCAATTCTTGTTGTTGTAACCGTACATTTCCGTAAGGCTATGCGTGCCGCCTTTGATGCGCGCCGCAAGAGTAACGCAACAATCAACGCTTCAATTGAGAGCAGTGTTACGGGCATCCGCGTTACCAAGGCATACACAAACGCTGATAACGAAATCAAAAAGTTTGAGGTCGGCGACAAGGAATTTGTCAATTCCTCTTACAGTGCATACAACGCAATGGCGAAGTTCCATTCTTCAACCTCTTTCGTAACGGATGTTTTTAATGTATTCATCCTTATCGCAGGCGGACTTTTCCTTTACGCGGGGGAAATCTCCTTCGGTGATTATTCAACGTTCATCGTTTCCGTCAACCTCTTCATCAACCCCGTTAATACGCTTATCGGATTTATGGAGCAGTATCAGAACGGGGTCAGCGGCTTCAAGCGCTTCTGCGAGATTATGGACGAGGAGCCCGAAAAAGAAAAGCCCGATGCCAAGGTGCTCAAGGACGTTCAGGGCGAAATCGAGTTTAAGGACGTCAACTATTCCTACGACACAACAAAGGAAGTTCTGCACGACGTCAACCTGAAGATTGAAAAGGGCAGAAAGGTTGCACTCGTCGGCCCTTCAGGCGGCGGAAAGACAACACTCTGCCACCTTCTCCCGAACTTCTATTACCTTGATGACAACAGCGGTAAAATCCTCATTGACGGTACGGATATCCGCGACATCACTCTTGATTCTCTGCGTAAAAACATCGGCATTGTTCAGCAGGACGTTTTCCTCTTTGCAGGTACAATCCGTGATAACATCCTTTACGGCAGACCCGATGCGAGCGAGGAAGAAATTTTCGAAGCCGCAAAGCGCGCAAATATTCACGATTACATTATGACCCTCGAAAAGGGCTATGATACGGAAATCGGTGAGCGCGGAGTCAAGCTTTCGGGCGGTCAGAAGCAGAGACTTAGCATTGCAAGAGTTTTTCTCAAGGACCCTGCAATTCTTATTCTTGACGAGGCAACAAGTGCACTCGACAACACGACCGAGGTGCTCATTCAGCACGCACTCGACGAGCTTTGCAAGGGCAGAACAACCCTTGTTGTTGCTCACAGACTTTCGACAATCCGCAACGCTGACGAGATTGCGGTTGTCATCGACGGCAAAATCAAGGAGCGCGGCACACACGAGGAGCTTATCGAAGCCGACGGAACATACAAAAAGCTCTACTCTCTGCAGTTCCGTGAGAATGATATATTCGAATAAAAAATACACCTTGGAACGAAAATTCCAAGGTGTTATTCTTTTCTCACACAAAAGGTTTTGTCGAACATACCGATATATTCTTCGACGGTTATTTTTTCGTGAAGCATACCATATCCCCAGTCGTAGCGGTAAAACTTTATATAGCGTTTTTCTCCGTCAGGTGAATTGAAATACCAGATTGTATGCATTGGCTCAAGGCCCGAGTAACGTCCTCTATGTTAAACAGCTATAACTTCCGTTTCGTATGTATCCTGAAGAGTTACTGACGATTCATTAATTCTATCATAAAGAACACCCGAAAAGCCAATTATACACACGGCTGTAAGAATTATAATAACAGCTACTTCACCCATATTGGTTTTGGTTGTTTTTTTGTATACGGTCAGGCACAAAGCCGCGACCACCGCCCAAAGAGCAAACCTTATCCAGATGTAGTATTCTCCGCCGATGCAAAAGCCGTAAATCAATGTGAACGCAACAGCCGCAACAATCGGAATCAGAATCATAATTATGTATCTGAGTGCAGTTTTTAAAGCCTTTTTCATTGTTCTCTCCCCGTTAATTCTCGTTTGATTTATTCCGCCGGACCGACATAACGGTAAAATTTTGCTCCGAATGTACCTTCGCATTCTTCAATAATAACTCTGCCGCCATGATAAGGAAAAACTTCCAACTCTTCATCAGTAAAACCGAAATCGTAATTTACGGCAAGCTCCTCGTTTCCTTCAGGTGTTATGAACCACACTCTGCAGGTGTCAACCCGTCTCGTATCCCCATACAGCGCCTTTGCTTCAAAGCGTTCAATCACCGTTGACGAGGCTATCGCATTAAATTCACCGTAGAAATGAAAAGAAAGCATTATCACTATTCCTGCCGTCGCAACAATTTCAACAATACGCCAAAGCAGTCTTTCGTTTGACGGCTTTCTGTCAAAAAACGCTGAAATAATCGTTGAAACAGTAAAAACCGCAAATGCAAGCCATACAGTATACTCTCCTCCGACGGTATAGCCGTACAGCAACGTGAGCACCGCAGAAACGGCAAGTATTATTATGTATTTAAGTGCCTTTTTCATTGTCATCTCCGTTTTAATTATCCTCTAACGCATAATCCCCTGACTTGCCAAGGTATTGATAGAAAGCATCCCCGAACAAGCCCTCATATTCAGCAATAACAACCCTATCTCCCCTGTCAGGTAAGAGTTCACCGCTACCGACATCAATGGACAGTTCTTCTCCGTCCGGAGTATTGATACTAAACGAATAACTATGATTTCGGTATGCAAAAACAACATCCGTTACCGTTGCTTCAAATGTCCCGACTGATTTTTGTGAGGATGAGCTGACCTCGCCGTACAGTATAATAGAAAATGCAACCATTAAGAACGATATTGCCGCGGTTTTTAAGAGCTTAACAATCGGCTGTAAATTGGATTTCTCTTTTCTTTCAAATAGAATCAGTGTAAAAGCTGAACCGAAGAAAATCACAGCCGTTATCCAAAGTGACAAATCCCCGCCGATACAGAAGCCGTACAGCAATGTCAGCGCCGCAGAAACGGCAAGTATTATTATATATTTCAACGCTTTTTTCATTTCTGCGGACTCCTTTCATCATCTTAACTGTATTATAAACCAAAGCCGAAAAAAGTCAAATAACACATTGTGCAAAAATAAGATGAATATTTGACAATGAGTGCAGATTTTTCTGCCAATTTGTTCAACAAATTGGGGCTTATGGGGAGTCTTTAATGTTTGCTGTTTTCTAGCCTTCCTTGTGTAAAAGAGGGCAAAGCACGAATTACAATTAAGCTCGGTAGGGGCAGATATCATCTGCCCGCGGATTTTGATGTAATTTTTCGGGAGCATACTATGCTCCCCTACTAACATAATTGTATTAAGGCGCGTAGGGCGTGGCTCTTGAGACACGCCGTTAGTTGGTTTAAAAATCTTCGGCACGTCGGCAAGCGCCGTGCCCTACAAAACAAATTTTAATCTGCTCGATAAATTGGGAGTTTATCGGGATATTTGCAATAAGCCGCGTAGGGACGGGCGTCCTCGACCGTCCTGAAAACAGCAGAATCCACGGATGGTCCGGGAGGCCCATCCCTACACGCACAAAGTTTGTTTGTGCAATTTATACTCCCCGACAAATTAAATTTTACAGAAAAACGGCACACCGCGGTGTGCCGTTTTGTTTACTGATTTTCTGTTGTGTTTTCGTCGGTGATTTCATCAACGATAACGTCGAGTACATTCTGTCCGCCGACCTCATTTGAATCTGCAATCGAGGTGCTGACATTTCCGCTTTCATCCGTTGTGAAAACTATCGTCTGACCGACACCGCTCATTTTAAGTATGACGATAAGCAATATCACAAAAATCAGAACGGACGCACCGATGAGAGACAAAACCGTAGTCTTGCCCTTCTTCTCGCTTTCGCAAGCCTTATAATATTTTTCCATACGCTTCTGCGCATCGTTAAGGTTAAATTCGCCGTCTTTCTTCTGCTTATCTTTCTTTGCCATTTTCATCAACTCCGACTAAATTATATATTAACCGATTGTTTTTGTCAATTACGGCTGTTCGGTTATCGGCTTATCCTCGCTCTCGTGCTCAAAGGAAATAAAATTATTCCTCTTTGCATACGCCCAGCGCATATCAAAAACCTCACACGCGCTCGCTGGCATATAAAGCTGGTCTCTGTCGAGCCTCTTTACAGCACACTCGAGCTTTACCTCTCCGCGGTCGGTAACGGCAACGTCGCTGTCCTCAAAAAACTCTGCTCTTCTGCCATAGACCTCGAGGGTTATCTTGCCTTTTTCCTTAATGACCGAACCGCCTATGTATCCGATAAGCACGCCGAGCGGAGCATACCACACGCCGTCGAGCTCACGGCACGGTGTCTCGTACTGGCAAAGTCCGAGCTGTGCGCCCTTGAACATCATTCTTGTTCGGTTATATTTCGGCACAACCGCATAGGGTGTGATTTCATCCTTATCCTTGTCGATTGTGCATTTGTCAACAATTCTTCCGTCCTCAAAAATCGTTGAGGTGAGTGTCATCTTACCGCCCTCGATTTCTACAACCGCAATAACGGAGACATCCTCCTCCTGAGTGTAAAACGCAGAGTGCCATACCTTTGCAAGTGCGCGTGTACCCGGAGGATTTTTATTTGAATTACCGAGCATATAATGCACCGTTCCCTGTGACGGACGCTCGAACAGCTCCTCGTTCTTCATCGGGAAGCTACGCGAAAAATTGTGCTCGTGACCCGAGAAAACAAGGTCAAGCATCTCAAAGCCCTCACGCATTACGGGATATGCATCATAGTTCTGACAGTCCGAGCCCGAATAGCAGATCGGGAAATGATAAGAGCCGATTTTCCACTGCTTATCACAGTTTTTGAGGTCATTTATCATCCACTCGTTGACTTCTTCGGGGCCGTTGACACCGATGACCATAAAATGAGCATTGCCGTAATCAAAGGTGTAGTTTTCCGTCTTCCAATTCTCGGGGCCGTTGTCGGCATAAGAGCCCTTAAACTGCTTGCCGAAAAACTCCGCAGGCTCGGAATAGTATCTGCCGATGCCGTTTTTATAATCCTGAAAACCGCGGTTATCGTGGTTGCCGAGTGTCATCATAAACGGAATGTGCTCAACAATGCCCTTGAGTCCGCTGAATGCACCGTTCCACTGCACCTCGTGCTGACCGCAGTCGGTGTTGTCACCGCCCGTAAGAATGAAGCGCGCATCAGGATGCTTTTTGAGAGTTTCTTTTAAAACATGATTGAAATAGGAATAGTCCGGACAATCGTGAGGGTCGCCCTTCTGCTGGTCAGAAACGCAGATGAACTTGAATTTTTCGAGCTTTTCGGGCTCTGTTTCAAAATAGAATTCCTCACTGCGGTTTTCATCGTCACCGCAGGTATAGAAATACTTTGTACCTGCCTTGAGCCCAGTAAGCTTTGCCCAATACATATTGCTGATGTCAATATCGCTTTCAAAAACCTCACTGTACGCATCACAGCGTGATTTCTCATCCGTACCGTCCTCGCGGTAAAGCACGTAGCCTTTTTCAACGTCCGTGCTCGTGCGCCAGGTGACGTTCATTGTGGTTTTCGCATCATCAGCAATGCTGATAAAAATATGGTCGGGCTGTTTTTGTGAGCCTCTTATCGGTTTTTCTTTCATATAAAAGCCTCCTACTTTGAGATACTTTCAAGACTTAAAATCACCGTTGCAGGCTGACGCTCGTCCGAAGCGCAGAGAAGCTTCAGCATCTGCAACGCGGATGACATTTCGACATAAGAAACGTCGCTTGCCGAGTTGATTTTTGACAGCACCTTCTGATAAATCGTGATGCCTTTTTCAACATTTTCCGCGGTGATAAAATTATCAATCATTGCACAGACTATCTGTCCCTGACGTCTCATACCGTCCGTGCCGAGTGTTTTACAGTATTTAAAAAACTTGAGCAGAGTTTCGCCCTTTATCGTCTGGTCGCCCTGTGTGAGAATGAGCGTATAGTCATCCGTGCGGTATTCTATTCTTTCGTCAACCGTATATTCAAGACCGCCCATATAGTTGATTGCAAGTGCAAAGGTATCGGGATTTGAAGCAACGTACTTGTCGATTTCCACTCCCTCGTGCTTTTCAACGGCGGCAATAAGCTCCTTGTATCCGCCCCTTGAAAGTGCGGTAAGATATTCGGGGTTTTCCGTACCGAGAGGATGCACGCGGAACGTTCTGTCATCCATATCAGCATCAACCATTATCAAAAAATGAATGGCGCTGGCATCGTTTTGAGCACAGTAAAGCAGGATATTCGCCTGACCCGACAATTCCTTATTGAGGTCAACCGTGTCCGTTGTATCCGTGCGGTCGTTGTCCGTTACCGCAACTGTTTTGTCCGAGAAAATATCCTCGAGCGAAATGTCGTTATGCTTAAGAATAACGACCGCGGAAATTGAGCCGAAAACTAATGCAAAGGCAAGAAAAGCATAAAGAAAATTGAGCATTCCGCTTCGCTTATCCTGCTTTGCAGTTTTGAATTTATGGTTTCTTTTAAACATTCTATCACATTCTCTTTTTGATTATTACCGTTGACTTTGCGCCGACATCAACAAGGGTTGAGCGCACATAGCTGTTGCCGAGCAGATCCTCGCCGTCCGCCCATTCGTCCTTTACATAATAGGTTATCGGGTGCGGATTGCTGTTGGCGATGATGAGCAATTCGTTGCCCTCGGTTTTTCGTGAATAGGCAACACAGCCCGCAACCGCAGAGAGGATTTCGAGCCTGCCGTCAACAAAGCAGACATTCTCCTTGCGGATTTTTCCTAATTTTTTATACCATTCGATAAGCTCGTTATTTTCTTTACCCCACGGGTAACAGCAACGGTTGAAGGGGTCCTTGTAGCCCTGCATACCTGCCTCGTCACCGTAGTAAATGCTCGGCACACCGGGCAGAGTGAACTGCATTGCGCTTGCCATTTTCATCAGCCCGATACCCGTATTATAAGCATCCGCATTCAAAGAGTGAGTGCTCTGCCAGAATCTGTCGCGGTATTCACAGCTTTCGCCTGCAAGTGCCGTTATCGCACGCATAGTATCGTGCGTGGAGATATGATTCATCAGCACGTCGAGCACCTGCTTCGGGTAATTCTCGACAATGGTGCTGACACGTGAATTGAACGTTTCCGCAGAGCCTGCGCGAACAAAATCAATAACCGCCCCCGCAAAGGGATAGTTCATCACGCTGTCAAGCTGTCCGCCGAGAAGATAATGACGGCGCTCGCCGTAGCTGAACTTGTTGGATGCATCCTCCCAGACCTCGCCCATAACGAGTGCATCGGGCTTTTCCGCTTTGACAGCCTTGCGGAAATTATTAAGAAAAACATCGGGCAATTCGTCGGCAACATCAAGTCTCCAACCGCTTGCACCAAGACGAAGCCATCTGCGTGCAATTCCGTTTTCACCCGTGATATATTCGATAAAATCGGGGTTTTCTTCAATAACCTCGGGAAGGAGCATAATGCCCCACCAGCTCAGATAATCATCGGGCCAGTTTTTGAACTTGTACCAATTATAATACTTTGAATCCTTCGACTGGTACGCACCGACGGTATCGTACCTGCCGTATTCGTTAAAATACTTGCTGTCACAGCCCGTGTGGCTGAAAACGCCGTCGAGGATAATCTTTATTCCTTCTTTTTCGGCGGAAGAACAAAGCGCTCTGAAATCCTCCTCATTACCGAGAAGAGGGTCAATTTTTGTATAGTCGCCCGTATCGTAGCGGTGATTTGAATGTGCCTCAAAAATCGGATTGAGATAAATGCACGTTACACCGAGACTTCTAAGGTAAGGCAGCTTTTCTTCAATACCCTTAAGGTCACCGCCGAAATAGTCGTTGTTTTTTACCTTGCCGTTTTCATCAGGTCTCCAATAAGGCTCACCTTCGCGGTCAACACGGATAATTCTGTCCGTCGGGACACCCGATTTTTCCGTACCCGAAAAAGCAAATCTGTCGGGAAAAATCTGATAAATCAGACCGCCCTTCAGCCATTCGGGAGTTGTAAAGTCCTTATTGTAAACCGTCAGCTGCCAATATTTTCCGCTGTCACGGATTTTTCCCATTCCGTCACCGGCATCAAAAATTCTGCTCGTACCCCATTGGGTATCGTATTCAAAGCGGTATTCGTAAAATCCGATTTCCTCGGGGCAGAAATCCGCTTTCCACCACTCTTCGCTGTCACCCTGCATACAGTCCCATTGCATATTGATATACTGCTCTGCGCCGCCGTCCTTTCTGACAACCAGACGCGCGTGATGGCAACAGAAATTTCGGGGCAGAACGATACGGAAGACGATGTTCTGCATCGCCTCCACGGCCCCGAATATGCTTTTGTGGTATTCATATCGCGAATTGTAGGGAATATACATTAAGAAGCTACTCTCTTATCTCGTTATTTTGTTCACCGTTATAATCGTCAGCAGGCACGGTAACCTGATTTTCAAAATATTTGTCATCAATCTGCGGAGAAGTCGGAACGGTTGTTGTCTCCTGCTGTGCATCGTAAGGTGCATTGGAAATTTCAAGCAAGGCATCGGTCAGAATAAAGCTCGCCAGCATAATTCCGATAAGTATGACGGCGATGATAAAATATTTCACTATCGGCTGCCACCTTGCTTTTTTATCGGTGCTGAAAAAATATTTTTTATTATCGCTGTAAGAAGAACGGAATTCCGTTATGCTCCGTCTGCGCTTATTATATTTATTATCCACTAAAACACCTTCTTACCATTTTTTGATGGTTGAATCCCCTGCTAACGGCACATATAATTTAAAGTATGGAGGGATCGTTTTGAATATTCAGCCAATCGGCACTAATAAATTTATCGTAACCTTAAGCCGCGAAGACCTCGAGGATCTTGACATTACATACGACACAATGGATTACGCAAACGTCGAAACACGGCGCGTTATCTGGACAATTCTCGACCGCGTGCGTTCAAGCACGGGCAAGGACATTGACCCTTCGGGCAACCTCGTTATTGAAGCCGCGCCCGACCGCTCGGGCGGCTGTGTGCTGATGTTCACCGTTCCCGCATCGCGTGTGAATATCGGCACAGTTGTTTCAAGGTCGACCTCAACTCAGATTTTTGAATTTGAGAGTCTCAACGACCTGCTCGATGCACTTTGCAACGTCGGAATAAGTGAAAGGAAGCTCTTCACAGACGGTAAAAAATTCCGTGCGGAATTTCCGACCGATAAGGCTGCTGTCTGCCGTCGGGTTATTGAAGAATACGGCAGATTTGTCGGCAACGACCTTATAACTGCCGCCGTTACACACGAGCATTGGCAGGAAATCAGCCCCTGAGCTTTTCTATCATTTCAGCAGGATTTTCCGCACCGAAAACGGCACTGCCTGCGACAAGAACGTTTGCACCCGCCTCAATAACAATCGGTGCTGTATCGGGCGCAATACCGCCGTCAACCTGAATGTCGAGGTCAAGTCCGCGGCGCGTTGCTTCTGCACGGAGTGCTGAAACCTTATCCATCATATCCGCCATAAATTTCTGACCGCCGAAGCCCGGCTCAACCGTCATAATCAGCACCATACTCAGCTTATCGAGATATGGGTAAACCTCCTCAATCGGAGTTTTCGGCTTGACGGTAAGACCTGCTTTACAGCCGAGAGAAAGAATTTTTTCAATCGTTTCGGCTGTGGGCGAATCGCTCTCAATATGAAAATTGATTATATCCGCGCCCGCTTTTGCAAAATCCTCCGCATACTTCAGCGGGTCGCTTATCATAAGATGACAGTCAAAAACCTTATCCGTGCATTTGCGGATACATTTGACAACGGGTGCACCGAAGGTAATATTCGGCACAAAATGACCGTCCATAACATCAATATGAATATAATCGGCACCGCAGGCATCCATTCGTGCAACCTCGGCACCCATTTTTGAAAAATCGCAGGATAAAATCGACGGGGCAATTTTAATCATAAAAACACTCCTGAAAGTTCACATTTATACAGAATATATAATAACAATTTTTTTCGTCGAGGTCAAGATAACTCTTATATATTATTTGACTATATTTTGTAAAAATGGTATAATAAATTTTAACATTATGGAGGGATGAACTATGAAGCGTTTTTTATGCATATTTATGGCAATTCTTATGATTTTCACCGCATTTAGTTCTACAGTTTCCGCATATACCTATAACTCAAATTTCATTTCAACAGAAAAAGATTTCGGTGAGGTTTACTTCAACAGCGATTATGCCGAAATCGGGAAAGAGCTGACCGTCAGCGTCAGCGGACGTGAGGACGAGGATTTCCTTTACAAGTGGTACGTTGACGGAAAGGAAATTGACGTTTTTACCGAAAGCTATACTCCGCTTGAGTGCGACCTGCAGTCAATGCTCGAGGTTGAGGTTTACGACCTTGACGGCGCACCTGTGGGCAAAAAGAGTATGTTTATCAGCCTTCTTCCCGTTGTTTACATTGAAACAGAAGACAGAAGCCCTGTTGTAAGCAAGGAGGAATACATAAACTCTCATATAAAAATTCAGGGAAACGCTGAATTTGACAGTGCTGACCTTCTCTATAACGGCGAAGCAGAAATCCGCGGCAGAGGTAACTCCACCTGGATGGCAGACAAGAAGCCGTACAGACTCAAGCTCGGCTCAAAGGCTGACCTTTTCGGAATGGGCAAGAGCAAGCATTGGGTGCTTCTTTCCAACCCGTTCGATTCAAGTCTTATGCGCAACACAATTTCATATAACTTCTCCGCTGACCTTGGGCTCGAATTCCAGAAGAGCGTATGGGTAGAGGTTATCCTCAACGGTACGACAATGGGTAACTACGAGCTTTGCGAGCACGTCCGCGTTGATGATACGAGAGTTGACATCACCAATTGGGAGGACCTTGCCGAGGATGCCGCTAAAGCAATTTACAACGGCAACAAGAGCACTCTCACGAAGGACGAGCGCGACGAGCTCATCGACATTATGACCGAGGATATGAGCTGGTCAACGAGCGATGAGGTTACCTACAAAGGTGTAACCTACAACGTCTCTGATTATTTTGAATATCCCGACATCAACGGCGGCTATCTGACGGAGGTTGTCCGTAATGCAGAAGAATACACTTTCGCAACAGACCGCGGAATGTATATAAGCGTTGACACCCCCGAGTCACTCAGCGAAGAAATGCTCGACTATATCTCGGGCTATTATCAGGCATTCGAGGATGCGCTTTTCAGCGAGGATTTCTGCACGGAGTATAACGGAGAAACCGTGCGTTACACCGACCTTATTGATATTCAGTCCTTTGTCGGCGGCTTCCTTGTCAACGAAATTTTTGAAAACTATGATTTCGGACGAACAAGCACCTGGATAAGTCAGGACATCGGCGGAAAGCTCGTCTACGGTCCCGTCTGGGATATGGACCACACAATTTCTTACAGCACCTTCTACAAGTGGTCAGCTCTCGGCGTAAAGTGGCTTGCAAGAATGCTCTCTGACCCCGTTTTCCTCGAAAGCTTACGCGAAACATATTTTGAACACAGATATACTGACATTCACGACATTATCCGTGACGGCGGAGATATTGATTCCGCGATTGAAGCTCTTACTGCTTCCGCAGAATTCAATGACGGACTGTGGGCAAACGACGTTTCTTTCATCGAAAACGCGACCGACCTCAAGCACCGCTTGCAGGAAAAAATCACTTGGCTGGATAAATCTCTTGCAACTCTCGACTCCGCTTACAGCTCAATGTCATCAATCAGCAATATGAGCCTTGTCAATTCGTCAAAGCTTACTCTGAATTTTGATAAAGCAAGCAACTCACTCGGCATAATTTGCAAATCGCTCACCCCCGCTGTTATCAGCGTTTTTGTTGACGGTAAGCAGGTCAACACCTTCAAGCCGACAGATGCAGACAGCTCCGTCATCCTCCCGAAAATCAAGGATGGTGCAGTTATCAGTGTTGTCGCTTACGATGCGGATATGAACGTTATCGCAGGCAAGGCACTCGGAACGCAGAAGCAAATCACGGCACTTTCAGTTGCATCAATGCCCGATAAGCTCACGTATAATGCGGGCGAAAAGCTCGACCTTACGGGTCTTTCGGTGACAGCAACGTATTCCGATGGCACAACAGCTCAGGTCAAACCTGACCTTGCATACACCTATGTTAAGGATGCTGTCGGCGATCAGTTCTTCGCTTACGGCAGTGTAACACAGGAAATCGGCGAAGTTTACGTTGTCCTGTGCTTCCTCAACAAAGCTTTTGAATTCAAAATTACGGTCAATCCCCGTGAAAACGCAGAAGAGGTCGAAGCACTCATCGCGGCTCTCCCCTCACGAATAAGCGGTAACCGTTTTGTAAAGGAGCTTTTCACTGCACAGATTGCTTATGATGCCCTTAGCGAAACAGCAAAAACAAGAGTCAGTAACACGGCAAAGCTCAATCAGTTGATGAACGCTTTTGTAACCGCGGCTGATAAATCAACAAAGTCTGTCCTCGCCTGCTTCACGGGCGGTACCTTCCGCACAAATTCAAGAAGCTCGGTTGTTACTGTTTCAAAGGGTGCTCCGAACAAAATTGTTTTCACCACCCAGAGCAGTTCAAGCTCAACCTACACCAAGGACAGCGCCGCTTACCTTTCAGAAAAGCAGGTCGGCGACTTTACCTTGACAACCATCAAGCACCTTATAGCCGAAAATGAAAGCTATACATACAACATCAAGGCAATTTATCCTGACAATCACTCAAGCGACCAGTTGACAATCCGCGTCAGCGAGATGCTTGACAATATATCTGCCGTAAACAGCGTTTCCTTCGTCAAGCATCTGAACATCAGCGATACACTTAAGGTTGTCGTCAAAAAGGATACGGTTGCAACAAATCTCCGACTGCTTGAAAACGGCACTGATATCGGTGCATCAATCACAACGTCAGCCGTCGGAACAACGCTTTCAAAGACCTTCGATGAAACGGGCAAGCACACGCTGACTCTTCAGTACCTTGTCGGCACAACCTGGATTGATAACGATACCTTTGACGTGTATGTCCGCGAAGCTGTGGACAGAGAAAGCCTCGTTCATTACGTTATCCACCCCGAAGAAACCTACCGCGAGGCAATCCCTGTTAAGGTAATTACCGACGAAGCGGTGAACAGCGTTACGCTCGGCAGCTCCGAGGGCGATATTGAGCTTGATTGCAAAAATATCAACGGTTACAAAATCTTTACGGTGACCGCGGACATTGCAGACGGCAAGGAATACGTCCTCAAGATTAACGGCAACGAGACCGACAGAATAATCGGAGCAAAAATGCTTGACCACTTCGAAATTGACGGCACAAAAATCGTAAAATTCCTTGCAGATACAGAAACGGCTGAAATTCCCGAATACATAACGGAAATTGCCGACGATGCTTTTGACGGCTTTGCAGGCACAATTTATTGTTACCCGAACTCTGCCGCAGAAACCTTTGCAAAGGAAAAAGGCATTGCTTACGAAGCCTTCAGCTTCACCGTGAACGTTTCGGACATCAGAATGAATCCCGATGAGGTTGCGGAAATTGAAGTCACCGCTTCGCCTTATATGCCGAAGGATTTTACTCTCAAAGCCGAATTCAACGATGCTGTTATTGACTACGCAAACGGCGTTATTACAGCACTTGCACCGGGATATACCCGACTTAAGCTTTCAAGCGCAGGCGGTATGTGGAGTGAAGAAATCCGCATCTATGTCGGCGGAGGTGTTACCAAGGGTGACCTTAACGCTGACGGAAAGATAAATTCCATTGATGCACTTACCATCCTGCAGGCAAACGTAGGCAACATCATCCTTGACGATGTTAAACAGCTTGCAGCAGATGTCAACGGCGACGGCAGGGTAAATTCCATTGACGCTCTCATCGTTCTTCAGATTTCGACCGAAAAACGCAGCATCTGGGACTATATCAAATAATATTCTTTTTAAACAATATGACGGATAATAAACACAGGTTTTATTATCCGTCATTAATATTTTTATTGTACATTGTGTTGATTTTTTAACTTTATGGTGATATAATCGGATTATCAAATCATAAGGAGGCGCACTTTATGCCCGTTAAATCTCTCGACCGTCGCGCGAGAATGACGCGCGAAATCTTAAAGCAAAGCCTTATTGAGCTTATGAAAAATAAGCCGATTCACGACATCAGCATCAAAAAAATCTGCGAAACTGCAGACATAAACCGCAGTACCTTCTACCACCACTACGATTCGCAGTTTGACCTTTTTAACGACATACTCAACGACATCGGCTACGAAATCATCGAAATCGTCAAAAACAATCACAAAAGCGACGATTGGATGAAGCTTATCCTCCGCGATGCATTTACTTACATAGAAAACAATCGCGAAACCTTCCTTGTTATCCTCAGCGAAAACAGCGGCTTCAGCGTTGGCGAACGATTGACGGTATACGTCGAAAGATTTGTCAACACAAGCCTTGAAGCCTCTTCCGAAATCGCAAAATACAGCGTGCAGTTTGCTACTGCAGGAATGACCTCCGTTGTATGGCAGTGGCTCAAGAAGGATGACCGCATCTCCGCCGATGAGCTTGCGAATATGGTTGCAGCCCTCCTGATGCCCAGCATAGGCAGATTCTCTCTTTTCCCTTTTAATAACTGATAAAAGCCTCTTATGACGAGTTGTCATAAGAGGCTTGATTTATTTCTGATTTTTCTCTCTGAGTTCGAGCACCTTGTTGTGAATATCCTCTTTTGTCTTACCCGTCAGCTTGTAGAAGAAGAACGGTACACCCGCAAGGAACATCATAATACCGTGCACAATGGTGTAGAAGAAGAGCATTAGGATTTTCGTTTTGAGCGATTGCTCGGGATTCGGAACAAGGTCTGTCGGCTGAATGTATTGGATAATTGAGCCTTCACCGTAGAGCACCTGCGGCGCAAGTGTGCTTGCAACAGTACCGCTGATAAGTGTTCCGATTGAAATAACAAACGGAAGTGATGCATCAAGTCTCTTGCCCGTTTTAACCTCCATATCCTCAAGCACGTCAGCCTGGAACATTGAGGGAAGAAGGTTGGATGCACCGAACTGCAGACCGATAAGAAAAAGGAATGCGATAAACACAATCTGCAATACGGGATTCGGATTTGTAAAATAAATATATCCGACCGCAAATGCCACCGTATTGGCAATAATTGAATAAATACCGCTCGCGATATAAAGCACCTTCGAGTTGAATTTCTTGAGAAGGAAGTTGATTACAAGCATACCAACAGCCGTACCGATACCCGTCGGCAAGCCGAAAAGCAGGAATTTTGAGGTTGAGCCGAGAAGTGCCGCGGCAAGGAACGGGCCCATATATGTAGCAAGATTGCGGAAGCTCTTGAGAAACTCCGAAAGGATGATAACCCACGCATACTTGTTCTTAAGAATATCACCGAAGCCGATAAGGGGATTCTTTTTTCCTGCTGTATAAGGCACTCTTTCCTTTACAGCACCCATACCGAGCAACACCGTAATTATACCCACAACGCCGCAAAGTCCCGCACCGATAATGTACTGCAAGCCTTCGTTATCCTTCCAGATAAGTCCGATAACGAGCACGATAACAAGGGGTGCGGAGTTGCCGACCGCCGAGGAAATACTGCGGAAGGAAAGGATGTTGTCGCGCTCCTTCATATTCGGTGTCATAACGTTGGCAACCATATTGATAGAGCCGCCGAAGTTGCACATTACTCCCCAGAGCACCGCAATCGTAACGATGTAAGTCATCATTGCCGTTCCTGCAAGTCCGGGAGGTGTCCAGAACGAGAGCATCAGCAACGCGCCCATCGGCACGGCAACAAGCATCGCAAGCGGTCTGAACTTTCCGCCCTTGCCCATTCTTCTGCCGTCGATATACATAACGATAAAGAAATTGAGTATAAAGCCGATAACACCCGTCAACGCATTGAAGGTTGAAGCCTGATTATCCTCAAGGTGAAGAACGTTTACAAGATAAGCACTTCTGTAAGATCCGATCATACCTGTCATATTCGTGTAGAAAAACACACCGACAAGATACAGTATCATTTCTTTCATTTTTACGTGCTTCTGATTTTCGGTTGCAACTGTCTGCATCAAATCGCCCCTTTTAAGTGATATATATATTATATCATTAATCAAGACAGTGTTTCAATCTGTATTTTCCATAAAAAAATTATGGTATTTTTTACATCTACTTCTTATAGTTTTAGGGGTTCCTTCTGAGCTTTAACACTCTGAAGAAACCCCTTGTTTATTTTGCTTTATGCGGTCTGCACTTTTTTACAGCCTAAAATTAATTTTTGATTTTAGAAATAATTGTCTTATAAACGTAAGCGAAGCAGATAAGTGTTACCGCCAGCGAAAAGACTTCGGCAACGGGATAGGAAAACCATACAAGGTCCGGATTACCGATTTTCATACCGTAGCGTGCAAGAAAATATGCAACGGGAGTAAGCACAAGAAGCTGACGGATAAGCGACACTATCATCGAGAAGAAGCTCTTGCCGAGAGCCTGGAACACAGCACCTAGCGAAACACAGATGCCTGCAAAAGCAAAGCTTGAGCCGATAATCCTCAATGCAGGAACACCGATTTCAAGCATCTCGGGCGACGCGCTGAAAAATCCGAGAAGAATGTTCGGAATTGTTGCAAACAGTAAAACTCCGAGCAGGCTGAACGCCTCTGCATAAACCACGGAAAGCTTTACTGTTTTCATCAGCCTCTGCCTCTGCTGTGCACCGTAGTTATATGCGACAATCGGAATAACACCGTTGTTAAGTCCGAAAATCGGCATACAGATAAAGCTGTTGAGCTTAAAGAATGCGCCGAAAACAGTTGCCGCAGTTTCCTTGCCCGGTGTGTAGAGAATAAGAATTTTGTTCATACAGAACGTCATTACCGAGCCGATTGCGACCATAATAATTGACGGAACACCGATTCTGTAAATCTGACCGATTGACTTCAGGTCAGGACGGAATTTTCTGAAATTCAGCGTTATTTCGGGGTTTTTCTTCGAGTTGAGCACCGCAGCAATGATGAACGCTATTATCTGACCGATTACCGTTGCAACAGCCGCACCCGTAACACCCATTTTGAAAACAAAAATAAATACGGGGTCAAGAACTATATTAATAATCGCGCCGACACCCTGTGTGCACATTGTGTATGCCGTTCTTCCCGTAGCCTGCAAAAGTCTTTCAAAGATAATCTCAAAAAAGATACCGAAGGATGCACAGCAGCATACCTGAAGATAAGCCGTACCCTGCTCAATTATGTAAGGCACCTCCGTCTGTGAAAGCATAAAGGGTTCTGCGCCGAAAAGACCGAAGAAGAAGAACGCAACAGCACTGCACATAGCAAGAAAAACGCCGTTTTCCGCAATTTTGTTTGCTTTTTTAAAGTTACGTTCACCGAGCGAGCGCGAGATAAGAGCATTGACACCGACAGCCGTACCCGTTGCAACACCGATCATAAGATTCTGTGCAGGGAACGAAAGTGAAACTGCCGTCAGCGATTGCTCGTTGACCATTCCTACAAAAACAGAGTCAACGATGTTGTACAATGCCTGAACAAGCATTGAAATCATCATCGGCAGTGACATATTTATAATAAGCTTATTTACAGGCATAACGCCCATTTTATTCTGTTCCATAGACTACTCCTCTGCTTTAATAACCGACGGATATTATAACACAGAATAAGGTTTTTGTATCGACAAAGTTTTACATATTATCAATGCGTTTTTTGTATATATTACATTATACACAGTTTTTTTCGCATTAAGTGCGGTTTATTCTAACAAAAACAAGTTGAAAATCCTTCCGCAGTATAGTATAATTTCCTAGAATGGTTAAAAACCATTATTGGGTTGATTTTCGTCACCCTATCGGATTTAGTCATTGCTTTCAACTTTGTTTAAGTCCAAAGAAAAAACAAAAGAAAGTCAGGCGATTTTAATGAAAACAGTTTACGCAGACAACGCTGCAACAACAGCTCTCTGCGACGAGGCGCTTGAGGTTATGGTCGAATGTCTCCGCGACAATTACGGCAATGCTTCAAGTATGCATCACTCAGGACAGGCTGCTGCCGAGGTTGTTGCACAGGCAAGAGAGGACATTGCAAAATGTATCGGTGCTGATGCCAACGAAATCTATTTCACATCAGGCGGTACGGAATCCGACAACTGGGCAATCACTAATGCCGCACGTCTCGGCGCAAAAAAGGGCAAAAAACATATTATTTCCACCACCTTCGAGCATCACGCAGTTCTTCATACGCTTATGAAGCTCGAAAAAGAGGGCTTTGAGGTAACGTACCTTGATGTTCACGAGGACGGCTACGTCCGCGTTGATGAGCTTGAGAAGGCTATCAAGGAAGAGACCTGCCTTGTAACAATTATGTACGCAAATAATGAAATCGGCACCGTTCAGCCCGTTGAAGAAATCGGCAGAATCTGCAAGGAAAAGGGAATTTACTTCCACACAGATGCTGTTCAGGCTGTCGGCCACCTTCCGATTGACGTTAAGGCACAGAACATTGATATGCTTTCCTTCTCCGCTCACAAGTTCCACGGACCGAAGGGCATCGGCGCACTCTACTGCCGCAAGGGACTTCCTCTCATCGGCTTTATGCAGGGCGGTGCACAGGAAAGGAACAAGCGTCCCGGCACAACAAACACTCCCGCTATCGCGGCAACTGCAGCGGCACTTAAAAAGAGCTGTGCAGAAATGGATAAAAACATCCATTACGTCAGCGCAATGCGCGACAGACTTATTGACGAAATTGTTAAGATTATCCCCCGTACAAGAGTCAACGGTGGTCGCTCTCCCCGTCTCCCCGGCAACGTGAGCTTCTGCTTTGAGGGCATTGAGGGCGAGTCACTTCTTCTTTACCTTGACCTTAAGGGAATCTGCGGTTCCTCGGGCTCTGCCTGCACCTCGGGCTCACTTGACCCGAGCCACGTGCTTCTCGCGCTCGGACTTCCGCACGAAATTGCTCACGGCTCATTGAGACTTTCCCTGAGCGAGTACAACACTAACGACGAAATTGATTATATAATCGAGCAGCTTCCCCTTGTTGTGGCAAGACTTCGTGATATGTCACCCGTGTGGGAAAAGCTTATGAAAGGAGAGAACTGACAAATGGCATACAGTGCAAAGGTTATGGACCACTTTGAAAACCCGAGAAACCTCGGCAAGATGGAAAACGCTGACGGCGTAGGCGAGGTAGGCAACGCAAAGTGCGGCGATATTATGAAAATTTACCTCAAGATTGAGGACGGAATTATTGCTGACGTTAAGTTCAACACATTCGGCTGTGCTTCCGCTATCGCAACAAGCTCAATGGCAACCGAAATGATTAAGGGACAGAAGGTTGAGGATGCTCTCAAGCTCAGCAACAAGGCTGTTGTTGAGGCTCTTGACGGACTTCCCCCGGCAAAAATCCATTGCTCCGTTCTTGCAGAGCAGGCTGTCAAGGCAGCTCTTGCAGATTATTACACAAAGAACGGTATTGAGCTTGACCCCGAAATCTTCGGCGGCTCTTGCGGCGGTCACTGCGACAGCTGTGAGTCCTGCGGTATTGAGGGCTAAAATATGAAAAAGGCTATGATCGCCATGAGCGGCGGAGTGGACAGCTCCGTCGCCGCTTATTTAATAACCCGGCAGGGCTATGACGCGGTCGGTGTTACGATGAATCTTCACCACGGTGAAGAAATGGGCATTACGTCAGAAAATTCCTGCTGTACCTCAAAGGACATTGAGGACGCACGAAGCGTTGCCGAGCATCTCGGCATCCCGTATTACGTTTTCAATTACTCCGATAACTTCAAGCTCCACGTTATTTCCCGTTTCGTGGATGCTTACCGCAACGGCAGAACGCCCAATCCGTGCATCGACTGTAACCGTTACATCAAATTTGACCAACTGCTCAAAAGAGCAAAGGAGCTCGAGTTCGATTACGTGGTTACGGGACACTATGCGATTACGGAATATGACGAAAAAAGCGGAAGATATCTTCTGAAAAAAGCGGTTGATGAGAGCAAGGACCAGAGCTATGTTCTTTATTCGCTCAGGCAGGAGCAGTTAAAGCATATACTCTTCCCTCTCGGCTCAATGAGCAAGGCTGAAGCACGAAAAATTGCAGAGGAACAGGACTTCATCAACGCAGACAAGCAGGACAGTCAGGACATCTGCTTTGTCCCCGACGGTGATTATGCCCGTTTCATTGAGGAATGGTGCGGTCTCAAATTCGAAAATGGCAGCTTTGTTGACCTTGACGGCAATTTTATCGCACAGCACAAGGGAATCATCAACTACACAATCGGTCAGCGCAAGGGCCTCGGCATTGCGGCAAAGGCACCGTACTATGTAGTAAGCAAAAACCTTGAAACAAACGAGGTTGTCCTCGGCTCAAACGAAGATCTTTTTTCCTCCGAGCTTACAGCAACGGACGTGAATTTCATCTCAATCGAAAAATTAACAGAGCCGATGCGCGTTAAAGCGAAGGTAAGATATAAACAGAAGGAAACGGACGCAACAATTTCACCGCTTGAAAACGGTGATGTCAGCGTAGTTTTCGACGAGCCTCAGCGCGCAATCGCCCCCGGTCAGGCAGTCGTCTTCTACGACGGAGATATAGTCGTCGGCGGCGGAACAATAGTTTAATAAAGAATAAAACCTACGAAGATTCGCTCTTCGTAGGTTTTTTGTTTATAGATCAAGGCTATTCGGATTCAAAAGGAAATCATAAATATTTATTATCATTATTCCGTCCTCTGTATACCACGGAGCAGGAGTATCCTTGACAATAATTATTTTCTTGAAAGAATCATCAATTCGAATCAATGAATTGCTTTCCTGTTTCAACTTTTCGTTGTCCGGAATTAAAAAGGCCGATTGAATATAATACCTTTTTGCTCCCTTATTACAGACGAAATCCACCTCATACTGTTTACGAATAAATTTATTGTTTTTATCCTTACCTGCAACCGGAACTATTCCGACATCTACATTAAAATCACGGCTTACCAATTCATTATAAATGATATTCTCCATTGTATGGTTTTCTTCAAGCTGACGAAAATTTATTCGTGCATTACGTAGTCCAATATCAGAAAAGTAGTACTTATGCGGTGTATCAATATACTTTTTGCCTTTAATATCATATCTTATAGCTCTGTTGACAACGAAAGCATCACTGAGGTATTCCAGATAAGTCTTTATTGTATTTACGCTGATTGTTTTATTCTTTTTAGACTTAAATGTATCCGCAAGCTTTTTGGGATTGGTCAGCGAACCTATTCCTGAAGAAAGAATATCAATAAGCTCCTCAAATTCTTCTTTGTTTTTAATGTTATGACGGGAAATAATATCATTGATGTAAGTCTCTTTAAAAAGATTTTTCAGCAACTCAATTTTTTGCTCTGAATTTCCGAGCAAAGCTACGGGAGGAAGCCCGCCGAACAAAACAAATTCATTCCACGCATCGTATTTATTACCATCGTACTCCTGCATAAATTCAGCAAATGACAGCGGTCTAATATGCAATTCGTCCCCTCTGCCTCTGAACTCTGTAATAATATCCTTTGATAAAAATCGCGCGTTACTGCCAGTTACATAAACGTCCGCATTTTTTATCCTGATTAACCCGTTGAGAACGGATTCAAAATCTTCCAGCATCTGCACCTCATCAAACAGAATGTAATACATACTGTCATCTGCAATTTTTTCTTTGATATACGGATAAAGAATTTCCGGGTTGCGAAAGCTCTTAAATTCAAACGAATCAAAAGGGATCTCTATAATATGTGACTCGTCAACACCCTCATTTAGAAGGTGCTGCTTAAAAAGATTGAACAGCAAATATGACTTGCCGCAACGGCGGATACCGGTAATAACCTTTATCAAGCCATTATGCTTTTTCATGATCAATTTATTCAGATAATACTCTCTTTTAAATTCCACAAAAACACCATCCATTGAAAAAAACTGCATATACATTAAATAATTTTCATTTACAGTATAACTTATAATTAACTAAAAGTCAACCTTAATTGAATTTTTTTGAATATATAATAAATTATTTTCAATAAAACGTTTTAACAAGAATGAAGAAACCGCTTTATCCGATACAGATGTATACGATACTTCAAATCGGATAAAACGGTTAAAAATAATTTTAAATTTATTTTGTTCTTCGCCTTGTGAGAGTGTTTTTACTCCCCAATCGGAGTTTCTTCTACAAATCCGTCCTCGATAATACGGAAGGTCTGGATTTCATAGGGAAGAATCTCTGCACGGAAGCCGGCATCAATCGCATCACACATAACAGTGATTGCTTTTTCCTTGCCTGCTGTTTCTCTCAGACGGAAAATAACGTCACCGTTACCCTCTTCCGCATACTTCACGCTGATAACCTCGACCTCATCGGTGTTGAGTCTGATAAAATCTGCATCAATTTCACCGTCACCGATAATCTTTTCCGCAACGTCGGCAGCTACATCTTCTTCACCGAGAAGAAGTGATGTCCAACAGCTTCTGATATCAGCACTCTCGTTTCTGCCGTCCTGAACACAGATACGGTCAGCCTTTTCGAGGAGCTTTTCAGCCTCGGTTGCCTCGCCTGCATAGACGGGCTGCTTAACGCTCCTGAGGTCAAGCTCGTTCTGAAAAACTGCCATAACCTCGTCCTCGACGGATTCAAAATCATTAGCCTTGATGAACTCATCGTCAATATCGTTTACATCAACCTTTTCAAGTCCGCCGTAAACAAGAGTTCTTGTGAACGCCTCGTTATCGAGCCAATAGGTTTCGCTCTCGCTGTCAAGCACACAGGCATCGAAGTTCGAATTATAAATAATCTGTGCAAAAGCATCGTTATAAATACGTGCACCCTGAAAAACTCTGTATTCCTTATCAAACTTTTCCTTGAAATATGTTACGGAATAAAGAACACTTCTCATCAGCTTTTCTGCTGACATTTCCTTATCGTCGCTTACCCAGAGACCGACGCAGGGATACCATCTTTCCCTTTTAATCTGCTTTGCAACTGCGGCAAAAAGCTCGGGGTCGATTTTTTCAAGCTCACCCAACTCAAATGCAGTAAGACCGTTGACGATAAGCTTTTTGAAATCGTCAAGCTTCTGCAAAGCATCACGTACAGCCTCAATGCTGAATTCGTTTAAAACTGCAATCTTACTCATTTTTTACGCCTCCTCTGCAATAAAGCCGTAGTATCTGCCGACCCAGTAAGCGAAGGTGTACGGATAGCAGCCCTCGAAGTGTGAGTTTCTGCTGTCATCTCTGATAAGATACTGGAACGGATTACGGTCGAATTTTTCTGTTGAACGCTCATCGGGCATAAGCAGAACAGACATTTCTTTGTCCACGTCTGCGCCGTGGCGGAGTCTCTTTACGGGTACGTCGTGACGATCAAGCTTAACAAGTGCGGCGTGTCTTGTAATTTCGTGACGGTAGAACCAGTCTGCCATACGCTCAAAATCAAGCTCAATATCGGGACAGCCTGCAAGCATCGGGAAAGCATAGCCCGGCTGTACCTCACGAAGAAGTGTACCTGACCAGGATTTGAAGGACTTGCGATAGGTTGCAAGAAGCTCCTCATCCTCTTCAAGAGTACAAAGCATCCAGAAGGTTGCAAGAGCAAGAAGATTGTCGCCGTACATAAGGTCCTCTTCGGGAGAAGCACCGCAGCCGATTGCTCCCTGGAAGAAGCGGTCGAAATGCTTTGTGGAAAGCTCTGCATAGCCGTCAGCGATAAGTGCATCGTAGGTCTCCTTCCAGAGTCCCTCTTCGCCCGTGACGTGCATTGTAACCTTAAGGTACATAAGAAGCTCTGCGGCATTGAGCGGAGCGTCAACATAGCCCGAGCCTGCCTGTGCAAAATAACGCTTGCTCCACTTTGCCCACGTTGTCGGCTTGCCCGAATGCTCAAGGAATTCGAACTTGCCGTTGATGATATGAGTCATTGTTCTGCGGCAGGAATCCTTGATAAGCTCGTCGAGCTCGGGATCGCCTTCACCGAGAATATCGTGTGCAAGACGGTAATGCAGGAAGTGGTTTGTAACCTCGTCACTGCTTGTATCAGCCTTGTAGCAAAGGTCGTCATCCGTATATCCGAGGTCGCGGTAGAGCTTTGCAAGGCGGTCGGGAATGGGGTGAGTGCAGGGAACCTGCTCGCCCACTCTGCCCGTATGTAATGATTCTGATGTTTCGGCACAGGTAGCAACGTCACCTTTTCTCTGATAGAAATGTCCGTCATCGGGAAGAGGCTCGCCCGTTACGTGATATGAACGTGCAATAAAACCCTCTTCTCTGCCGTGAACGTAGGTAAGAAGAAGCATAGCCTCGGAGGTGAGAGTCGCAAGGTGTCTTGCTTCGATTGTCTTGGGATGATCCTCGCCGAGCTCACGCTTGAGAACAGCGTATCTGCATACCTCACCGACAAAATGGTCGCCCGTGAACGTACCGTCGTTGTCACAGGAGGTATATCCGAGTGCCGTTTTGATGTTCTTCGGCTCAGTTGTATTCATATGGCAGATCATTCCGCGGCGCATAACGTATTTGTGTGACTCCTCGCGAAGAAGGTCGCCTCTTTCCTCACAGGTGAGCATAATCATTTCGATGTAAGAAACGCTGTCCTCACCGTTGAGAACCCATACGTTGTCTCCCTCGGGAAGAATTGCAGTAACATTGTCATAATCAAGATGCTTGTGCGCGCTGAAGAACATAATGATATCCTCTGCACGCTCGGCATTCGGGTCATAACGTGTGAGTCCTGTTGTTGCTCCGTACCAGATAACGCCGTTAGCGCCCTCAGCAAAGCAGGTGTAATCGCTCTTCTTTGACGGAAGAGGATACGGGAAGCCTTCAAGGTCGGGAGCTGTATTCACTGTCTCAAAAAGAGCCTGCGGAACACGCGCATCGTCCTTTTTCATAAAGGTAATTTTTCTTGTAAGGTGTGGTTTTAAGATATAAGGTTTCAATTCGCACCTTTCCTTTCTTAGGGTGACGGTAGTAATCCGAACCGTGTTTTTTATCGGATGATTTCCGCCACTTCTTTGTTAAAATACTCGCCAATCCGCAAGGATTGGCTGTGTTTTTGCCTTGAATTGCCAAAAATCCTCTCGATAAAAAATCTTCGACCCGAAAGTTAGGGTATAGTAAGTCGAACACTGCACGGTTTTGGAAGACAAATTTTCGCCTTGACTTCAGAAAAGCCTTTTGCAATACGACAGTATTACTGCAAGGCTTTTCCTTGTCAGAACAAAAATTTTTGTCTTA
>JAFQJH010000005.1 GCA_017415025.1 Clostridia bacterium
CTTGGCGGTTCCAATGTAAAAGACTTTTTCTCAGGACTTCTATTGGGAATATCAATCGCTGAAATGCTGGTTGGTATTTATGTGGTTGGAAAAGGCATAGCTGGTCGATAAATTCCAATTTGTCGAACCGTTTTAATTTTGACAAAAACAAGCTGTAAACACAAAAAATCCTGAATGCGTAAGTATTCAGGATTTTTACTTATTACCTATTACTTCTTTACTCTTCACTAAAACTGCATTCAGAATTTTTTGGAGAGTAATAGGTAAGAAGTAATAGTGAAGAAGTATTTTTGCAAGGCTTTATCTTGCCTTTTTTATTTTATGGTATTATAATTATTCCAACCAATCAGAATCCAGGAGGATTTATTTCTATGAAGAAAACCTTAAAAACAAAAATATCCGGAACAATTTGTCTTGTTTTGGGCATAGCTTTTGCAATTGTCGGTTTGTATTTTTACCACATGCAGTATCTCTGTTTTGAATATACACCGCTTCAGTTTATTCTCGGCGTTGTTGTTTGTCTTGGCGGAGCATTGCTTTCAATACCGCTAAGCAAAAAAACGGATAAAAAGAAAACAGTATTGAATGCAGTTTTGACGGCTTTGGTCTTTGCACTTGTCCTTATCGGACTTATGTTTTTGATAAATGCCGTAATCGGCAGCGGTGAGCTTGAGTTGGCGGCAATGGTTATCCCCGTGTATCTCATATTCATTAGCACATCTGTTATGGCTTTGCTTTGTGTTTTCAGGATATTTAACAACAAGGTTTTAAAAGTGATTCTCTCCGTACTTATTGTTATCGGTTTTCTCTTAGGAAGTCATTCATATATCAAATCGCATATTTATGTTTTGCTTTATGAAGATTACACTGCTCCTGCACCTGTTATATCAACAGTATCAAAAGAAAAGAATGATGATAAAATGATTATCGGTGATTTTTATATCAGCACAAACGGCAATGATGAAAACAGTGGTACAAAAGATTCACCGTTTCTGACAATTGAAAAAGCGGTTGAAGCTGTAAAAAATACAGATAAAGCAGGCAAAAACGGTATTACAGTTTGCATAGAAGGCGGTGAATACCGTGTGTCTTCTCTCGAACTTACCAAAGAGGATTCTGGCACAGAGGAATGTCCCGTAACATACCGTTCTTATAACGGTGAGGTTATTATCAATGGTGGTATAACACTTAATACCGCTGATTTTAAAAATGTAAAAAGTTATCCCGAAATTGCAGAAAAACTTTCTGCCGATGCTCAGGAAAATGTTGTGGTTGTTGACCTGACAAAAGCACCGTATTCGCTCACAAGCGATGATTGGGGTAAGATTTATGCAATCGGCTCTTACCACACAGCAGATAACTATGACGGCGATTATACAGGACCTCTTTATTGCGAGCTTTTTTTGGATGACATAAGACAAACCGTTGCAAGATATCCCGATAATGAATATCTTTATACCGAAGAGGTTGTAAAAACAGGTTTGGGCAAGGAATCCGACGGAGCACTTACAGAGGTTAAAAATTGGCATGAAATCCGTAATCCCGAACCGGACATTTACAAAGTTAATCCTGAACTTGCAAAGAAAATTTCAGGCTGGAAAAACCTTGAGGATGTGTGGATGTTCGGCTATTGGAAATATGATTGGGCGGATGCTTCAACTCCCGTAGGAAGTTTTGATAAAGACACTTGTGAACTTTCTCCAAGGTTTGTCAGTCTTTACGGAACAAAAACCGATGCACCGTACTATTTTTTCAATGTTCTTGAAGAACTTACTGCAGAGGGTGAATGGTATCTCGACAGAGAAAAGGGACTCCTTTGTATGTGGGAACCTGAAAACAATGATAATGCAGAAATTATTCTTTCTCTCTCACTCAATCCCGTAATTAATTCTGAGGCTGATTACATCACCTTTGACGGATTAACTGTAAAAGGAACACGAAGTGACGGCGTAGTTATAACAGGCAATAACAATACTGTTCAGAATTGTCTTATCAAAAATGTTGCAGGTAATGCTCTTGTTATGAACGGAAGCAACAATCTTGCATATAACAACGAAATCACCCGTACCGGAAAGGGAGGAATTATTATTTCCGGCGGCGATACAGAAACTCTTACTCCCGGTAACAGCAAGGCTGACAACAATTACATCCACGATTGGTCGGAAATTTACCAGACCTATCAGCCTGCCGTTACTCTTGAAGGTGTTGGAAATATCTGTTCTCACAACGAAATGGAAAACTCTCCTCACGAAGCAATTACTTACAAAGGCAACAATCACATTATTGAATATAATCTTATCCACGATGTGTGCCTTCTTTCGGATGATGCGGGTGCAATTTATTCGGGAAGAAGCTGGGTGTGGTACGGCAATGTTGTAAGATACAACTGTATTTATAACGTCGGTTCGGAAAATCACAGACCCGACGGTATTTATCTTGATGATGCGGTTTCAGGTCATCAGATTTACGGAAATCTTCTTATTAATATTCCGAGTAACTCAATTCACGTCGGCGGCGGCAGAGACAATGTTATAACCAATAATATCATCGTGAATCCCGGCAACAATGCCTTGAGATTTGATGACAGAGCAAGAGAAGGTGCTCTTGAAAACGGGTGGTTTACTCACGCTTACGTCGGCAGTGGTGATATGTGGGAAGCACTGTATAATTCACCCTGGCAGAGTGAAACCTGGCAAAATGCATTCCCCGAATACAAGAACTGCACAGACGATATTTCAGAATCAGATTCGCCTGATTATATACCCAACCCTGCAAGTACCTTCAAAAATAATATTATCATTAATAAAAATATGGGCTATGGCGATGTTTACAGCTCCGTTTGGACGTTCAGCGATATAAGCGAAAATGCAATATATAATGTAGGCAAATGTGATGAAATATTTGTGGATATTGATAACGGAGATTATAATATCAAAGACATTGATGAAATCAGAAAAATCGCTCCCGACTTTAAAGAAATCCCCCTCGATATGATAGGAAGAGTAAACTAAAAAAATCCATTTTGTTGAACTGTTTTAATTTTGACAAAAACGAGTTGTAAACACAAAAAATTATCAGTTTCTTTTTGGATGTTGTTACATCTTTTCGCTATGGTTTTTACCTTTCAGAAGCCTTTGAAGAAACGGATTACGAAATTTCTACATAAGAGGTGGTATGTGATATGGATAAATATGTAGGTATTTATTCTGAAATCAAGGATTGCGGCGGTGTACCTACTCTTTATATCAACAGAAAACCGCACGCTGCCGTAGCATATATGACTTATCTGGAACAGTTCAATAAATATGATGACTTTGCGGCTGCAGACTATAAATTCTTTTCTGTTCCTGTTCTTTTCTCGGGCAGATGGATAAGCACAACAGACGGACTGACCCCATTCAAAAAAGGTATTTTTGACATAAAGGGGGCTCCTGTTTTTTCGTTGTTTGACGAGGCTATCGAAAAAATTCTTGAAGCTTGCCCCGAAGCTTACATAATCCCGAGAGTAAATATAAGTATGCCTGTCTGGTGGGAACAGGAAAATCCCGATGAGCTGAACATAAAAGACGGTGTTCCTTGCAGAGAATCCTTCTATTCGCAGAAATGGCGTGACGATGCATCCCGGTTTTTGCGCGAATTCACGCAATATGCAAATTCCTGCAAATATGCCTCGCATATCGTGGGTTATCAGATAGCAGGCGGACAAACAGAAGAATGGTTTCACTTTGATATGAACGGCGGCTATGGCGAATGCGCAAAGTCGGCTTTCAAGGCATTTCTTGAAGAGTATTATCCCGAAGCTGAGTACAAAGGTTTACCCGATTTAACCTTGCTCGATAAAAAAAGCAATTATTTCAACAACGAATATCTTTCATGGTATATAGAGTTCGCAAACTTCAGAATTGCAGAAGCCATAACTTACTTTGCTCAGATTGTCAAAGAGGAAACAGGTAACAATGTTGTTGTCGGCACATTT
Source organism: Clostridia bacterium (assembly GCA_017415025.1). GTDB lineage: Bacteria > Bacillota > Clostridia > Oscillospirales > Acutalibacteraceae > CAG-488. The sequence goes on from JAFQJH010000005.1 coordinate 3,977, forward strand.
TACGGTTATACTCTTGAGGTAACCAACTCCCTGCAAGGCAATCATGCACTCAACTATATATTGAAAGACAAAAAAATCGATTTCATCTGTTCACCGAATTCATACATCGGCACCCGCTCGCCCGATATGGACTGGACAGAAATGTATCCTGCTGATTCCGTTCGTCTGCACGGAAAGATGTGCTTTCAGGAATGCGATATAAGAACGCATTTGACCGTACCTCTTTCACAAAAAGACCCTTCAACCGACCCGTACGGACTTCTTTCTGCTCCCGTATGGCAGCCGAGAGAATCAAAATATCAGGCTGTAAACGAAATCCGAAAATCCTTTGCACGTCAGCTTATAAAAGGCAATGCCCTTTGGTGGTTCGATATGTGGGGCGGTTGGTATGCAGATGATGATATTATGAACGAAATGGCGGCTTACAAAAGTATTTATGAGCAAAGCTTAACCGATGCTGACAGAAGGACAAATGCTGAAGTTGCGGTATTTGTTGATGAAAGTGCATATAAATATCTCACAAACTGCTCATTACGCAACATCTTCCACACCCAGCGAAACGAACTCGGTCTTACAGGCACGCCGTATGATATATATGACGTTTATGATTTTGATGAGGTTTACCGGAATTATAAGGCGGTTGTTTTGTTGTCAAGTGCAAAGACAGCTTATATGGAAAATGCCCGTAACCTTTGCAAAACGGACAACGTTCCCTACATTATGACCTCGGGCTTGAAAGAAAAGTTCACGGTAAGCGAGCTGAGGGCTTTCTTCGAAACAAGCGGAGTTCATATTTACTGTGAAACCGATGACATTATTTATGTGAACGAAAACTATATTTGTATTTATGCTGTAACCGCCGGTAAAAAAACAATTTATCTCGGCAGGCAAAGAAATATCAGAGAGTTACTCGGTGGCGCTTATCAGGGTACTGCAGCCACCGTTACCATTGAGATGCAAAAGGGAGAAACAAAACTCTTCAGGCTTGACTGATTTTGCAGCGTGATTGAATTAAGAATAAACCGAATCATATATTGAATCCAGTTGCAATAACGACAACCGGAAATATCCGTCGGTTAATAATTCGAACGTGAAAAAGATTTTATTAAAGAAGCAGATAAATTCCAATAAGTCGAACAGTTAGATAAATAATAATTCTTCGAACATCAATCCATATTTTTTCAAAAGGGTATTGACTCTCACGCTCCGTCATAGTGTATGCTCTTGTTGCGAGGTGATAAAATTGAAAATGCAGATTAAAGAATTTGCCGATTTTACGGGTGTAAGTGTGCGCACACTGCATTATTACGATGAAATAGGGTTGTTGATGCCAGCCTTTGTTGACAAAACTACAGGCTATCGTTTTTACGATGAAAACTCCCTTCTTCGTATGCAAGAGATTCTCTTTTACCGTGAACTTGACTTTCCTTTAAAAAGTATAGGAGAAATTTTGTCATCCCCGAATTATGACAAAAGCAAGGCACTGAAGGAGCAAAAACAACTTCTCACACTCAAAAAAGAGCGGTTAGAGCGGTTAATTTCTGCTATTGACGGTGCCGTGAAAGGAGAAAATGTTATGACAGCATTCGATAACAGCGAATTTGAAAAATATAAGGCTGAAGCCAAAGAAAAATGGGGCAAAACGGATGCATACAAGGAACATGCGGAACGGACTAAAAACTACTCCAAGCAGAAGTGGAATGACCTTGCCGAGGGAATGGACAATATTATGGCAGAGTTTGCACTCTGCATGAGAAAAGACGGAAATCCTGATTCCACTGAAGCACAAAACCTTGTAAAAATGCTGCAGAACCATATCACCGAGAATTACTATCTTTGTACAAACGAAATACTGGCAAGTCTCGGTCAGATGTATGTAGCGGACGAGCGCTTTACGAACAACATTGATAAGCACGCTGACGGTACTGCTACGTTTATCTGTGAAGCAATTGCGGTGTATTGCAGTAAGTAAATCCCAATTTATCTAACCGTTTTAATTTTGATGAAAAAGTGGTAACCACAGAAAAAATACCGCAGTCGATACTTTTTGTACCGATTGCGGTATTGTTATTGCAATATATTTATTTGAAATAAATCATTTATCAAAGCTTGCCAAAGTATCCTTAATTGCATAAAATGCAGGCTTGGGCTCTCCGTTTAAATCCGTTATTCCCCATGCAGTTTCGTAGGGGCAATCCGTCTGTCCGCAATACCAGCAAGCAGGTGAATCTCTCCAACAAAAAACGAAAAATCCTGCAAGACAGTCTATCTTTTTAAAATTCGGCAAAAGTTCACTGTAAAACTCGGCCTGACCCTCAAGCGTATGGGCTATGCCTGTAAGTGATTCATCGAGATAGCAGTAGAAATGCTTATCCATAGCCTCAAAAACTGCATCTCCCCAAGTTGCAGGGTCGGGGAATTCTTCGTAGACGTGTGATTTCAGCGCATCCGGAAGCTTTGCAACAAAATTTTCAATGTCCGCACGTGCTGCGGCTTCGGAATCATAGCCGTAACGTGCAAGAATTTCAGCACGTTCTGCATCACTTTTTGGTTCTCCTGCACTGATATAGCCGAATTCTGCTACAATGATAGGCTTTTTAGTTATCCTATTTACCTTGCGGACTGCAGAAACATAATCGTGCAGTTCGCCGCCGTACCATGTACCATAGTAAAGGTCAACGCCGACGTAATCCATATACTGCAGATAAGGTTTCATAAGATAATGTAGCTCTTCCATCACACCTGCGGAGTTATAACCGATTATCAGATCACCCTTAACTTCGTCGAGAGCCTCTGCCTGAATACCGATAAACTTTGCTGCCTGCTCCATTGTCAGCGGATATGTGAAGTTGGAAACACCCATTTCGTTTGTTATCTGTATTCCGCCTATCACATCGCGCAGGTCATTGCAGAGAAATACGGCAATATCCTTTGTACGCTCGGCATTTTCGTCAGCAGACGGGTCAAAACCTCCAATTTCAAAATAAGATCTCGGGTACGGAGTGATTGCCAGAACTTTGATTCCACGCTCGGCATATCCCCTTGCTCTCTCCTTGAAGGCTATATATGATGCGCTGATGCTGCCATCCGCGTTATACGGATAAGGAATATCAAAACGCACCCAACCAAGACCAAGCTCATTTATACGCTCATAATTTTCGTCAGGGTGACAAACTCCGTAAATATAGCCGTCTGTCTTTTCCCGAAGCAATTGAGCATCTTTATTTGTGCCGTTCAGGAAACCTGATATTGATGTAAACAGCAGAGAAAAGATAAGTAAAACAGACTCAAACCATTGGACTAATTGCATACTAAAACCTGCTTTCTGTTTTCTGTTTTTTGTTTTATGGTAACATATCTCCATAAGCAAGTCAAGAAACCTTATGCCCGATAAAAGGTTTCCTTTTATGAGGACACCTTCCCCCGATTGTAATTTTTTATAAGATATGATAAAATTATCTTAAATAAAAAAATTGTCGCAAGGAGATTTTTATATGAGCAATTATTTTAAACATACCCCTGCGGTTTTTGCGGTTGACAAATACTATCAGATTATGATGCCCTGCGAAAAATCCTGTTTTTTCTTTGTAAAAGTCGGCGATAAATTTTATTATGACGAATCAAACGGCATTATGCGTTCAAGAAATAAAATTCACAAGGTTGAAGTGCCTGCCGATGAGCTTGATAATGCCAAAGAATATACGGTTTGCATCCGACCCATTATCATAAGAAAAGCATATTTTTCAAAAACAAAAAATGTGCTTGAAAAAAAATATAAATTTTACCCCATCCCCGAAAACAACATCAGAGCATATCATATCGCCGATGCTCACAACAATATCAAAGAACCGATAAAAGCTGCAGAAACTTTCGGTAACATTGATTTTCTGATTTTAAACGGCGATGTTATCGAGGACAGCAGCAGCCCCAAAAATTTTATGAACATATATGTAATCGGTTCCCGTTTAACAAAAGGCGAAAAGCCTATAATCTTCTCAAGGGGCAACCACGATTTAAGGGGTAATTTTGCCGAGAAGTTTGCGGAATATACACCTACTCATCAGGGCAACACATATTACAGCTTCCGCGTTGGAAATATCTGGGGAATTCTGCTTGACTGCGGCGAAGACAAGAACGATGACCACGAAGAATACGGTCACACCATTGCCTGTCACGTTTTCAGAGAACGTCAGTCAGATTTTCTCAAAAATATAATCAAAAACAAAGAAAGTGAATACGAAGCAGAAGGCGTTAAACATAAGCTCGTCATCTCCCACAACGCTTTTGTTCACAGATATCATTCTCCGTTTGACATTGAACAGGATCTTTTTGCCGAATGGTCAGAGCTTCTCAGAGAAAATGTGAAGCCTGATGTTATGATTTGCGGTCACGCGCACGAGTTAAACATCTATTATCCCGAAAACAGCGCTTGGAACACCAACGGCAGCATCTGCCCCGTTGTGATCGGCAGTACAATTAAAAAGAAGACGCCTGTTTATTTTGCAGGCTGCGGTTATATTTTTAATGATAAAAATATTGAAATTGTTTTCACGGACAGCAACGGTAAAACTTTAAGAAAAGAACAATTGCACCTTGGAAATAAATCATTATAAACTTTGTCAGAGAACAGCACCCAATTGTAAACTCAGATTGTGTACGATATAACCTTCTCGACAAATAAGAATTTGTAGGAATGAAAACTATGATTAATGCTAACGAATACGGTTTTTTACCCGGAAACAACCCATATAAAAATTCTGAAGCTTTTCAGAAAGCTGTTGATAAGGGCGGAGTAATTCAGGTTACTGCTCCCGGTACTTACAGTATTTCCGAGCAAATTGAAATCGGCGACAACACAAAGCTTGTGTTCTGCGAGGGTGTGATTCTCCGGCGTGAAGCAAGTGTGAACGGTATTAACGGCTGTGCCTTTATAAACAAAGGTGCGCTCAAGGGCGAATATAACAGCAATATTGAAATTGTCGGATTGCATCTTGAATGTAACGGTATCGAAAGCAATGATTTTGGTGTGAACAGCCGTATTGCGGGTCTGCGCGCACAGGTTGCAATGATTTATGTTAAAAGACTGAAAATCGACGGTTTTGAGTGCCACGGATTGCTTGAAAAGGACTATGCAATTCAGATAAGTGCATTTAAAAATATCAAGCTTAACGATTTATATATAACGGGCAATAAGGACGGCGTTCATCTCGGTTGGGGCGACGGATTTGTTATCAGTAACGGCAGATTCCGTACATTCGATGACCCGATAGCACTCAATGCCTTTGATTACGCAACCTCAAACACTCATATAGGTTGGATTGAAAACGGAATAATCGAAAACTGTGTTGATCTGGACGATAACACAACAACCGGCTTCTTTTGCAGAATTCTCGGCGGTGCTTGGTGCAGGTGGCGCGAAGGAATGCAGGTTCAGCACTCGGACACCGTCGCGGTCAACGGAAAAACATACCGTGTTCTGATGAATCCCAAGGACGGAAGGCTTTACACCTCCCATACCCCGCCCTGCCACGAAAAAGGAATTGCGGAATATGACGGTATAAGTTGGGTAGCTGTGCGCGACACGGAAGAGCTTGATTGCGGCTGCCGCAACATAATATTGCGCAATTGCAGACTGCAGAAAAAGCGTAACATCGGAATTGCGGTAAGCCTTAATTATGACACCTATGCACGAAGCTGTTATCCCGGTTGCGTGTGCGTTCCGCAAAGTGATATCACTCTTGAAAACATCCTTTTGGAAAATGACGTGGATATTCTCTTCCATTCAAACTATCCGACCGCAAACATAACACTGAAAAATATTGATTTCAAAAGCTCGAAGCTTTGCTTTGATACCGTACCAAAAGCAGAAGGAATTGTTTATCCCGAGGTTGAGATAATTACAGAAAACGTTGTTTTTGACGAAAATACAATCCAAGCAAGCCCGAAGCATCCGATAGAGCTACGTTCATTAAAGGCTAAAAACAAATTTTAATTTGTCTGGGAGAAATAAAAAGTCAGTAGAACAATGGCGCCCCTGAAAGGGGAGCTGGCACGACGAAGTCGTGACTGAGGGGTTTCGTTGCGAAGCAACGAGGGAAACAAGATATAACAAAGAACTTTTTGGTCGCTTACGCTCCACCCATCCGCCCTGTCGGGCACCTTCCCTTTCAGAGAAGGTTGCTTGTCTTTAGCTTGTTTCAAAATTGAAAAGACAGCGACAAACTCCCAATTTATCAAAATATTTATTGTAAATTAAAGGAGACCGAAATTATGGATGCAATTATTGAAGGGATTTTTATGTTCTTTTTTGAAGCGCTGGCAGAAGGCTTTGCTGAGCTTGCGGCTTCGATGACTCCGCAGAAGAACATAAAGAAAAAGACAAGAGAAATAATCGGAATCGGTCTTTCGATGTACGGCGGACTTTCTATTATTCTACTCTTTATCGGAATTGTTCTTCTTGTTGATTTCACAAAATACAAGGTGCTCGGCATTATTTTTATCTGCAATTTTGTTTTATTGCTTTTAGCGAGTATCGTTTCGAACATCGTCAGGAAAATCAGAGGTAAGAAAAATGAAAAAAGCTCTTAATCACATCAGCAAAAACGTATTTATAGCCATAGCCGTGATCGTAGGCTTTGCGGCTGTTGTTACGGCTGCCTTCCTGCTTTCACCCGAATGCACTACCGCCGCAGAACGTGAGGCACGTATAAACAAATTTAAAAGCGGCTTCGTTGTCTCTTCCGAAACCGAGATTGACGGGCATATAATTTCTTCCGCATACAGCGGTGATCAGATATGTCTGACGGTTTTTGAGCCCGAGGGTAAGGGCTATAAGCTCGTAACAAACGCATACCGTCCGATTGACGATATCCTTATCCTTTCCGCACCCGTTAACGGCATTAACTACGATTTCTGCTGGTACAACGGCAAAAACATCACATCGGCACAGGTTACATATACCGATGCTGACGGTAAACAGTCCTCATCCGTTTACGATGTCAAGGACAACTGTATCGTCGTTTCCGAATCCCCCGACGGCAACTATACCGTAAGCGTATCTTACACCGATACTGACGGAAATGTATTTGAATAACAGTTTTCCCTGCCCTGCGCAGGGATTTTTTGTAAACGGCGAAACCTGCGGCAGTTTTTTTCGTATTTTATTATGAAAACGTTTTCAAGGAGGTGTGCTGATGGAGGACAGCAGAATTGTTGAATTATACTGGCAACGTGACGAGTCGGCAATTTCCGAAACTCAGCAGAAATACGGAAATTATCTGACCAGAATTGCCTATAACATCCTTGCGGATGTTGAGGACAGCAGGGAAAGTGTAAATGATACATACCTCAAGGCGTGGTATTCGATGCCGCCGCAAAAGCCGATTGCCCTTTCGACATTTCTCGGAAGAATTACACGGCAGATTTCCATTGATATCTACCGCAAAAGGAATGCCAAAAAGCGACAGGGCTCTGAATACGCGCTCGCGCTTGACGAGCTTCACGACTGCGCTTCGTTCGAAGGTGCACCCGAAAAGGAAGTTGAAGCCGAACTGCTCGCAAAATGCATCAGCGACTATCTGATGACACTTTCCGACGAGGCGAGGAACATTTTTTTGTGCAGATACTATTTCCTCGACAGCGTGCGTGAAATTGCAGAGCATTTCGGCGCAGGCGAATCAAAAGTCAAAAGCTCTCTCCACCGCACACGGCTCGGACTTAAAAAACATCTCGAAAAGGAGGGCCTTTTATGAAACCTGAAAAATTGAGTGATGCTATCGGTTTGCTTGACGATAAAATCATAAAATCTGCCGAAGAAAGCAGAAAAACAAAAAAGAAAAATAAGCGGTGGATAAAATGGGTTGCCGTTGCCGCATGCTTTTGCCTGGTTATTGTAGGTGTTGCAGGACATTTCGGTCGTATTCCGCCCGATAACGGGGGCTTCGGGACAAACCCGAATGTCAATAACAATCCGCCCGTTGTGAACTTTCTTTCCCACAAAATCAGCGAAGCAAAATACCCCGAAACGGTTGATTACCCGCAGGAAAATATGTTGAACCTTAACTTTGAAAGCTACTCCAAGGCTCTCGATGAATGGCACGAGTTTGACGAAGCAAGGCTCGACAACCGACTTGATATCAAAAATTATTCTTCATTCCTGACAACGAGCACAAAAAGCTTCTTCAAGGGTAACAAGGATAATCTCGTCTACTCCCCTGTCAACGTCTACCTTGCGCTGAGTATGCTTGCGGAAACCACGGGCAACAACTCGCGTGCGCAGATACTCGACCTGCTCGGCACAGACAGCATTGAAGCAATAAGAAATAACGCCAACAAGCTGTGGCTGAGCAACTATATGGACGACGGTGTGACAACAAATATTCTTGCCAATTCCGTGTGGCTGAACGAGGATATGGAATACAACAAATCCACGCTTGACATTCTTGCAGAAAAATATTACGCATCCTCCTTCAAGGGAAAAATGGGAAGTAACGGCTACAACAAAGCCTTGCAGAAATGGCTAAACGACCAGACAGGCGGTCTGCTCAAGGAAGAGGCCTCGCAGGTTGAATTTAACGACAACACTATTCTCGGACTTGCAAGCACCGTTTATTTCAAGGCACGCTGGGACAGCGAGTTCAACGAAATCAACACCGCACCCGATACCTTCAACGGCAAAAACGGCAAGCAGACAGTTGATTTTATGAATCAGACATCAGCTAACGATTATTACTATGACGATAATTATTCCGCCGTTGCGATGCGCTTTACCAACCACTCGGCGAAGATGTGGCTGATTCTCCCTGACGAGGACACAACGCCCGAAAAGCTCATTCAGAGCGGTGACGTTGACCCTATTCTTACGGGCAGCAAACCGAAAAACTGCAAGCCTTATGCACTCATCAACCTTGCTATGCCGAAGTTTGATGTTTCCTCAACTCTCGACCTGAGACAAAACCTCAAGCAGCTCGGTGTAACCGATGTTTTTGATGACGAAAAGGCTGATTTTTCACCGACCTTCAACTCCGCCGCTTATGTCAGTATGATGCAGCACAGCGCGAGAGTTACGGTTGATGAGGAGGGCTGCACCGCCGCGGCATTCACTGTTGTAGGTGTTGACGGTATGGCAGAGCCAAAGGATATTATCGACTTCAGACTTGACAGACCTTTCATCTTTGTAGTCACTGCTGACGATTCGACTCCCCTGTTTGTGGGCATAGTAAACAATGTGCAGTAACTATCCATCGGCGCGAAGAACAAAAGAAAACGTGTAAAAGGTAATCGGCTTGCAGTTTAATTAACTGCAAGCCGATTATTTCGTATATGTTTCTTTTGTTCTTCATCTCAGCTGAATAGTTACTCTGTCTCACTTTCAACTTTGACTGTTTCTTTTTTCTTATTTCTTATAAGTGCGACAATAATTGAAATGAGTACGAAAACCTCATTTGCCGTGCCTGCCCATGATTGGTTGTTGATGTTATAGATAAACCAGCAGACACAGACGGGAATCGTGAGCAAGCGGAGATGTTTTACGTTAACCTGCCACTGTGCAACAATTGCAAAAACGGAAGCGATAAGCGGAAGCACGCTCCACGCATCCTTCCACGTAAGAAGAGTTGACACAACAGAAAGAATAAGGAAAATTATCGGAATCGTTTTTGATTCAATCTGCCTGCCCTCCTTGAAGCTGAAAATGAAGTTTTTAACAGCGCCGAGGAAATTCATCGCAACGGGTGTGAAAAGTCCTAAAAACGTGTAATGACAGCACCAGAGAAGCGCACACAAAACCATTAAAAGCATTACCTTTTTGTGCTTATTGAATTGGTACATTGAAATTGAAACAAGCATCGCAAGGAATCCGAAAACCTGCGCAATTATAAACGAATTATCTTTAATAAAATCAAGCATACTCTTTACCTCTGAAATAAAGTCCAAAACATTTTATCACAGAAAAACTAAAAATACAAATGTTTTTGACGTAAAGATAATTTGGAGTTTATCGATGTCTCTTCAATTTTGAAACAAGCTAAAGACAAGTAGCCTTCCCTGAAAGGGAAGGTGCCCGACAGGGCGGATGGGTGGAGCGTAAGCGACCAAAAAGTTCTTTATGATATCTTGTTTCCCTCGTTGCTTCGCAACGAACCCCTCAGTCACGGCTACGCCGCGCCAGCTTTTTCTCCGAAAACGGGCACCCCTTTGTCGCTACGCGACATTTCCCCTAACAGGGGAATCTCCTTTCAGGGGCGCCTTTGTTCTGCTGACTCTTATTTATGCTCGACAAATTAAAACTTATTTTCTCATCTTTACGAATCAGGGTGATTAAAGCAATACATATTGAAAAAAGCGTCTATGTATTGTAAAATAAAATAGGGTGATTCTATGAAAATTGAGCTTATAGGTAAGACAGAAACTGTTATGTCCAACCCCGACAGCCGTCACGGGTATTTTGCGTGGCCTACCGCTGTCCGTCTGCAGGACGGACGCATTATGGTCGGTGCATCGGGCTTTCGTCTTGAGCACGTATGTCCCTTCGGAAAGGCCGTTGTTGCTTACAGCTCGGATGAGGGTAAAACCTATACTCGTCCCGCGCCCGTTATCGACACTCCGCTTGATGACAGGGATGCGGGTCTGTGCACCTTCGGAGATAACGGCGTTATAATAACGTCCTTTAACAATTCCGCTGATTTTCAAAGACAGAACAACACGGACAACGAATACGTACAGCGTTATATTGACACAATCACCGCCGAGGATGAGGAAAAATATCTCGGCTCGCTCTTCCGTATCAGCCGCGATTGCGGTGTGACCTTTGGTGAGCTCCATCACTCCCCCGTCACCTGTCCGCACGGCCCGACCGAGCTTCGCGATGGCACAATCCTCTGGGCAGGCAACCGTTTTGACGACGTTGAAGGCGGTATTGAAATTGTAAAGCTTGACACACAGACCTGCGAAACCGAATTCGTAGGCAAAATCACAATTGACGATAAAAGCATTTTTCTCAACGAGCCGTATCTGCTCGAGCTGCCCGACGGCAAGCTTATCTGTCACATCAGGGCAGAAAACGACAAGGTTTTCACCACCTGTCAGAGCGTTTCTTATGACAAGGGCAGAACGTGGACAAAGCCCGAAAGACTTCTAGAAGAGGACGGCGGAGCACCGCCTCATCTTATTCAATTAAAATCAGGTGTCATTATTTCAACCTACGGCAGAAGAAAACAGCCCTACGGCATTATGGCAATGATAAGCACGGACGGCGGCGAAAGCTGGGAAAAAGACATCCGACTTTATGAAAACACGGGCAGTGACGACCTCGGATATCCGACTACGATTGAGCTTGATGACGGCACACTGCTGACAGTTTTTTACGCAACCGACTGCGACGGCATCCCCTGCAATATTTTACAGCAGAGGTGGCAAATTACTTTCTAATGTTATTTTAATCTTCCTCTTTTATAATGGCGTAAAATAGGAAAGGAGCGATTATCTTGAGAATACTTGTCGCTGAAGATGAAAAGAGCCTTAACAGAGTTATTACAAAGCAATTAAAAGCCTCGGGTTACAGCGTTGACAGTTGCTTTAACGGCGAAGAGGCTTATGATATGATTAGCATGACGGAGTACGATGCGGCTGTTTTTGACGTTATGATGCCGAAAACTGACGGCTTTACTCTTCTTAAAAAAATCCGCAGGGAGGGCAACGAGCTTCCCGTTTTATTCCTCACGGCGCGTGACAGCATTGAGGACAGAGTTGAGGGACTCGACATCGGTGCAGACGACTATCTCGTCAAGCCCTTCGCTTTTGAGGAGCTTCTTGCAAGAATACGTGTTCTTATCCGCAAAAACAGCGTTTCAAAGTCAAACGTCATCTGTGTCGGCGACCTCACGGTTGACATCTCGAGCAGAACCGTATCCAGAAACGGCAGCATCATTCAGCTTTCCGCCAAGGAATATGAGCTTCTGCAATATCTTGCCGTCAATAACGGTATCGTCCTCAGCCGCGAAAAGATTGAAGACCACATCTGGAATTACGATTATGAGGGCGGCACAAACGTTGTTGACGTTTACATCCGATATCTTCGTAAAAAAATCGACGATAACTACGACGTAAAGCTCATCCATACCGTCCGCGGAATGGGATATGTGCTGAGGGTGGAAAAATGAAAAAAATATCGTTCAAAACAATAACTACCTTATGGATTACCGTTCTTATCACCGCCGTTTGTGCGCTGAATTTTGTGACGGTTATGATTACAAGTCAGCGCACGGCCGACGACAAAATCAAGCAGACCGTTATCGCCGCCGTTGAAGGTAACGCCGACGAAATGGAATACAGCAACGGTGTTTTTGAGGTTGAAAATGATTTTATTTTCTTCTCGGGCGGAATTTACTGCGATATTTTCACTCAAAGCGGTGACTATATCGTCGGTCAGACTCCCGAATCACTGCTTTTTGCACCTAAAAAGCAAAGCGAAAGCGTTGACGAGAAGGAAATCGGCGGTGAAAAATATTACGTTTACAGCGAGCTTATGAGCTTTACCAAATTCGAATATGAGATTGACGTGCTGTCGGGCAAGATAATCTCGTATGAGGCTGATGTAACCCCTGTTCAGCCCTTGACCCCGACCCCCTATTCCGACACGAAATTTCAGGACGGAATAAGCACCGAGCAGGCAATCGAAATTGCACTTGAGCACGCCCGGATACCCGCGGACGAGGCCGAAATCATTGCCGTCGAGCTCAACACCTACCACGACAGAAACATTTTTAAAATCGACTTTACTTCGGATGCATCGAACTACGAAAAGGTTTACATCCGTGCCGTTTGTCCGATAGACGATACCTCCGCCGTGTTCAATACCGTCGGCAGGAACGCGCTTTATCTCTTCCCGATATTTATCGTAATCGCCGCAATCGGTGCATACATCATCACGAAGAAAACCGTCCGTCCGATAGAGAAAATCACGGCATCCGCCCGCGAGATTTCCTCGGGCAAGGACCTTTCAAAGCGACTTGACACAAGCAAGGCTCCCGGCGAAATCCACACGCTCGGCGAAACCTTCAACGGTATGTTTGAGAGACTTCAGGACTCGTTTGAAAACGAAAAAAGATTCACCTCCGACGCGTCCCACGAGCTGCGTACACCCCTTGCCGTTATCAAGGCGGAGTGTGAATATGCGCTTTCTGACAACGCTGATGACGAGGACAAGCTGGAGGCACTCATTTCCGTCAAAGAGCAGACAGACAAGATGACAGCGCTGGTATCTTCACTCCTCGCCGTTACAAGAGCCGAACAGCAGTCACGGCGCATCACTCTTGAGCAGGGAAACATAAGCGCTCTGCTGACAGAGGTATGTGATAAATTCATCACCACAAAGGGCATTACCTTACACCGCAATATTGAAAAAGACATTTATATAAATATGAATGCAACGCTCATAACACAGCTTGCGGAGAATCTTATTTCCAACGCCGATAAATACGGCAAGGAAAACGGCACAATCGACGTCAGCCTGAAAAAAGCTGATAACGGCATTATTCTTTGTGTAAGAGATAACGGTATCGGAATCAGCGCGGATGACCTGCCGAAAATCTGGAACAGATTTTTCAGAGCAGATGCTTCCCGTTCGGAAACAGAGGGCTTCGGTCTCGGACTTGCGCTTGTAAAAAACATCGCAGAAATCCACGATGCCGAATGTGACGCAAAATCCGAAATCGGCAAATTTACGGAAATTTCAATAACTCTTAAAAATTTTTAAAAAAATTAAAAACTCTAATGTTCCTTTAATGTTTGGCGGTTATTATTTAGTCACAGTCAAGGACGGCTGATAAATAAAATCCAAACACGAAAGGAAATGATTCTATGAAAAAACTTATCGCTACGTTACTCGCACTTGTTGTTGCAGCTTCTGTTTCAGTAACAGCATTCGCTGCTCCTTCACAGGATTTAATCACAAAAGATCAGGCAAAAGCAATCGCTCTTGAGCACGCCGGCTACAACGCCGAGGAAGTTAAGTTCGTAAAAGCAAGACTTGATTTTGACGACGGCAGATACGAATACGATATCGAGTTCAGAGCAGACGGCAACCTCGAATATGAATATTCAATCAATGCCGAAAACGGCAGAATCGTTGAATCTGACCGTGACTATGATGCACCCGACAGATTCGAAGCCTTCCGTTTCATCAGCTTCCTCCGTGATCTTTTTGCAAAGCTTTTTCGTTAAACTTTAATTAAATTCTGAAAGGAGAAATGAAAATGAAAAAGAAATTAGCAGTTATATCAGCAATAGTAATCGTAATTTCAGCAATCGCGCTGACAGGCTTTGCGAAGGGAAATCTCCCGACAGCCGAAAAGCCGACCAACCCACCCGTTGCCGAAAATAAAACTACGGCAAGCGCAAGTGTTTCACTTGACGAGGCAATAGATATTGCCCTCAAGGATGCGGGAATCAAGCGAGAGGATGCTTTGTTCCGTGCAACTCCTTCATTGGACAGTGATGACAGGGTTAAGCATTACGACATTGAGTTTATCAACAACGGTGTCGAATACGAATATGAGGTCTCTGTCGAGGAAGGCAAAATAATTAATGCAGAAAAGGAGCAGGAAAAGACATCCTCTCCCGCACAGGAAAAGGTTAAGGAAAGAGAAAACGAAAAAGAAGTAAAGAAGGTTCAGGAGCCGACTTCAGTACCCGAGAAACAGGAAAAGGCTTACATCAGCGTTGAGCAGGCAAAGGAAATCGCCCTCAAGGATGCAGGCAAGAAGGCGGCAGACGCTGAGTTCAGAAAAGCACATTACGATGCAGACGACCTCGTTGCTCACTTTGATATAAAGTTCGTCGCTGACGGCTATGAGTACGAATACGAAATCAAGGCGGCTGACGGTAAGGTGCTCGAAAAGGATATCGACAGGGTTGAAAAGAATTCCGTCCCGACAGCAGCTCCCGACAAGGCTCCGAGCGAAAGCTATATCGCCAAGGATAAGGCATTATCCCTCGCATTGGCTCACGCAAAGGTTGATTCCGCGCAGGTTAAGTATTCAAAGGTCGAGCTTGACCGTGATGACCTGATTGTGCACTACGAGGTTGAATTCATAGCAGGTGCTTATGAATATGAATATGAAATCAACGCTGAATCAGGCAAAATCGTAGCCTTTGACAAGGATTTTAATGACTAGTCATAAAAAAATTTGACCACCTCAAACGAGGTGGTCATTCTTCTTTTTAGTTATTTTTCAAAATAGATTGCTCCGCTCTGTGCAAAAATCAGCGGCGGCAGCTTCATACCCTTTTGCTCGGGAATTCTTGAAGCGATAGCAATATCGTGAATTTTACTGTATAAAAAGCCCGGCTCAAAAACTACGTGAGCGCACAGGAAGCCTTCCTTTTTAACAGGCAGAGTGACGGAATAATCCTCCGTCTTTTTTGCCGTATATGTAAAGCACTCGCCGTCAGCATCAAAAACTATCAGCTTATGATTTTTGCGAAGCTTCTTGACGCTGATTTTCGCGGTCGTGCCCCCGTCAAGCTTTACCGTGTCACCAAGAACGGCATCGCCGCTTGTGATGTCAATAAACGTTGTTCCGCAGTCAAAGCAGATTGTTGTATGACCCTTGACAATAGCATCAAGTATATCCTCGGCAGAGCTTGATTTTGCATAAACATAAGTAACGGGCCAGGTTAAAAGATTTGTAACAACGTAATCCTTGTGATAATCGCTTCCGCCGACAACAGGAAGCTTGTGACCGTTCCTCAACTGCTCGTGCCACCATTCGGTACACTCCAGATTATCAAAATGTGTCGGCGCATTCCATACCTCAAGAACGTCAACGTCCTCTGCCTTCATCTCCCATCTCCACGGGCACTGCTTGCAGTGAGGGTGATTCATACAAATTACCGCTCCGCGCCTTTTAGCTTCATTTTTAACCCTGAGAAAATCCTCGTAGGTTTCGCAGGTGTCATAGTCCTCCTGGTCAATGACGTCCTTAACGCCCCACATATTGCAGTGACCGCCGTGCTTCGTCAGCTCCGCACCGTAGATAAGCGTTAAGCCGTCAACCTTCGGGAATTCCTTACAATTCACGTTATGGTCGGTCATCATAAGAAAATCAAGCTTATTCTTTTTTGCTTTAGCGATTACCTGCTCCAGGGTAAGACCACCGTCCGAAGCGACGGAGTGGCAATGAGGCACACCTGCATACCACTTATATCCTTTGTAACTCATTGTAATTCTCCTCTTTCAATTTTCCTTCTTTAAGTATATATTTCTATTCGGAACAAATCAACAGATTTTCAAATAATCAGCAAACTGAACAATTTTCTTTTTGATTTTTTGCTCAATCGGTAGAATAACAAGCCGGTACAGCATCCGCAAATAACGAGAATAAACTTGACTATAAAGCAAAAACAATTATAATATTAAAGTAGATTAAATAAGCTTGGTGATACGTTATGAACACTTATTTTAACGAAATAACCTCAAAACCGATCAACACGGTTGACGGCAAAATTCTCTATAAAATACCTGCAGGCGCAATGTGCGGTAACGGCGACCTCGGCGTTGTTTTCGATAACGACGAGACTGACCTTATCGTACACATTTCGAAATGCGACTTCTGGAAATTCACTTCGGGCACACAAGGCAACGGAGGAATAAAGGCAGTCGGCAATCTGCGGATAAAGAACGTTGACCTGAAAAATTATAACATCAAGCAATATTTTGACAAAGGTCTGCTTGAGTGCACCTTCGGTAATATGGAAATGGAGTTTTTTGTCGCTCCCGAAAACCTGATTTATTTTGAAATCAAGGTCTCCGACACCTGTCCCGAGGTCGGCATCGAAATTCCCGACACCTGCGGCTCCTCCAATTCAGAATCTGAAGAAAACGCAGTTAAATGCTTTGTCCGTAAATTTGAAGGCGAAGACGTAACGCGCGAAACGGCTGTTGCACTCTGCCTTCGCAAGCTCGGCACACGCACGCAGGACGGTTCGGATTTTATCCGCTACTGTATCAGTGTCGTCACGAATTTTGATGACGAAAAATATACCGAAAAGGGCATTGAAGCGGTTATGAACAGCGACTATGACCGCGATAAAAGCCGCACGCAGGAGAAGTGGGAAAAAATCTTCTCCGCTTCAAGGGTTACTCTTGAGGATAAGGAGATTGAAGCATTCTACAACTCGAGCCTTTACCACCTTGCAGGCTGTATGGGCAACCGCGAATTTCCGCCCGGCTTATTCGGCAACTTCATTACCGATGATTTCTTCCCGTGGGCGGGAGATTATCATATGAATTACAACTACGAGGCTCCGTATTATTGCATATTCTCCGCCAATCATCCCGAGCTTTTTGACGGCTATATGACACCCGTCAACGAGATGAGTGACGAAGCCGAAAGAATGGCAAAGCTTTTCGGCTGCAGAGGCTATGCCTTCCCCGTCAGCTTCGGTCCGAAGGCACTTGACGTTTATTCCCAGCCCGACGGCAAGGAGCATGGCATACTTTTCCTCGGTCAGAAAAGCCACGCCGCTTACGCTTGCGTAATTCCGCTGATGCATTGGTTCTCGACCTACGACAGTGACTACGCGAAGGAAAACTATTATAATTTTGTATTCAATACTGCCTTGTTCTGGGAGGATTACCTCGTTAAAGAAAAAGGCAGATACGTTATCAGAAACGATGCGGCGCACGAAATCCCCTACTACCGCGGAGAAAAATTCAGATATTGGACACACAAGGGTCAGATTGAAGCGGTAAACGCAATCAACTCTCTCGGTCTTGTAAAGCTGCTGTTCAAGGGCGTTTACGATATGGCAAAGGAGCTCGGATTGAACAGCGAAAAATATTCCCTCTGGGAGGATATCAACAAAAACCTGAGCGAATTTCCCACCTTTATCAAGCACGGCAAGCGTTGCTTCCGCTATTCTAAACGCGGCATACGTTGGAGAAACGAAAACACGGTCGGTCTTCAGCATATTTATCCCGCATCACAGATAGGACTTGATTCGGGAGAAAAGCTGTTGAAAATTGCAAAAAATACATACTTTATCAACGACAGACGTCTTGACGATAACGGCTCGAACTCTTATCTCCCCGCAGGTGCGCGAATCGGCGTTGACCCCGAATTTCTTATTGAGGGAATACATCAGAACATAAAGGAATTCGCTATGCCTAACCGACTGTTCCGTCATCACGGCGGCGGTATAGAGCATCTGACGACGATTCCCGCAACAATCAACGAGATGCTGTTGCAGAGCCACGAGGGCGTTATCCGTCCCTTCCCCTGCTGGAACAAAGAATCGGATGCTTCGTTCGAAAACTTGCGTGCCGACGGTGCTTTTCTCGTCAGTGCAAAGCTCAAAAAGGAGAGGATTTCTTCCCTTATAATCAAGAGCCTTAAGGGAAGAAGCTGCAAGGTTGAATGTGCAGGAGTAACAACGGTTGTCCGAATGTCCGACCTTGTGAAAATTCCGTGCACAAAAGACGGGAACACCGTCACCTTTGAAACGCAGGCAGATGAAACGTATATTCTTTTATAAATAAGGAGGATAATTTATGCAAGCTGTAATTAAGTTTTTCTTAACTATTTTCACAACAATTTCAGTTCTTTTTTCAAATCTGTTTTTCCCGGCTACGGTTCAGCCCGAGAGCGAAAACTTCGATTTTTCTGCCCTTCAATATCCCGATGAGGCTATCGTTACCCTCGAAGAAGCAGGACTGACGGAGCCCGAGCTTGTCGGCAGAGCTTCGGCTCTTCTTCCCGAGTACGTTCAGTCGGGCGGATATGACGACATCAACGGCATCATCATTTCCCCCTACTACACCGCAAAGGTGAGCGGCGAGGAAATCCCCGTTTACGCCTCGGTTGTGTTTATCCGCGTTGACGATACGGGAACGCTTCATTCCTTCTCGGAAATCTATGTTGACTCGAGCAAGGACTTTTCGTTCAATATTGAAATAACGGGTGCTGACGTTGAGCTTAAAAACGCTATTGTTCTTCCCGAATCACACGGAGTTGAGGCGCAGTGCAAGGATAACACCGTGACCGCTTCAATCAACAAAACGGGAATTTATACCTTCCTTTTCAACAATGCAAATCAGTATTACGGCTACACACTCATTGTCCGTGAGCAGATTGACGAGGATGCTGAAATCGCAGAATATATCGAGGAATACGGCGAGGAGAACGTTATTGTTCTTGACAAGGGCGTTTACGAATACGACTACGTAAACTTTGTCGGTCAGAACAATCAGGTAATCTACCTTCGCGAGGGTGCTTACGTTATCGCAAACCACCTTTTTGATATTGACTGTGCAGAGGATGAAAATAAATATTTTGAAGACACCGCTTGGTATCATAACTCCATAGGACTTACAAGATATCCCTTCCTCAATTTCTACAACTGCAACAACTTAACACTTACGGGCAGAGGTGTAATTGACCTTACCCGTCTTGACAGACGTGAAAGACGCGGTGTTGTTTTCACAAACTGTAATAACATCAACGTCAGCGGAATCAAAATCATCAACTCCCCCGAATGGTCTTTCATTTCCTATTGCTGTACGGACGTTGATATTGACAACGTTGACATCATCGGCAACCGCGGAAACTGCGACGGCTTTGCGATATGCAACAGCCACAACGTAACGGTAGACAATTGCTTCGCGCGTGTTGCGGACGACACCTTCGAGGTCAAGGCACTCGGCGGCAATATGGACAGTAAGAACATAACCTTTACTAACTGCATCGCCTGGGGCGGTTACGCAAGATGCTTCGGCATCACGGGCGAGGTCAACAAAATGATTTCTGACGTCACCTTCCGCGACTGTGCTGTAGTTTACCGCGACGGCATCTGGGACAACGACAGAATAGGCTCTCTTGTTGTTGTAGCGGAGCAGACCAAAGGCGGTATTGACGGTGTCCTTTTTGAAAATATCGAGATTTTCCGCGACGAAGGCAGACCGATGCTCGTTAAGGTATACGATGAGGAAGCTGAAAACTTCGAAATCAAAAACGTTGTTTTCAGAAACATCTCCTACACCTCGTATATGAAGCCAAAAATTGCAGGTACAGACAGCAACACAAACACCGTTCAGGTTGAGCTTGACAACATAACGGTACGCGGCAAAAAAGCACTGTTCCCGAAAACGAAATTCATAATCGGCAGATATTGCGACGTTACAAAGGCATAAAAACACTGATCCCCGACATCGTTTGATGTCGGGGGTGCTTTTTCTGGATATAATGTTTAAGCTTTAAAGCTGTGAATTGACCTGTGCCCAGACGGACAGCTTTTCTGCCTTTGCGATTTCTTTAAATTTAAGAAAACCGCTGTTTACAAAATCGTTATCCGTATAAACTACGTTTGAGCAGTATTCGCCGAACTTTATTCTGCCCTGAAGGGCCTGCTTATCAAAGCTCTCTCCCGTATCAACCGTATTGTTACAGAAGGAAAAGCCGTTAACGTTATCAACCCTGAGCAGCATTGACGGAATATCCGTAAACTTATTGGAGGTAATTTCAACGTTTGTGAAAACTGCTGTCTCGGCAGATTTTCCCGCAACGTTTGTTCCGACCTCAATTACCGAGCCCCAATCGCTGTAATTACACAGTTCAAAGGTATTGTTACGTATAATAAGATTATCAACACCGATTCCTTCCTGCCAGAGTGTCGGCTCAATATCCATAACAACCTTTATTGCCTGCGCCATAGTCTTATAAAAACGATTGTTCTCGCAAAGTCCGTTTGACGATTGAAGGAGCAGTCCGCGCGCCCTGTTTTCGTGGAAATAATTGTTCCTTATAACATAATTGCTGCTGTTACATTCCGTGCTGTATGCAACATAGCCCTCGGTGACTGCTTCGGGCAGATTTTCGACAACAACCTCCTTGACTATTCCTTCAAGAGGCTTTACGGAAACTATTTTTGCCGTCAGCAGCGTGTTTTCGAACTTATCGTTTTTGAACGCAAGAGTATCTCCCTCGCACAATCTCATTGCGGAGGCAATCAGGGTAAGCGTGTTTCCGTTCACCGCTGAAACGTAGCCGAGACCGTCGTGAACGTTAATTGCATCGTCACCCATACCGCTGATGTCGCAGTTTGAAATGTTAAAGCAACCATCAGTATTCACAATATGAATTGCATCCGCCGTGAGTGACACAGAACGCTTGTCTTTATATTCGGGGTTGACTCCGATAAAGCTGTTGATAATCTGAAAATGTGAGCTGTTATCCTCACAGATGTAAGCCATTCCCGCGCTTCCGTAAATACTCACGTTGTCAAAGGTTATGTTTCGGCTTTGATTTCTGAGGTTAAAAACCGTTCCGTCGTATACGTAATGCCGAAGAATATACGTCTCTGCGTTTTCGAAGCTGTCCAGACATCCGCTGTGAGTTATGCGCAGAGTATCCTCTGAAATCTTTTCAACTGCTTTAATGGCATTCGCATCCTGATAAAGATAATTTTCCTTTACTGTGCCTTTTGCACCGAAGGTAAACGTTTCGGGATCGCATTGGGTTATCGCCTTCATAGCAACGTCCTCGCGGCAATTCTCCTTATCTTTAAAAACAAGCTCGAGTGTATCGTTATCGGCATTGCTGTTGCGCACCGTTACAACCGAGGCAAGCGGGCTTTCATCCCAATTCCAGTCAAAATTAAGGTCGCGGATTTCAACACAATCGCTGTTACGCACAAAAAATTTGTAACCCGTTGACGAAAAGATAAAGGTTGCATCATTACCGTCAATCAGCAGACCCCTGCAGTTATTTGCATCAAGACCGTTTTCGCTTCTGAAATAATATACACCCTTATCAATAACGAGCTTTGTCTGCGGATGCTGTGAGCAATAATTGAGTACGCTCTGAAAAGCATCAAAATTATCCTCGTTGCTTTCCGAAAGTCCGAAATCGGAGGCATTAACCTCGTTGAGCTGTTCGGCAGCAGGACGCTGAATATAAAATTTAGTTCCCGACGCGCCGTTAATCTCATCAACCGTTACACCGTCACTGATATTGTCCTTTGATTCGACAAGCACGTCAGATATTTCCGGACGTGCTGCCGCGGAGGTAAACAACATAATAATTGAAGCAATAAGTGAAACTACCTTTAAAAGCATATAATCTTCCTTTCAGACCTTAAATAAAAGCTTTAATTCTTTCCGCATCCTTATATCCGAGCTGATAAAGCTTTTCGAGACCTTCCTTGTTCCTCGAAGCTGTCTTGACCCCGAAGCACTCCCTCGGGTAAAGTATCAGCACCTTTCCCTGCTTTTCAAGCTCAAGAATTTCGTTTATCCTGTTGTGATACATCGTATGCGATGCGGATATTGCTTTTCCGATTTTCGGATATTTTAAAAACAATAAATCCGCGAGCTGCTTCGGGAAAGCATTTTTCTGATATTCAACGGGCAGAGTAAGACAGATTATCAGCTTGTCGCATCCGTCCTCGAACGCTTTTTTATACGGAATCGGGTCGGATACTCCGCCGTCAAAATACTCTTTTTCGCCGAACAAAACAGGTCTGCGCGTTGCAATAGGAATTGCACAGCTTGCCTTCAACAGCGTAAAATCATCGTATTTCAAATCACTTTTATAAAAATATTTCTGCTCCGCGGTCTGCGCATCCGTTACGGCGGCAACAAACCTTTTCGGCGATTTTTCTATCGCATCCAGATTCAACGGGTCCTTGCCGTAGCTGTTCGTAATATCGGAATAGATATAATCAAGGTCGATATACATCCCCTTGCGGAAATAGTTTCCCATACTCATATACCGCTTTTCGAAGGAGTATTCCTCGTAGAAACGCTTTAATCTGCCGCGCTGGCCTGCGATATACGTTATGAGATTTGCACTTCCTGCAGAAATGCCGAGGCAGTATTCAATATCGATTGAATTGTCAAGCATATAATCAATAATTCCGCTGACGTAATTGCCCCGCAAACCTCCGCCGATATCCATAATTCCAACCATAATGTATCTCCGACTAAAAATATTAAGGTAATTATATCACAATATAAAAACAAAGTCTACCGCCACCCTACCCTTGACAACTCCACCGTTCTGTGATATTTTTCTTATATAACATCAAATCAAGGAGGAGTTTTTATGAAGAAAAAGGCGTTATCCGTTATTCTCGCAATCGTGATGGTTTTTTCAGCCACCGCTGTTCCTGCTTCGGCAATCGACTTTGAAGCGTCGGCTGAACCGATTACAAAGGTGTTGGCAAAGGTTGTCGGAACGGTTTTTGAAACCCTTGTCGGCACGGTCAACCTCTTTTTAAGAGAAAACGATAAATTCATCGACGAAGACGAGTACGTTTACGACAACTTCTATGAAGGTACAGCCGATTTTATTGACGAGGCAAAGGCCGGTGCAAAATGGTCTCTCGGTCAGAGCAGTATGAGCCTTGTTCCCGAGAATTGGGAGGAATACAACCTTTTCCTCGGCGGCTTCATCAGCGAACAGAATTTCTTTACAAATGATGTGCGCGAGGTCCTTGATGATATGAAGGTTCGCGTTATTGCACTCAACGACGGCTCGGACAGAGGCACTGCAGTTTTTGCAACAGTTGATTCAATCGGTGTTTCAAACGGCGACATCAGGCACATCAGAGGTCTTCTTGAAGATTTTGCCGCAAAAAACAATATCAATTCAATCAATCTTTTCTCAACTCACACTCATTCGGGTATTGATACACAGGGTCTCTGGACAGATATCTTCCGCAAGTGGCCGAAAAACATTTTCAGCGCACTTACGGGCATTATTGAAACCGAGCAGGGCACAGACCCCGAATATATGGAATTCTTCTATTCCAAGGTCTGCGAAGCTATAACCGAGGCTGTTGATTCAATGACAGAGGGCACTATGACCTTTGCAAGAAAGGACATCGGCGAAAGATATTTCAGCAATAAGAACAGACCCTCGACATCTTCTCTTGACACTGAGCTCAAGCGTTTTGTTTTCACACCCGACGACAGCTCCGTAACACCGACAATTATTCTTAATATGTCCGCACATCCCGACGTCGTCGGTCTCGCTACCGATGATGACCCGACAAAGGGTCACGGTATTTCGGGCGACTACATTTACTATATCGGCGAAACAATCAACAACGCGGGCTACAACTTTATGTTCTTCAACGGCTCAATCGCGGGCATTTACATCGGCAGAATCAGTGCGAAAGCTGACCTGCGCGTTGATATCGCGGCAAACTACGGCAGAGAAATCGGCAAAATGGTTCTCGGTATGACTATGAGCGAAAGCGAAATCCTCGCCGACGATTATCTTATGAGCCTTAACCTTACCGCAGAACAAACCGAAGGTCACAACTACACACCGTGGTATGAGGGCTGGGAGCCCGTAACCGAAACCGAGCTTGACCCCATACTCAACATCAAGCTTGCACAGGTTGAAGTTCACGTCACCAATCCCGTGATTAAGGCGGCAGGCAAGCTCGGCGTTGTCAACTACCTCATCAAAAAATCGGGCAGAGACTATTATGTAACGACCGAAATCGGATATATGGAGCTCGGCAAGGACGTTAAGGTAGCTTTTGTGCCCGGTGAAATCTGCACAGACCTTATTTACGGCGGCAATCAGCTTACGGCAGAGGGCTCGGTCAACAGCAAGGATTACGAGGGTAAAACACTCTGCGAAATCTTCGGCGATGACGTCATAATTTTCGGTCTTGCAAACGATGCTGTCGGATATATCGTTCCCGAAAACGACTACTGTATGGCACTTGCATTCGGCCACTATCAGGAGCTTCTCTCCCTCGGAAAAGAGGAAGCAACCACGATGTTCGAAGGCTACGAAAAGCTTGTCGGCTGACAATTTATACGAAAGAAAGCACTTGCAAAACGCAAGTGCTTTTTGTTTGCCTTTTATTCTTATTTAACCTTAATCTCGTGAATCCAGCCTTCGGGAGCTTCAATTCTGCCCATCTGGATACCTGTAAGTGTGTCGTAGAGCTTCTTGAGAACGGGACCCATTTCGTCCATTCCGCTCGGGAAACAGATTTCTTCGCCGTGGTCAACAATCTTGCCAACGGGTGAGATAACTGCTGCTGTACCGCAGAGACCGCACTCAGCAAAATCCTTAACCTCTTCAAGGAGAATCTCTCTCTCCTCAACCTCCATACCGAGATACTCTTTTGCAACGTAGCAAAGTGAGCGTCTTGTGATAGAAGGAAGAATTGTGTTTGACTTCGGTGTAACAAGCTTGCCGTCCTTGGTGATAAAGATGAAGTTTGCGCCGCCTGTTTCTTCAACCTTTGTTCTTGTTGCAGAATCAAGGTACATATTCTCATCGTAGCCCTTATCGTGAGCGTCAACAATAGCATACATACTCATCGCATAGTTAAGACCTGCTTTGATATGACCTGTTCCGTGAGGAGCAGCACGGTCGAAATCGCATACACGAAGTGTAATCGGCTTTGCGCCGCCCTTGAAGTACGGGCCAACGGGTGTTGCGAAAATACGGAACTGATACTCGGTTGCAGGCTTAACACCGATAACAGGGTTGCTGCCGAACATAAACGGGCGGAGATACATCGTTGCGCCCGAGCCGTACGGCGGAACAAAATCTGCATTTGCTGCAACAACCTGCTCAACAGCTTCAATAAACTTTTCTTCAGGGAAAACAGGCATCTTCAATCTGTCTGCACTGTCAGCCATACGTTTAGCGTTAAGGTCGGGACGGAATGTTACGATTCTGCCGTCCTGAGTGCGATATGCCTTCAAGCCCTCAAAAACTGTCTGAGCATACTGGAGAACGCCTGCGCACTCACTGATAACAACATTAGCATCTTCAGTAAGGCAGCCTTCATCCCATGCACCGTCCTTGAAATTTGAAACATATCTTTTATCTGTCTGAATATATCCAAATCCCAGATTTGACCAATCAATATTTTTGTTACTCATGTTTTTACCTCCGTCGAATGATATTATCTTCGTAACTCATATTTTAACTCTGCATTTAATACTTTGTCAAGAGGTAACGTAATCATTCTGCATAACTTGACTGATATCCGCAAGCTTTTTGACTGCACATTGCTGATAGTGTGACGGATGTGCGCTGTGACAGCAAAGAATATCGCAATATGCGGGGATAAAACATAAGCGGAAACAAGGCAAGAAAAGTTCAAAAACTACATCTGTTAATCTTTTTCCAAGCTTTTTTTACAGCTCTTTTTTGTTAGAGTGAGGTATTTACACTCTTTCTAAATCAACTGAGTTCTTCCACAATCGCCTTAAACTCATCCGAGTCACGAACAGCATCAAGTTCATCGTGAATGAGCCACTTATCACGGAGTATTTCACAAAGAGGACGCGTATCAGAGGTTTCAAAATCAGTCTTTTTTATCGTAATTTCGCCAACCAGAACTGCATTGTATTTCAGTTCATCAGGACGGTTATCAAAAGCCTTCGCATTATCAACAGCTACGTGCAGGTACTTAAACGTGTTAGCTGTATCACCCATAAGTGCATATCTTTTGGCGATATCAAAATTAAGCCAGACATCTCCCCAATCAGTCTGCGGTCGGTTACCGTCAAGAATAAGCTTTTCTAAATCAAAAATCTTTTTTAATGCAATAAACTCCGTTTCAACATCAACTACATCTGCGTCAGCCAGAAGCCAGATAAAGGACTTCAAAAACTCATAGCTCTGTTTTATCGCACTTCTTAAAAAAGGAAGCTTCTCTTCCTTTTCCAAAGCCCACCACATCTGTCTTTCTTTGCAATACTCCATTGACGGAAAGTTTTCATAAATCTGCTTTCCGAGCTCCTTTCTGTCGTGCAGAATATGATGAAAAGCGAGCCGCGATGCCGCCTCAAGCTTAAGATTGATATCGGGGCAGTACTTCATTATTCTTTCACCGAGAGCAATGATTTCCGAATCATACTTTTCCATATTTTCTTTCCATTCGGGTATGTTTCCGTCGTCGTCTCCCGAGCCAAAGAGAGCATACATCAGTTTATCCAAAAGCACATAGTTGTTAGGGAACTCCGCCACACCTCTGCGGGCAATAGCTATGCACTCATCCATATTACCCTTACTCACAGCAAGCTGAAATTCATCAAGATACTTGTTCACTGCTTCCTTTTCTTTTGTTTCATCAATGCCCATAAGCCTGTCGGTAGAAATGCCGAAGAAATCCGCAATAGTCGGTATTAATTCTATATCAGGATAACAGTTATCGTTTTCCCAACGTGATACCGATTGACAGGAAACACCAAGCACCTCGGCAAATTCTTCCTGGGTTATTTCTCTTTCTTTCCTTAATCTTTTAATCGTTTCACCTATATTTAATTTCATAACAAAACCTCGTTTAATGAATTGAAAGCGACGTCTCTTTCTGTTTTTATTCTTACATATTATGCGGGAAATTACAATATCGCAAAGAGAGAGTTTTTATCACGCTCGGAGTGAAAAAAAAGAAACCACTCGGGTGAGTGATTTCTTCTTTATATTTATACAAAAATCAATTTATGCCTTGTTTGCTGAACCGAAGAGCTCGATCTTCTCTCTTACGCAAGCCTTGATTGCTTCTACGCCGTCAGCAAGAAGCTTTCTCGGGTCAAAGCCCTTACCCTGAAGGTCCTTGCCTGCTTCGATATACTTTCTTGTTGCTTCCTGGAATGCAAGCTGGCACTCTGTGTTAACGTTGATCTTTGAAACGCCGAGAGAGATAGCCTTCTTGATCATATCAGCAGGGATACCTGTGCCGCCGTGGAGAACGAGAGGCATTGTGCCTGTCTTTTCCTGAACTGCTGCAAGAGTATCGAATGAAAGACCTGCCCAATTTTCGGGATATTTACCGTGGATGTTACCGATACCTGCTGCAAGCATTGTAACGCCAAGGTCAGCAATCATCTTGCACTCGTTGGGGTCAGCACATTCGCCTGCACCGACAACGCCGTCTTCCTCGCCGCCGATTGAACCAACCTCAGCCTCGATTGAAAGGCCCTTTTCCTCACAGATTGCAACAAGCTCCTTTGTCTTTTCGATGTTTTCATCGATCGGATAGTGAGAACCGTCGAACATAATTGAGCTGAAGCCTGCTTCGATACAAGCCTTTGCGCCCTCGTATGAGCCGTGGTCAAGATGAAGAGCAACGGGAACAGTGATGTTAAGACCCTCAAGCATACCTTCAACCATACCTACAACTGTCTTGTAGCCGCACATATATTTACCTGCGCCCTCAGATACACCGAGGATAACAGGAGAATTCATTTCCTGTGCAGTAAGAAGAATTGCCTTTGTCCATTCAAGGTTATTGATGTTGAACTGACCGACAGCATAGTGACCGGCCTTTGCTTTTGTGAGCATTTCTTTTGCATTAACTAATGGCATAATTCTATACACTCCTATAAAAATTTATCGCAAATATTATATATCACCGACACTTAAATGTCAATGAATTAACAAAATAAAAATATAGTAACAAACACGGGATGACTATATTCCTATTATCTCCCGAATTTCCTTTGCATCTACATCGTCGAGACCGCAATTCTTCAAAACGCAGATGTATGCCGCTGCACCTGCCGCCTCGCCTATTCCCACACAAATAGGCATAGCTCTGAAATTCGAATGTGCTATATGCGTACCCGAAATATTTCTTCCGCAAAGCAGAAGGTTCTCTTTGATTTCAGGAACAAGACAGCGATAAGGAATTGTATATCCTTCGTCCTGCCTGAAATGCTTTTGCACCCCAGTTTTGTCAAGACCTGCCCCCGTAATATTATGAACATCAAAATTGAAGTAAGCATCCTTTACAACATAATCGTCAAAAACCCTCGCTTCAAGAATATCCTGCTCATTTAAGGTGTATTTACCCTTGAAATGTCTTGTTTCACGAATGCCCACAAGGGATGCGGAGCTGATAACGTAACAATTCTCATATCCGGGAACAAATTTGCGCAGATATTTAACTATATCATCCATCTGTCTGCGGCATACAAGCGTTGCTTTTGTTAAATCATCTGCATCTGTGCCGTCAATATTAACAGCATTTGTCATATTGCAGGTAACAACACCGGGGAGTGTTGATTCATAAGTGAGAATATGCCCTGCAGGATAAGGTATATGTTCTTTCGCAAGAGCCTGAAGCTCGCCGTTCGGCGTTTCATAGGTTGATTCGAATGAGCCTAAAAATACGGCACGTTCATAGTCAACACCGCCGACCTTGAACATAAGCGTTGCGGGCTGCATTTTATTGTCGCTTTCTCTGCCGAGAACAAATTCGGCGCCTGCTCTTGCCGCGATATCGCCGTCACCCGTCGCATCAACAGTGATTTTGGCATAAATATCAGTTCTGCCCGATTTATTGATAACGGTTGCACCGAGAATTTTATCACCGTCACAGATCGCATCCTCCGCAAAGGTATAAAGCATCAGTCGGCATCCGACCTCGTCGAGCATCTCAAGATAAAGCGTTTTCAGCTTTTCAGGGTCTATCAGGTTGGTAATTTCGTTTTTGAATTTACCTTCATTATTTCGGGATGTTCTTTTCAGAATTTCATAATACAAAGGACTTGCACAGCTACCCGTCCAATGGCTCATAAGCCCCGAGGTTGAAATACCTCCGACATCTCCGTTTTGCTCAACAAGGATAACCTTTGCTCCGTTTTTCGCGGCAGTATACGCCGCCGCAAACCCCGACGGACCGCTGCCGAGAACAAGAACATCTGTATGAATTTCGTTTTTCGGTACCATAGCCCGCTCCTTTATCCGGAAATAAAAATTCATAAAGCCAAAAAGCTTTATATTATTATAGCATATTTCAATCAGAAAACAATACCGATAAAATGTTACATATAAAAGCTGATTAAGAAAAAAGAAACCACTCGGGGGAGTGATTTCTTTTTTGTGCTTAATAATTGCGAATTATATCAATCGCGTAATGTAAAATCAATACTCGCGAAGCTCGTAATCTTCATTAACGATTTCAAGCTGACCGTCATTCAGGCCGAATGAAAGATAATAATATTCCTTGTAATCAGACCAATAGGTATTGGTAAATGATATATGCTGATTCTTTCCGTTTTCCATCTTTTCAATATCTTTCGGAAAGAAAACGATGTAAAATGTAGTTTCATCGCCACTTGTCGGCTGACGAAAAATATTATATGTCTGCTCCTGCGCTATTCTCCATTCGGTATCATTTTCAGAATCAACTGCCGTGACAGTATATTCCGCCGTCAGACATTCGCTTTCATCATAAATAACAAATGACGGATATGTTGATTCCTGCCGAGGGTCGTGATAATAAGTTTTCGTATTACCGTTCTGATCCTCGAACACAAAATCGATGACCAAGCCCATTGTTCCGTCACCTTTAAAAATATCAAAGATATCTTCAAAAAAAACAGACATAGACTGATCTGCTTCAAAAACAAAAATCTGTTCGTCACCTTCAATCTTTTCTTCAATAAGATTGATATGATAATCTTCTTGTTCAACATATTCCCACACAAGTCCCTGTGATTCGTTATACGGAAGAACTATTTCCGCCTTCGGTGAAGGCATAATCTCGCTGAACAAGCCTCCGAACAATGCATAAATCGCAAGTAACGGCGCAAGAAAAACCAATAAAACTGATGTGCCCATAATCTTTCCCCCAAAAATAAAAAATTTAATTATCAGTAAGTACAATTTACAAAATTTTGTACTACCTCATTTGATATTGTATCCCACCCGAAAATTTTGTCAAGTGTTTTTCAAAAAGACTCTTTTGATGATTTTTACTTAAGCAAATTTTAATTTGTCGAACAGATTATTTCTGCTGTCGCTATCTCTGTGCAGGCTCCTTTGGAAAGGAGCTGTCCGAAGGACTGAGGATTGATAAATAAGTTAATTTTAACAAACTGTTTTAAAACATCGTTTTGGTTTGGAAGGAGATGCCTGCCTGCGAATTATAAAACAATTCACATCTCACGGCATCTATTTTGACAAGCATACTTCAAGGAAATAATATAAACAAAAATCTCCAACACCTGTTTAATGTCAGAGATTTCCAAAAATTATACGGTTTTTATTCTGCTTTTCACAATCGCTTCTGTGATGTTTGTCAGGACAAGCTCACCGTTCTGATTATACGCTTCGATTGAGATTTCAACAATTCCGTTTTTGTTGTTACGTTTTGTAAGGTCAGTAACCACAGCTTTTGAGGAAAGAGTGTCGTTCGGATAGACAGGCTTAAACCATTCAATTTTTGTAGACTTGCCTGCAAGAAGCTCCTTGCCGAATAAATCGACTTCAAGATACTTTGCCCAAACTGACATAAACGACATAACTCCGGGTGCTATCAGCCCTCCGAACGGTGTGCTTTTTGCGTATTCCTCGTCGGTGTGAAGAGGAATATTGTCATAATCACGGGCAAACGAAAGCATCTTTTCTTTCTCAATAACGGTAGGCGGAATATCAACAGTCATTCCGATTTTAATATCATCAAAATACATTTTTTCACCTCGATAATAATCCGTCGATAAACTGCTGTGCAAGTCTCGCACTTCTGCCGCCGCGTTCAAGAGCGAAGCGTTCGGCAAGCAGATCGAGTTCTTCTTCTGTCATTTCAACTGCATTCTTTTCGGCAAGATGATGCACGATATGAAGGAAGGTTTCCTTGTCCGGTTTTGAGAATGTCACGTGAATTCCAAAACGTTCTGACAAGGATACAAGTTCCTGCATTGTGTCATTGCGGTGTATATCATCACCCTCGCGGTCAGAGAAATTTTCTTTGATTATATGACGACGGTTGCTGGTTGCATAAATTACAACATTCTTTGATTTTGCCGTCACCGAGCCTTCAAGTACAGCTTTGAGTGTATTGAAGTTGTCATCATCCTTGAGGAAAGAAAGGTCATCAATGAACAGAATAAATTTTAACGGATTTGCAGACAGCTCGTCAAGTATTTTTTTGATTGAACAAAGCTGATCTTTTCTCACTTCAATAATCCGCAGTCCTTCTTTCCACAGCGCATTTCCAATAGCCTTTACGGTTGAGGATTTGCCCGTACCTGCATCACCTGTCAGAAGAATATTTGCCGCAGGCTTTCCGCAAAGAAGTGCTTTTGTGTTATCAAGAACGATACTTCTTTCTCTTTCGTAATCAACAAGGTTTGAAAGCTCGGTTTTATCGGGATGATTTACGGGGACGATATCCCCCTGCTCGTCCACATAAAACATACGGTGCTTTGCATAAATGCCGTAACCGTATTTGCCGATATTCTCGGCTCTGTGCAGGTATATATCCTTAAGCCTCAGATTTGTTGTTGTGAAATCAGGCAGAAAACCTTTATAATCAAGTCCGTTGCGAAGCGCGGATTTATCAAGCTCTGCCACCTCCTGTAACAATTCAAGCTCGCTTTCAAGTGTTTTCTGCATATACTTGGGCGCAGATTTTCCGCTGCCTAAAGTTTTAACAAATACATTTTCACTGTCAAAGCATAATTCCTTGATATATTCGCCGAGATTGCCTCCGTTCGCATTATAAAGCTCCGCTACAAATCCGGCATAAGCTGAACTCGTAGGTTTTTTGAGAAAATTGCACAGGGCAGAAATGACAGGATCTTTCAGGATTTCTCTAAAGATACATAAGGTCTGCAGTTTTTCATATAGCTTTCTCATATCAGTTAAGAATCGCCCCCGAAGTACCGCCCGAAACAAGTGCCGCATAGCGTTTCAGATATCCCGAAAGCTCTTTTGTTTTCGGGATAAAATTTTTCATTCGTTCATTCAGAACGGCTTCATCCACTTTAAGCTCTATTGTGTTTTCGGGAATATTTATGCTGATTATATCGCCGTCCTCAACCACACCGATCATACCGCCCGAAGCTGCTTCGGGTGTAACGTGACCGATGCAAGCTCCCCTTGTAGCACCGCTGAATCTGCCGTCAGTAATAAGAGCAACACTGTTACCAAGACCCATTCCCATAATCGCAGAGGTGGGATTGAGCATCTCTCTCATACCCGGACCGCCTTTTGGTCCTTCGTAACGGATAATAACCACATCGCCTGCGACAATTTTGCCTGAATTGATCGCAGTCTGTGCTTCTTCTTCAGAATCAAATACCTTTGCAGGTCCTTCGTGCACAAGCATTTCGGGAAGAACTGCCGAACGCTTAACAACACTGCCTTCGGGAGCAAGATTACCTTTAAGTACTGCAATACCGCCTGTTTCACTGTAAGGATTTTCAACGGGACGGATAACCTCGGGATCAAGATTTACACAGCCTGAAATACTTTCCCCTATTGTTTTACCCGTAACCGTCATACATTCGGTGTTCAGAAGCTTTTTCTTTGTCAGCTCATTCATAACGGCATAAACTCCGCCTGCTTCGTTGAGGTCTTCCATATATGTTCTGCCGGCAGGAGCAAGGTGACAGAGATTCGGCGTTTTTGCGCTGATTTCATTTGCAATATCAAGATTAAGCTCCACACCGCATTCGTGAGCAATAGCAGGAAGATGAAGCATACTGTTCGTTGAACAGCCGAGAGCCATATCAACAGTCAGAGCATTCATAAGTGCCTCTTTCGTCATAATGTCACGCGGACGGATATTTTTCTTAAGAAGCTCCATTACAGCCATACCTGCGTGCTTTGCAAGCTCGATTCTTGCTGAATAAACAGCAGGAATTGTTCCGTTACCACGAAGCCCCATACCGAGTGCTTCTGTAAGACAGTTCATTGAATTAGCAGTATACATTCCCGAGCAAGAGCCGCAGGTCGGGCAGGTTTTGCACTCATATTCAAGAAGCTTTTCGTCGTTTATCCTGCCTGCATTGTAAGCACCCACAGCCTCAAACATACTTGAAAGGCTTGTTTTCTTACCTTCAACTCTGCCCGCGAGCATCGGGCCGCCGCTGACAAAAACTGTCGGGATATTTACCCTTGCCGCAGCCATAAGTAAACCGGGAACATTTTTATCGCAGTTCGGTACCATAACAAGACCGTCAAAGCCGTGAGCCAACGCCATCGCCTCGGTCGAATCGGCAATAAGATCACGTGTAACAAGCGAATATTTCATTCCTGTGTGTCCCATAGCAATACCGTCGCAGACTGCGATTGCAGGAAAAACAATAGGCGTACCGCCTGCCATTGCGACACCTATCTTTACGGCATCGACAATTTTATCAATATTCATATGACCCGGCACTATCTCGTTATATGAACTGACTATGCCGATAAGAGGTCTTTTCTGCTCCTCTTCGGTAAGACCGAGAGCGTGAAACAAACTGCGATGCGGTGCGTTCTGCACACCGTCAACTACATTTTCTTTTGTCATAAAAGCACCTCCTGTTAATTATTGATAAGCTTATCCTCATCGCTCCAGCTATAGAGCTTGCGGATATCCGCTCCGACTACCTCTGCAGGATGCTCGCTTGCCTTTTTTCTCATTGCATTGAAGTGTACCTGTGCACCTGCACTTGACATATCCAAAAGGAAATCCTTTGCAAATGTTCCGTCCTGAATATCGGAAAGTATCTGCTTCATAGCCTTCTTCGTCTCTTCCGTGATAATTTTCGGGCCTGTTACATAATCACCGTATTCGGCTGTATTAGAAATCGAATATCTCATACCTGCAAAGCCGCTCTGATAAATAAGGTCAACGATAAGCTTCATTTCGTGGATACATTCAAAGTAAGCATTCCTCGGGTCATAGCCTGCTTCAACGAGAGTTTCATATCCTGCCTGCATCAAAGCACATACACCACCGCAGAGAACAGCCTGTTCACCGAAAAGGTCTGTTTCCGTTTCCGTTCTGAAGGTTGTTTCAAGAACACCTGCTCTTGCTCCGCCGATACCGAGAGCGTATGCAAGTCCGAGATCCCACGCGTCGCCTGTCGCATCCTGCTCAACAGCGATAAGGCACGGAACACCTTTTCCCGCCTGATACTCTGAACGGACTGTATGACCGGGACCCTTGGGTGCAATCATAATTACATTTACATTCTTCGGCGGCTTGATGCAACCGAAATGAATGTTGAAGCCGTGAGCAAAAGCAAGGGTTTTGCCTTCGGTAAGGTTCGGCTCGATGCTCTCTTTGTAAAGAGCCGCCTGCTTTTCGTCATTGATAAGTATCATAATGATATCGGCAACCTTTGCCGCCTCTGCACTTGTCATAACCTTGAGTCCCTGTGCTTCTGCTTTTGCCCAGCTTTTTGATCCCTCGTAAAGACCGATAACAACATTTACACCGCTGTCTTTAAGGTTGAGGGCGTGGGCGTGTCCCTGTGAGCCGTAACCGATAATTGCAACGGTTTTACCGCTGAGCTTCTGTAAATCGCAATCCTGCTGATAAAAAATTCTGTTTGCCATAATAACTACCTCTTTCTTTTTTTATAAATTTATTGTATGGCGAATAGTCGTACTGCCCTTTTCAAGGGATGCCGTACCCGTTCTGCATATTTCTAAAATAGTAAAGTCACGCATAAGCGAAATGAAATCATCCATTTTCATACTGTTTCCGATTACTCTTAATACAATCGATTCACGCGAATAATCAACCACTTCTGCCTTGAACGCTTCCGCCGCAGAATGAATTTCTTCCCTTGCGGCAGGGTCATTTTTCATCTTTATAAGCATCAATTCACAGTTTAATGAATTTTCGCTTGTCAGCTCTTTAATCGAGCATACATCAGGCAATTTATAAAGCTGATTGATAAGCTGTTGTTTTCCGTTTTCATCGCCGTCAAAGCTGAATGTGATTCTCGAATATTCGGCGGTTTCCGTTTCGCTTGCGGTTATAGAGCTGATATTAAACTGTCTTCTGCGAAACATACTTGTCAGCCGATTTAAAACACCGAATTGATTACGGACCAGAACCGCTATTGTGTATCGGTTCATAATTCCACCTCCAATTTTGTAATGATATCATCCATACTTCCGTTCGGGGGAAGCATCGGAAGAACGAATTCATCCTTGTCTATCTTGCAATCGATAATATACGGGCCGTCTGTGCCGAACGCACGGTCGAGTGCCGAATCAAGCTCTTCGGGCGTTGTAACGGCTTCACCGTCCGCACCGAATGCCTTTGCAAAAGCCACAAAATCGGTTTTGCGATTCAGTACAGTATTGGAATAATGCTTGTTATAAAACAAGGTCTGCCATTGACGCACCATTCCGAGAACACCGTTGTTTATAACAAGAACCACAATCGGGATATTATATCTTACAGCAGTTGCAAGCTCGTTGAGATTCATTCCGAAGCTTCCGTCACCCGTTACCAGAACACTGCGTTCTCCCGTGCCGAAGGCTGCACCGATTGCCGCACCGAAGCCGAATCCCATTGTGCCGAGACCTCCGCTTGAAATAAAACGGCGTGAGGTTTTAAAACTGAGATTCTGTGCCGACCACATCTGATGCTGACCGACATCTGTTGCAACCGCCGTGTTTTCACCAAGATGCTTATTAAGTGTAAGAATCGTTTTCCGAGGTGTAAGCCCCTCACGGTTGTCAAGGTATGATTCTTCATTCCGTCTGAACTCATTAATTTTTTCTGTCCACTCGGGCTTTTTGTTTTCAATCAACATCGGCAGAAGCTTTCTGAGTGTAAGCTTAACATCACCGCGAAGACCGCAAACAGCATTAACAGTTTTATTAAGTTCAGAGCCATCTACATCTATATGAATAATTCTTGCACCTGTTGCAAATTTCTGTCGGTTGCCTGTTACTCGGTCGTTAAAACGTACACCAAGCGAAACAATAACATCGGCATTGTGCATTGCCATTGATGAAGCGTAGTGACCGTGCATACCCTGCATACCGAGGAACCTCGGATGGTCGGTAGGAATTGCCGAAAGACCCATAAGAGAGCAACCGAGCGGAGCATCAATTTTTTCTGCAAGTGCAAGCATTTCGTCCTGTGCCTCTGCCGTAATCAGACCGCCGCCGAAATAGATAAACGGTCGCTTGGCGGAATTGATTATTTTTGCAGCCTCTTCAATACGCACATCCTTTGCGGCGTATGGTTCTTCTTTTTTTACGGGCGACATCGGCTCATACTCACATTCGGCAATCTGAACATCTTTAGGAACATCTATGAGTACAGGTCCCGGTCTGCCTGATTTTGCAAGCACAAAGGCTTCACGGATAGTATCTGCCAGGTCTTCAACTCTGCCTACAAAGTAGTTGTGTTTTGTTATCGGAAGCGTTACGCCTGTGATATCAATTTCCTGAAAGCTGTCCGAACCGATTTGTGTTGTAGGAACATTACCGCAGATTGCAACCATCGGAATTGAGTCAAGATAAGCCGTTGCGATTCCCGTTACAAGATTTGTAGCTCCCGGGCCCGATGTTGATATAACAACACCGACCTTACCGGTTGTTCGTGCATAGCCGTCCGCGGCGTGTGCCGCCCCCTGCTCATGTGCGGTCAAAATATGATTTAATTTATCCTGATGAGTATAAAGACTGTCATAAACATTAAGGATCTGTCCGCCGGGATAGCCGAAAACGGTATCACAGCCCTGCTCAATCAGGGTTTTAACCAGTATATCTGAACCTGAAAGAAGCATATAATCACTCCCCTTTCAAATTCTCAATAATCAGCTCACCGCACTGTTTACAGCCAACGAGTGTCATCCCTTCGCTCATTATGTCGGCTGTGCGGTAGCCTTTATCGAGATAATCGGAAACAGCTTTTTCGATTGCATCCGCTTCCTTTTCCATATCAAAGCTGAAGCGAAGCATCATCGCCGCCGAAAGAATTGTTCCTATCGGATTTGCGATATCCTTGCCTGCGATATCGGGTGCAGAACCGTGAATCGGCTCATACAATCCGCAAGAGGTTGCACCGAGGCTTGATGACGGAATCATTCCGATTGAGCCTGTTATCATTGATGCCTCATCAGAAAGAATATCACCAAACATATTCTCGGTAACAACGACATCGAACTGTGCAGGATTTTTGACAATCTGCATCGCACAGTTATCAACAAGCATATCCGAAAGCTCAACGTCAGGATATTCTTCTGCTAAACGGTGCATTACCCTTTTCCAAAGTCTGCTACTGTCAAGAACATTGCTTTTTTCGACCGAGCAGAGTTTTTTCTTTCTTTTTCTCGCAGTTTCAAAACCGATTCTGCCGATACGCTCAATTTCAGATTCGCTGTATTTCAATACATCTGTTGCGGTGTTGCCCTCGGTTTTGTGTTCACCGAAATAAATTCCGCCGATAAGCTCACGGACGATGATGAAATCAATTCCTTTTTCAACTATCGCTTTTTTCAAAGGAGAAGCGTCTGCAAGCTGTTTCCAAATCTTTGCAGGACGGTTATTAGAGTAAACTCCCATTCCAGCACGAAGTCGGAGAAGTCCTTTTTCGGGTCGCATATAACCCGGAACATCGTTCCACTTGTCACCGCCGACAGCACCCAGAAGAACGCTGTCCGACTCAACACATTTTTTAAGCTCTGCTTCGGTTAACGGGTCGCCGTATTTATCTATCGCACAGCCGCCCATATCAACATCTGTATAATTGAATGTGTGTCCGTAAAGCTCTGCGACTCTATCGAGCACCTTTAAAGCCTCGTTTACTATTTCAGGGCCGATTCCGTCGCCACGGATTACTGCAATATTTTTAGTCACTGTTTTCGCCTTCTTTCAAGGATTTTAATAATCCTCCGCATCTGATAATATTCTGAATAAATTCGGGGAAAGGTTGTGCCTTATAGGTTTTACCTGTCGTGACATCAGTTATAATTCCTGTATCAAAATCAACCTTTACCTCATCACTTGCATTTATCTCCTCTGCCGCCTCTTCACATTCAAGAATCGGCAAGCCGATGTTTATTGCATTACGGTAAAAAATTCTTGCAAAGCTTTTTGCAATTACGCATCCTGTTCCGCAGGTTTTTATTACAAGAGGTGCGTGCTCGCGGGAAGACCCGCATCCGAAATTCCAGCCTGCAACCATAACATCGCCTTTATTTACCTTTTTAACAAACTCTGTGTCAATATCCTCCATACAGTGAAGCGCAAGCTCATTCGCATCAGGGGTGTTCAGATATCGTGCAGGGATGATAACATCCGTGTCAACATTATCGGGATATTTAAAAACTTTTCCTTGTGTGTTCATTCTTACGCCTCCTTATATTCTGTAATGTAACCTGTCAGTGCACTTGCCGCCGCTGTGTGCGGAGATGCAAGATAAACTTCGCTGTCCACATGACCCATTCTGCCGACAAAGTTACGGTTTGTTGTCGCAATACACCTTTCTCCTGCCGCAAGGATTCCCATATATCCGCCAAGGCAAGGTCCGCAGGTCGGAGTTGAAACGACTGCACCCGCATCTATGAATGCTGTGTACCACCCACGCTCGACACATTCACGAAGAATCTGCATTGTACCCGGAATAATAATACAGCGGATGCCGTCTGCAATCTTTTTGCCGTTAAGGACTTTATAAGCCGTTTCCATATCTTCCATTCTGCCGTTTGTGCAGGAGCCGATAACAACCTGATCGATTTTAATATCCTTCAGTTCACTTGCAGAACGCGTATTTTCAGGAAGATGAGGACAGGCAACCGTAGGAACAATTTTTGAAAGGTCGATATCAATTACCTTTTCGTATTCGGCATCTTCATCCGCTTCAAAAACCACAGGCTCACGCTCGCTTCTGCCGTTCAGGTATTCCGTTGTTACATCATCAACAGGGAAAATTCCGTTTTTAGCACCTGCTTCAATCGCCATATTGCATATACAAAGGCGGTCATCCATTGAAAGTGAATGTACACCGTCACCGACAAACTCCATACTCTTGTAAAGAGCACCGTCAACACCGATCATACCGATAATAGCGAGGATAACATCCTTACCGCTGCAGTTTGAAGAAAGTTTGCCTGTCAGGTTAAACTTAATTGCCGACGGCACTTTAAACCACGCCATTCCTGTTGCCATACCTGCCGCCATATCCGTCGAACCGACGCCCGTTGAGAAAGCACCGAGTGCCCCGTATGTACAGGTGTGGCTGTCAGCTCCGATGATGCAATCACCGGCAGTAACAACACCCTGCTCGGGAAGAAGTGCGTGTTCGATTCCCATTTTGCCGACATCGTAAAAGTGGCTTACGCAATGTGAACAGGCAAATTCACGGCAAGTCTTGGACTGCTCTGCAGCCTTGATATCCTTATTGGGTACAAAGTGGTCAAGTACGATAGCAACCTTATTTTTATCAAAAACAGAATCGAAGCCTGCTTTATTAAATTCATTCACCGCAACGGGAGTTGTAATATCATTACCGAGGACAATATCAAGCTTTGCGTTTATCAGCTGTCCTGCAACAACCGTTTCAAGTCCTGCATGTGAGGCAAGAATTTTTTGTGTCATCGTCATTCCCATTACTTTACATCTCCTTTTGTCATATTATAAAACGCACTCAGCAGAGCCTTTGTGCTTGCGGTGATAACATCGGTGTTAGTTCCGACACCCCAATACATGCTGCCGTCCTCCCGTTCAAGTCCGATGTATGATGCCGCAACACTGTGCGAACCGTCGCCCTGCATACTGTGCTGCGTGAAAACCTCGAGTGTATACTGCTCACCCGTGAACTCGCTGAGAGCTTTATTTACGGCGCTGAGAGTTCCGTTGCCCTCCGCTTCAAGCTCGGTTTCTTCACCGTTTTTAAGGAAGGTGATATTGATTCTGACCGTATCGTTTTCACGCATAAAATCAAAGTCTGAAACCTCAATTCCGCTGTCAAGATTGAGAAAATTCTCTGTAAAAATATTCAAAACTTCATCGGGTTTGAGCTCCTTGTGCTCGCGGTCTGAAATATCCTTACACATATAGCTGAAATGTTCTCGCATTTTTGCGGGAAGGTTGTAACCATAGCTCTGCTCGAGCAGATATCCTATTCCGCCCTTGCCCGACTGTGAATTAACTCTGATAACATCAGCATCATAAGTTCTGCCGATATCCTTAGGGTCAATCGGAATATACGGAACACTCCATTCGTGGAGCTTTTTCTTTGTTCTGTATTTCATACCCTTTGCGATTGCATCCTGATGTGAACCCGAGAACGCCGCAAACACCAACGCGCCTGCATACGGAGCTCTCTCATAAACGTGCATCCTCGTACATTTTTCATATGTTTCAACAAGACGGTTCATATCCGAAAGATCAAGCCTCGGGTCAACTCCGTGTGAATACATATTCATCGCAAGTGTGATAATATCAACATTTCCCGTCCGTTCACCGTTGCCGAAGAGTGTACCCTCGACACGGTCAGCTCCTGCAAGGAGTGCAAGCTCCGTATCGGCAACGCCTGTTCCTCTGTCGTTATGAGGATGAAGTGAAAGAGTTACAAACTCACGGTATTTAAGATTTTTGCTCATATATTCGACCTGCGAAGCATAAACGTGAGGCAAGCTCATTTCGACCGTAACAGGAAGATTGATAATTACATTGTTATCTTCACTCGGTTCAAGAACATCAAGCACTGCATTGCAAACCTCAAGAGCGTATTCAGGCTCGGTTCCCGTAAAGGATTCGGGTGAATATTCAAAACGGAAGTTGCCTTCGTATTCATCAGCCAATTTTTTAACAAGCTTCGCACCGTCAACAGCAATCTGTTTGATCTCTTCCTTGCTCTTTTTGAAAACCTGCTCACGCTGTGCAACGCTTACTGAATTATAAAAATGAATAATTGCACTCGGAGCGCCCTTGCAGGCATCAAATGTTTTTCTGATAATATGCTCCCGGCACTGAGTAAGCACCTGAACTGTTACATCGTCCGGAATCATATTGTTATCAATAAGAGTCCTCAAAAATTCATATTCCGTTTCACTGGCCGCGGGAAAACCAACCTCAATTTCTTTAAAGCCGACATCAAGCAGCACTTTATAATATTCAAGCTTTTCTTCAAGACTCATCGGAATGATAAGGCTTTGATTTCCGTCTCTCATATCCACACTGCACCATACAGGAGGCTTTTCGATATGATCTTTTTCTACCCAATCGTTATATTTTTTGTCCACGGGAAAATATCCCACTCGGTATTTACTTGAATCCAACATTTTCGTTTACTCCTTTTCTGCAATCACTTCGACCTCAACCAAAGCATTCTTCGGCAGAGTTTTAACAGCTACGCAAGACCGTGCAGGCTTTCCCGTAAAATATTCGGCATAAACCTCATTAAAAGCCGCAAAATCTGCCATATCATCAAGAAAACAGG
Organism: Clostridia bacterium; assembly: GCA_017415025.1. Taxonomy (GTDB): domain Bacteria; phylum Bacillota; class Clostridia; order Oscillospirales; family Acutalibacteraceae; genus CAG-488. The sequence continues at coordinate 46,151 of JAFQJH010000005.1, forward strand.
TTGTTTTAACAGCCTTTTCAAGCGATGCTCCTGCCGCTTCAAGTACGGCTTTTAAATTCTTGCATACTCTGTGTGTCTGCTCTGTGATGTTATTACCCTCAATCAATCCTGTCTCGGGGTTTAGCGGAATCTGTCCGGAGGTAAAAATGAGATTACCCACAACCATTGCCTGTGAGTAAGGTCCGATTGCCGCCGGAGCCTTGTTTGTTTGTACTTTACTGCTCATAAATATTCTCCTTTCAAAATCACACTATTTTAAAACCTTCATCACGCAGGGATTGCATAATGAGTTTAACGTGTTCGTAATCTCGCGTTTCCATTTCAATTCGAAGGAAACAACCGTTAACGCTCTCGGTGTTACCCTTTTCGTAGTGAACACCTGTTACATTACCGCCGCAGTCTGCGATTATTCTTGAAATATCTTTAAGCTGACCGGGTTTATCTATAAGCTCAATCAGAAGACTTGACGAACGACCTGAATTGAGAAGACCTCTGTCAATAACTCTTGAAAGACTTGTTACATCGATGTTACCGCCCGATACAACTGCGACAACACGCTTGCCCTTGAGATTAAACTTATCAAACATTATCGCCGCAACTGCCGTAGCTCCCGCACCCTCAGCAATCATTTTCTGCTTTTCAATCAGTGCAAGAATCGCACTCGCAACCTCATCGTCAGTAACAAGAGCAATTTCATCCACAAACTCTTTAACAAGAGTGTATGTGTTTTCGCCCGGTTGTTTGACTGCTATACCGTCTGCAATCGTCTGTACGGAATCAAGACACTCTATCTTTCCGTCCTTTACCGAATTATACATACTCGGTGCGCCTGCGACCTGAACTCCGTAAACCTTGACGGAAGGTCTTATCTGCTTTGCCGTGTAAGCAATTCCCGAAATCAGACCGCCACCACCAATCGGCACAACGATTGCATCAATATTGTCAAGGTCATTCAATATTTCAAGGGCTATAGTTCCCTGACCTGCGATTACGTTTTCATCATCAAAGGGATGTACGAAGGTGTAGCCTTCGCTATCTTTTAGCTCGAGCGCCTTCTTGTAAGCATCATCATAACAGCCCTCTACGAGGCAAACATCAGCACCGAAGCCCTTTGTAGCTTCAACCTTTGAAATCGGAGCTGTGTCGGGCAGACAGATCAAAGACTTGATTCCGTTCTTTGTTGCCGCAAGTGCAACGCCCTGTGCATGGTTACCTGCCGAACAGGCGATAACTCCGTTTTTCTTCTCATCTTCACTCAGACAAGCAATTTTATACGCAGAACCTCTTACCTTGAACGAGCCCGTAATCTGCAGATTTTCAGGCTTGAGATACAGCTCACAATCAGGAGCAATTCCGTAAGCTCTTACCACATTTGTTTCACGAATAATGTTTTTGAGCACCGTCTGTGCATCGAATACTTTGCTTAGCGATAGCATTTTCATTCCGCCTTTCATAAATTAATATGCGTTTCAGTTAGCTTTAAGGCAAAACAAAAACCCGCCTCAAAGCTTTTAATTGCTTTGAGACGGGTGTAAATCTAATTTGCACTCGCGGTACCACTCAAATTGCGGATATAACAATCCGCCACCTCTTCGAAGTCCAACAACTTCTATGCACTAACGCAGCATACACGGGAAACGCCTACTAGGTGCTTACACCTTTGGGGCTTCCGGCTCAGAAGGGATGGGAAATCTACAGTCCTTTGTCGAGATCACACCATCCCCGACTCTCTGAAAAATTCGTTGCAGTTTCCGTCTTCATCGACGCCTTTGATTTCATCGAAGTCCAACAACCTCTATGCACTAACGTAGCATACACGGGCTCCCCTATCTTGATTATGTTCAGGTCACCGGCTCAGAAGGGAGTAGTCTCGAATTGATCCATACCGATTCACATCACCCATCGGCTTTCTGTAATGTTTCGCATCAGACGCTCTTCGTCACAGCCTTTAGCTTATTAAATTGACCACAGTTTACTCCTTTAAAGCGCTGATGTCAAGAGTTTTTTGAAAAAAATTTAAAATTTTAAATAATTTTTAATTTTTTGCCTTATCAAAGCAACAAAAATCTGTCCTTGTGTGAGAAATTCCTATAGCCTGTGTCTTCAGTTTTAAATGTTAGATAAAAAGAAATTTAATAAAAAAGAAAAATCCCTCGGCTTCGTTTATTACGATACCGAGAGATAAAGTATAGAGTTTTACTTTTTTAGTTCTGTTTATATTTAACTTTTTGAATATTGGTAAAAATCTATTGCATAATTAATCACATAGGTATATAATATCTATGACAATTTAACAGACGGGAGCTTGTGTTACAGGCTGAGAGGAAGGTAAAACCTTCGACCGATAACCTGATTTGGATAATGCCAACGTAGGGATGCCTGAATATAAAAGTGTTTCGACGTGGCGGAATCAATCTGAAGCTGTTTCAGATTTTTCGTCGCTTTTTCTTTTTAAAACACAACTTCTCAACGGTGAGTTACCAAATCGGTAGCTTACCGTTTTTGTTTTTTCAGGAGGTGTGTTTATGGTAAAAATCAACGGTAAAGAACTGAATGTTGCAGGAAAAACAATTGCAGAATATCTTGCAACTACAAACTACGACCCGAAAAGAATTGCAGTTGAGCGTAACGGTGACATTGTTTTTAAGAGTGAATACGATGAAATCTTACTGCAAGACGGTGACAGTATTGAAGTTGTAAGCTTTGTAGGAGGTGGTTAAGCTGATTCCGACAAAAGAAGAATGGTACAGAGCCTTATCGGAAAGGCACGGTAAAAAAACACAGAAAAGTTTTGAATCTGCAACCGTTGCAATATGCGGTCTTGGTGGGCTTGGTTCAAACATAGCTTTTGCTCTTGCACGTGCAGGTGTCGGCAAGCTGATTCTCATTGATTTTGACAGCATCGATATAACAAATCTTCACCGTCAGCAATATAAAGCCAATCAGATTGGCACGAGCAAAACAGACGCATTGAAAGAAAATCTTTTGGAAATTGCTCCGTATGTGACAATTGAAACTCACTCGGTCCGCATTAGCGAAAATAATGCCGAAGCACTTCTTGAGAAAGCAGACATTATCTGCGAAGCATTTGACGATGCCGAAAGCAAAGCTATGCTTGTAAATATTGTAACCGAAAGAATGCCTGAAAAGTATTTGGTTGCAGCGTCGGGTATGGCAGGAATGGGCAGTGCCAATACCATTCAGACACGAAGAATATCGAGGCGATTTTACCTCTGCGGTGACGGTACGAGTGATGTGTCAGAAGCAGGAAGCCTTGTAGCATCACGTGTAATGCTCTGTGCTGCGCATCAGGCTCATACTGTACTAAGAATTATTGCAGAACAATATGAAACTTAAAGAAAGAAGGAAAACTAAATGAACAACGACAAACTCATAATCGGCGGACACGAATTTAACTCCCGTTTTATTCTTGGTTCGGGTAAATATTCTATGAAACTTATTGAAGCAGCAGTAAAGGATGCCGGTGCAGAGATTATTACTCTTGCGGTGCGTCGTGCAAACACAAAAGAACAGGAAAGCATCCTTGATTACATCCCCGACGGAATTACTCTGCTCCCCAATACAAGCGGTGCAAGAAACGCAGAAGAAGCTGTGCGTATTGCCCGCCTTGCAAGAGAGCTTGGCTGCGGTAATTTCGTTAAAATTGAGATTATGCGTGATTCCAAGTATCTGCTTCCCGATAATCAGGAAACCATTAAAGCAACTGAAATATTGGCAAATGAAGGCTTTGTTGTTATGCCATATATGTACCCCGACCTGAATGTTGCACGTGACCTTGTAAATGCAGGTGCTGCAAGTGTTATGCCGCTTGCTTCTCCTATTGGTTCTAACAAAGGTCTTGCTACAAAAGAATTTATCCAAATTCTTATTGACGAGATTGACCTTCCCATCATTGTTGATGCAGGCATCGGCAGACCTTCACAAGCATGCGAAGCAATGGAAATGGGCGCCGCCGCTATTATGGCGAACACCGCCCTTGCGGCTGCAGGTGACCTTCCGATGATGGCTTCTGCATTTAAGAACGCTATTGAAGCGGGACGCAAGGCATATCTTGCAGGACTTGGCAGAGTGCTGACGAGAGGTGCGTCAGCATCCGATCCGTTGACAGGATTCCTCAGAGATTAAGGTGAAAGCTATGGAAAATCAATTTTTTGTGGATTCGGAGCATCTGTCACCTGAGGCACTTGCAAAAAAGCACAGACTTGAAACCGATTCTTCCTACCGTAAGAGTCATATGGAATATCTTCCGGGAATGGAGATTATCAAGTCGGATGTTTGTGCAAACGTAATGGCGCAGATGAATTCCTATGATTATTCAGTATATACTGCTGACGATGTTAAAGCTGCATTGGAACATAATAATTGTACGATAGAAGATTTCAAGGCACTTCTTTCTCCTGCTGCAGAGCCGTTTTTGGAGCAAATGGCACAGAGAGCAAGACTTGAAACAAGCAAACACTTCGGTAACACCGTCTATTTGTTTACACCACTTTACATAGCAAATCACTGTGAAAACTACTGTGTGTACTGCGGTTTTAACTGTTATAACCATATCAAGCGTATGAAACTTAGTATGGAGCAAATTGAAAAAGAGATGAAAGTTATTGCCGACAGTGGTATGGAAGAAATTCTGATTCTTACCGGCGAGAGCAGAGGTCAGAGTAACGTTGAATATATCGGCGAAGCGTGCAAACTTGCAAGAAAATATTTCCGTATGGTCGGACTTGAAATCTATCCCGTCAATACTGACGAGTACAAATATCTCCACGAATGCGGTGCAGACTATGTAACGGTATTTCAGGAAACCTATGATACTGATAAATATGAAAAACTGCATCTACTCGGACACAAGCGTGTGTGGCCTTACCGCTTTGATGCACAGGAAAGAGCACTCCGCGGCGGTATGAGAGGTGTTGCATTTTCGGCTCTGCTCGGACTTTCTGACTTCCGCAAAGATGCTTTGGCAAGTGCATTACATGTCTATTATTTGCAGAGAAAGTACCCTCATGCTGAAATGTCGCTGTCTTGCCCAAGACTCAGACCGATTATCAATAATGATAAAATCAATCCTCTCGATGTTCACGAAAAACAGCTTTGTCAGGTGCTTTGTGCTTACCGTATTTTTTTGCCTTATGTAGGAATTACGGTATCTTCCCGTGAGAGTGCCGAGTTCCGCAATGGCATTGTAAAGATAGCTGCAACCAAGGTTTCCGCAGGTGTTTCAACCGGTATCGGAGACCACGAAAGCAAATATACGGGCAAAGAAAACGACGATATTCAAGGTGATGAACAGTTTGAAATCGACGATAACCGCAGTCTTGATAAGATGTATAAAGATATTGCAGACGAAGGATTACAACCCGTTCTGAATGACTATCTGTATGTGTGAGGTAATGAATATGAGAAAATTTGACCCGACTTTATATTTTATAACTGACAGCACTAATTACACAGAACAAGAATTTCTTTTCCGTGTTGAACAGGCACTCAAGGGTGGTGCAACACTCCTTCAGCTTCGTGAAAAGGAAAAGTCCACCCGTGAATATATTGAGCTTGCAGAAAAAGTACACGAAATTACGAAGCAATACAATGTACCGCTTATTATTGACGACAGAGTTGATGTCGCTCTTGCGATTGATGCAGAAGGTGTTCATGTCGGTGCGAGTGATATGCCCGTTGCTACTGCAAGAAAGCTGATGGGTGAAGATAAAATTGTCGGTGCTACCGCCAAAACTGTACCTTGGGCAAAAGAAGCCTATGAGCAAGGTGCAGATTATCTCGGTGTGGGTGCAATTTATCCGACAACTACCAAAGTGGTAACGGTTCTTACTTCAACCGAAACTCTTGATGCAATAACAAAAGCTGTGCCTATTCCCGTCAACGCAATCGGCGGTCTGAATAAAGATAACCTTGATATCCTTAAAGGGATCGGCATTTCGGGAATTTGTGTTGTTTCGGCAATTATGAAGGCCGATGACCCGAAAACCGAAGCTAAAACATTACTTTCGCTTGCAAAGGAATTGATAAATAATGATTAAAGGTGCAATATTTGACCTTGACGGTACGCTTTTTGACTCAATGTTTATATGGGATACGATTGGTGAAATTTATCTTCGTTCAATCGGATACGAGCCAAAAGAAAACCTGAATGAAACCATCAGAACAATGAGTCTTTACAATGCCGCTTGCTATTGTAAAAGCGAATACGGTGTTACTCTTTCGGTTAACGAAATAATGTACGCTGTGAATCGTATGGTCGAAAAATATTATATAAATGAAGTTCGGCTAAAACCCGGTGTTTATGATTTTGTAAAGCATCTTCATAATATCGGTGTCAAGATGTGTATAGCAACTGCAACTGACAAATATCTTGTTGAAGCAGCACTTGAAAGATGCGGAATAAACGAGTGCTTTTCAGAAATCTTTACTTGCACATCTGTCGGTCACAGCAAGGATGAGCCTGATATTTACCGTGAAGCACTAAAACATCTCGGCACAACGAAAGAAGACACCCTTGTGTTTGAAGATGCGATTTATGCAATAAGAACAGCAAAGAAAGACGGGTTCAGAGTTGTTGCAATTTACGATAAATCAGAAGAAAATCAGGCTGAAGTAAAAACGCTTTGCAATTTTTACATAACAGATTATTTGGATATGCAAGGCTTCTGGAAATTTGTCGCACCGATGAAAACAGCACTTTCAATAGCGGGAAGTGATTGCAGCGGCGGTGCAGGCATTCAGGCGGATACCAAAACAATGACTATGAACGGTGTCTATGCAATGAGTGCAATTACCGCCTTGACCGCACAAAACACAACGGGAGTTTTTGCAATATCCGAATCAACGCCCGAATTCTTGAAAGAACAAATCGATGCAGTGTTTCAGGATATTTCCCCCGATGCAGTTAAAATCGGTATGGTTTCGTCATCGGAGCTTATTTCAGTTATTGCTGAAAGGCTGAAATTTTATAAGGCCAAAAACATCGTGGTTGACCCTGTTATGGTTGCAACAAGCGGTTCAGAACTGATGAAAACCGATGCGGTGCAAACTCTTATTGAAAAACTGTTGCCGATTGCAACGCTCGCAACTCCGAACATTCCGGAAGCAGAAGTTTTGTCAGGCAAAAAAATACAGAGCAAGGAAGATATGCTCAATATCGCAAAGGAAATCGGTGATAAATACGGCTGTGCTGTGCTTCTCAAGGGCGGTCATAGTATCAACGATGCAAACGACCTTCTTTATTCAGACGGTTGCTTCAAATGGTTTGACGGTAAAAGAATAAATAACCCGAACACACACGGCACAGGTTGTACTCTTTCGTCAGCGATAGCCTCAAATCTTGCTAAAGGTTATTCACTTGATGAGTCAATCCGAAATGCAAAAGATTATATTTCGGGAGCACTTTCCGCAATGCTTGACTTGGGCAAAGGCTCAGGCCCGATGATGCATAATTTTCTGCTTCAATCAAAGTAAGTTTATAAGTAGCATAAAATCCCTATTGAACAGATTACTGGTCAATAGGGATTTGCTGTTTTATCTATACTTCAAATATTCAACAAACCGTTTCACAGCAAGTGAGGCGGTTTTCTTATCTCTTAAAGCAAGTCCGATGTCTCTGTAAGCAGGCACATCAAGCTCCTTAGCAATAATCCTGTACGGTACACGTTTCAAAATCAATTCAGGGAGTATTGCAATTCCGAGTCCGCTTTCCACCATAGACATTACCGCATAGTCATCCCAAGTGGTAAATTTCACATTGGGAGTTAAATCGTTACTCTCAAAGATTTCAGATATTTCAGCTTTTGCCCCTTTTTCAAGAAGCATAAATGGCTCATCACAAAGGGCGGTTACAGGAAATTCGTCACTGTCCTTTAGCGGATGGTTTTCAGGAATAATTGCCATCAGCTTATCTTCCTCTAGAAAGATTGTTTCAAATTCTGGATGCGTCGGCAGTCTTAAAAAGCCGCAATCAACTCTGCCAGTATGTATCCATTCTTCAATTTCGGTATAATCTCCGAGCAAAAGCTCGTAATCAATGTTCGGGTAATCCTTTTGAAATTCTTTTATAATATTCGGCAACCAATGAGTAGCAACGCTTGAAAAAGTACCTATGCGGATAAGCCCCGATTGCAGACCGTTAAGCTCATCCACCTGCATTTTAAGTTTATCAAAATCAGCACAAAGATTTTGTGCGTAGGGTAACAGTTTCAAGCCATCACTTGTAGGCTTAACACCGTTTTTGCTTCGTTCAAGAAGCGTTACACCCCATTCTTTTTCGAGGTCGGCAATCATTCTGCTAATGCCTGATTGTGTGTAGTTTAATATCTCTGCTGCCTTTGTAAAACTGCCGTATTCCACCGTTTTTACAAAGGACAGATATTTTTGCAAGTTCATATCCATAACAACACCTATTCCGATTTGTGATTTGTAACATTACAAACATTCTCTTTTGTTATATATGATATTATGATATACTATTTTCAGTTCAATTACAAGAGGTGTCCTATGAATAATAAAGCGTTTTTTAAATACCTATTTGCTCTGCTGCTGTTTGGTTCAAATGGAATTGTGGCAAGTTTTATAAATTTAAGCAGTCTGCAAATAGTTCTGCTTCGTACTTTTATAGGCAGTATTCTTCTTGTTGCATTGTTTTTTATAACAGGAGGAAAACTCACTTTTTATAAACATAAAAAACAATCCGTTTTTCTTACTGTATCCGGCATTGCAATGGGCGCAAGTTGGATGTTTCTCTATGAAGCATACGCCCGAATCGGTGTCAACATAGCCTCACTTTTGTACTATTGCGGTCCGGTTATAGTAATGGCTTTGTCTCCGCTGTTATTTAAAGAAAAAATTACTGCAAATAAAGTTGTCGGCTTTCTTGCAGTAATTGTCGGTGTAGTGCTTATAAATACAAATTCTTTCAATGGTAAAGGTGATGTGTTCGGTATCATCTGCGGACTGCTTTCTGCCGTTATGTATGCCTTTATGGTCATCTGTAACAAGAAGGCAAAGAAGATAACAGGTCTTGAAAATTCAACTTTGCAGCTCGCAATAGCATTTTTAACTGTTGCTTTATTCGTAGGATTAAAGCAAGGATATACAATGGAAATAGCACCTACAAGCATATTACCGATATTTATACTCGGACTGCTTAATACAGGTGTAGGATGTTACTTGTATTTTTCGTCTATTGGAAAATTAAAAGTACAAACTGTGGCTATCTGCGGATATTTAGAACCGTTATCGGCGGTGATTTTTTCAGTTATATTCTTAAAAGAAACTATGTTGACTTTCCAAATTTTAGGAGCTGTATTTATTATTGGTGGAGCAATGTTTGCAGAATTGTCAAAAAAGCATAGCTTATCACGGTGATTCATACCAAGTAGCTAAATCATCACTGAATGCTACTGCAAGAGAAGTACTGAAAAGTGGTTAAAAAGACTCATAGCGTTTCTTCTGTTTTTCTATTGCCTTTTCACTGTATTTAAATAGTAAAGGTGATGGTTTTCTTTGTTCACTTTGAATTGAAAACTTTATCGGATAACCGCTTTGAGTTTTTCGTTTAGAAAACTTGAATCATAATCAACAGAAAAATGATAACAAGATATTCTCGTTGCTAATGTTCACCACCAACAAAAACACTCCCGCAGCAATTCCACGGGAGTATACTTTTTCTCATATAAAAATAACAAATCCGAACACATCGTTGGAAATAGATGGGTTCGGATTTATGTTGTATGGCGCCTCAAACAGGGCTCGAACCTGTGACACCGCGGTTAACAGCCGCGTGCTCTGCCAGCTGAGCTATTGAGGCGTATTTAATTTATGTGCTAGGAACCTGTGACACCCTCGGTCAGAAATATAAGAACCCGACCCACTAACGAAATCAAAGATTTCGAGTGGGTACCCCGGAACCTTGTTACTCGCTTCGCTCGTAATATGTCGTCTCACTCGCTTGGAGCGCTTCGTGATCCTCCTTGTTTCTTCCTACTCGATGTCTTGACTGATCGTCCGCCGGACGGTCAAGACCTCTCGTCAGTTAACAGCCGCGTGCTCTGCCAGCTGAGCTATTGAGGCGTATTAAATAAAAAAGGTCGGCGTCGCCTTATCTTCCCGGGCGGCTGCCCGCCAAGTATTTTCAGCACTGAAGAGCTTAACTACCGTGTTCGGTATGGGAACGGGTGGACCCTCTTCGCTATCGACACCGACTTCTATCAAAATACGGCATCCCGTA
>JAFQJH010000028.1 GCA_017415025.1 Clostridia bacterium
CGTGCCGCTGACGGATACGGTGGCAAAATACGATGAAGCATGGTTCGAAGATCACAGTCTCATCATGGTCATTGCAATGGAATCGGCAACGAAATTCTACCACAATGTACAGGCGGCAGAGGTAGGAAGAAAGCGATAGCCGAAAGAAGCGCAACGCCCGTGGCAATGCGCTGAGTATACACGATAATCTTCGGCAAAAAGATCATCGTAAGGATACTGAGTATGTAGCAGGCCGCCGTCAGCAGAGTGCCGTAATCGATGTTAATGTCGATGGGGATCTTTCCGTCGAGAGCCGAGGACGGCTCAAGGAAATAAAAGATAAATCCCATCTGCCAAAAGCTGAACATTGAGAAACAGACGAGCCTCCACAGAGGAATCTCTATCCTCTTTTTCTGGTTTTCTATGAGAATCGGGTTGTTCATAAACCGCTCCTTTCTTAACTGCAAAAAATCATCGCTGAAGCGTAAAAATTTTAAAATTCTTTAAAAAACTTACCTAAATAGGTGGCTTTTCCCTAAAAACCCCCCAAACGGGGGGTGCAAAACGGACAAAAAAATCAATATAATCAGATCATAACAGTATATTTATTTTTATAGAATTATAGACTATTTTTTTCTCTTTTTCAAGAAGATGTTAGAAATACTACCCAAACGGGTAGCACGCGTGTCAAATCCTCCCATATCGGGCAGGTTACATCTCCGGTTAAACAAAGTATAATTATCATTGAAGAGGTGAAGTTATGGGCATACTGAATTATTTCAATTACATTGCGTTGGCAGAAGACGAGCATAAGCGGCTGCTTGAAATTTATCCCGAGCTGGAAAACCTGTCGAAACGTGAGCTTGAGGTTTTCGCTCAGCTTCTTACCGACAAAACACAGGCACAGATAGCGGAAGAATTATACATTACCCATTCCTCGGTTCATTTTCATTGCAAAAACATTTACAAAAAGCTTGGCATTTCCAGCCGAAAACAATTACTGATTAAGTACAAAGATTTATAAAGCAATTCAGACGAAAGGATGATAATTGTGAAGAAGTTAAACAAATTTTTAGCAACTGTTCTGGCAGTCGTAATGGTGCTGACCGCCGCACCTCTGAGCGGCTTCGTCGGCATTGAGTTGCCGAACCTTTTCAGCCTGCTTGCGAGTGCTGAAACTGTTTCGGGCACAATTGGTACGGAAGGTGCAATAAGCTGGAGCTATGACACCGAAACCCGTGAGCTTGTTATCAGCGGAACGGGTGCTATGACTGATTACTCCGCCGCAAGTGAAACTCCGTGGTACTCTTACGCGGGATTTATCAAGTCCGTTGTTATTGAAGAGGGTGTCACCACCGTGGCTGATTATGCTTTCAAAGGTACTGCTTTAACGGAAGTTGTGCTTCCCTACAGTCTCGTTGAAGTCAGCAGTTCCGCATTTGGAGATTGTTACTCACTCGCAACCGTAACCTTTACGGGCACGCAGGAGGAATGGGACGCTCTTGATGTTCAGTTCCCCGATTCAACACCCGAGGTTATCTGTGCAGGTAAGAAGGGCACTACCGGCAGCAATGCCACCTGGCGCTTCAACGGCGTAACGGGTGAGTTCACAGTCAGCGGTACAGGTACTATGTCCTATTATACCACATCAAACCCTGCTCCTTGGACTGATTTTCGTGATGAAATTGTGACGGTTACAATCGAAGAAGGTGTTAAAAATGTCAGCAGTACGTCATTTTACAGATGTACCTCTCTCAAAAACGTTAACTTACCTGATACCGTTACTACTATCGGTGGCTGCGCATTCGAAAAAACGGCAATTGAAAGTATAGTTCTTCCCGACAGCGTTACACATATAGATAACGCGGCATTCCGTGGCTGTAAATTGCTTGAAAATATAAAGCTTTCTGCTAATCTCAGAACCATTGAACTGTTTTCGTTTGATGATTGCGAATCACTTACAAGTCTGACGATTCCCGCAAGCGTCACAAGTATTGTTTGCAGTTTCAAGAGTTGTTCTTCGCTGACAGAGATTATAGTTGAAGAAGGCAACACGAATTACGTTTCTGATGAGTACGGTGTTCTTTATACTGCATCTTTTGCTGCACTTAAATCTTATCCGGTAGCATCGGTTCGGGAAAGCTATACCGTTAATGAGGCAACTGAGACAATTGCTAAAAATGCATTTTCATACAATGAGAATCTCAAAACCGTAATTCTTCCCGAAGGTGTTGAAAAAATCCAAGGCGATGCATTTTACAGCTGTAAAATGCTTGAAACTGTCGTAATTCCAACAACTGTTACAACAATCGGAACAGATACAGATGCGTTCGGCAATTGCACTTCGCTTAAAAACGTAACTTATAACGGCTCGGAGCACGACTGGATGCTCATTTACGATAATGAACTGAAAAACCTTGACGGGGTTACTTATAACTTCCTCAGTCAGGCTGAAAACGGCGGACATTCCTACGAGCTGATAACCGATATTGAGCCCACCGAGACACAGCACGGCGAGAAGGCTTACTCCTGCTCCTGCGGTCACTCTTACTCGGAGCTTCTGCATAACTATATCGTTGACCCCAATATGCCCGAGGTGCCGCCCACCTGCGGCTCTAACGGCAAACGCTATTATATCTGTACCGTCTGCGGTGACGAATATGCCGAATTGCTTCCTAAGGGCGGTGAACACTCATACCAATGGGTGCTCGACCACGCTCCCACGGCAACGGAAACCGGTCTGAAGTGGCAGAGATGTAGTTACTGCGGCACAAAAGCCGGCTGGTACATTCAGGCAACGGGCTTCGAATGGAACGAGAGTCTTAACATCGACTTCCTCACGGGCGTTACCTACGGCATCAACCCCGGCACGAAGACGATGGATAATTACACTCAGATTGTGAACGAAGCCTATGTCTGGTCCTACGACACGGACGGATATCTCGGCACAGGCACGCAGGTTAAGATTATGGAGGGCGACGTTGTCAAAGCGACCTACACGCTTCTCCTCTACGGCGATATCAACGGCGACGGCTTCTACGACGGTCAGGATGCAGTTCTGGCCTCCTGCCTTGCGAACGGAATGCTGACGAAAGAGGATGTCGGTGAGCTTGCCTTCCGCGCGGCTGACTGCAACCACGACGAAATTATAGACGAGCAGGATATATTAATTCTCAACGAGGCAGGCACACTCCTTGCTGAGGTTAACCAGTCGGGTGAGCGTCAGGAGGAGATGTATACCTCATCAGCTTATGCGGAATACGTTGAGCTTATTGACCAGACTCCCGAAGCAGAGGAGCGCCCCGAGGAGGATGTAATTGAAATTCCCGAGAAAGAGCCCCTGAGTCTTATTGAATTTATAATCAGCTTAATTAAAAAATTCTTTGAGACTATCTTTTCGTTCGTAATGTAATTATTAAATTATTCATAATAAAGGAGGCAAGACAATGGGATTTTTAGAAAGAGCAATCAGACGCGGCGTCAGTGATGCCGTAAGTAAGGCGGTGGGCAACGCAGTAAGACAAGCTGTTGAACCCACAGTGACGGATTTTGCAAACAAAACCGCACAGCATTTTGACAATTCGGCGCAGAATCACACACAGCAATCATCACATCCGACAAGCGGTTTAGAGGGCGCATTCTCAAACCTTGAACGTGCAGCGCAAAGCTACGCTACAAAAATGAGCGAAAACCTCAAGGTCTGCCCCAACTGCAACAAAGCGACGGATGCAGAAAAAACCTATTGCCCCGAATGCGGAAGCAAGCTGCCCGAAACAACTGTGGCACAGAGTGCAGTCTGCCCTAATTGTAATAAGCAGAACTCAATCGGCACAAAATTCTGTGATGACTGCGGAACAAAGCTGCCTGCCGCTATTCAGCAAGAAGAGGCGGCTAAGGCAAACGACGATGCCGTTATGCTCGAATGGGACGAAAAAATGCCGCAATTCCCCAAGTGGAACTGTGGCGGCTGTAATTACGGAATTGAGTGCTACGAAGAAAATTATTTCTCTTTTTCAGCTGATTTCGGCGGTAACGATTATGCTGCACGTCAGGCTGTTGACAGCTACAGAAGATTTCTTGTGCAGAACGGCTTTCATCAGGCAGGGCAGTATCCGAATATCGCACATCTCTATAAAAGAATTGACGGCACGGTTTATCACGTTGACACGGAGCATTGCTTTGAGGGCGATCCCGACTGTCCGACAATAGGCTTTGACACAAGAGAACCGCTTGGCGGATATGATTATGTTAAACCCGAACCCAAAAAACAGGTAGGTCTGAAAGGATTGTTCGGTTTTTAACAAATCCGTTCACATAATATGTTTTAAGGAGGTAAACACAGTGAAAAAGTTATTAGCTCTCCTGCTTGCGGCAGTATTGATTTTCAGCTTTGCTGCTTGCGGCGGAAAAGACGACCCCGAAAAAACCAAGGCGGACAATGATGAAAAAATTGATGCACAGGACGTTATCGACAAAGAGCTTGAAAAAGCCGAGGAATTTGAATCCTTCAGCGTGGAAGCTGTGGAACACTACCTCAAAAAGGCTGTTGACATCAAGCTTTCAGACATCGAGCCTGATTGGGAATGGAAACTCAAAAACAACTATTCAGCGTATGCCGATGACCCTGCATCAGGTACAGGTCATGCAGTAATCACCTTCACCAAAGCAGAGGGTGAGATTACTGATGATGAATTTAATGCGTGGCACAAAAAGGTGTTTGATGCTACCGCAAAGGTATCACAGGATGGCCATAACATCAGAGGCTATGAGTTCGCAGATGACGGAGAGGATGCTCTCGGCGAGGTAACGCTCGAAAAAGCACTTAAGGGCTGGCTTATGAAGGGCTGGGCATTCAGAAAGAATGATAAGATTTATGTTGTCTATATCAGTGATGAATATGACAAAGACAAGGATAGTGAGCTCGGCAAGCTGTTCTACTATACCGGCGCACAGGTTGATATTGCAGTAGGTTTACAGAAGAGTATGAGTGACACTATGGATGAAGCGGAAAAATATATTTCCGAGAATGAAGATGAAATCAAGGATGCCCTCAATGATTATTTGAATTAAACACACACTTTAATTTACTTAAGGAGGTAAGATTTATGTTAACTTGTAAACAATGCGGCGCACAGGTAGAGGAAAATATGAAGCATTGCACATCCTGCGGCGCACCTATGGAAACACCTTCTCAGCAGAAGGAGCAGATTGATATTTCAGAAAAGCTGACTCAGCTCAACAACACGGCAGACACCACAGCGGAATACGATGCACAGGATATCGAAAAGAACAAGGTTATGGCTGTTCTTGCCTACATAATCTTCCTTATTCCGTTGCTTGCGGCCAAGGACTCAAAGTTTGCACGTTTCCACACCAATCAGGGTCTTGTACTTTTTATCGGCGGAATTCTCTCGTCAGTAATTGCCGCAATTCCCATCATTGGCTGGATAATTGCTCCAATCGCGGGTGTTATAATTACTATTCTTGCGGTTATCGGTATCGTTAATGCCCTCGGCGGTAAAGCAAAAGAATTGCCGATAATCGGAAAATTCAAAATTCTGAAGTGATACATTATAAAGACATTATAAACGGATAATGAAAACAACCTCCTATGGTAGAATTTTAAAAACTACCATAGGAGGTTACACAATGAGTACCCGCTATTTTTTTGTGTATTGCGAGACTCGTGTTTTCTTGCTTTAGTTGAGTTTTGCTCATTAATTTGTTTATTGCTTGTTCAGCACCGTTCCTGTATAATTTAAGCATCGGTACCGAAAATTTATATTTAGGAATGATGTTATGGAAATTGGTAAAAAGATTAAGCAGTTACGACAGAACAAAGGTGTCACACAAGAGACCCTTGCGAATGTATTGGGGGTAACTTATCAAGCGGTGTCCCGTTGGGAAAACGGTACTACAATGCCGGATATCACCTTGTTACCCTCAATATCAATATATTTTGGAGTCAGCATTGATGATTTGTTTGAATTTACCGACGAATCGCAGTTTAAACGTATTGAAAATATGATGAACGAAAAACCGATGCTGTCTGATGTTGAATTTCAAAATGCAAAACAATTTTTAGAAAAGCAGTTGAAAAACAAGGATAAAAGTATCTATGTATTGAAAATGCTTGCAAAATTATGTTCACATCGAAGTAAATCATATAACAGTTTGGCTGTTGAGTATGCTAAAGCTGCAATCCGTTCGGGCGACACAAGTAAGGAGATGAACAACATATTGAGAGAGTCCTACGGTTCACCTCATACTGATTGGAATTTTAGAAACCGACATGAACTGATTGATTTCTATTATGAGCATTTAGAAGTGTGCCCTGATGATTTAAGAGCGTACCGATATTTTATTCCGACTTTGATTGCCGACGGACGAACTGTTGAGGCAAAATCTATGATTGAAAAAATCAGATTGGCGGAAAAAGAAGAGTTAATTTATGTATTTGATGCGATGCTCCTGCGCAGGGAAGGCAAGCTTGAAGAATGCGAAAGCTTGCTTCAGAATTTGTCGGAAAGATTCGGCGATAGTTGGTATTCCTGGGCAATTATAGCTGATTTTAAGGCTGATGACTGTCTTTACGATGAAGCTGTAATGTGTTTTGAAAAATCCTTTGAGCTTCAGCCGATACCTCGCTATACTGATTCGTTAGAAGCCATTGCACATATCTACGAAATAAAGAAGGATTATCAAAAAGCTGTTGCAACATACGAAAGAATTGTTAATTTGTTGGAAACAGATTGGAATTTGTCTTTCGGTGTTACTGTCAATAAGTATCTTAAAAAGATTGATGAGCTTTCTTTGAAAGTATAATTTTTAGTAGTCACAAGAACAGTAGTTTTTGTGACTATTGTTTTTCCGCCTCTTGACAGCAAAGCAATTTTTTGCTAAAATACTACTAATCAAAATCACCCATGAGGGAGTAGTTTACACAATAGTGTTGATATGTCAACAAGAACACGGCTTCGGCCTGGCATATCTTAATAAACGAGACTCATGTGCAGTTACGCTGTGCCTGAGTATTATTGCGGCTGAGTTACAGTTTGACTGTTTCTCGGTCTTTTGATTTATTACACTATTTGAAAGGAGTTTTTTGAATGAAATTCTACTCTATGGACAGTCTGAGTGCTTTGCAGGAGCTTAAAAGCACAAAAGACGGTCTGACTGCTGCTGAGGCTGAAAAGCGTCTTGCACAGCACGGCAAAAACAAGCTTGCTGAGGGTAAAAAGGAAAGTATTATCGTTAAGTTCTTTAAGCAGATGGCAGACCCGATGATTATCGTACTGCTTGTTGCTGCGGTTCTTTCCGGTATTACTGCTGTTTATGAGGGCGAATCATTTGCGGATGTTTTCATCATTCTTTTCGTTGTTATCCTTAATGCTGTTCTCGGTGTTGTTCAGGAAAGCAAGGCGGAAGAAGCTATTGAAGCTCTTAAAACTATGACAGCCGCCAATTCAAAGGTCTTGCGTGACGGTAAGCTGACCGTTGTGCACAGTGAAGACCTTGTACCCGGTGATGTTGTTCTTCTTGAAGCAGGCGATGCTGTTCCTGCCGATGCACGTATTCTTGAATGTGCTTCGATGAAGGTTGAAGAAAGCGCACTGACGGGTGAATCTGTTCCCGTTGTTAAAAAGGCAGACACTCTTTCGGGTGATAAGGAAGTACCCCTCGGAGACCGTAAAAATATGGTTTATATGGGCAGTACTGTTGTTTACGGTCGCGGTACGGCAGTTGTATGCGATACGGGTATGAACACCGAAATGGGTAAGATTGCCGATGCTCTTACAAAGGCTGAGGAGGAGCAGACCCCGCTCCAGAAGAAGCTTGCGGGCTTGAGCAAAATCCTTACCTGGATTGTTCTCGGTATCTGCGTTGTTATGTTCGGTGTTGGCGTTATCAAAGCCGGTGAATTTTCAACAAGCGTTCTTCTTGATACGTTTATGGTTGCTGTCAGCCTTGCTGTTGCAGCTATTCCCGAAGGTCTCGCCGCCGTTGTTACAATTGTTCTTTCAATCGGCGTTACAAAAATGGCGAAGAGAAATGCCGTTATCAGAAAGCTGACTGCTGTTGAAACACTCGGCTGTGCACAGATTATCTGCTCTGATAAGACAGGTACACTTACACAGAACAAGATGACTGTTGTTGACAGCTATGCTTCCGATGATAACCTTCTTGCAAAAGCAATGTGCCTTTGTACTGATGCTGAAATCGACGAGGAGGCAGGCGAGGCAGTAGGCGAGCCTACCGAAGCAGCTCTCGTTAATTATGCATATAAAATCAATCTTAATAAAAACGAACTCAAAAAGACTTGTCCGCGTGTAGGTGAAGCACCGTTCGACTCTATGCGTAAGATGATGAGTACCGTTCACGCTGAAGACGGCAAGTTTATGCAGTACACAAAGGGTGCTCCTGACGAAATTCTCAAGCGTTGTACTTCAATGCTTACTGCTGACGGTGTTGTTCCTATGACGGATGCACTCCGTGAGGAAATCAAAAAGACGAATAAGGGTATGGCTGATAAGGCTCTCCGAGTTCTTGCAGGTGCATACAGAGAATATTCCGAAAAGCCTGCTTCGTTTGAGCCGACTGCTCTCGAAGAGGATATGATCTTCATCGGTCTTTCAGGTATGATTGACCCCGTCCGTCCCGAGGTTAAGCTCGCTGTTGAAGAGTGTAAGGGCGCAGGTATCCGCGCAATTATGATTACGGGTGACCATATTGATACAGCCGTTGCTATCGCAACCGAGCTCGGTATTCTTGATGACCCGTCACAGGCTATTATGGGTCAGGAGCTTGATAAGCTTTCTGACGAAGAGCTTGACAAGGTAATTGATAAGTACAGCGTTTATGCACGTGTTCAGCCCGAGCATAAGGTAAGAATAGTTAATGCATGGAAGTCAAGAGGTAAGGTTACCGCAATGACAGGTGACGGCGTTAACGATGCTCCGAGTATCAAATCGGCCGATATCGGTATCGGTATGGGTATTACGGGTACAGACGTTACAAAGAACGTTGCAGATATGATTCTTGCCGACGATAACTTTGCAACTATTGTTGCCGCAGTAGGCGAGGGCAGAAAGATTTATGCCAATATCCGTAAGGCTATTCAGTTCCTTCTTTCATCTAACCTTTCAGAGGTTGTCAGCGTATTCGTTGCAACGCTTCTCGGTTTTGTCATCCTCAAGCCGGTTCACATGCTCTGGATTAACCTTATCACAGACTCACTTCCGGCACTTGCTCTCGGTATGGAGCACGGCGAGCCTGATGCTATGAAGAAGGCTCCGCGTGACCCGAAGGCAGGTATCTTCGCAGGCGGTGTAGGTGTTGACGTTGCATATCAGGGTGTGCTTGTATCAATCCTCACAATCGCTTCGTATTTCATCGGTCATTTCCTTGAAACAAGAACCTGGGAAATCAGCGAAAGCACACACGGTATGACAATGGCATTCCTTACGATGAGCCTTGCAGAAATCTTCCAGAGCTTCAATATGCGTTCACAGCGCGGAAGCATTTTCTCACTCAAGAAGCAGAATAAGTGGCTTCTCGGTTCGGCTGTGCTTGCATTGATTCTCACAACGGTTGTTATCGAAGTACCGTTCCTTGCAAAGGCATTTGAGTTTGCAGTAATCGGTTGGGAAGAGTACGGTATTGCATTCCTTCTCGGACTTTCAATTATCCCGCTTGTTGAAATTGTAAAACTCATCCAGCACGCAATAAGCAAGAATAAGAATAAATAAGCTTTAACAGGGTGTCTTCGTGACACCCTGTTTTGCTGTATACCGTTGTTGCAGATTGTTGATTTGACAGTACAATTTGAGCGTGATATAATCTGAACAAGCAGAAGGGGACGTGAACACTTAACACGTAGAACCGTCCCCTGTGTTTTAACGGTTAGCGTGAAAACCAAAGTACAGGGTCGAGCACAGGGGACGGTTCTGTGTATTTCTAGGAATTTGAAATAGGAGGATAATCTAGTGTTGCCTAATGATAGAACTTTTAACGGGAAATTGTTTGTTGAAATAGACGGAAAAATATATTACCGCTGTTATGCTTTAAAAGAAAAAGGCAAATATCGGATCACAATTGAAGTTAAATCGATTAATTCACCATATAGCCAAGCTATTGCATTTAAATTTTCAATAGATCCTAAATTTGAAGGCAAACTTGCGATAAATAATCAAACTTTTGATGTGCTGAATACTAAATCACAAAACTTTGCTATACCTGTTGATGTTTGTGAGAGAAAGAAACTATCAATGGAGTTACGTATTGATGATGGATTCTTTTTGCTTTCAAGTGCTTCCGATTA
>JAFQJH010000019.1 GCA_017415025.1 Clostridia bacterium
CTCTGCTCTACCAACTGAGCTACAGAGGCAAAAAGAAAAATGGCGACCCGGAACGGGCTCGAACCGTCGACCTCTAGCGTGACAGGCTAGCGTTCTAACCAACTGAACTACCGGGCCGTGTGGTGGGAACAACAGGGCTCGAACCTGTGACCCTCTGCTTGTAAGGCAGATGCTCTCCCAGCTGAGCTATGCTCCCGACTATCGCCATTTTCTTTGCCGTTGCTGATATCGCAGCGACATCCACTATTATACAACAACTTTTCAGTTTGTCAATAGTTTTATTGAACTTTTTTTATTTTTTTGCTTTCTTTATCAGTTCGCCGATATCCTTGCCCGAAAAGACATATTTCTTTTCGCAGAATTGGCAGTTGACCTCTGTCTTTTCTTCGAGCTCAAGCTCCTTAAGCGTCTTGAGTCCCGTCGAAATCAATGCGCCTTCAACTCTTTCCTTTGAGCAGTTGCATTTATAAACGGGGTGTGATTCGTCGAGCACCTCAAGCTCGAACTCGGAAAGGACTCTGTGGCAGATGTCCTCGGGTGTCATACCTTCGGAGAGCATCTGTGTAACGGAGGGGATTCCTGTGATGCATCTTTCTACTGCATCAATTGTGTCGTCAAATGCTGTCGGAAGAAGCTGAATGATAAATCCGCCTGCCTTCTTAATCGAAAGGTCGGGATTGACAAGCACGCCGAGCGCACACACTGACGGTAACTGCTCGCTGATTGCGTAATAGCTTGTAAGGTCCTCTGCGATTTCACCCGAAATAATCGGAGTCTGACCGACGTACGGCTCTTTAAGGTTAAGGTCCTTGATAACGACGAGTGAACCGTCCGTGCCGATTGCACCCGCAACGTCGAGCTTGCCCTTGGAATTGAGCGGAATTTCAACAACGGGGTTCTGAACATAGCCTCGTGCGTTACCCCAACAGTCGGAAACAGCCATAACCGTGCCTGCAGGGCCGCCGCCGTTCATTCGGAGCGTAACGGAATCATTGTCGCCCTTGAGCATACTGCCCATAAGGCTCGAAGCGGTCAGCAAGCGACCAAGCGCGGCAGACGTAACCGCAGAGGTCTCGTGAATCTGCTGTGCTCTTTCTACCATATCCGTAGTTTCGGCTGCCATCATAACAAGCGTACCGTCCGTTGAAATACATCTGACAAGTTTATCCATTTATTATTCCTCCGCTTTTCCGTTATACCTTGCAACAAAAACCGCTCTCTCGGTCGTGTCGCAAAGGGGATTGAACGTCATTTCATCGTATATGTCAATAATCTCAAAATCTGCCTGTGCCAGCCACTTTTTATAGTCATCAATCTGGCAGGCGATTTCTCTGAAGCTCTCGCTTTCTCTGAAATAAGCACCGTCCTCCTGCTCGAAAATATCAAGACTGATTTCAACACTGTCATCATCGTTCAATTGATTCTGCCATACGCAGTAAACGTCGTCACAATCATAAACGAAGGTGTTGTTGCCGAGAATTTCGCGGTGCTTATATATTGTATTCACGTCAAAAATAAATATACCGCCGTGGTTCATAAAAAGTCCGACCTTGGCGATTGCTTCTCTGATTTCTTCGGGAGTGTCAAGGTGATTGAGACTGTCAAGAGTGCATACCGCCGCATCAATTGTGCCGTAAAGGTCAAGCTCCGGCATACTCTGGCACAGGAACAGCATATTAATTCCGCTGTCGTACATCTTGTTCTGTGCCTCGCAAAGCATCATCGGGCTGTTGTCAACGCCAATCATATCATAGCCTGCCTTTGCAAGCTCGGCGGTAAGACTGCCCGTGCCGCACGCAAGGTCAAGCACTATTGCACCGTCACTTACTCCGTGACGATTAAGAAGCGTGCGGATAAACTCTGCACGCTTTGAATATTCAATATTTCCCGTCAGCCTGTCATAGACCTCGGCAAATGCGTTATATTCACTCATCTTTTGCTTCTATCCTCTGGAATAAAACCTCATAGCCGTCGCTGCCGTACTGCAAGGAACGGTTAACGCGGCTGATTGTTGCTGTGCTTGCGCCTGTTGCCTCAACGATTTCGCTGTAAACGCACTTGTCGCGAAGCATCTTCGCAACCCTGATTCGCTGTGAAATGGATTTTAATTCCGTAACTGTACAAAGGTCGTCAAAAAAGTTGCAACATTCGTCATAATCACGCAATTCGAGCACGGCCTTGAAAAGAAGGTCAATGTTTTCATCGTTAAATTTATTACTCATCTCAACATCTCCGTCAGAAGTATTAATAACATTTTAGCACATTAAACTCTAAAAGTAAAGCGAAAAGAGAAATAAACTTAAACTAAATCAACAAAAAGCGATTTGTAATCCAGAGTGTGTCAGCTTGCCCCAAAACTTAGTATTAACTTGATTTTTGGGGCAGTTTACATTTTTTCTCGATTATCTTCAAATACTTTTGCAAGTATGGTATAATGCAGGAAAAGACGAAATTCCACCAAGCGTGGACAAAATCCACGGTTGAGATGTTGAAAAAGATGTCTCTATATACGAGAATAGAAGCGAAAAGGAGTGATTGCAATGGAGAAAAAGACGATGGGTTCTTTTATGTCGGCATTACGCAAGGCAAACGGACTGACACAACAGCAGGTTGCGGATAGGCTAAATGTATCCAATAAAACTGTCAGCAAATGGGAATGTGATGACGGATATCCTGAAATTACGGTTTTACCCGCGATAGCCGAGCTTTACGGTGTAACGGTTGATGAGCTGTTGCGCGGCGAAAGAATTATAAGAGAAGAAGCAAAGCCTCCTAACGAGAAAATCGAAAAACAGGCAGAATATATTTTTAAAACCGCGGAAAATAAGTTTTCCACTATGTCGATTGTTTCCGTAGCAATTTGTGTTTTGTCGCTGATTCTGTTTATCCCGCTATGGGCAACGGTAATAGGAATAGTGTTGCTGGTTTTGCTTGCAGGCGCGTCGGTTATAATACAATTTGTTGCTTTTATGAGTTTTAAGCCCGTGCTCGAAGCCTCAGAGGATATTATGTCTGCCGAGCTGATGAAAAGTACGAGAGCGAAAATACGCAGTTTTACGGTTGCGAGCTTTTCGCTTGCCGCATTAATTCTGTTTGTGACTATTATACCGTTCCTTGTCGGAATTTGGGAGGTTGGAATAGTTTTATACGTTGCGGTTGGTGCTTACGTATTGGTTGTAATGCTTCTGCACAGCTTGATCGGCAAAAAGCTGATGCTTGAAAAAGCCGCGACTCCGCGTTATATCAAATTGAGAAAAAGAGCGGTGAAGGCGGCGGCGGGATTGGTTGCGGTGACGGTTGCCGTTTGCGCGGTGATTCCTTACGGAATAGTATACGTCGAAAACAACGGTAAGGAAATGTATGAATTTAATGCGGCGGAATATAAATTTTCTGATGCGCGGACGGATTATTATAAGCTCAAAGAGCATATTGAAAACGGCACAGAGCTTTATTTTTGGAGTAATCCTTACGAAAACTCGGTTGTGGTTTATAAAATTAAAATTGAAACAGAGCAGCGTGACACAAAGCTTGTGCTGAAGGCCGCAAGCACCGAGGAATGGCAGATAAGAGAATTCTCTACGCAAGAGGAAATGAAAGAATTTATCAAAGAAAATGCCATTCAGGAAGGCTTGTTCCAGTATGTTTACAACTCGGCATCGGACGGAGAAAGGATAGTTTTTAACGATTCGGGTTTGAAGATAACAACAATGACGGCTGAAATAGACTGGACAGCATCCAAGTATTATTCCTCGGGCTGTATGACCGTTGCCGCCGCTGTTTCTTTTGCAATTATCGTTTGCACGGCAGTCTTTTGCTTTGTGAAGAAAAAAACAATTAAAGAATAAACAAAAGCATCTGCTTTTCTCGTCAGAGTCAAGCAGATGCTTTGTTATTTAAAACTTTATAACCTCGTTCTTTTCTGCGGATTCGAACATTGCTTCGACAACCTTTATGAGGCGTCTTTGCTGGTCGTGAGTAACGAACTGCTCAGCCTTGCCTTCGATTGCATCGCAGAGGTTATTGTAAAGTCGGCTTTCATCGCTGAAGGAAACCTTTTCGACATAGGGGAGGGGGAATTTCTTGATTGTGTCGTCAGTTCTCGGTGCCATTGTCTTTGTAAGTCCGACACCTGCCTGAATGGGAACTGCATCCTTGTTTTCCCAATCCTCGACCATTACGATTTCACCGTTGTTGTCCCAATCGGTAATAACAGCAGTTCCGTTTTCTCCCTGCATATACCAGCGCGGAAGGTCGATGAAGTTGCTTGTGCCGACGTAAAGATGAACGGTAAGATTGCCCTCATAGCGGAGCTCACAGCTGAAGCCGTCGTCAACCTCGTCGTTTGTGATGTTTGTAATCTGATTATAAACCGAGACAAGCTTCTTGTCATCGAAGAGCATAAGAATCTGGTCGAGAGTATGTATACCCCAGTCGAGAATCATACCGCCGCCCTGTGCCTTCTTCTGTCTCCAATCGCCCGGGATACCTCTTGAACCGCAGACACGGGATTCAATGTTGAAGAGCTTGCCGAGCGTGTTATCCTCGTAAATCTTTTTGATTATAAGGTAATCAGGGTCAAAGCGTCTGTTCTGATGAACGGTGAAAAGCTTGCCTGTGCGCTCGCTTGCAGCAATCATTTCCTCGAGCATTTCGCTCGACATCGTAACGGGCTTCTCGCTCATAACGCACTTGCCCGCTTCCATTGCCTGAATCGCGATTTCGCGGTGCAGATCATTCGGAGTTGCAACAACTACCAAGTCGATTCTTTCGTCTGCCAGCAATTCCTCGCGTGAAGCAAAGACGTGAACACCGTTTTCTTTTGCAAGCTCACATCTTTCGGGCTTGATGTCATAAATTCCGACAAGCTTCATTCGCTCGCCCATATCGCGCATCATTTTTTCAGTGTGCCATTTACCCATTCCGCCGTAACCGATGACGGCA
The DNA here is from genome assembly GCA_017415025.1 of Clostridia bacterium. Classification (GTDB taxonomy): domain Bacteria; phylum Bacillota; class Clostridia; order Oscillospirales; family Acutalibacteraceae; genus CAG-488. The sequence goes on from JAFQJH010000019.1 coordinate 4,942, forward strand.
GTACCTATTTTGCCATTAACCATTTATAAAAGCCTCTTTTCATTGGGAAACAAATTCAAAACAACATCGCAGATTTCATTGCAAAGTTTTAGCTTTGCCTTATGCCCACCACATTTCTGCAGTGCCTTCTGTGATAAGAACGTTTTTAAGTGTATTGACTGCCTTTGTCAGACCCTCGTTCTGGCTCATAAGGCTGTCCTCGTGCTCAATGCTGATTGCGTAGTCATAGCCGATAAGACGGAGGTTGCTGATAATATCCTTCCAATAAACCTCGTCGTTGCCGTAGCCTACGCTGCGGAAAATCCACGAACGGTTGATTTCGTCGCTGTACGGCTTGGTGTCAAGAACGCCGTTGACCGCTGTATTGTACTTGTCAATCTTTGTGTCCTTCGCGTGGAAATGGAAGATTGCATCGCCGAGCTTGCGGATGCAGGCAACGGGATCCATACCCTGCCAGATAAGGTGGCTCGGGTCGAAGTTAGCACCGATTTCGGGGCCGACTGCCTCACGGAGGCGAAGAAGGCTTTCTGTATTGTAAACGCAGAAGCCGGGATGAAGTTCAAGAGCAATCTTGTTCACGCCGTGAGCCTTTGCAAATTCAACAAGGTCTTTCCAATAGGGGATAAGCACCTCGTTCCACTGCCACTCGAGAATGGTGCTGAAATCATCGGGCCACGGGCAGGTAACCCAGTTCGGGTATTTTGCGCCCTCGTGGTCGCCGGGACAGCCCGAAAATGTATTAATCTGATGAAGACCGAGCTTTTCCGCAAGAAGAATTGTGTTGCGGATTGTCTTGTCATATTCAGCGGCAATTTCCTTGTTCGGGTGAACGGGGTTGCCGTGACAGCTCAGTGCGCTGATTTCAAGACCGTACTTTGCAATTGTTTCTTTAAATTCGTTGAACTTTGCCTCGTCGTTAAGGAGAATTTCGGGATTTGCGTGAGAGTTTCCGGGGAAACCGCCGCAACCGATTTCTACCATTTCAATGCCGAGTGATTTGAAATATTTAAGAGCCTCATCAAGAGGTAAATTTTGAAGTAAGCAGGTAAAAACGCCAAGTTTCATTGTCAGTTCTCCTTATAAATTTTCTTTAAAATATTTCATACTGCGTGTTATGTCTTCAACACCTGTGGGTACGGGCTCATCATTTTCAAGAATAAGCCACTCCATACCAACCTCTTTTGCAGCCTTGAAAACTGAGAGAAGGTCATTGTCACCCTCGCCGAGTGCTGTCGGCTTGCGGTTGATACCGTCCTTGATATGAAGAAGGATAATTTTGTCTGTGTTGTCCTTGATGTACGTATAGTTGTCAGCGCCGCCGCAGTAGCTCCAATATGTATCGAGCTCAAGGTATGCGCCGTCAGCGATGCAATCCATACAAAGTCTGCCGTCAAAGTCGATTTCGAACTCTTCCGTATGGTTGTGATAATAGAACTTGATGCCTTCCTTCTCGCCGATTTCGTTAGCGTACGAGAAGATTTTTACAAGCTCGTCAACCTCTTCCCTTGTGCTGTGCGCAGCGCCGCCTGTGCCGACGTATTTCATACCGAGCACCTTTGCGATGCGGATTGTCTCTGCAATATTTTCGGGGGAGAAGTTTTCAACACCCATATGACATCCGACAGCGGTAAGTCCGAGCTCGTCGAGCTTTGCCTTGATAACCTCGGGCTCGCATCCGCCGAAGCCTGCGAACTCAACGCCGTCAAAGCCGATTTCTTTAACCTTTTCGAGGATTTTCAAAAATTCCTCACCGTTCTTGTAGTCGTCTCTTAATGTGTAAAGCTGAACTGCAAGTTTCATATTATTACCTCCTGCGAGAAAAAATTCATACAAACCAATTCTACAACAAAGAAAAAATCATTTCAACACTTTAATGTAAAAAAGTGCAATTTTTTTTATTTTTCGCGTTTGAGAATTCACAGAATATATACCGAACCATAACAAAATGTTCATATCGGGTTAATATTTATGGGTTATTATCTGACTGTACCCAACGGGAGAGCCGCAACTCCCCGAAGTACATACCCCTCCTCAATAAACCCCTCAATTATTGGAAAAAGAAGTCGAGCAATCGGCTTCTTTTTCTTTTAATAAAAATGAATAAAACAACTGTATCCGCCAAAACTATACCTGACGAAACAGTGAGGTGTAGTTTAATGAAAAATTCATCAGGTAAGGATAAATTAAAATGGATTCAGACAAGGGCGTTTTACGGTGTGCTGGCATCGCTTGTGCTCGCGATTGTCGGCGTTTCGGTTGCGATTTATAACGTTTCGAAGGTAAAGAACATTTTGCCGTACAGCGATGAGCCTGCGACTATATTCAGTATTCCCGAAGTGACGGAAAAGCCGACATCACCGCAGGCGAATGCAAACGTTACCAACGTCCCGGACGACAGGGATGAGACAAAATCCACCTATAATGACCTGAACCGACCGTTTTCGGGGTATTATATTCTCCCTCTCAACAGCAAGGTGATGAAGGACTACAGCGACGGCGATATGGTGTATTCCGCAACGATGAACGATTGGCGCACGCATGACGGAATTGACCTTGAGGGTAAACTCGGCGATAAGGTTATTGCCGCACAGGACGGTAAGGTGCTTGAGGTTGCAAACGATGAGCTGTGGGGCGATACCGTTACGATTCAGCACGGCAACGGACTTAAGATGAAATACAGCGGTGTTAAAGCGAGCGTTAAAAAGGATGCCGACATTGAGCAGGGTCAGGTCATCGGAACGCTGACGGCAATTCCCGTTGAAGAAAAGGACGGAGTGCATCTGCACATTGAAACAGAGGTTGACGGCAAAGCCGCCGACCCGATAAAGGTACTCAATCTCCTGAGCGAGACAACGCAGGAAAACGTTGAATAAAAACACTACCCGAAGAAAAGTCTTCGGGTAGTACCATTTTATTCTGCAATTTTAATTTTTGCCAATGTGATTTTATATCCTGCCTCACCGAACGGCGGATTGTTGACGTAATAGAGCGTTGTGCCGTCGGGGTCAAAGAAGAGTGACGGGCTGTAGCTGCATCTTTCGTAGGGATCAAGGCTGTACGGAATAGGGTTATCCACGGGCACGAAGCTCTTTCCGTAATTGAAGCTAAGAAACATATCTGTTCCTGTGTCGCTGTTGCCTCTTACTGGATGTTTGCCGACAACAATCAGCGTTCCGCACTTGCCACCCACGGGTGTCCACGCAACATAGGGCGAAGAGCCGAAGGTCTTGCCTGCGGCACGGACGATTTTTCCGTAGTCCGAAACGTCGCCCCAATCGTCGAGATTTTTTGTCTTTTTATAATAAATCGGGTTGTGGTCAAATCCGACCATTTCGTAAACCATAATGTATTCACCGTTCCCCATTTTAACAACGGACGGCATTCCGGGACGAAGCTCGGGATCATCACAGGCAACGCATTCTTTCTTTTCGCTCCAGTTCACAAGGTCAGTTGTGTATTTGTAAACGAGCTTCTGCGAATGCTCGGGGTCAGAATCGTCGGAATAGAAGCAGAATAGTCTTCCTGTTTCTTCCTCATAGATAAGATACGGCTCCCAGACGCCCCACTCTATTCCTCCTGCCTTGTCAACATTGCAAAAGGCGGTGAAGCTGTGTCCGAGGTCGTTGCTTGAATAAAGCGTAATCGTGCTGTCTGTAACGCCCTCACCGTAAACGGACGTTGCGGCAAGAATTACCGTACCTTTTTTGAACTCGCCGATATCCGCGGGCAGCTCATACAAAAACGGCATCCATTCGTTCCAATAGCCCTCATTGAGGTTATCCCTGACCGTGCACAGATGATTCCAGGTTTCGCCGTCGTCAGAGCTTCCGTATACAGGGTAGGTATCCGCCCATTTTTCGAATGTTACAAGGAGCGTGCCGTTATCGGATTCGTTTTCCTGATGACAAAGCCGAATAATCGTCGGATATTCCTGCACATTAGTGCTGTTTTTGTCCTCGGGGACATAGATATCATCAATGCTTTCAATTTCGAATGTAATCGGCAACTTTGCATAATCAACGTTATTGATATTCGGGAAAATAAAACCGATTACCGTCAGAAGAAGCGTTAGTATTTTAAAGAAAAAGTTTGACATTATCATACTTCCTTACCAAGTATCTTCGCGCTCTTAACAAGCTTCTTTATTTTTATGTATTCGTTTTTACCGGGGCAGATGTCGTAAATGCCGAGTGTGCCGAGAATGTACCACGATGCGGTTGCACCGTTGTCCTCGTCTCCCGGGAAGCCGTCATCCTCAAAGCTGAATGCCTCACGGCAAAGCTTTTCTACCCAATATTCTGTCTTTTCCTTTTCGCCGAGAACATAATAAATATAAGGCAAATGGAAGCTTGGCTGGTTGGAAATTGCACACTGACCGAAGTCAACTGCCGCCATTTCCGTCATTTCGTGAATTTCACAGCCGTAGCCGCCGATGTTATAGTCGGGTTTTGTGCTGAACAGCTCGTCAAGCTTTGCTATAAGCTTATCCTTGCCGCCGTAAAGCTCTGCAAGACCCTCAAAGTCGTGAGGTACGGCAAAGGAATTCTGCCACGCACTGCCCTCGGTGTAATCTCCGCCCCAATCGAGCGGGTCAAAGCCGTCCTCAAACGAGCCGTCGAGCTTTCTTCCTCGCATAAAGCCCGTTTCCTTGTCAAAGAGCTTTTCGTAGTTCTTCGAGCGTGCCATATATTCGTCAATCAGCTCATCGTGACCGAGAACTTTCGCAACCTGCGCAATGCAGAAATCACCGTAAGCCGAATCAAGCGTGAGGTTGACGTTGTTTCCGAAAAGATCTTTCGGAACGTAGCCGAGCTTGCAATAATAGCTTGCGCCCTCTCTGCCGTAATCCTCATCGTCAGAATCATTGTTTGCGTGGTGAAGCATACCGCGGAGTGCCTCCTCAAGAAGCTCACCGCCGATAATTCCCTTAACCGCCGCATCCGCGATAACTGCATCAAGGAGGGTTGAAGGCATACAGCCTCTTTCACCGATCGACGGCCAACGCGGAAGCCATCCGCCCTCGGTGTAGTCAATGATGAAGCCCTCGAGCATCTCGGCATATTCCTCTCTGCCGATTAATGCAAGAAGCGGAAATTCCGAACGGTAGGTATCCCAGAAGCCGTTATCGGTGTAGCGCACACCGCCGTGCACCTTTCCGTCGCAAGGAGCATAGTGGATTTTGTTGCCGTCCTTGTCAATTTCGTAAGCCTTATGCGGGAAAAGTCCCGTTCTGTACATACACGAATAGAAGGTTTTAAGCTGTCTTTCGTCGTCGTTTTCAATTTCAATTCGGGAGAGATACTCCTCCCACAGCTTTTCGGATTTTTCCTGAACCTCTTCAAAGGTTTTGCCGAGGCTGTCCTGCTTCATATTTTCCCAAGCCTGCTCATAGCTTATGTAGGAGCTTGAAACGTCGGCGGTAACAACGCTGTCATTAAAAGCAATATGCACGCAGTTGTTTTCGCCGTATCTTGAATTTGCTTTGTCAATAGCGCTGTCAAAATTTATAATAAGATAAGTCTTGAAATCAACGGCCGTTCCGCCGCTTTTGCCGTTTGTCCACGCTCTGACACAGTTGTTTTCGTAGTCGATTTCGTAGCCGTAATCGCCCTTAATCGGGAAAAGTGTAAGATATCCCTGCCTGTTTTCGGGGAAGGTCAGGCGGATTTTACATCCGCGGACACAGGGAGTCAGCTCAAAATCTGTCTGCGAGCGCAGGAAGCGCACCTTCATATAATCGGGGCGCATAACAGCATCCTCGGGACGGTAGCCTGACCACGCGCGGTCAAATTTATCGTAAATTCTGTCTGTCTGCGGGGTGAAAAGGAAGGTGCCGTAATCGTTAATCCAAGGGCTCGGCTGATGCGTCAGACGGATACCCTCAAGGAATCTGTGGTCGGGATAATAGTACCAGCCGCCCTCATATTTGGTCTGCGCAGAAAAACCGCACATTGCAAACGGAAGCTGAACAAGGGGCAGAGTGTTGCCGTTTGAATAACGGTGAACAGACTTTGTGCCCTGCTTTATATTAACTAAAGGAATGTATTTCATTTTTTAACCACCTCGGCTTTGATTTTAGCATAATGGCGAAATAAAGGCAAGTATGTCGCTTGACTTTTGAGCTGTCAGCGGTTATAATTTTACCATACAATAAATATCGGAGGATACGTAAAATGAAATCAATCAAAAAGCTTCTTGCAATTACACTTTCTTTGATTATGGCACTCGGCGTTTTCTCAGCTTCAGTTTTCGCTGAGGAAGAGACAGACGTAATCGAAAATGAAATCATCTCAATCGTTGATATTACCGTTGCCGCACCTGTTGCAGGCGAATACGCTGTCGGCGATTACGAGTTTGAAAGCGTTGACTATTCCGTTGATTTTCTTCAGTGGGTCGGTTTTGAAACAGAGAATATCTATTTTTCAACAGATCCTGAGGATGTTATTACCGAAGAGCCCTTCGCAGCAGGCGATTCATACGTTGTTTGCATTACGGTTGAAGCGGCTGACGGCTTCGTTTTCGATGTTCAGGAAAATCTCATCGTTTCCGTAAACGGCTACGAGGCACAGATCTTTGACCTCACAGAGGACGGTAAGGAGCTTTCTTTCTCCTGCCTTTTCGAGTGCGAGGCTGAAGACGATATCGGCGGTGACGACGGCAATGCTGACGGCGGATTTTCTTTCGACCAGATTCTCAATCTTCTCAAGAGTGTACTCCTCACATTCATCCGCTTCATCGGCTCACTTATCGGTATTTCATAAGTTCGGATAATTTAACTGCCTTGCTTTGCAGGGCAGTTCTTTTTTTGCCGAAAATCCTTGAAATGCAGGGCGGAATATTATATAATTTTATGGATAAATCCAAACAGAAGGGAGCGGTTTTTTTGTCAACACCGCTGGCACAGCTTATCAGACCGCAGACGATTGACGATGTTGTCGGTCAGAAGCACTTAATCGGCGAAAATATGCCGCTTCGTAATATAATTGAATCGGGAAATCTGCCGAATATGATTTTCTACGGCCCGTCGGGTGTGGGCAAAACTACGGTTGCATCAATCATTGCAAAGGCGACCAACCGCAAGCTTTGTAAGCTCAACGGCACGACCGCAGGCACGGCAGATATCAAGGCGATTGTGGCACAGCTCGACACCTTTGAGGCGCAGAACGGAATTCTCCTGTATCTCGACGAGATTCAGTATTTCAACAAAAAGCAACAGCAGGTGCTCCTCGAATACATCGAGGTCGGCTCGATAACGCTGATTGCATCGACAACGGAAAATCCGTATTTTTATGTATATAACGCAATTCTCAGCCGTTCGACGGTTTTCGAATTCAAGCCCGTAACACCCGAGGAGATTGTTCCTGCTGTCAGGCGCGCGTTCGACTTCCTTGAAAAAGACGGCAGAAAAATAAGCGTTGATAATGAGGTTGTAAAGCACATTTCAACAGCCTGCGGCGGAGACGTGCGAAAGGCGATGAACTCGGTTGAGCTTTGCGTGCTTTCAACAAAGCCCGATTCGGAAGGTATGCTCAACATCACGCTTGAAACCGCAAAATCGCTCACACAGAAAAGTGCGATGAAATATGACCGTGACGGCGACGAGCACTACGACATTGTCTCGGCTTATCAGAAATCGATGCGAGGCTCTGATCCCGATGCGGCTCTGCATTACCTTGCAAGGCTTCTTGATGCAGGCGACCTGCCGTCAGCGTGCAGACGGCTTGTGGTCTGTGCGGCGGAGGACGTAGGACTTGCTTATCCGATGATAATGCCGATTGTCAAATCCGCGGTTGATATCGCAATGATGGTCGGCTTGCCTGAGGCAAGAATCCCCCTCGCGGATGCGGTTATAATGGTCTGCAATGCTCCGAAATCCAATTCGGGCGAGGCGGCGATAGATGCTGCACTTGCAGATATCCGAAAGGGAAGAAGCGGCCCGATTCCCCGTCAGCTTCAGAATATGCACTATGACGGCGAGGACAACAAAAACAAGGGTCAGTTCTATATCTATCCCCACGATTACGAGAACCATTGGGTACAGCAGCAATATCTGCCCGATGCTATCAAAAACGCAAAGTATTATACCCCCGGTGACAACAAAACCGAGCAGGCGTATAAGGAATATTGGGATAAGGTAAAGAAGAAAAAGTGAGAAAAATGAAATATCAACATATACAAAGAATTTATAAACGGCCTATATTTATGAAACGGGGAAATCACTGTTGCCCGATCTGTGGTGGAGAATTAAAGAAAATCAAGGTTTCCAAGATTGTTAATTCTGAATCCGAAGAAGCAAAGGATTGGGATTTTTCATCCGGAGAAGTTTATATGTACGGCGATGTAAAGCTTATTTGGACAGAGTTTAGTTGTGAAAAGTGCGATAGAAAATTTTCTGTGGATGATGTATACAATGCAGAAAGAGAACTGAAAAGAGCTAAACGCCGAGCAACAAAGAAAATTGAAAGAAAATAGAGAATAAAAAATGAAAAGAGAAAATGAAAAGCATAAGTTTATAAACAAATGCTGGTATCTGTGGCTTGCAGTCAGTCTTACCTCTTTTACAGTCGCCGGTTTTATCAGCTATGCTGTGGGGCACTTTTATCTTTTGTATGCGTTAGGGGTAATCGCATTGCTTGATTGCGTTGTTACGCCCACACATTATGTTATGGATGACACGGGTATGTGTGTTTATTACCTATTCTGTATTAAAATGGAGTACCGCTGGCATAATATCTGGCACATTTGTATTGCATATAATCTTTCTCCGCGCAATATGCTTTACTATGGTAAAAAATTTGAATTCAGCGGAAGCGGAACAGGACCGAAAATTTTGGGTTTTCTTGAAGTTGAGGTCTCATACAACCGCCGTGCAAAAGAGCTGATAGAAAAGTATACACAGACAGAAATAAATGATTACACTCTTGCGGGTGATATCAGAAATTTCAAAAAGAAACGCGAACAAAAGAAGCTCAGAAAGCAAAACAGGCATCCTAAGAAGAAAAAATAAAGCGTGGTGATAAATCAATGATTAAAAATCTGATTTTTGATTTTGGCAGAGTTTTAGCTTACCCTGCGACAGGAAATTGGTTTATCACGCCTGAAACTAAAAACATACTCGGAGCTTTAAAAAATTTTAAATTAACTCACTCGGCTAAAAGTCCTGCCGCGCTCAGAAATTCGTGTAAATATCTTGATGCAATTCATCTCCTGCACACGGAGGAAGAAGAGATTGAGCAATTTACCGAGTTTTACAAAAGAGCCTTGAACGAAATTGGAATAAAGGATAAAGACGGCAGTCTTGCTTTGAAGCTGGCACAGGATGTAACGCTTAACGACAGCAAGGTTGTGATTTATGATGATGCTTTACCTTGTTTTGAACTGTTCAGAAAACAATATAATATATCTGTTTTGTCAGACACGTGGCCGTCGTTAAGACGGGTGCTGAAAAACTATAAAATCGACCCGTATCTTGACGGAATAATTTTATCCTGCGACTATAACGAGCAAAAAAGCGGAACAAAGCTTTTTGAAATCGCGGTAAACGAACTCAATATTTTACCCGAAGAAACGGTTTTTATTGACGATTCAGAGTCAAACCTCGACAACGCGTCAAAGGTCGGATTTAATTGTGTTTTAATGGACAGAACAGGCGCGAAAACCGACAGCAAATATCCGATAATACACAATCTGAATGAATTGTTGCAAAGAATAAACAAATTTTAATTTGTCGGGACGTTTTAAAGTCAGATTTAGCTCGGACAGAGCCGGCTCCCTTGTGTAAAGGGAGCTGGATTTTGCGAAGCAAAAGACTGAGGGATTGTTAAAAAACAATCCTCCCGTCACGGCTTACGCCGTGCCACCCTCCTTTACTCAAGGAGGGCTAGAAAACAGCAAACATTAAAGCCTC
>JAFQJH010000020.1 GCA_017415025.1 Clostridia bacterium
TGGGAATAGTAGTCACTACCCCGAAAACCCTTATTTTACAAGGGTTTTCGGGTTTCTTTTTTTGTCCGGGTACACGAAAGGTACACGGCGGGTACACAAGAAACCTTATCCGAAAGCCTCCAAACGGTCCGCAACTTCGTTGTGTGAGTTGGGATACAGATGGGAATAAATCTCCATCGTTGTCGTTGGACTTTCGTGCCCGAGCCGCTCACTAATGATCTGCGGCTGGTACCCAAGGGACACAAGTAAACTGGCGTGGCTGTGACGAATATCATGCACTCTTATGAGTGGTATACCTGTCTTTTTACAGCCTCTCTCCATTTCACTTTTTAAGTAATGCTTTGTAATCTCAAATAATCTGTCTGACGGATCATAACCGTACAGCTTGTCGGCGTAATCCTTCACCATATCGCAGACAAACTGCGGCAAGGTGATTTTGCGGTTGCTCTTCGGTGTTTTCGGTTCGAGGAACAGATCCTCACCGTCCACACGTGCAAAGTTCTTGTTGATTGAAACCGTCCGTGCCTCAAAGTCGAAATCGTTCAGAGTCAAAGCAAGCAGTTCACCGGAACGCATACCGGACCAGTAAAGCAGGTTGAAGATAACCTTTGACATCAGTTTATCGCCTACTGCTTCGATGAAAAGTTTAAATTCTTCCGGTTTCCAGTATTGCTCCAAGCCGGATCTTTTCTTTCCCATAGGACCACTCCTTTGTACGGGGTTATATGGCAACCCGTAGTATTTTACTGCAAAGTTAAAGATTGCTGACAGTTGACTGTTCAGTGTTCTTAAATAGGTGGGCTTGTACTTCTTGGGGCTGGTGATCAGTTCCGTTTGCCAACGGCGCACCGTCATAGCCTGAATCTCATTGATTCTGAAGTTCTTGAAATATGGGATGATATGCTTTTCCAAAACATCTTGCTTGCCTTTGTAGGTAGTCGGTTTCAGTCTGGCTTTGCAGTCATCCATATAAATCTCAACTAAGTCGCAGAAACGCAAGTCACAAGATTTTGAGTTCTTGCTGAGAAAGTCTAATTCATACTGCTTTGCTTCTTTCTGCAGACGAAAGCCCTTCTTCTTTTTCTGCTTTTTTTGGCCCATCCAATCTGTGTAAACAAATTTGCAGTACCATAACCCTGTCTTTTCGTCTTTGTAGGTCGGCAATGATTTCACCTCCGATCTATCAATTTATCATCGCCCGGATACGGTTTCACTTATCAGTTACAGGTATGTATTCTCGTAGAAGTATTTGGCGGATACTTTGCCCGCCACCGTTAATTTACCGGCTTTGTTCAATTCATCATTGAGCCGTTTAATGATACGGTATGCCGTGCTGCGAGATACATCCAGCAGTTCAGCGACATCCGTTGCTGTTAAAAATCGTTTGTTTGCAGGTATGGCTGTCTTGTGTTCCGCCATAATACCCTCCTTTCTGACAGCCAACAGCAACGGTGTACCCTTGCGATATTATCATTATACTACTTCTCGCATAAGATCTCGTAGCCGGACTGCCACTTTATATAAAATTGTTATTAGTTTCGATAAAAAGACACCTAACCGTCGAGCCATTTCCTGCGCTCATTTCAACCGCGTATTGCAGGTTGCCGCTATGCAGCATTTCATTTGTGGGCACGCTCCGAAGTTATCATTATGGCATACTATCCGCAAATCCTGTATAACTCCCGACGGCGGCTATTCAGTTTTCAAGGTGCATAAGAGGACAACACTCTTGGCTTGTCCTTTCATAAAATAAACACGGAGAGCCCCCGTGTTTTTCTGCAAAGAAATATGAGATATATGAAAAAATAAAAAATGTGGTATAATTTTTGAGATAGTATGAGATATTTCCTGCCAAAACCGTAGTATATAGGTGAGGCAGAAAGGATGGTGAGCAGTTTGGACGATAGGAAAATAATTGAATTGTTCTTTGAGCGCTCAGAGCAGGCAATCATTGAACTATCGAAAAAATATGGCTCAGTTTGCTCAAAGGTTGCTTTTAATATACTTAACAATACACAAGATACCGAGGAATGTGTGAACGACGCTTATCTTGGAACGTGGAATACAATACCGCCTCAAAATCCGAATCCGTTATTAAGCTATGTTTGCAGAATAGTTCGTAATCTTGCTATTAAGAAGTATCACACAAATACGGCGGCAAAGAGAAACAGTATCTATGATGTGGCATTAGATGAACTTGAAAACTGTTTCCCTTCCTCTGTGTCGGTGGAAGATGAGTTCAATGCGGTTGAAACCGCACGAATCATTGATAAGTTTCTCGAAACGCTCGATCGGGAAAACAGAATTATGTTTGTTCGCCGTTATTGGCATTCGGACTCTATTGATGATCTTGCCAAGCTCCTTCATACGAGCAACCATAACATTTCGGTTCGGCTTTCCCGTACAAGAGAAAAGCTGAAGAAACATCTTATTAAGGAGGGAGTATCTCTATGAAAAGGAAAAAGATTTCCGAAACGATTGAGAATATCAATTCTAAGTATATAGACGAAGCTACCGAATACACAGGTGCAGCAAAAAGCACGCCTAAAAAAATATGGCACAAGTGGGTGGCGGTAGCAGCGTGTTTTGTTCTTGTTCTCGCAATAGGTTTCCCTTTTGCAAAGGATTTGTTTATATCTCCGGATCAAAAAGATATTGTCGATGCAATTGTAATGATCGAATATGATGATTCCTATTTAGAAGTTATCGAAGATTCAAAGTCTATCAAGAAGTTCGGATTAGAAAAAGAGATTACGGAAAGTGTTATAGGAAATCATATTGCGTATCTGCAAAAGTCAGTGCCTGAAGCTGAACGAAGCAATTATATTGTTTCAAATGAAAAAACCAATATGGAACTTCTTGAATATGCACCTGCACCGTACAAAGCCGTTAGGATTCTGAAAGATGGCGACAACTATTACTATGCATGGTTTTGCAACTATTTAGTAAAAAACAATGAATCACTACCAATTCAAACTGCTTTTGAGGTATATGGAATTGATGAAGCAACTGATATTGTTAGCATAACTCCGGTCAAAACGGATAATTATTGGACGGCAAATGGCAAGGCAATTACAGATACCGCCGCTATTTCTGATTTTTATACGGAGATTTCAAAACTAATAGCTTTTAGCTTTGACGAGTATCATGAAATAGTATTTGCTGAAGACTTGAAAAAAGCGGAAGATGAAGGTGGCGGAGATATAGGCTCTGAGGTATATGCTCTTGAAGCAGACGATAGAAAAGATATTGTTATTGAAACAAAAGAAGGCTTGCGATTTGCTATACAATATTACCCTTTTTATGGGTGGATTAAAATAACAAAAACATTGTCTTACTATCAAATGTCACCTGAAATCTCTGAATGGTTTGAAAACAATATAGAATAATTCAAAGGCGTCGCAGAAATGCGGCGCCTTTACTGTAGGTAGAAAAAGTTGCAATTTTATGCTATAATACCCGATGTAAAGCACTTAGCAACCGCCGGTTGACGAATTTCAAGCCGTCGTTTGGTGGAGTGTAACCGGCAAAAAAGCTATACTTGGCATAGTGGAAGGTAGAAAGCCTACCGAAGTTTCCAAGTGGAGGTATAGAAATATGATTTTAGCTGATAAGATCATCAGACTTAGAAAAAAGAATGGCTGGTCGCAGGAAGAACTGGCCGAAAAAATGAACGTGTCCCGTCAGGCTGTATCAAAATGGGAGGGCGCACAGACGATTCCAGATTTAGAGAAGATTTTGAAACTCGGTGAGCTGTTCGGAGTTACAACCGATTATTTGCTCAAGGATGAAATTGAGAACGAGGATTATACAGATGGTGTTTCGGATCCCGGAGTAAGGAAAATCTCGTTAGCAGAAGCGAATGAATATTTGGAGCTGCGAGAAAAAGCATCAAAGCGAATAGCCATAGCGACTATGCTGTGTATTGTTTCGATTTTCCCGTTGCTATTGCTCGGTGTTGCAAGTGAAATTCCGTCCCTGGGATGGTCAGAGGATGTGGCTTGCGGAATCGGTCTTGTAGCTATGTTCCCGATTATCACGATAGCAGTAGCAATCTTTATTCGTGTAGGATTTGCAAATGCGCCGTATGAGTTCATTGAAAAAGAACCTTTCGAGACCGAATACGGCGTTGTTGGTTTGGTGAAGGATGCTCAGAAAAAA